>DATJIF010000063.1:0-221266 GCA_035493475.1 Actinospica sp.
CTGGTCTTCGTGATGGGGATCATGGTGCACATGCTCCGGATCTTCTTCACCGGCGCCTTCCGCAAGCCGCGCGAGCTCAACTGGCTGATCGGCTTCACGCTGTTCGTGCTGGCGCTGCTCGAGGGCTTCGCGGGCTACTCGCTGCCGGACGACCTGCTCTCCGGCACCGGTCTGCGCATCGCCCAGGGCGTCGTGCTCTCGATCCCGATCATCGGAACGTACGTCTCGTACTTCCTGTTCGGCGGTCTGTTCCCGGGCCACGACTTCATCCCGCGGCTGTTCACGATCCACATCCTGCTGGTGCCCGGCCTGATCCTGGGCCTGATCACGGCGCACCTGATCCTGGTCTTCTACCAGAAGCACACGCAGTGGGCCGGACCCGGACGCACCAACGAGAACGTGGTCGGCCTGCCGCTGATGCCGGTGTACATGGCGAAGGCGGGCGGCTTCTTCTTCGTCGTGTTCGGCTTCATCGCGCTGCTCGGCGGCCTGGTGTCGATCAACCCGATCTGGGACTACGGACCCTACGTGCCGACGCAGATCACTGCGGGCTCGCAGCCGGACTTCTACATCGGCTTCCTCGAGGGCAGCCTGCGCATGATGCCCAACCTGGAGTGGAACTTCTGGGGTCATACGCTCTCGCTGAACGTCCTGGTCCCGTCGCTGGTGGTGCCCGGCATCATCTTCACCGGCCTGGCGATCTACCCGTTCTTCGAGGCCTGGATCACCGGGGACAAGCGCGAGCACCACATCCTGGACCGGCCGCGCAACATGCCGACCCGGACCGCGATCGGCGTGGCGGGCATCACCGTCTACGGCATCCTGTGGATCAACGGCGGCAACGACCTGATCGCCACCCACTTCAACCTCTCGGTGGAGACGATCACCTGGGTCGACCGGGTGCTGTTCTTCGTCGGCCCGGTCTTCGCGTTCTGGCTCACCCGGCGGATCTGCTTCGGTCTGCAGCGCCGGGACCGCGACAAGGTGCTGCACGGGCGCGAGTCCGGCATCATCACCCGGTCCCCGGAGGGCGAGTTCTCCGAGATCCACACCCCGCTGGACGCCGGCGACCTGCACAAGCTGACCGCGCACGACGTGCACCGTCCGCTGACGCTGACCGAGGTCACCGACTCCAACGGCGTGCCGGCGCCCCGGCTGCGGCTCGCCAAGCTGCGCGCCAAGGCCACCCGCTGGTACTTCGGCGAGCGCGTGGAGAAGCCGACCGAGGAGGAGTACCGCCAGGCGATCTCCAGCGGCCACCACTGACGCGACCGCGAAAAAGCTGTAGCCACAACGCACTTCCCCTCCGTACCGTGCAGGTACGGAGGGGAACGTGTTTATGCGGCCCGTGTGACGTGCGGGGCGCGTGCGACTACTCGAGGCCGAGGGCGAAGGCGGCGTCGAGGTCCACGGCGCTGTACGCGCGGAAGGCCGTGTGCGTCTCGGTCCGCAGCACGCCGGGCACCTTGTTCAGGCGGCCCGGGATCAGGTCGGCGAGGTCCTCGTGCGCCTGCACCCGGGCGATGGCGATCAGGTCCCACTCGCCGGTCACCGAGTAGACCTCGCTGATCCCGGCCAGCGCGGCCAGGGACGCTGCGGTCTCCGGGATGAGCCCGGTCTCGGCCTTGATCATCACTATCGCGGTCACCATGGGATTCAGCTTAGACCGCGACGCCCCGGGGGCGCGCGGGGGCTCTCGTATGGCGCGTGAAAGCGTCTACGCTGGGAAATACCGGATAACCACCAGTCGACAGGGACGGGAAGGTCGGAGATGAGCGGCGAGGAGACCGGCGGCGTGGCGCCCGGTCCGCTGCCGGATCGCGGTCCGAGCGCCGCCGCCCTGTCCGAACCGGTCCGGGCGCGCGTGCTGGACTTCGCGGCCCAGGTCGCGGGCGGGCTGCCGGCCGGCACGCTGCCCGCCTCGCTGCGCCCGTTCGCGAAGTTCACCCCGGCCAAGCGGGCGAAGCTGGCCGCGACCCCGCTCGCCGCCGCGCTGGAGGCCGACTCCGTCTTCCGCGGCCGGGTCGCCGAGCGGGTGCACGACACGTACCCCGAGGTGGCCGACGCGCTGTTCGCCGGGGCGATCCCGCCGGCCGCCGACCCGCGCGACGTGGCCGCCATCGTCTACCTGCTGCGCCCCGAGGGCTGGCCGGAACTGCTGGAGCAGGCCGAACTCGCCGCGCGCGCGTCCGAGCGGGCGATGGCGGACGAGCATCTGGGTGACGAGGTGGCCCGGCTCAAGGCCGAGATCGACGCCATCCGCGAGCAGACCAAGGCCGAGACCGAGCGCCTCAAGGCCGAACTCGCCGCCGAACGCCGCGAGGGCGACTCGCTGCGCCGCCGCATCCGGCAGCTGGAGGCGGATATGAGGCGGGCTCAGGCGCACGCCCGCGAGGCCGTCTCGGAGAGCAGTGCCGTGCAGAACGCCGCCACGATGCAGGTCTCCGCCGCCGAGGCCGAACTCCGTCGCATCCGCGCCCGCCTGACCGAGTCCGAAGCGGCCCTCGAGAACGCCCGCAGCGCCACCAGAGCCAGCCGCGGCGCCGACGAGGTCCGTATGCGGTTGCTCCTGGAGACCATCAGCGAGGCCGCCGCGGGCCTGCAGAGGGAACTCGCCCTCTCGCCCACCGACGCCCGCCCCGCCGACACCGTGGAGGCCGTGCGCGCCGACACCCTGGGCGCTCACGACGTGGCCGGCCAGGCCCGCGCCGTAGACGATCCCGCCATCCTCGACGCCCTGCTCGCCCTGCCGCGCGCACACCTCGTCGTCGACGGCTACAACGTCACCAAGACCGGCTTCCCCACGCTCTCCCTGCACGAGCAGCGGATAAGGCTCCTCAAGGGCCTAGGCGGCATCGCGGCCCGCACCGGAGCCGAGATCACCTGCGTCTTCGACGGCGCCGAGCTAGGCGGCCCCGTCCCCGTCCCTCAGCACAAGGGCGTCAGAGTCCTGTTCTCCCGCGGCGGCGAGATCGCCGACGAGCTGATCCGCAGACTAGTAGCCGCCGAACCCCAAGGCCGCCCGGTCATCGTCGTCTCCTCCGACAAGGAGGTGGCCGACGGCGTCCGCCGCTCCGGCGCCCGCCCGGTGCCCTCGTCGATGCTGGTCCGCCGCCTGGGCCGGAGCTAGGCGAATCAGTCGTATATCATCATTTTCGCTCACCAGGGTGACGTATGTTTGATCTCGCCCTGATTCGCCCGATACGTTGCGCTGCGTGCTTCGTCATGCTTCGCAAGGACATCGTGCCGCGTCGTTGACGGCCGCTACGTGTGCGGCGCTCGGGCTCGGCAGTGGGATCGGGCACGCGCAGCCGGCTACGGATGTGCGGCAGGCGGCGGAGCAGCACATCTCCACGCTCTACGCGCAGGCTGAGGCGGCGACGCAGCAGTACGACGCCGACGAGGAGCGGATCGCGCAGCTGCAGTCGGCGATCGACAGCGCGAACGGGCAGAGCGTGCAGACGCGGCAGCTGCTCAACACGCTCGACGGCGGGCTCGGCAGGCTTGCTGCGCAGCAGTACCGGAACCCCGACTACAGCTCCGCGCTCGCGCTGTTGTTCGCGACGCACCCGGACAACTATCTGCAGCGTGCGGGGATGACGAACCGCGTGGCAGCCCTGGACGCCCAGCAGGTTCACGTCGCCGAGGAGGCGCAGCGTCAACTCGACGCGCTCTCGGCGTTGGGGGAGCAGGAACTGCAGCAGTTGCAGTCCGTGGAGACGCAGCTCGCCTCGTCCCGCTCGCTGATTCAGGCCGAGCTCGCACAGGCGCGGCAGCAGCTCGCCGATCTGGACGCCGCCGACCAACGTGCCGTCAGTTACGCGCTCTCGCAGGGCGCGAACGGGGACGGGCTCGGCACCGCCGTCCCCGCGCAGACTCCCACGCTCGGCACACTGTTGACCGCCGTGACCTCGGGCGTCGGCCAGGGCATCGACGTGGACCGCGCGCAGAAGGCCATCGAAGCCGCGTACGCCGAGCTCGGCAAGCCGTACGTCTGGGGCGCGGTCGGACCCTCCGGCTTCGACTGTTCGGGCTTGATGCAGCACGTCTGGAGCCAGGCGGGCGTGATGCTGCCGCGGACCTCGCAAGAGCAGGCCGACGCCGGGCAGACCGTGGCCCTCTCCGACATCGAGCCGGGTGACCTGGTGATCTACTTCGCCGGACGTACCCACGTCGGCATGTACGTCGGCAACGGCCTGATCATCCACGCGCCTCGGCCGGGGTCCCAGGTCCAGTTCGCCCCGGTCACCTCCATGCCGATCAACACGATCGTCAGGCCGGACGGAAGCTGAGTCACAGCGCGGGGGGCTGTCTCGTCTCGGGTGTGTAGACACTGACGAGACACAGGGGAATGACCATGGACGCACGGATGAACTTCTTCGCGGACCCGACGATGGGGAAGGCGTTCAAGCACCTGCTCGCGGCGGGGCGGGCGGTGGAGGAGTCGGGGCTGCCGTATGCCACGCAGGAGTTGGTGAAGCTGCGGGTGAGCCAGGTGAACGGGTGCGCGGTGTGCGTGGACATGCACACGAAGGAGGCGTTGGCGGCGGGGGAGACGGTGGTGCGGCTCAGCCTGGTGGCGGCGTGGCGGGAGGCGACGGTGTTCAGTGAGGCTGAGCGTGCCGCGTTCGAGTTGGCGGAGGAGGGGACCCGGGTGGCGGACGCCGCGGGCGGGGTGAGCGACGAGGTGTGGGAGCGGGCGGCGCGGCACTACGACGAGGCGCAGCTCGGGGCGTTGACGCTGCTGATCTGTTTCATGAACCTGGTGAACCGCGCGAACATCATCACGCGGCAGCCCGCGACGGGCGAGTATGTGGCCGGGCAGATCAAGCAGATGCACTGACGGACGGGGTAAGGGGTCAACCGTGGACAAGGTCGAGGAGTTCGAGGAGCTGCGGCCGCTGCTGTTCTCGATCGCGTATCGGATCCTGGGCAGCGTGGGGGAGGCCGAGGACGCGGTGCAGGAGGCGTGGCTGCGCTTCGACGGCTCCTCGACGGTGCCGGACTCGACCAAGGCGTACCTCTCGGCGACGGTGACCCGGATCGCGATCGACGTGTTGCGGTCGGCGCGGGTGCGGCGGGAGCAGTACGTGGGGCCGTGGTTCCCGGAGCCGCTGCTGAGCGATCCGTACGAGGATCCGGCGCGGTCGGCGGAGTTGGCGGACTCGCTGTCGATGGCCGCGCTGATGCTGCTGGAGCGGCTCAGCCCGTTGGAGCGGGCGGTGTTCGTGCTGCGCGAGGTGTTCGCGTTCGACTACGAGGACATCGCCGGCTCGGTCGGGCGGTCGGAGGCGGCGTGTCGGCAGCTGCTGGTCCGGGCGCGGCGGCACATGCAGGAGGGGCGGCCGCGCTTCGAGGCGGACCGGCGGGAGCGTCAGGAGCTGGCCACGCGGTTCTTCGACGCGCTCCGGGACGGCGACGTGCTCGGGCTGCAGGACCTGCTCGCGGCGGACGTGCAGCTGGTCGGGGACGGCGGGGGCAAGGCGCCGAACCTGTCCCGGACGGTCGTCGGCATGGACCGGGTCTCGCGGGTGCTCGCCTCGTACTATCCGGTGCTGATCCAGGTCGGGGTGACGCACGAGCTGCACGAGGTGAACGGCCAGCCCGGCGCGATCTTCCGGGACCGGGAGGGCCGGGTGCTGCACACGATGGTCCTCGAGGTGCGGGACGGCCAGGTGCTGACCGTGCGCGGCATCAGCAACCCGGACAAGCTCGCCCACCTCGGGCCGGTCTCCGATCCGTGGGAAGTGGCCCGCGAGGTGCGCGAGATGCGGAAGGCGAACGCGGCGGAGCGGGACTGAGCAGGGCTGAGCAGGGCTGAGTGAGGCAAGGAGAGAGAGCCCGAACCGGTCACAGGGCCGGTTCGGGCTCGCGCTCCTCCTCCGTCTCGGGGATCTCGGGGACCGCCTCGACGACGACGTAGCGTTTCCACAGCAGGTACGCGGCCCAGATGGTCGCGCCGACCAGCAGCGCGTTGCGGCCGGTGACGAACAGCGCCGACTTCGTGCTGCCGTGCACGAGCGGGGCGAACAGCAGCGGGAACTCGAGTTGCGTGACGGAGATCGTGCCGAGCAGCAGCCAGCAGGGTCCGGCCAGCACCGTGCCGCCGTGCTCCCGCTTGAGCGGCGCGATCGCGAGGCAGAGCGCGAGCAGTCCGCACACCCAGACGAGGTACTGCGGGCTCAGCACCCGGCTGGTGGTGATCGAGATCATGACGGCGACCAGGCCCGCGTCGTAGTACACGCCCTCGGTCCAGCGCTCCTGCGTCAGCCGCGCGCGCCGGCGCCACCAGAGCAGCCAGCAGAAGCCGAGCAGCGTGAGTACTTCGCAGAATCCGGCGATCGCGCCGATGCCGGGGCCGATGATCTCCCAGGAGCCGTACCGGTTGCGGATCACCGCGTGGTAGCCGAAGTGACGGGCCAGCAGGAACGGCGTGGCCAGCACCGATTCGATCTCCAGGCCGCGGCCGCCCTGCTGTTTCAGGAAGGAGAGCGCGCCCGGCATGATCAGCAGGAGCAGCGTGGGCACGGCGGCGCCGATCGCCGCCCAGGACACCGCGCGTCTGCCGTTCTGCCCGCGCGGCAGGCCGAGTAGCAGCGCCATCGGCCAGACCTTCACGATCGTGCCGAGCCCGATCGCGACGCCGCGCAGCCGCCAGGTCGCGGTGGCGGTGCGCAGCGCGACGGCCAGGCCGACCGAGGCGATCATGGTGACGGTGATGTCGTAGCGGCCGAAGATGAACGGGCCGAGCATGAAGATCGCGGCCACGTACGCGTAGGCGCCGACGTAGTCGACCCGCTCGCTGCCGGTCTCCTCGTGGGTGCGCCAGCAGCGGTAGACCACCAGCAGGAAGATGATCAGATCGGACGCCAGCGCCATCGCGTAGAACGCCGTGTAGTAGCTCATCCCGGTCAGCGCGCGTACCAGCCGGGGGAAGCCGATCACCAGCGCGGCGCCCGGCGGGTACTGCCAGCTGCGGTCGTTCTGCGGGAAGTGGCCCTGGCTGAACGCGTTCGACCAGTGGTTGTAGAGCTTGACGTCCCCGGTGATGTCGCCGTGCGAGATGTACGGGATCACGTCGTAGACATAGAGCAGCAGCACGCCGCGGGTCCACACCCAGGTGGCCGCGGGCAGCAACGCCGAGCGCAGCCGCGCGCGGGTCAGCATGGCCCGGAGGGTCATCGACTGTCCTGTTCCTGGTTGGTCCGGAGAGATGAGATCGTGGAGCCATGGCCCGCACCCTCGTCGTCACCAACGACTACCCCCCGCGCCCCGGCGGTATCCAGGCGTTCGTCCAAGCGATGGTCGATGGGTTCACCCCTTCGGACGTGGTCGTGTACGCCTCGACGTGGCGGGGCAAGGCCGACGAATGCCGCGCATACGACGCGGAACGTCCGTACCTGACGATTCGTGACCAGACAACCGTAATGATTCCGGACCCGAAGCGGGTGCGACGCGCGGTGGAGATCGCGAAATCCGAGGGCTGCGACCGGGTCTGGTTCGGCGCGGCGGCCCCGCTGGCGCTGATGGCCCCGACGCTGCGGCGCAAGGCGGGGGTCGAGCGGCTGGTGGCGACCACGCACGGGCACGAGGCCGGGTGGGCGCAGCTGCCGGCGGCCCGCCAGCTGCTCCGCCGGATCGGTGACGGCGTGGACGTGCTCACCTATTTGGTCGAGTACTACCACCGCAAGGTCGGCGACGCGCTGAGCCCGGCGGCCCGCGAACGGATGGCGCAGCTGCACCCGGGCGTCGACATCGAGACCTTCCATCCCGGCGTGCGCACCGAGCCGGAGACCGCCGACCTGCGCAAGCGCCTCGGGCTCGCAGACCGGCCGACCGTCGTCTGCGTCTCCCGGCTGGTGCCGCGCAAGGGACAGGACACACTGATCAGAGCCCTGCCGCTGATCAAGAAGGCCGTGCCGGACGCGGCGCTGCTGATCGGCAGCGGCGGCCCGTACCGCAAGGAGCTGGAGCAGCTGGCCGAGTCCACCGGCGTGGCCAAGGACGTCGTGTTCAGCGGCCCGGTCTCCTGGGGCGAGCTGCCGCGGCTGTACGCGGCGGGCGACGTCTTCGCGATGCCCTGCCGCACCCGGCGCGGCGGCCTCGACATCGAGGGCCTCGGCATCGTGTACCTGGAGGCCTCGGCGCTCGGCATGGCCGTGGTGGGCGGCGATTCGGGCGGCGCGCCGGACGCGGTCATCGAGGGCGAGACGGGTTACGTCGTCCCCGGCAGCGGCGAGCTGAGTGTCCCTCAGACGGCCGAGCGCGTTTCGGAGCTGCTGAACGATCCGGCGAGGGCCGACGAGATGGGCAAGGCCGGCCGCGCGTGGGTCGAGCGCGAATGGCAGTGGCCGCTCGTGCAGCGCCGGTTCCGGGAACTGCTGGAGATCTGACTACTGCTTCTCGAGCCAGCGGGCGAGCAGGTCCTCCCGGTGTTCGGTGAGGTCCACGACGCTCTCCTCGGGCAGCAGGATCGTGTAGTCCTGCCCGGTGCCCGGCTCCAGCCGCAGGTAGTCCCAGGCGAAGTGCGCCTGGCCGCCCATGTAGAGCCCCTTGAGCCGGCCCTGCGTCACGTCCATCACCTCGAAGGGCTCGCCCCACCAGCGGAACGTCCACACGGTGGCGTACCACTCCTCGACCTCGTCCAGTGCCACGTTCAGCGCGCCGAGGTCCGCGGGCCCGGTCAGGAACAGCCGCCCGTCCTCGCCGACGGTCTCGGCCGCCGGGTGGATCCGCCCCTGGTAACGCGCGAACGTGCCCGAACGGTACTTCGCCGCGTCGGCCATCAGCCGCTGCTCCCGGCGGAACCGCGGCACCAGCGAATCGCGGTGCTGAGTCAGGTCGGCGACCTCCGCGAGCGGGAAACGCCCGCGGTGCCGGGAGAACTCCGAGCGCAGGTGCTTCGCCGCGAATTCCATGTCCGCCCCGAGGTAGACCCCCTCCATTCCGTCGTCCCGCAGCCCGCGCGCCTCGAACGGCTCGTCGCGCCACGTGAAGGTCCAGCGCGAGGTGTACCACTCGTCGAGCCGGTCCGGGTGGACCAGGATCGTGTTGTCCCCCTGCACGAGCGCTATCCGCGGCCATATCGGATCGTCAACCGAGCCCTGCCGGTAGGCGACCCCGTGGAACACCGCCACGTCGGTCACCCGATACCCCCAGGGGTCCCCTGCCTCAACCACAGTTGTCGTTCTTCTTTTCCGGAATTCGCATCCGTCGTCCTCCGATGGGCGAATCCGTACCCTACACTCTGTGCTGATTTGAACACAACGCCGCAGTGAGATGGTTGATTCGGGGGTAGGCCGGTAAGCCGCGTGCGCTGGAACTCCTGCTGACCTGCGGATCTTGCGGGGCAGGGCGAAACGGCTCAGCGGCAAGCCTGGGCGTGCGCCGCGGCCCGGCGCATACTCGGTCGTCTGTGGAGGGTCGCGGCGCGCGTCCAGGCGCCGCCGATCAGCCGTTTCGCCCCGGCATACCTCCGAATCAACCATCTCGGCCCCTCGCTACACTCCTCAGGGTGGAGAGGATCACATCGCGCAACGCCAGGTTCCAGCAGTGGGAGGCGCTGCTCGGGAATCGGAGCAAGCGGCACCGGGCGGGGGAGTTCCTGGTGCAGGGCGTTCGCCCGATCAGCCTGGCCCTGGAGCACCGCTGGCCGGTCCGGGCGCTGGTCTTCGACCTCGACCGGCCGCTCTCGCGCTGGGCGGCGGAGACGCTGCGTTCGTCCCGTGCGGCGCAGTACGGCATGTCCGGAGAGCTCATCGCGGAACTCGGCGAGAAGGATTCGACACCGCCGGAATTGCTGGCCGTGGTGGGCACGGCGCCGGATTCGCTCGATCGGATCAGCGTTGGAACATCAGCCGGCACGCCGTTTCTCGGGCTGGTCTTCGACCGGCCGACGAGTCCGGGGAATCTGGGCTCGATCATCCGCTCGGCGGACGCGTTCGGCGCGCACGGGGTGATCGTCTCGGGCCACGCGGCGGATCCGTACGACCCGAAGGCCGTGCGCGCGAGCACCGGTTCGCTCTTCGCGCTGCCCACGGTCCGGGTGCCGGGCCACGCGCAGGTGCAGGCGTGGCTCGCCGAGCAGCGGGCCGCCGGGCACCCGGTCCAACTGGTCGGCACGGACGAGCACGGCACGGCGGACGTCGCCGAGTTCGACCTCACCGTCCCGACGCTGCTCGCGATCGGCAACGAGACCAATGGGCTGAGCCAGGGCTGGCTGGACGCCTGCGACGCGCTCGTGCGCATCCCGATCGGCGGCGCGGCGAGTTCGCTCAACGCCGCCAACGCCGCGTCGGTGGTGCTCTACGAGGCGGCACGCCAGCGGCGGTCCGGCGCGCGCTGAGCCGGCTGTCGGCGGGGCGACCTATCCTCGGAAACATGCTGACAGTGATCGAGCACGACCTCGTCCTCGGCGACGGCCGTACCCTGCGCTGCTACGACACGCGCGCCGCGGACGGCTCCGTCCCCGGGCTCGCCGTGCTGTGGTCGCACGGCACCCCGAACGTCGGCGAGCCGCCCGCTCCGCTGTTCGCGGCCGCCGCCGAGCGCGGCATCCGCTTCGTCGGGTACGACCGGCCGGGCTACGGTCCGTCCACCGCGCGGCCGGGTCGCACGGTCGGGTCCGCAGCCGAGGACGCGGCCGCGGTGCTCGACGCGCTCGGCATCAGCCGGTTCGCGATGCTCGGCCACTCCGGCGGCGGGCCGCACACCCTCGCGTGCGCGGCGCTGCTCGCGGACCGGTTGATCGCGGTCGTGGACATCTCGGGCCCTGCGCCGTACGGCGGCCCCGGACTGGACTACTTCACCGGCATGAACCCGTCCGGCGAGGCCGAGTTGCGCGCGTCGGTGGCGGGCCGCGCGGCCTTGGTGGAGCTGCTTGAGTCCTCGGAGTACGACCCCGAGATGTTCACGCCCGCCGACCACGCCGCCTTGCAGGGCTCGTGGGACTGGATGATGACCGTCGTCAACAAGGCGCTGAAGAACGGCGACGTCAGCGGCATGATCGACGACGATCTGGCGTACGTCGCGCCCTGGGGTTTCGAGGTGACGGCGATTCACCGTCCGCTGCTGGTCTGCCACGGCGAGCACGACCGCATCGTCCCGGCCGCGCACGGACGCTGGGTCGCGGCCACCGTCGCGTCCGCCGAGTTGCGTACGTACCCCGCGGACGGCCACGTATCGGTGCTCGAGTCGGCGGGCGTCCCGGCGCTGGACTGGATCCGGGAGCAGGCGGACGCCTAGACGTCTAGTCGAACTGCTTCGTCTGCACGCCCAGCCAGCGCAGCGCGCCGAGCACGTGCCGCAGGAACTCCGGGTCGCGGTACGTCTCCTCGGCGTGGCCGAGCGCGGTGTAGAACGACTGGCCGCCGCCGTACTCGTGGCACCAGGACAGCGGATGGTCGGCGCCCATCGTGCCGCCCTGGTACGTCGCCTCGTCCACCGTCAGCAGCACTCTGATGTCCTGCACCGCGGTGCGCGGATTGCGGCGGAACGCGTACCACTCGTCGGTGCGCTCCCACCGCTCGCCGAGGTGCTCGGTGGCCGGGTGCTCGCGGTCCTCGACGGTCAGCACCGCGGGCTGGATCTCCGGGTGCTGATCGAACCATGCGCCGACCAGGCCCTCGAACCAGGGCCAGTCGTACTCCGTGGTGGACGCGGCGTGGATGCCGAGCCAGCTGCCGCCCTGCTTCATGTAGTGCGTCAGCGCGGCCCGGCCCGGCTCGTCGAGCACCTCGCCGCTGGTGGACAGGAACACGATCGCGTCGTACCGCTCCAGCCGGCCCGCCCGGAAGCTGTGCACGCCCTCGCTCGACTCGACCTCGAAGCCGTGCTCCAGGCCCAGCTTCTCCAGTGCCTGGACTCCGGCCTGGATCGAGGCGTGCCGATAGCCGGTGGTCCGCGAGTACACCAATATCCGTGCCATGCCGGCGGTCACGCCCCGTCCGTCTAGCCGATCTCCGTCAACAGTCGCGTATGCCGGTCTATCACGGTTCGCAGCGTCTGATCACCCGGCGTGTCCCAGACCTCCTGGTTGAAGATCTCCACCTCGGTGAATCCCTGGTACCCGGTCGCCCGCACGGCACGCATGAACGCGGCGATGTCGATCACGCCGTCGCCCACGTGCCCGCGGCCGAGCAGCGCGTCCGCCGGGATCGGCACCAGGAAGTCGCAGACCTGGAACGCGTGGATCCGGCCGGCCGCGCCCGCGCGCTCGATCTGTGCGAACACCTGCGGATCCCACCAGATGTGGTACGTGTCCACGCACACGCCGACGTTGCGGCAGCCGGTGCGCACCGCAACCTCGTCCGCGATGTCGAGCGCCTGGCCGAGAGTCGAGACGACCGCGCGGTCGGCGCAGAACATCGGGTGCAGCGGTTCGATCGCCAGCTTCACGCCCTGCCGCTCGGCGTACGGGGCGAGTTCCGCGATGCCGTCGGTCACCGCCGCGCGCGCCGCCGGAAGGTCCTTGCTGCCGCGGTGCAGACCGCCGACGACCAACACGAGCACGTTCGTGCCGAGCGCCACGCACTCGTCGACCGCGGCCTTGTTGTCGTCGAGCCAGTCCGGCGAGGTGAAGAAGCCGCCGCGGCACAGGCTCGTGACCGTCAGGCCGGCGTCGCGCACCAGCTTCGCCGCCGCCTCCAGGCCGTGTTCGGCGACCTTGTCCCGCCACAGGCCGATGCCCGGCACGCCCTGCTCGACGCAGCCCGCGACGGCCTCGGCGAGGCTCCAGTTCTTCGTCGTCCAGACGTTCAGCGACAGCTGCTCAGTCACCGCGGTGCTCCTTGAAGCGCGCCCGGGCCAGGTCCGGATCCGGGAAGATGCCGCCCGCCTCGGCCAGCTCGTACAGCTCGGTGAGGTGCGCGAGATCGCGGCCGGTCTCCTGGCCGCCGACCATCTTGAAGTGGTCCTGGTGGCCCGAGAGGTACGCCAGGAACACGACGCCGGTCTTGTAGAACTGCGTCGGCGCGGCGAAGATGCGCCGCGCCAGCGGGACCAGCGGGTCGAGCACGCCGCGGAACCCGGCCACGTCGCCCGCGTCCAGCAGGCGCAGCGCCTCGGCCGCCTGCGTGGCCAGCGGGTCGAAGATGCCGAGCAGCGCGTGGCTGAAGCCCTGCTCGTCGCCCGCGATCAGCTCCGGGAAGTTGAAGTCGTCGCCGGTGTAGAGGCGCACGCCCTCCGGCAGCCGCCGCCGCAGCGCGACCTCGCGGTCCGCGTCGAGCAGCGAGACCTTGATGCCGTCGATCTTCGCCGCGTGCTCATTGATGATCGAGAGCACCGAGTGCGTCGCGACGTCGAGGTTCCCGCTGCCCCAGTAGCCCGTCAGCGCCGGGTCGAACATGTCGCCGAGCCAGTGCAGGATGACGGGGCGCGAGGCCTGGCCGATGACGCGCTCGTACACCTCGGCGTAGTCCTCGGGGCCGCGCGCGGTGGCGGCCAGCGCGCGGCTGCACATCAGGACCGGCTGCGCCCCGGCCTGCTCGACCACCTCGAGCTGGCCCTCGTACGCGTCGGCGATCTCAGCGAGCGAATACGGCGCGGACGGGGCGCCGGGCAGCTGGTCCGTGCCGACGCCGCAGCACAGCAGCCCGCCGACGGACCGGGCCTCGGCGCCGGACCGCTGGATCAGCTCCTTCGTCGCGGTCCAGTCCAGGCCCATGCCGCGCTGCGCGGTGTCCATCGCGTCCGCGATGCCCAGGCCCAGCGACCAGAGGTGATGCCGGAACGCGAGTGTCGCGTCCCAGTCCACGACGGCCGGGGCGCCCGGCGCGTTGTCCGCGTTCGGGTCGGCCACCACGTGCGCGGCGGCGAAGACGGTGCGGGAGGAGAAGCCCATCAGACGCCCCGGCCCAGCTCCGGCACCGCGACGCGACGGCCCTCGGCGGCGGACTGCAGGCCCAGTTCGGCCAGCTGCACGCCCTTCGCCCCGGCCCACAGGTCGTGCGGGAACGGCGTGCCTGGCGCGTCCAGCAGGACGTGCTTGAGGAACAGCTCCCACTGGATCTTGAATCCGTTGTCGAACTCGGTGTTGTCCGGCACGGTCTGCCACTGCTCGCGGAACGGCACCGTGTTCGGGATGTCCGGGTTCCACACCGGCTTCGGCGTCCCGGCGCGGGACTGGAAGCGGCATTCGCGCAGTCCGGCGACGGCGCTGCCGTGCGTGCCGTCCACCTGGAACTCGACGAGCTCCTCGCGGTTGACCCGCACCGCCCAGGAGGAGTTGATCTGCGCGACGATGCCGCCCTCGAGCTCGAACACGCCGTACGCCGCGTCGTCCGCGGTGGCCTGGTAGGGCTTGCCGAGCTCGTCCACCCGCTCCGGGATGTGCGTGGCCTTGTGCGCGTAGACCGAGCGGACCGGCGCGACGATGTGCTCCAGCACGTACTGCCAGTGCGGGAACATGTCGAGCACGATGCCGCCGCCGTCCTCGGTCCGGTAGTTCCAGGACGGGCGCTGCGCCTCCTGCCAGTCGCCCTCGAAGACCCAGTAGCCGAACTCGCCGCGCACGGACAGGATCCGGCCGAAGAAGCCGCCGTCCACCAGCCGCTTGAGCTTGAGCAGGCCCGGCAGGAAGAGCTTGTCCTGCACCACGCCGTGCTTCACGCCCGCCTCGTCGGCCAGCCGCGCCAGCTCCTGCGCGCCGGCGAGCGAGGACGAGGTGGGCTTCTCCACGTAGATGTGCTTGCCCGCGGCGATCGCCTTCTTGACGGCGGCCTCGCGCAGGTGCGTGAGCTGCGCGTCGAAGTAGATCTGGTTGGCCGGGTCGGCGAGGGCGGCGTCGAGGTCGGTGGTCCACTGCGTGAGCCCGTGCTTGGCGGCGAGGGCCTCGAGCTTGTCCGCGTTGCGGCCGACGAGCACCGGCTCCGGCCACACGACCGTCCCGTCGGCGAGTTCGAGGCCGCCCTGCTCGCGCAGGGCCAGGATCGAGCGGACCAGGTGCTGGCGGTAGCCCATGCGTCCGGTGACGCCGTTCATCACGATACCGAGGGTGGTGCGGCTGCTCATCGGGCCCTTCCTTGAGGTTCAGGGATCTGGAAAGCGCTTTCCATCGCGTAGGGTAGGGCCGTGGACGAGCAGAGGTCAAGGGGTGCGGACGCCGCCGGAACCGGCCGGGTCAGACCCGTCACCGGCGCGGTGACGCTCAAGCAGGTCGCCGCCGAGGCCGAGGTCTCGCTCGCCACCGCCTCCCGGGTGCTGCACCGCTCCGGCGGACGCGAGGTGCGCGGCCTGCTCGCCGAGCGCGTGCACGCGGCCGCCGAACGCCTCGGCTACGTCTCCAACCCGCACGCGCAGGCCCTCGCCCGCGCCCGGTCCAGCACCGTCGGCCTGATCGTGCACGACGTGACCGACCCGTACTTCGCCGCCATCGCGACCGGCGCCATGCACGCCGCGCACGCCGAGGGCGTCATGGTCATGATGGCCGCGACCTTCCGCGACCCCGAGCTGGAGATCGACTACCTCGGCAGGCTGCGGGCCCAGGGCGCGCGCGGCGTGCTGCTCGCCGGCAGCGGCAGCACCGACCCCGCGGTCAGCGGCCGGCTCGGCGACGCCGTCAGCGCCTTCACCCGCGAGGGCGGCCGGGTCGTCGCGATCGGCGCGCGGCCCGAAGCGGGAATCGACGCCGTCGTCCCGGACAACGCCGCCGGCGCCCGCCGGGCCCGCGCACACCTCGCGTCGCTGGGCCACGAGCGGATCGGCGTCATTTCCGGCCCGGAGACGCTCCTGACGGTCCGCCAGCGCCTGCAGGGGCTCGCCGACGGTCTACGCGTCGTCGGGGCCGACTTCACCCGCGAGGGCGGCTACCAGGCCGCGAAGAAGCTGCTCGCCGAGCATCCCGACCTCACGGCCCTGGTCGCCCTCAACGATCTGATGGCCGCCGGAGTGCTCGCCGCCGCCAAGGACTCCGGCCGCCGCGTCCCCGAGGACCTGTCCGTCATCGGCTTCGACGACCTGCCCTTCGCCGCCGACCTCAGCCCCGCGCTGACCACCGTCCGGCTGCCGCTGCGCGAGATGGGCGAACGCGCGATGGCCCTGCTGCTGGCCGACCCCGACGAGACGTCACCCCAGACCATCGACGTCCCCGTGGAGCTGGTCGTCCGCGCGTCCACGGCACGTATGGTGCAACACTGATTCGCATGGAAGCCCCGCGCATCGCCGTCCTGGCGCCCGGAGCCAACTATCCGGTGTCGGCCCCGCTGCTCTTCTACGCCCGGCTCGCCGTCGACCGCCGCGGCGCCGAGACCCGGCCGATCATCTGGCGCACGCCGCAGGACGTCGGCGAACCGACGCAGCTCGCCGCCATGGTCGACGCCCAGGTCTCCGAGGCGCTCGGGGACGACGACGCGCTGGTCGTCGGCAAGTCCCTGGGCACGCTCGCCGCGACCCTCGTGGCCGCGCGCGGACTCCCCGCGATCTGGCTCACGCCGCTGCTCAACGTGCCCGAGGTCGTGCGCGCCATCGAGTCGGCCGCACGTCCGCCGCTGCTGATCGGCGGCGCCGCGGACCGGGTCTGGGACGGCGCGGTCGCGCGGCGGATCTCACCGCACGTGCTGGAGATCCCGGGCGCGGACCACGCGCTGCACGTGCCCGGCCCGGTCTCCGCGACGAACGCCGTCGCCGGACGGGTCGCCGATGCGCTGGAAGCCTTCATCGACGACCACGTCTGGCCGGACTGACCGGAACCGACCCGGCCTCAGCTCGCGTACATCGCCTCGATCTTGGCGGCGTACTCGGCGGTGAGGATGTGCCGGCGGATGCTCTGCTTCGGGGTGAGCTGGCCCGCGTCGATGCTCCACTCGACCGGCAGCACCTCGAACTTGCGCACGGACTCGGCCTTGGAGACCGCCTTGTTCGCGTCGTCCACGGCGGCCTGCAGGTCGGCGATCAGCTCCGGGTCCTTGACCAGGTCGGCCAGCGGCGTGTCGGCGGGCTTGCCGTGCTGGGAGAGCCAGTGCGGCAGCGACTCCGGGTCCAGCGTGATCAGGGCGCTGATGAACGGCTTGGCGTCGCCGACCACCATCGACTGGGCGACCAGCGCATGCGCGTTCAGCCGGTCCTCCAGCACCGCCGGGGCCACGTTCTTGCCGCCGGAGGTGACCAGCAGCTCCTTCTTGCGGCCGGTGATCCGCAGGTAGCCGTCCTGGTCCAGCTGGCCGAGGTCGCCGGTCTTGAAGAAGCCGTCCTCGGTCATCACGTCCCGGGTGGCCTGGTCGTTGTTCCAGTAGCCGTGGAACACGACCTCGCCCCTGGCCTCGATCTCGCCGTCGTCGGCGATCCGCAGCGTCACGCCGGGCAGCGGCAGGCCGACCGTGCCGGGGCGGATGGCGTCGATCGGGTTCACCGCGATGGCGGGGGAGGTCTCGGTCAGGCCGTAGCCCTCGCAGACCGTCAGGCCGATGCCGTTGTAGAAGTACGTCAGCCGCTCGCCGAGCGGGGCGCCGCCGGAGATCGTGCAGGTGGTGCGGCCGCCGAGGGCCGCGCGCAGCTTGCCGTAGACGAGCCGGTCGAACACCTTGTGCTTCAGGTTCAGGCCGACCGGGATCCTGCCGTGGTACTTGGCCTCGCCCCAGGCGATCGCGGTGGCGGCGGCCGCGTCGAAGATCTTGCCCTTGCCCTCGGCGTGCGCCTTCGCGCTGGCCGAGTTGTACACCTTCTCCAGCACCCGCGGGATGGTCAGCAGGAACGTCGGGCGGAACGAGGCGAGCTCCGGCAGCAGCTGCTTCGTGTCGCCGCAGTGCCCGAGCTTCGCGCGCGCCATGACCGCGCCGAGGTTGATGATGCGCGCGAAGACGTGCGCGAGCGGCAGGAACAGCAGGGTGCTGGCCTCGTCGCCCTTGAACATCTTGGTCAGCTGCGCGACCGCGTTGCCCGCCTCGAACAGCAGGTTCCCGTGCGTGAGCACGCAGCCCTTGGGACGGCCGGTGGTGCCGGACGTGTAGATGATGGTGGCGACGCTGTCCGGGCGCATGGTCCCGCGGCGCGCCGCGAGCACGTCGTCCGAGACGTCCTTGCCGGCCTCGTCCAGCAGCGCGATCGCGCCGCGGCCGTCGCCGCTCGCCTCGATCTGCCAGATGTTCTTGAGCGTGTCGGCCTGGTCGCGCACCGACTCGACGGTCGCGGTGTTCGCGTCCAGCTCGGTGAACACGGCCACCGCGCCGGAGTCCTTCAGGATCCAGGCGACCTGCTCGTCCGAGGAGGTCTCGTAGATCGGCACCGGCACGCCGCCGGCCTCCCAGATCGCGAAGTCCAGCAGCGACCACTCGTAGCTCGTGCGCGACATGATCGCCACCCGGTCGCCGGCCGACACGCCGAGCGCCACCAGGCCCTTCGCGGCGGACTGGATCTCCGCGAGGAAGGTGGCAAAGGTCACGTCGCGCCAGGCGCCGCCGACCTTGCGGGCCAGGCCGGCTTGATTCGGTACCTCGACGGCGGCCGAGTGCACCAGGTCGGTCAGGTTCGCCTTCTCGGGCACCTTGTACAACGGTTCGACGGTGAACTCGCGCACGGACAGGCTCCTTGCACTGGAGGTAGGGGCGGGGCGTGAAAACTCCCGCGCCACGAAGGTACAACTTATTACCGGCCGGTAGCCAGAGTGTATGGGGAAGATTTCGGGAGCGGTGCCAGGGGCCCGGCCTCGTGTCGGGCCGACGCGATACCCTTTTCACTACAGGGAGCGTAAACGCGGAGCGGCGACGGATGGGAAGGGGACCGATGGCGGACCGTACCCGGGCCTCGATCGAGATCGGCGCGCCCGCCGACGCGGTCATGGCCGTGATCGCGGACCTCGGCACGTACCCGGAGTGGACCGGCGAGGTCAAGCGGGCCGAGGTGCTGGAGACCGATCCGGCCACCGGACGAGCCAGCCGGGCCGTGCTGACCATCGACGGCGGCGCGCTGCGCGACCGGCAGGAGCTGGCGTACACCTTCGAGGGGGACAGCGCGGTGCGCTGGAGCCTGGTCAAGGGGGACATGCTGCGCTCGCTGGAGGGCGCCTACACGCTCACGCCGTCCGCGGACGGCGCCTCGACCACCGTCGAGTACACCCTCGCCGTGGACACCAAGATCCCGCTGCTCGGCATGATGAAGTCCAAGATGGAGAAGGTCATCATCGACCGCGCCCTGGCCGGGTTGAAGAAGCGCGTTGAGTCCCTACGGTAGCGGCGGCCCGGACGAGGGGGAGACGGACGGCGGTGCCCGGGGGCGGGCGGCGGCCGCGCCCGAGTCCCGCGTGACCAACCTGATCCTGTTCACCGGCAAGGGCGGCAGCGGCGTGACCACGCTGGCCGCCGCCACCGCCGCGCACGGCGCCCAGCGCGGTATGCGGACCCTGCTGCTCTCGCTCGGCTCGCTCGCCCACGACGGGGACGGCGCCGACCTCGCCACCGTCCTCGACCACCCGGTCGGCGCGGTGCCCACCCAGGTGGACGGACTGCTCTACGCGCAGAGCTTCGCCCCGCAGGCCGCCTTCGAGCAGTGGTACGCCAAGGCCGTCACCCGGGTGCGCACCTTCGTCGAGACCGTGGGGCTGACCCCGCCGGACGCCGCCGAACTGCTCGCCCCGCCCGGTGCCGGGGAACCCCTCGCGCTCGCCGAGATCGCGGCCGCGGTGGACGGCGGCGCCTGGGACCTGGTCGTGGTCGACCTGCCGCCGCTCGGCCAGGCGCTGCGGCTGCTCTCGCTGCCGGTCTCCGCGCGCGACTGGCTGCGCCGGGCTCGGCCGGTCGAGACGCAGGCCGCCCGCGCGCTGCGGCCGATGCTGGCCACGTTCGCCGGACTGCCGCTGCCGCAGACCGCGCTCGTCGACATGACCGACGCGCTGGTCCGCGAGTGCGGCGCCGTCGAGGAGGTGTTGACGCATCAGCTCTCCTCGGTGCGGCTGGTCGCCACCCCGGACATCGTCGGCCTGGACCGGCTGCGCTCGGCCCGCTGCGCGCTCGCGCTCTACGGCCTGCGCCTGGACGCGCTGATGGTGAACCGCCAGGTGGTCGAGGCCCCGCGGGACAGCTGGTCGCGCGGCTGGGCGGCCGCGCAGCAGATCGCCGCCGAGCAGCTCGCCGACATCTTCGCCGGGGTCGCCCGGCACGAGGTGCCCTACCGGCCGTGCGAACCGCTCGGGCTCGAGGAGCTCGCCGTGGTCGCCGCGGCCGCCTACGGCGAGGTAGACGGGCTCGGCGCGCCGGGCCGCGCACCCGAGCCGGCGGTGGCGAAGACCGGGGACGGGTATGTACTGAGCGTGCCCCTGCCGGGAGCCGACCGCCGGGCGATGGGGCTGCTGCGCCGGGACGAGGAGCTCGTGCTCACCGTCGGACCCTATCGACGTACGCTGCGACTCGAACCCGTGCTGCGGCGCTGCAAGATCGCCGGGGCCGTGCTGCGCAACCAGGCCCTGGAGATCCGCTTCGTGCCCGACCCCGCGCAGTTCCCGGCCGCCCCGCGCGCCGCCGGGGAGGCCGAGCCGGCGGCGGCGCCCACCGACAACCCATCCGAGAACGCGGCAGAACCGGGGAGCAGAGCGTGAACGAGGCGGAGCGCGAACCGCGGGACGAGGACCTCGACGAGGCCGAGGAGTTCGAGATCCCGGTGCACGATGCGGAGCCCGGGCTGCCCGCGGCCTCGGATGACGGACCGGACTGGACGCGGACCGAGCCCGTGAGGGATGATCCGGAGTCGTTGGGCGCGGAGGCTCGCAAACTGTGGGACGCCGTGTACTCGCAGTTCCTGCAGCCCCTGGTGCACAACTATCCGGAGGCCGCCGGCCATCTGGCGAGCGCCGGCGAGGAAGTGGCCTCGGCGGTGCGCTCGCTGATCCGCGGGAGCGAACAACTGTGGGCAGGTGACGCCGCGCGCGAGGCGGATCCGTCCGCCGCGACGGACGTCGTGGAGGTGCTGCAGGTGGACGAGGACGAGGCGCCCGCAGCGACCGGGGAACACACCGGGGACGACGTTCCGGAGCAGGAGTGAAGGCGGAGAGCGTGCGAGCGACGAGGCGTGTGAGGGCGGCATCATGGCACTGACCATCGGCGTGGACATCGGCGGCACGAAGATCGCCGCCGGTGTGGTCGACGAGCGCGGCAAGATCCTGGAGAGGGTCAAGCTCGCGACGCCGCACGACTCCGCGCAGGTCGCCGCGACCATCGCCGAGGCCGTGAACACGGTGCGGCAGGGGCACGAGGTCGAGGCCGTCGGTCTCGGCGCGGCCGGCTTCGTGAGCGCGGACCGCGCCACGGTGCTGTTCGCCGCGAACATGTCCTGGCGCAACGAGCCGCTGCGGGACCGCATCGAGGGCCTCGTGCAGGTCCCGGTCGTCGTGGAGAACGACGCGAACGTGGCCGCCTGGGGCGAGGCGAGGTTCGGCGCCGGCGCCGGCCAGGACAACGTGGTGCTGCTGACCATCGGCACCGGCGTCGGCGGCGGCGTGATCATCGGCGGCAGGCTGCTGCGCGGCCACTTCGGCATCGGCGCCGAACTGGGCCACTACCGCGCCGTGCCCGACGGCCTGCCCTGCGGCTGCGGCCAGTACGGCTGCATCGAGCAGTACGCCTCCGGCAGCGCCCTGACCCGCACCGTCAAGCAGACCGCCGCCCGCGAACCCGAGCGCGCCAAGATCCTGCTCGGCCTCGGCGACGGCACCCCCGAAGGCATCGTCGGCGCCCACATCACCGTGGCCGCCCGCGAAGGCGACCCCGTCGCGCTGGAGGGATTCACCGAGGTGGGCACCTGGATCGGCCAGGCCATGGCCGACATGACCGCCATCCTCGACCCGGGCGTCATCATCCTCGGCGGCGGCGTCTCCGAAGCCGGCGAGATCCTGGCCGCCCCCGCCCGCAAGGCCTACCTCGAAAAGGCCCCCGCCACCGGCCAGCGCCCCCTGGCCGAGGTCGTCATCGCCACCCTCGGCCCCGACGCCGGCATCATCGGCGCCGCCGACCTGGCCCGCGACCGCGACTAACCCGGCAAGCCAACAACGCCGCCCGCCGCCGACGCTCATGTCGGACGGCGGGCGGCGTCGTTTCTGCTGGCGTAGTCGTGTGGGCTGCGGATTAGAGATCAAATCCTTGGCTGGTGACGGCTGATCTTTGTTGCACGCCGCCGCTCCCGGGGCTCGGCACAATGGCTGGGTGGGTGTCGATGTCGAAAGTTTCATCAGGGACGGGTACACGGTCGTGCGCGGCGCGTTCGACAAGGGCACGGCCGCCCGCTGTCGAGAGTTGATTTGGGCTGAGCTGCGGGAGCGTGGGATTCGCGAGGATCAATCGGCGAACTGGCCTGAGTATGTGCACATCGACTCGTTGGGTGATGAACCGTTCATCGCTGCGGCCGCCGCGCCCACGCTGGTCGCAGCCTGCGATGAGTTGATCGGTGCGGGCCGTTGGACCCCGGAAATCGCCGCAGGCCGGGCGGTGGCGGTGCGGTTTCCGTCGCTGGGGCGGGGTAATTCGGGTTATCACATCGAGGGCAGCTTCGGCCCACGAGGCGGCCCCTACCGCTGCAACGTACGCTCACGCGGACGCGGCCTGCTGGCGCTGATGTTGTTCGGCGACGTCGGTCCCCAGGATGCCCCTACCCGGCTCGTGTCCGGCTCCCATCTGTACGTCCCCGAGTTCCTCGCGCCGTATGGGGAGGACGGAACGGTTTCGGACGGCTGCTATTGGCGACCGTCCGTTCTGTGTCGGCCGGTCGTGCACGCCACCGGCGAGGCCGGCGACGTGTTCCTGTGCCATCCCTTCATCGTGCACACGGCCACCTGGCCACATACCGGCGTCTCACCTCGGATGATCGCGCAGCCGGCCGTTCACGTGCGCGACGGATTCGCGATCGACGGCTCGGATCCCGCTCCGGTGGCGCAGGCAATCGTTGCCGGGCTGAAGATGGCAGCACAGTCCGAGGCGTAGGACCTGCTTTCATCCGCAGCCGACAGACTGACGTAACGGGTGGGAGTGTGAGCAAGCGCAACCCCGGGGGCGGAGCGAAGCGACGCACAACCGCAGCGCTCACGACCAACCCACTACGGACACGCAGCGCCCCTGCCGAACGATTCGTCGGCAGGGGCGCTGCACTTTTCTTCTTCTTCAGCTTTAGACGACCGCGCCGAAGTTGTCGTCGTCATCGTCGTCGCGGTGGGGCTTGAGGCGGCTTACGAGGTAGCCGAAGCCGCAGAGGCCGGCGAAGGCGCAGCCTACTGCCGCCCAGGTGGGGGTCTGCCAGTTCAGGATGGTGGCGGCCATCAGGTAGCCGGGGCCGCCGAGGGCGCCCAGCCAGGCTGCTCGGGTGGGCCAGTTGAGTTCGGGGAGGGGCTCGGGGACGGGGGGTTCGAAGGTCTCCGGGGTCGGCTCGGGGGGCGTGGGGGTGTCCCTCGGGCCGATGGCGCCGGAGGTCCAGGTCAGGCGGGAGTCCACCGGGCGCGGGGACGCGGGTCGCGCGGCGGGGCGGACTACTCGTGCGCCGGGCTCCAGGGGGCCTGGCGCGGGGGGTTGCTGGGTGACGTTCTCCGCGTCGGGCCAGGGGACCGGGCCTTCGGCGGGGGACGACTCGTGGAAGGTGGCGACCAGGTCGTTCCAGACGGCCTCGGCCTCGGCGTCCGCGCGGCCGTCCGGCTCGCCGGGGCGCTCCGCCTCGCTCATGCCCGGGTCTCCTTCGCTCCGATCCGTGCGACGAATTCCGCCGAGTTCGCGAAGATGAGCTCGGCGTCGTGGTCCAGCGTGGCGACGTGGAAGCTCTCGCGCAGCACGACCTCCTGCTTGTCCGTGGAGCCCGCCTTCGCGAGCACCAGCGCGCTGTTGCGCGGGTGCACGACGTGGTCCTCGGCCGAGTGCAGCACCAGCAGCGGCGCGGTCACCTTCGGCAGGTCCGCGGCCACGATGCCCCAGAACCGGCTGAGCGAGTGCGCGGCCTTCAGCGGCGTGCGGTCCGTCCCGAGTTCCTTGATGCCCGGCCGCTTGATGTCCGAGGCGATGGCGGGCACGGACGGGATCACCTTGCTCAGTAAGGGGAGCAGCGCCTCGGCGGGTTTGTTCCTCGTCACCGAGGGGTTGACGAGCACCAGCCCGGCCACGTCAGCCGCGTGCTGCTGGGCGAGCCGGAGCGCGATGCCGCCGCCCATCGACAGGCCCATCACGAAGACCTGGTCGCAGCGCGCCCTGAGGTCGAGGAGGGCCCGCTCGACCCGGCCGTACCAGTCGGTCCAGCGGGTGCGCTGCAGTTCCTGCCAGGGGCGGGCGTGCCCGGGCAGCAGCGGGAGGTCGATCGCGTACTCGGGATGGCGCGCGGCCAGGTACTCGCCCCACGGCCGCATCGACTGCGGGGAGCCGGTGAATCCGTGGCACAGCAGCACGCCGATCTCGGCCTCGGCGGGCCCGGCGCTCCACGGCTCGGCGCCGGGCCGCGTGGAATCGCCCGCGGGCTCCTCGACGGTGTCAGTCTCGACCTCGGTCATCGGCCCGCTCCTTAGAGGGTCACGCGCTACTGTTCGCATGGTCCCACGCGATCCCTTGTCTCGTACAGTAATACGGCCGGAAAGCGGACCCGGTCCCACCCCGCGGTGAACGACACGCGCACCCGGCCGCTTCGGTATCTTCCAGGGTAGTCGCCTCATCCGTCTGGAGGACCGGTGTTATACGGCTTACTCAAGCGCGGTCTGCTCGGCCCGGCGCTGCATGTGGTGTTCCGGCCGCATGCCGAGGGGGTCGAGCACATCCCCGAATCCGGACCGGTGGTGCTGGTCGCCAACCACCAGTCCTTCTCCGACTCCATCTTCATGCCGCTGCTCACGCCGCGTCCGGTGAAGTTCCTGGCGAAAGCCGAGTACTTCACCGGGCACGGCGTGAAGGGCTGGTTCTCGAAGGGTTTCTTCTCCGGCGTGGGCTCGGTGCCGATCGACCGCACCGGGGCGAAGGCCGCCGACGCCGCGATCCGCACCGCGCTGCGGCTGCTGGAGCAGGGCCAGATCGTCGGGCTCTATCCGGAGGGCACCCGCTCGCCGGACGGGCGGCTCTACAAGGGCCGCACCGGCGCCGCCCGGATCGCGCTGACCGCCGGCTGCCCGGTGGTGCCCTGCGCGATCTCCGGCACGGACGTGGTGCAGCCCACCGGGAAGCTGGTGCCGAAGGTGCATCCGGTCACCGTCACGTTCGGGCCGCCGCTGGACTTCTCCCGCTACACCGGCGAACTGTGGGAGCGGGTCAAGGGCACCGAGGACGAGCACACCGTGCTGCGCGCGGTCACCGACGAGATCATGCACACCCTGATCGCGATGACCGGCCGCGAGTACGACGACCGCTACGCCTCGGATGTGAAGAAGGCCCCCGCCCCCGCGCTCCCCGAAGCTGAACCCGAACCCGAACCCGCACCCGCTGCGGATGATCAGGCCGCCGCGGCCGGGAACGCCGGGGATCCGGATCCGTCCAGCAGTATCTGATGTCCCGTCACGTTCACCTTGGCCTGCAGGTAGCGCAGGTTGGTGGGCGTGACGAAGACTCCGGTGGGCACCTTGCGCTCGATCTCGATGCCGTGCGCCGCCAGCTGCTTGGCCTTGTCCGGGTTGTTCGAGAGCAGTTCGATCCGGCGCGCGCCGAGCGTGGTCAGCATCTGCGCGGCGGCGGTGTAGTCACGGCCGTCCGAGGGCAGACCGAGCGCCTCGTTCGCCTCGTAGGTGTTCAGGCCCTGGTCCTGCAGCGCGTACGCGTCGAGCTTGTTGTACAGACCGATGCCGCGGCCCTCCTGGCGCAGGTAGACCAGGTACCCGCCGACCTTGGAGATCTGCTCCGCCGCGTCGCGCAGCTGCGGGCCGCAGTCGCAGCGCGCCGAGCCGAAGACGTCCCCGGTCAGGCACTCGGAGTGCAGTCTGACCAGGGGCGTGTCCGTATGTTCGTAGTCGCCGAGCGCCAGGGCTATGTGCTCCTGCCCGTCGACCAGTCCGTCGAAGGTGAACACGCGGGCGTCGACGCGGAAGCCGTCGGAGAACCGAAGCGGGATCCGCACCGAGGTGCGTACCGAGGCCGGCGCGAGAGAGGCGCTGCTCATCTGAGTCTCCTGGGGCTCGTGTGGACCTTCGTACTGGCGGTTCTTCGGTGTTGAACGAGCGAGGACCCCTCGGAAATTCCCCCGGGGACGCCCGTCGGGCGCTGTTCATCCCCGCGTAACCGGTCCGCGATACGGGCGGGGCATCCGAAACCCGTCGGTAACCGGTAGGTTGGGTTCCTGAGGTCGGTGACCGTAGGGAAGTGATCGGTCCGCGGGCAACGGCGCCCCACCTCGACCCCACAGTCAACGGCTTTCAAATGCCTGTGCGGGCCGGTGCGGCGGCTGACAGCTCGGTGCTAATAGGCGCGCGTTGACCGTCCGGCAAAGATACCCGAAGGGAAAGACATGCGCGTCGGAGTGCTCACCGGCGGGGGCGACTGCCCCGGTCTCAACGCCGTCATCCGGGCCGTGGTCCGTAAAGGCGTCCAGCAGTACGGCTACGAGTTCGTGGGCTTCCGCGACGGCTGGCGCGGGCCGCTCGAGGGCCTGACCAGGACGCTCGACGTCAAGGCGGTGCGCGGGATCCTGCCGCGCGGCGGCACCATCCTGGGCTCCTCCCGCACCAACCCGATCAAGATCGAGGGCGGCGTGGAGCGGATCAAGGAGAACCTGGCGAACCTCGGGGTGGACGCCCTGGTCGCCATCGGCGGCGAGGACACGCTCGGCGTCGCGACCGCCCTGCACGCGCAGGGTGTGCAGGTGGTCGGCGTGCCGAAGACCATCGACAACGACCTGAACGCCACGGACTACACCTTCGGCTTCGACACCGCGGTGACCATCGCGACCGAGGCCATCGACCGGCTGCACACCACCGCCGAGTCGCACCACCGGGTGCTGGTCATCGAGGTCATGGGCCGGCACGCGGGCTGGATCGCGCTGCACTCCGGCATCGCCGGCGGCGCCAACGTCATCCTCATCCCCGAGGAGAAGTACGACATCGCGCAGGTCTGCGAGTGGGTCGAGTCCCGCTTCAAGTCCGAGTACGCGCCGATCGTCGTGGTGTCCGAGGGCGCGGCGCCGCAGGAGGGCGACGAGATCCTGGTCAACCAGGAGCTCGACGCGTTCGGCCACGTCCGCCTCGGCGGCGTCGGCGAGCGGCTGGCGGCGGAGATCGAGAAGCGCACCGGCAAGGAGTCGCGCACCACGGTGCTCGGCCACGTGCAGCGCGGCGGCACGCCGACCCCGCGGGACCGCTGGCTGGCCACCCGCTTCGGCCTGCACGCGATCGACGCGGTCAAGGACGGCGACTGGGGCAAGATGGTCGCGCTGCAGGGCACGGACATCGTCCGGGTGCCGCTGAGCGCCGCCACCACCGAGCTCAAGACGGTGCCGCTGGACCTCTACGAGGAGGCCAAGGTCCTCTTCGGCTAAGCCGGACGGTACCTGGTACGTACGGGCCCCCGCGGTTGCGGGGGCCCGTTTTGCCTTCAATTCGGCAGCAGCCGGACGAGTTCGCGCCGCAGGATGTCGAGACCGCCCCTGGTCAGCACGGATTCGGGGTGGAACTGCAGTCCGGTGTAGTGCGATCCGCGCAGCGCGGCCAGTTCGGGGCCGTCGTGCGCCAACTCCCAGTCGCCGGACGTGCTCGGGGCGAGGACCGCGTACGAGTTGTAGTAACCGAGCGCCTCGGTCTTGCCGAACAGCCCGACCGGGATCTGTGCGCCCTGGTTCGGCGTCGGCCTTCGGTGCAGTTCGAGGCCGAGTTCCGCGCACATCAGCTGATGGCCGAGGCAGATGGCCAGCGTGGGCTGCTGCGTGTCGAGCAGTTGCCGCGCGAACGCACGACCGGTCTGCATCTTTGCGTTCTTCGTGTCGCGCGGATCGCCCGGCCCCGGTCCGAGCACGACGAGGTCGTAGCCGTCGGTGCTGTCCACGTCGTCGTACGGCAGCCGCGTGACGTCGAGGCCGAGGCTGCGCAGCTGAACCGCGAGCATCGACGTGAACGCGTCCTCGTTGTCGATGATCAGCACGCTGCGTCCGGTCAGCTCCGGCGCCGCGAGTTCGCCCGGCGCGTGGTACGTGGCCCACGTGGGGGAGAGGCGCTCGTTGCGGGCCGCGAGCGCCGCGCGGATCTCCGGGTCGTCGGCCCACACCGGTCCGGCGGTCGTCGCGGGCGTCGTCGTCTGCCCGGTGACGCCGAAGGCCTTGAGCACGCCCGCCGCCTTAGCGTGCGTCTCGGTGACCTCGCCGTATGGGGTGGAGCCGCGCACGAGAGTCGCCCCGACCGGCACGCGCACCGAGCCGTCCGCCGGGTCCAGGTACGCCACGCGCAGCATCAGCGGCGCGTCCATGGTCTGGTTTCCCTGCGCGTCCCGCCCGATCAGCGCCGCGACGCCGCCGTAGTAGCCGCGGCCGGACGTCTCGTGGCGGTGGATGACCCGGAACGCGTTGCGGATCGGCGAGCCGGTCGCCGTCGGCGCGAACATCGTCGCGCGCAGGATCTCGCGTGCGTCCATCGTCGTATGGGCCCTGATGTAGTACTCGGTGTGCGCGAGGTTGGCCATCTCCTTGAGATACGGCCCGTCGATCACGCCGCCCTGGTCGCCGACCTCCGCGAGCATCTTCAGTTCCTCGTCGACGACCATCGCGAGTTCGTCGCGTTCCTTCGGGTCGTTGAGGAACGCCAGCATCTCCTCTCGCGTGGCCGAGGCCGGCGGCTTGCGCAGCGTGCCGCTGATCGGATTCATGGTGCACACGCCCGATTCCAGCGACACGTGCCGCTCGGGCGTCGCGCCGACCATGATCGCGTCGCCGGTGTGCACGAGGAACGTCCAGTACGCGTTTCGCTCCTGGACGAGCAGATTTCGAAACGCGGCGAACGCGGTCGCCGTGACATCGTCGCAGTGCCCGACGAAGGTGCGGCGCAGTACGAAGTTCGAGCCCTCGCCGGCGCCGATCTCCTCGTCGATGATGTCCTTGACCTGCAGCGCGTACGCGTCGTCGTCCACGTCGAAGGCGCCGCCCTCGATCCGCGCGGTGCCGGTCGGCAGGTCGTCGAGCGCGATCGTCGTGCGGGACTCGACGAGCAGCGCGCGCAACGGCGTCCCGTCGTCGTGGCACTCGTCGCCGCGTTCCAGGAGCTGGCGGTACGGCACGAGTGCGAGCAGTTCGCCGCCCTCGTCCTCGGCGCGCGGCAGGTCGGCGAGGCGCTCGCACGTCTCGACGCGGCCGCGCAGCAGCTCGATCTGGTCGTGTCGGCGGATCAGGGCATAGGGCGGGGTGAGCGGTTCCATGGCGGTGTCCTCGGTTTTTCTCGGTCACCGCCGGGTCCGGCCCGGATCTCGCCTGGAAACAGCGAACCGGCCGCCTGACGGCGGCCGGTCGCGGGGTTCGGGGGAAGCGCGCGCTCAGTGGTCCGCCGGGGTAACCGGCCACCACCACTGGTTCTGGATCGGGAGCGCGTGCTGCATACGGGCGACTGTATCAGGCCCGGGCGACCTTCTTCGGGAGCAGGAAGGCCGAGGCGAGCACCAGCAGCACGATCCCGAGCCCGACGATCGAGGCGGTCTCCATCGCGGTCACGAACGAGCCGACGTGGATCCCGCTGCCCAGCACCGAGAAGAAGATGGTGCCGAGCACGGTCGCGCCCACCGCGTTGCCGAACTGCTGGGCCGTGGTGAGCACGCCCGCCGCCATGCCCGCCTTGTGCGGCTCGATGCCCGAGGAGAGCACCGCGCCGAGCATCGAGGGGATGGCCAGGCCGTTGCCGAGGCCGATCACCACGGCGCCCGGGATCAGCTCCAGCGCGGTCACGTGCGCGCCCTCGCCGACCAGCACCGCGAGCGTGAGCGCCAGGCCGAGCAGGCTGAGGCTGGCACCGAGCACGATGACCCGGTTGCCGATCCGCTCGGCGACCCGGCGGGCCAGGAAGAAGGAGCTGAGCGCGAACGCGGCGCCGAGCGGGGCGAACGCGAGTCCGGCGCGCAGCGGGGACAGGCCGAGGCCGTCCTGCAGCAGCAGGGTCAGGCAGAGCATGAACCCGGCGAAGAAGGCCAGGTAGCCGCCGGATATCACCATGCCCGCGGCGAAGACCCGCTCGCGCACCATCTGGGTGTCCAGGATCGGCTGGCCGTCCCGGGCGTGCAGCCGGTGCTCGTAGCGCAGCGTGGCCAGCAGCACCGGGACCGCGGCGACCATCGCGATGAAGGTCCACAGCGGCCAGCCCTCGGGACGGCCGAGCGTGATCGGGACCAGCACCAGCGCGAGCGCCAGGGAGATGCCGACGGCGCCGACCGGGTCCAGCTTCGGCCGGTGCGTGGGCTCGTGCTTCGGCAGCCAGCGCATGGCGAGCGCGACGGCCGCGATGCCGATCGGCACGTTGATGAAGAAGATGGTGCGCCAGCCCCAGCCGAACAGGTTGGCGTCCAGCAGCACGCCGCCGAGCACCTGGCCGGCGACCGCGCCGATGCCGATCGTGGCGCCGAACGCGGACATCGCCTTCGCGCGCTCCTGCGGCGGGAACATCGTGTTGATCAGCGCGAGCACCTGCGGCACCATCAGCGCGGCCGTGCCGCCCTGCAGCACCCGGAAGACGACCAGCGCCCAGCCGTTCGGCGCGAGGCCGCACAGCAGCGAGGCTATCGCGAACAGGGTCATCCCGAGCACGAACAGGCGGCGGTGTCCGTGCAGGTCACCGAGCCGTCCGCCGGTGATCAGGCCGCTGGCGTAGGCGAAACCGTAGCCGCCGACGATCAGTTCGAGGGCGGAGTCCCCGGCGTTCAGGTCGTGCTGGAGCGAGGAGGCGGCGACGTTGACGACGAAGTAGTCGAACATGGCCATGAACATGGCGGCGAGGATGACGGGCAGCGCGCGCCAGCGGGCCGGGTACGCGGCGAACGCGGGCCGGGCGGGCGTCGGCTGCGGCGCGGCGTCCGCGACGGGGGCGGCTGCGGAGCTGGTTTCGGTGACGGACACGTGGTTCTCCAGGATCGTCCGGCAAGCGTGACGGATGGTGCGGGTCCTGCGGTGCAGCGGAGGCTTGAGTCGGGGTCGGAGATCCGCGTGCGCTCCCTCGCGTCGGGGCGGATGCTTCCCCTGGGGCCGTTGTGGCCCTCGCGGAGCCACAACCAACCGGTTGGTTGAGAATATTCCACGACGCCCGCTGGCTGTCAACTGACTAGTTGGTTACTATGGCTGCATGGCCACGCGAGACGCTGAAGCAACCAAGGCGCGCATCTTCGAGGCGGCGACCGAGGAGTTCGCCACCCACGGGATCGCCGGTGCCCGTGTGGACCGCATCGCGCAGAACGCGCAGGCCAACAAGCAGCTCATCTACGCCTACTTCGGCGACAAGAAGAAGCTGTTCTACAAGGTGCTGGACAAGACCCTGGTCGAGGTGGCCGAGATGGTCTCCACCGACATCACCGACCTCGACCGCTGGGTGGACGAGCACATCGACTACCACCAGAAGCACCCGGAACTGCTCCGGCTGCTGATGTGGGAGGCGCTCGAGGTCGAGCAGGAGAACACCTGCCGCAGCGACGACCGCGCCGAGCGCTACGCCGTCAAGAAGCAGAAGATCGTCGACGCGCAGGACCAGGGCATCGTGCGCAGGGACATGCCCCCCGGGTACATGCTGATGCTGCTCATGGGAATGATCAACTACGGTGCCGCGCTGCCCCAGGTCAGGAGCCTGATCTTCGGACCCGACTTCGACGCCGAGGCACTGCGGCAGTGGACGAAGGACGCGGTCAAGCGCGTCGCCGCGAAGGCCGACGACTGACCCGTCCGCCGCGTCCGGCTACTGGAGCTTGAACGTCACGGGCTTGCCCTTGCTGAAGTAGTCGGAGTCGTTGAAGAACGAGCTGTCGATGAACGCGAGCCGTCCGCCCGGGCAGATCGTCTGCGCCTTGAGGAAGAACGCGTAGGGCACCGTGCTGCTCGACGTCTTGTAGAGCGGATCCACGCTGTAGTAGGTGCCGCAGTCCGGATTGGCCGTGACGGCGGTCTGCACCTGGTCCTCGAACGAGCTGAAGCCGGGGACGCCGTTCTGGTTGTTGTTCAGGTCGTTCCAGCACGGCACCAGGTTCGCCGCCGTCGCCGGGCCGCCGAACTCCTTCGCGATGATGTGGCAGCGGTCCAGCATGTTCTGGGCGGCCGCCCGGCTGTAGTGGGTCTGCGCCTGCACCTGGTCCACGGCGTCGCTCCAGCCCGTCGGATAGAGGGTCTTCGGTAGTGACGGCCCCGGCGCGAGCGGCGTCGCGAGGCATGCGTAGCCGATCTCGGCCCGGCCGTTCGCGCCGGTCGTGTTCATGATCCAGCTGCCGCCCATGCGGTTCGCCCCGGCCGGCTTCGTCGAGTCGGCGCACGGCTTCTCCGGCTCGGTGGGCTGCGGCTGCGGTGTCGCCTCCGTCGGCGCGGCGGCGGGCTCGCTCTGCGGGGTCGTGGACGTCGTCGTGTCCGGGACGCTGTCGAACGGGACGTACGGCACCGGCTCGTACGGGTTCATCGACACGTACGGGTCCTGTTCGTACGACGGCAACTGCTGCTGCACGCTCGTGTCCGGCTCCGGGACCTCCTCGACGCCGGGAGTGGTGGTGGCTCCGGGTGTGGTGGTCGCTCCGGGTGTGGTGTCCTCGCTCGGCTGGACCGGCACCTCGACCTGCCCGGACGGCGAGCTGACCGCGTACGGATCGGGCGCGGCGTCGTCGGCCTGCTGCTCCTGCTGCGCCTGCTGGACGAGTTCGGCCACCTGGAGCTCGACGACCGCCGTGACGAAGGCCTCGCCGGTGTAGTCGACCTCGTACTGTACCTCGGCCCCGCCCTCGGCCTCCGACTCGGCCTGAGCCTGCGCCTTGGCCTGCGCCTCCTGCTCCTCGAAGACCGGACCGGCCGCCGCGTCGAAGCACTCCAGCGTGCCGGAGCCGTCCACCGGCAGCGTGCCCGACCCTTCGCAGTCGCCCGCGGGCGTGCCGTTGATCTCCACCTGGGCGTCCATCTCGGCCGTGACCGTGCCGCCCTCGATCTGCGTCTTCGCCGACGAACTGCTGGCGCTCACCGACACGGTCGCGGTCAGCTTGCAGCCGCTGCCGCCGCAGCTCTCCGCCAGCGAACCCTGCTTCGTGACGGTGATGTCCGCGTTGACGGCGTTCTTGGCGTCCTTGAACTGGTTCTCCATCTGCGCGATCTCGGAGTCGATGTAGTTCTTGCCGAACGACTTGGAGAAGTCGGTCTCGGCGTTGCTGGTCAGCGTGCCCGCGGCAGCGTCGTCGGCCAGTTGCGCCATAGCGGGTATCGAGGCGAACGACGTCGGGTTCACGGAGGTGCTCGCGCTGGCCGAGCTCGCCGGAACCATCTTGAGCACCTGGTACGGAATGTCGCGCGACACGACGATCTGGCCGGCCGACGTGGTCGCGGTGAGCGCGGGCATGCCGTCGACGGTCGTGGCCTTGGTCTCGGTGGTCGGCCACACGGTGCCCGAGTCGTTGAGCGCCGCGAGCATCTGCTGCGCGAGCTTCACCGGAGTGTCAAGGCTCGACGTCGCCGTGCCCAACTCCTCCTCGGCCGCCCCGCCGGTGATCCACTTCCCCTTCACCGCGCCCGCGACCGGATCCTGTCCGGTGTCCGCCGCCAACAGGTCCGCGGGCGGCTTCACGTACGTCTTGCCGCCGACCACGAGGATGCCGAACTGCTCGCCGTCCAGCTGCACCGTCCCGGTCATCTCGTCCTGCGAGGTGACCACGGCGTTCAGCGAGATCGCGCCGTCGTCCATCGAGGTCTGATACCCGATCATCGGCGTCTCCGCCAACGCCACCATCGCCCCGTAGAACGGCGACCGCTCCTGCGCCGGACCCGACGATGCGGAGGACCCCATGGTCGCGTACAGCGCGCCTCCGACCAGCGCCATCGCGGTCACGGTCGATGCGAGAACGGCCCAGAGCTTCCGTCGCGGCGGCCGTGGCGGAACCGGCGCGGGCCACGTCGGTTGCATCTGCTGCACCGGCCACGTCGGCTGATGATATTGGTACGGGTACTGATACGGGTTGTGCTGATTCGGCTGCTGCGGCGGCGGTCCCCAAGTCGGCGGAGGGTTCTGCTCGGTCATCGGAGGCTCCTCGGGTGGGTGCGTAACCCGGAAGCTAGCTCCGCACCTCGGGGACCCCTCCTGAGGTCACCGCAGCCGGGTGAAGAACCCGATCGCCATCGACGTCCACCACAGCGCCTGGGAGAGCACCGCGGTGGTGATCGCGCGGGCCAGCAGCGGACGCGGCAGGGTGGCGACGCGGGTGGCCTTCGGCAGGGTGCGCACGTGGTCGAGCACGTCGCGCGCGTGGACCGCGTTGACGCCCAGCGCCAGCACGACGAAGAAGTTGGTGACGACCCAGCCGTTGCCGAAGTCCGGCTGCAGGAACGCGCCGCTGACGCACACGAGTACGAACCCGAGCCAGATCAGCCAGTCCGCGTACAGGGCGAAGCGGGCCGCGCGGCTGATCGACGTCCAGCCGATCGCCGAGCTCAGGAACACGCCGTCCACCGCGAGCACCGTGCCGAGGCCGATGCAGAACCCGACGACGTGCACGGTCAGGTACCGCGTGCGCATCGCGTCGCTGAGGTAGACCGTCGCCGCGCTCTCGTGCTTGCTCAGCAGCACCACGCCGAGCCACACGAGGAACACCGCCGCGCCGAGGACCGCGAGCTTGGGTGCGCGCGCCTCCAGCGGCGGGACGCGGTCGGACGCGGAAATCGCGGCGCTCGGTATCGCGGCGCCCGGCTCAGTGCTCATGCGGAGGATTATAGGTAAGGCTTACCTTAGGGTGAAGTGAGGGTCGGCAGGGTCCACTCCGGATCGGGCGACCAGCGCCGCGCGGGATCGTCGCCGAGCAGCCCGGCCCGCGCCTCGACCAGCGCCACGGCCTGCTCGCGGGCCTGCCGGACCGCCGCGTGCTCGGCGTCCGTGATCACGCCGAGGCGGCGGCACTGCGCGTACTCGTCCTCGTCCTTCCAGTGCCACGCGCCGTCCGGCTCGACGACCAGGTCCACCGCGAGATCCATGGTGTCCCAGCCCGAGGCGTGCCACGCGGGCGGCCGCTCGAAGTTGACGTACCAGTAGCGCAGCACGCCGTCCTCGCCGTGCATCCGCGCCACGGTGAACCAGCGCCCTGACACGACCTCCGTGACGACCGCGTTCCAGCGCCACGTCCACTCGGCCATGTCCCACTCGCCGGTCGCCAGGGCGTCGATGGACGCGACCCGCAGCGCCTTGTCGCGGCCGGTGCCGGACTCGACGAACCTCGCGGCGGCCCGCGTCGAGACGCCCGGCCACAGCGTCGCCAGCACCGAGGCCCCGTCCGACGCGAGGACGCGCGCCGGGCCCTCCGTCCACACCCGGCCCCGGAACACGTCGCGGCGTACGGCGGTCGAACCGGGCGGCAGCAGAACTCCAGTCACGCCGCCATGGAAGCAGAATCCTCAGGGATTCGGCGTGTAGCCGAGCTCGATCGGCTCATCCGGCGGACCCTCCTCCCGCGCCCGCGCGACCAGCTCCGGCAGATTCGCGGGCCAGAACAGCGCCTTCGACTCGGCCAGCGCCCCCGGCGTCCACCAGCGCGTCGCCAGGATGCCGTCCAGCCGGTGCGACTCCGTCAGATCGCCCTCGGGATCCCGGCGCGGACCCTCGGCCAGGTAGATCGCCTCCGTCTGCCGGGTCGGCACGCCCTCGCGGGTGTAGTCGTGCTCCCAGCGGCAGAGCGCACTGCCCACCTTCACGTCCGTCCAGCCGGTCTCCTCGGCCGTCTCCCGCACCGCCGCCTCGATCTCGCTCTCGCCGGCCTCGATGCCGCCGCCGGGCGGGGCCCAGTGCAGGCCGATCTCCGCGTCGTCGTGCAACTGCAGGTAGACCGCGCCTTCCGGGTCGATGATCACGAGCCGGGCGGCGAGTCGGGGAGCGCGCTCTGTCATGGTCCGAGGGTAACCGCGGCCTCCGACAGCGCTCCGACCCGCCGCCCACCACCAGCGCAGGACCAGCGGCTCAGTGAGTACCGGCACCGGCGCGCAGCGACTCGATCAGCCACTGCATGGACTCGTACATCGGCCCGGTCTGGTTCACCAGCTCCGGCTTGCCGCCGACGATCCCGACCAGGTGCCAGAACCGGTTGACCCGCTTGTCGTTCATCGTCGTGAGCGAGTCGGCGATCAGCGTCCGCCACCGCTCGTCCGCGGGCCGGTCCCGCTTGGCGCACCAGGTCTCCAGGATCTCCGTGCCGCGCGCCACGCCCTCTGGCGAGCCCGGCGCGATCCCTGCCCGCCATGCGTCCAGCGCGAGCGGGCAGATCTCGGCGAAGGCCTTCTGGTCCGCGTCCCACTCGGCCGCGCTCAGCTTGGCCCGCTTGGCCACGCCGTACGCCGCCATCTCCCGCGACTTCGCGATGAAGTCCTCGTCCTGCACCAGCTCGACGAGGTCCACCCACGCCTCCACCTGGGCCTCCGACGGGTCCTGCGGCAGTTCGGGGAACGCACCGCGCATCATCGACGCGAACTCGTCACCCGAGCCGTGCTCGTCGTCGATCCCCTCGTAGACGCGGTCCACGAACTCGTCGAGGATCCGCTTGCGGCCCTCCGCGTCCAGCCTCGCCAACCTGTTCATCAGCTCCAACTCCTCCCAATCGGTGTCGCGGACCGCCAACACGCGCAGCACGGCCTGCCGCAGCCGCAGCGCCTTGACCGTCGCCTCCAGCGCGTCGGCCTGCGCCCGGGCCACCTCGGCCACGGTCAGCTCCCGCGCCAGCACCCGTGCGATCGTCGGCAGATCCACGCCGAGGTCGCGCAGCGTCCGGATCAGCTCCAGACGCGCGGCCGCCTCGATGTCGTACAGCCGATAGCCCGCCGGGCTGTGCAGCGCGGGTTCCAGCAGCGAACGGCCGCCGGCCAGGCTGTCCGAGTAGAACCGGATCGTGCGCACCGGCACGCCCGTCAACTCGCTCAGCTGGCCGATCGTCAGCAGCTGCTTCACGGTGCGGTCCCTCATGGCGTCCACGCTCCGGCTTCCAGTGGGTGGAGAGTCAAGCTCCCCCAAGCCTAGGATCAAGCGCATGAGCTACCTCGCTGCCGCGGATCGCTACGACTCCATGACCTACCGGCGCTCGGGGCGCAGTGGCCTGCGCCTTCCCGCCGTCTCGCTCGGGCTGTGGCACAACTTCGGCGACACGTACAACTTCGACAACCAGCGCGCCGTGCTGCGCCGCGCCTTCGACCGGGGCGTCACGCACTTCGACCTGGCCAACAACTACGGCCCGCCGCCCGGCTCGGCCGAGGAGAACTTCGGCCGCCACCTGCGCGCCGACTTCCGGCCGTACCGCGACGAGCTGGTGATCGCCACCAAGGCGGGCTACGACATGTGGCCCGGACCGTACGGCGAGTGGGGCTCGCGCAAGTACCTGCTGGCCTCGCTCGACCAGTCGCTGACCCGGATGGGCCTGGACTACGTCGACATCTTCTACAGCCACCGTCCGGACCCGGACACCCCGCTGGAGGAGACCATGGGCGCGCTCGACCACGCCGTGCGCTCCGGCAAGGCGCTGTACGCGGCCGTCTCCAACTACGACCCCGAGCAGACCCGGCGGGCCGCGCACATCCTGCGCGAGCTCGGCACGCCGCTGCTCATCCACCAGCCGCGCTACAACATGTTCGACCGGCAGCGGGTCGAGGGCGGGCTGCTGGACGCGCTCGAGGAGGTCGGCGCCGGGGCGATCTGCTTCTCGCCGCTCGACCAGGGCCGGCTCACCGACCGCTACCTGAACGGCGTCCCCGCCGACTCGCGCGCCGCCGTCGGCCGGTTCCTCACCGAGAACTCGCTCACCGAGGACCTGATGGGCAAGGTGCGCGCACTCAACAAGATCGCCGAGGGGCGCGGGCAGACGCTCGCCCAGCTCGCCCTCGCCTGGACGCTGCGCGACCCGCGGATGACCTCGACGCTGATCGGCGCCTCGTCGGTCAAGCAGCTCGACGCCAACCTCGGCGCGCTCGACGCCCCGGCCCTCGACGACTCCGAACTGGCCGCGATCGACGAGGTCCTGGCCGGCTGAGCCGTGCCGTGTCCACCCGTCCGGGCTGCGCGTCTCGCCTGACGAAACTCCTGCGGGGGCCGCAACCGGCGTCCCGTACTCTGGACGGGTGGATACGACCGATATGGATACCTGGCGGAAACTGACCGCCAAGCAGCAGCCCTCGTGGCCCGACGCCGGTGAACTGACCCGCGCCGCCGCGGAGCTGCGCTCGTATCCGCCGCTGGTCTTCGCGGGCGAGTGCGACCTGCTCAAGGAGCGGATCGCGGCCGTCGCCCGCGGCGAGGCCTTCATCCTGCAGGGCGGCGACTGCGCCGAGACCTTCGACGCGGTCACGGCCGACGCGATCCGCAACAAGCTCAAGACGCTGCTGCAGATGGCGGCCGTGCTCACGTACGCCGCGTCCGTGCCCGTCGTCAAGATCGGCCGGATCGCCGGGCAGTACGGCAAGCCGCGCTCCAAGGACACCGAGACCCGGGACGGCGTCACGCTCCCGGCGTACCGCGGCGACTCCGTCAACGGCTTCGACTTCACCGCCGAGTCCCGGATCCCGGACCCGTGGCGGATGGTCCGGATGTACCACTCCAGCGCCGCCACGCTGAACCTGGTGCGCGCCTTCACCACCGGCGGCTACGCGGACCTGCGCCAGGTGCACGCCTGGAACCAGGACTTCGTCGCCAGCTCCCCGGCCGGCGAGCGCTACGAGGTGCTCGCGGGCGAGATCGAGCGCGCGCTGCGCTTCATGCAGGCCTGCGGGACGGACCCGGAGGAGCTGCGCGCGGTCGAGTTCTTCTCCTCGCACGAGGGCCTGCTGCTGGAGTACGAGTCGGCGCTCACCCGCATCGACTCGCGCACCCGGGAGCCGTACAACACCTCGGCGCACTTCGTGTGGATCGGCGAGCGCACCCGCGACCTCGACGGCGCGCACGTGGACTACTTCTCGAAGATCCGCAACCCGATCGGCATCAAGCTGGGGCCGACCACGTCCCCGGACGACGCGCTCAGCTACCTCGCCAAGCTCGACCCGCAGCGCGAGCCGGGCCGGCTCACCTTCGTGGTGCGGATGGGCGCGGGCGTGGTGCGGGACAAGCTCCCGGCGCTGATCGAGAAGGTCACCTCGGAGGGCCACCAGGTCGCCTGGATCTGCGACCCGATGCACGGCAACACCTTCGAGGCGCCCAGCGGCCACAAGACCCGCCGCTTCGACGACGTGCTCGACGAGGTCAAGGGCTTCTTCGAGGTGCACCGCGGCCTCGGCAGCCACCCCGGCGGCATCCACGTGGAGCTGACCGGCGACGACGTGACCGAGTGCGTGGGCGGCGGCGACGAGATCGTGTTCGACGACCTCGGCACCCGCTACGAGTCGGCCTGCGACCCGCGGCTGAACCGCTCGCAGTCCCTCGACCTGGCGTTCCTCGTCGCCGAGATGTACCGCGAGACCCGCTGACCCGAGCGTTTCAGTCATGGCCGCAGCGCATAAGCTGCGGCCATGACTGCTTCCGCGATCGATCTGCGCAGCGACACCGTCACCCGGCCCACCCCCGCCATGCGCGCGGCCATGCTCGACGCCGAGGTGGGCGACGACGTGTACGGCGAGGACCCGTCCGTCGCCGCCCTCGAGGCCCGCGTCCTGGAGCTCTTCGGCGGCCCGGACTCGCGGCTGACCACCGCCCTGTTCGTGCCGACCGGCGTGATGGCCAACCACATCGGCCTGCGGATGAACGCGGCGCCCGGCGAGGAAGTGGTCTGCGACGCCGACGCGCACATCGTCGCGCACGAGGACGCCGGCCTCGCCTGGCACGCCGGGGTGCAGACCCGCACCACGCTGACCGAGCGCGGCCTGCTGAGCGCCGAGCAGCTGGAGCGGCTGATCCGTCCGCACGGCCCGTACGTGGTCGGCACGAAGGTCGTCGAGCTGGAGAACACGCACAACCGCGGCGGCGGCTCCGTCTACCCGATCGAGACGCTCCGGCAGATCAGGGCCCTGGCCGACGCGCGCGGCGTCGCGGTGCACATGGACGGCGCCCGGCTCTGGAACGCGCACGTGGCCACCGGCACGCCGCTCACCGAGTACGGAAAGATCCCGGACACGCTCTCGGTCTGCCTCTCCAAGGGATTGGGCGCCCCCGTCGGCTCGGTCCTCCTGCTGTCCGAGGAGCAGCGCGAGCAGGCCAGGGTCCTGCGACACCGGCTCGGTGGCGGCTGGCGGCAGGCCGGGATGCTCGCCGCCGCCGGACTGTACGCCCTCGAACACCACATCGAGCGGATGGCCGAGGACCACGCCAACGCCCGCGTCCTCGCCGACGGACTGCGCGAGCGCGGCCTGACGGTGCGCGCGCCGGAGACCAACATCGTGCTCGTCGACGTGCCCGGCGACGCACCCGGCGTAGTCAACCGGGTGAGGGAGCAAGGGGTGCTGATCGGTGCGATGGGACCCAGAACCCTGCGAGCCATCACGCATCTGGACGTAACGGAGAAGTCGGTGCTGACAGCGGCTCAGAGCATCGCAGATTGCGTATGAACTGCGCCGTACTGAGCGGATATCGGACTGTTTGAGGCTGTTGATAGACCCCTGGGGCGCGGGCTACCTTCGTGCGCGACACGAAGTGGAATCGACGACCCCAGGGGGCGGCACATGGGCTTTTTCAAGAAGATCTTCGGCGACGACGAGGAGCAGGAGCGCGAGGAGGCGGCCAAGCGCAAGGCCGCCGAGCAGTACGCCGAGAAGCACTCGCACTCCGCCGAGTCCGAGCACGAGCACGCCCCGGCGAAGAAGACCGCCGCGAAGAAGACCGCGGCCGCCGAGGACAAGCCCGCCGCGAAGAAGGCGGCCGCGGCCAAGACCGCGGAGCCCGCCAAGAAGACAGCGGCGAAGAAGGCCGCTGACAAGCCTGCCGCGAAGGCGACTGAGAAGCCCGCCGCGAAGGCCGCCAAGGACGACGGCAAGGACGAGGCGAAGGCCGGGCACACGCACGACCACGACCACGACCCGATCCCGCCGCAGCGCACGTACACCCCGCTCAACGGCGCCCCCGCCGCCCACGCGCACACGCACGTGAAGGAGGTCGCCGACGGCCCCGTCACCGCCGCGCACGACGCGATGATGACCGTGCACATCGAGACGCACGTCCCCGACCACGCCCCGCGCGAGGACGACCCGCACTACCACCTCTTCGAGCAGGCCAAGGCCCGGCTCAAGCGCCAGGGCCTGTGGAAGTGCATCATCGCCGACGAACTCTGCGGCGGCGAGCCCGAGCTGCACCACACCTACATCGAGTTCTCCCAGATCAACGAGGTGGACCCGAAGAAGGTGCAGGAGGCCCTCGGTCTGCACTTCGACAACGACGAGGACTTCCAGAAGTGGGCTGAGTCCCCCGGAAACCTCGAGGTGCTCTGCGCGAACCACCACCGCACGCACTACGGCATCCACGTCATCCCCGGCCCCCTCTGGGAGGCCCTGCGCTTCCGCATGGCGGGCACCGAGGCCGCCGCCGAGTTCGTCACCGCGGACGAGGCCAAGGCCATGGCCGACAAGAAGGACGACGACAACGACAAGGCGAAGGCGTCGGCCGACAAGTAAGTCCGCCGCCGTCGCCAGTCCGAAAGCCGAGAACGGCGCCCGGGGATATCCGTCCCCGGGCGCCGTTCTCGTTCTACCGCCTCAGTTCTGATACGCCTGCAGGGCTTGCCGGAGTTCGGGGATGAGGGCGGTGTCGGTGGCGGTGAAGCTCTGGGTGTTGAAGGAGGAGTCCTCGTTCACCTCGATATTGACCAGTTCGACGATCGAACCGGAGCTGACGAAGCAGTCGTGGTCGAGGGTGCCGGGATTCGCATGGGTGGCGGGGACCGCGAGGACGCTCCAGCACTGGGCGTCGGTCTGGTTCGCGGTCTGTTCGATCGACCCGACGAGGTTCGTGCCGGTGGTGGGGTCGAGCGCGGTGACCTGGTTCTTGCAGGTGGCGAAGTCGGCGGCGAGGCCGTTCATGGCGGCTTCGGCGTCGGCGGCGTTCTGGTAGAACAACGCGGACTGGAACGTGTCGGCGGGGATGATGCCGTCGGTCCGTATCTTGTCGCGGTTGGATCCGGAGAACATCTCGATCTGGCTGCCCTTGAGTCCGTCACTCAGACCGGAGAGCCCGCCCATGCCCATGTCCATGCACCACGTGGGCGACTGGCTGACAGGGTTGGCGAAGACCTCGCCGCCGATGCGGGTGCCGTTGACGTTGCTGTTGAGCTGCCAGTCGGTGTAGCCCGGCAGCGCGAGCGGCATCTGGGAGGCGTTGAGCCACGCGTTGGCGACGTACTGGGCCGGGTTGACCACGGTGGTCGAGGCGCCGCTTGTCGCAGTGGTCGAACCGGCCGTGCTCGACGGGCTCGACGCACCCGTCGTCGGCGTGCTGCTCGGCGAGGAGGTCACCGTGACCGTCGGGCTCGGGGTGGCCGGGGCGCTGGTGGCCACGGCGGTTCCCGTGACGTGCGCGGCGGGCACCCCGTTCGTGTTGTGCACGGAGACGGCCGCGACGCCGCCGATCGCGCCGAGCAGCACCACCGACAGGGTGGAGGCGGCCAGGCGCTTGTGGTTGCGGCGCTGCCTGCCGCGCTTGCGGGCGGCGGCGGCACCGGGCTCGCGGGCCGCGTCCGTGGCGGTGTCGACCACTCCGGAGAGCAGGTCATCGAAACGGTCAGACATGGTACGTGCCCTCCTCCTGGGCCGATGCGGACTTGCTCTTGTCTGCGGCGGCGGCCTCCCCGGCGGACTCGGCCAGGTGCGGGGCCAGCGCCTTGCGTCCGCGCACCAGCCGCGCCTTGACCGTCCCGCTCGGCACGCCGGTCTCCCGGCTGATCTCCTCCACCGAGCGGTCGAGCAGGTGGTGGAGTACGATCACCTGCCGCAGTTCCGGATCGATCCGGCGCAGCGCGGTCACCACCGCGAGCCGGTCCGGGCTGAGCCCCGGCAGCTCCTCCTCCTGCGCGGCCCGGCGCTTGTGCGCGGTGATCCGGTTCACCGCCTTGCGCCAGGACGACACCGAGATCCGGAAGGCGACCGAGCGCACCCAGGCCTCGGTATCCCCGTACTCGCCGATCCTGCCCCAGTTCTGCCAGGCCCGGGCGAACGCCTCCTGCACCGAGTCCTCGGCTTCGGACAACGACCCGACCATCGCGTACACCTGGCCGACCACGCGCCTGAACGACGCGTGGTAGAACTCGTCGAATTCGAGCTCCCCAGCCATCCCCACCCCTCACTTCGCAGCCTCGGCACCCGCTCCCCGGGGTGCCGTCACGAGTGTCACGTGCGAGCGGCGGATCCGGTTGTCGGGTGCCGAGGCGAATTCGCCGCGGTCCTCTCAGTGTCCTTCCAGCGCCGACGGCTTGATGCGCTTGGGCATCAGGAAGCCGAGCGGGATGCAGAGCACGAGGACGGCCGTGGCCCAGCCCAGGGTCGTGGCGGCGGAGGAGACGGACGAGTGGCCGTCGGTGATGCCGTTGAAGTACAGCGTGCCGAACAGGGCGGCGCCCAGGGTGTTGGCGAGCTGCTGGAGGGCGTTCATCAGGCCTCCCGCTGAGCCGGTCTCGTGGTCCTCGATGGCGCTGACCATGATGCCGAAGTAGCTGGCGATCAGGAAGCCGAAGCCGAGGCCGCAGAGCGTGTACGCGGGGGCGAGTTCGAGGCTGGTGAGGCGCGGGCCCCAGTGCTCGACGCTGAGCGCCACACCGGCCATGCCGACGGCCATCAGGGCGACGCCGCCGTGCAGGACGTGCCTGCCGAACCTGGGGGCGAGCACGCCGCCGCCGACGCCCGCGCCCACCGCCACGGCGAGCGAGAACGGAAGGCTCGTCAGACCGGCGTGCAGGGAGGTGTAGCCGAGGGCCAGCTGCAGGTGCAGGACCAGCACCAGGAACAGGCCGCCGAGCGAGCAGAAGAAAAAGATCCCGAAGATCTGGCCGCCGACGAACGCGGGCTTCTTGAACAGCGAGAGCGTCACGAGCGGGGTGCGGCCGCTGCGGGAGCGCAGCTTCTGCTGGAAACCGAAGAGCGCGAATACGGGGACGGACGCGGCCATCAGCACGTACATGTACAGCGGCCAGCCCTTCTCCCGGCCCTGGATGAGCGGGTAGACGAGCAGCAGCATGCCGAGGCCGGAGAGCAGCATTCCGGTCACGTCGAGAGTCGGCGCGTCCGGGCCGTGCGGCTTGTCCTTGGGTACGACGCGCATGGCGAGGATGAAGGCGACGATGCCGACTGGGACGTTGACCCAGAAGATCGAGCGCCACTCGGTGCCGAAGAGGTTCGCCTGCACGAGCGCGCCGCCGAGGATCGGGCCGACGGTCGCGGCGACGCCCATCACGGGGCCGAAGATGCTCATCGCGGCGCCGGCCCGGTCGGCCGGGAAGACCGAGCGGATGATGGCCAGCCCCTGCGGCAGCATCAGCGCGGCGGCGAGGCCCTGCAGGAAGCGCGCGGTGACCAGCATCTGCGGGTCGACGGAGACGCTGGCGAGCCCGGACAGCAGGGTGAACGCGCCGATGCCGCCGAGGAACATCCGGCGCCGTCCGAAGAGGTCGCCGAGCCGTCCGCCGGTGATCAGCGCGACGGCCATCGCCAGCGTGTAGCCGGCGATGATCCACTGCAGCTGGGTCGTGGTGGCGTGCAGTTCGCGGGCGATCGACGGGGCGCCGACGTTGACGATCGTCGAGTCGAGCAGGTCCATGACGTCGGCGCCGAGCACGGTCAGCAGCACGGCGGTCTGCAGCCGCGAGTTCTTCGGGGCCTTCGCCGTCGCGGCGCTCTCGGGTGCGCCGGTATCGGGCGGCTCGCGGTCGGTGGTGGTGCTCATCGTTTCCCTCCCTGGGGACGAACAGTGTTTGTTTGCTACGAACACCGTTCTACGCTCGAACGGCGTTCGCGTCAAGAACGGTGTTCGTATTGCGTACGCTGTTCGTGCGGCGGTACGGTGGTCCCCGCAGGCCGGAGGCCAGAAGGAGGAGACGGATGGCGAACGAGCGGCCGGGGGCGGCCGGGAACGCGGCGAGGCAGGCGGGGGACCTGCGCGCGGCGGCGTCCCGGGTCTCGGCGACCCGCGCGGGCGTGATCCCGCCGCCGCCCTGGGCGCCGGACGCCGGACCGCGCCGGACCCGCGCCGACAAGCCCGCCCTCAACCGGGACGCCATCGTGGCCACCGCGATCCGGGTCATCGACGAGGAGGGCTACGACGCCGTCTCGATGCGCCGCGTCGCCCAGGAGTTCGGCACCGGCGCCGCCTCGCTGTACGCCTACGTGGCGAACAAGGACGAGCTGATGGACCTGATCGTGGACGAGATCATGGCCGAGAGCGCGGTGCACGTCCAGGAGATCTCCGGCGACGTGGTCGCGTGGCAGGAACAGCTCAAGAACATGATCCGCGCCGGCTATCAGGTGCTGGTCTCGCACCGGGACATCGCGAAGGTCATGCTGGGCCGGATCCCGTTCGGCCCCAACGGTCTGCGCAACATCGAGAACATGCTCAAGCTGCTGCGCGCGCACGGGATGCCGGACCACGTCGCGGCGTACGCGGGTGACCTGATCGGCCAGTACATGGTGGGCTCGGCGATCGAGGACTACATGTGGCGGGAGCGCTATCCCGAGGCCACCGAGGCCGAGGTCGCCGAGGCGATGGGCGAGGTCGGCGACTACCTGGAGTCGCTGCCCGCCGAGCAGTTCCCGAACCTGACGGCGCTCGCCCGGGTCATGGTCGGCGAGAAGGGCGAGGGGGACGAGTCGCACTTCGACCGCTTCGAGCTCGGCCTCGACATCCTGGTGCGCGGGCTGACGACGTTCCTGCCGCCCGAGGCGCACGAGCGCGGGCGGGACTGAGCGGACCGGGCCCGGAGAAGCAGCGGGTCGCGACCGCCGTGGCGGCCGCGACCCGAGGAGCGGTGCCTCAGCCGTCGTGCTCGGGCTGCTGCACCAACTGCGCCAGGTAGAGCGGCTCGCCCAGCTTCTTGACCAGATCCAGCTGCGTCTCGAGGTAGTCGATGTGCTCCTCCTCGTCCGCGAGGATGTCCTCGAAGATGTTCGCGGAGGTCACGTCGTCCTTGTCGCGCATCAGCTTGATCCCGCGCCGCAGCCGCTCCACCGCCTCGAGTTCGACCTTCATGTCGCACTCGAACATCTCGGTGACCGTCTGCCCGATCCGCAGCGGGCTGAGCTTCTGGAAGTTCGGCAGGCCGTCGAGGAAGATGATGCGCTCGGCCAGCTTGTCGGCGTGCTGCATCTCCTCGATCGACTCGTGCCGGGTGTGCTTGGCGAGCTTCACCCAGCCGTTGTTCTCCTGCAGCTTGTAGTGCAACCAGTACTGGTTGATGGCCGTCAGTTCGGCCGTCAGCTGCTCATTGAGGATCGCGATGACGTCCTTGTGGCCCTGCATCGACTGATCCCTTCCGTGCCGTGATGGGTGGATGACGGCAGGTAGTCTTTCACGCGCGCAGGGGGAAACCGAGGCAGACGCGGGCCGAAATCACCGCGTCGCGCAGAAAACGCCGCCTTCGCGTCAGGCGGCGAGCACGTCCTCCACCCGGGCCGCCGCGTCGCACACGGCCGGGCAGGCCTTCAGGGTCTGCTCCACGCAGGGCCGCAGCCGGGCCTCCTCGATCAGGCAGCCGAGCCGCTCCACGCAGGTCCCGCAGCTGGTCCCGGCGCCGCAGCGCTCGCCGAGCTCCTCCTCCGTGCGCGCACCCGCCGAGATCTCGTCCTGTATCTCCTCCTCGGTGATGCTGAAGCAGACACAGGCGTACATGGGCGAAGCTCCTCGGGACACCACGGCATGGTTAGGTAAACCTAAGCTAACCCGGACGTTCCGGGACGCGCAAGTGCATGTGCCGCGGTTGTGGTCGGAAGCACACCTCCGGGTCTGGGACGATAGAGGCCATGACGGGTTCGGACGAATCCCGGTCGGGGGACGACGCGGCGCCGCTGCCGCCCGGGCAGCGCGCGCAGACCCAGTGGCCGGTGCTGCACTACGGTCCGGTGCCCCGGTTCAAGCCGGAGCGCTGGGACCTGCAGGTCTACGGCGCCACCGCCGACGGGGCGAAGCACAGTTGGGACTACGGGGAGTTTCACACGCTGCCCACGGCCGAGGTGCTCGCGGACATGCACTGCGTGACCAAGTTCAGCCTCGTGGGCAACACCTGGAGCGGGGTGCTCGCGCGCACCGTCCTCGACCTCGCCCCGCCCGCCCCGGACGCCACGCACGCGATGATCTGGGCCGAGTACGGCTACTCCGCCAACCTGCGGATCGAGGACCTGCGCGCCGACGCGACGATCTTCGCCACGCACCGCGGCGGCGTCGAGCTCACGCCGGACCACGGCTTCCCGCTGCGCCTGGTCGTGCCGCACCTGTACGCCTGGAAGGGGCCGAAGTGGGTGCGCGCGGTCGAGTACCTGAGCGCGGACCGGCGCGGCTTCTGGGAGGAGCGCGGGTACCACAACACCGGCGACCCCTGGCAGGAGCAGCGCTACTCCTACCAGGAGGACTGACCGGCCGTCCGGCGCGGGGGCGTCAGGACGTGTACTTGATCGTGATGTTCTTGAATCCCAGGGACTGCAGCAGGCTCGTCAGCATCGTGCGCGTGTTGCGCTCGGCGTCCGTGATGAGCGCGCTCTTCGCCGCCGCGCCCTCGATCTGCTTCTGCGCCAGCTCGTAGACCGCCTGCTGCGAGTTCGGGTTGCCGCTCAGAAAGCTGTTCACCCGGGTGAACAGACCCTGCTGCTGCGCGAAGACGTAGGACTGCTGCACGTTGAGCACCGCCGGGTCGAGCTTCGCCGGCGGCAGCGTGATCGTCGCCGTGAGCCGGTCCGCAGAGACCTGCACCGCGTTGCCCTTGAGCTTCGAGAAGTCGACGTACGCGTTGTCCGTGCCGACGCCGATGAACAGCGTGTCGCTGCCCTCCAGGAAGCTCGGCAGCAGCGAGCCGCCGGAGGAGATGTCGACGACGACCTGGAAGTTGCCCTCGGCCGCCTCGTACTTGGACAGCTGCACGATCGACTGCAGCAGCACGGGCCCGGAGCGCTCCGTCGTCTGCTCCGAGAATGGATTGCGCAGTTGGGGTAGAAGGTGGATGGCGGAACCCACCAGGGCGAGGCCCACCACCACGACCAGCGACACGGCGCCGATCACTATTCGTTTGCGCCACCGAGACACTACCGCCACCACCACGACCACCCCTTGGTCCTAATCTCTTCCATCAGTGCTATGAGTATCCACCGTCAGAAGGAGCGCCTAACCTTGCCAGGCATGAGAATCCCCCGAGTGCGGCGGCGTCGAGAGGACGAGCGGCCACGGCGCCGGTCGTTCAACGCGCTGTGGGCCTTCTTCTGGCTGATCCTGATCATCATCCTGCTCGGGCTGATCTTCGGCGGCTACCGCAAGGGCACCCCGGTCAACAACCCCGGCACCTGGATCAGCACCGGGATATCCGTGCTCACCGACGTCCGGGGCGCCGCTCAGTAGTAGAGGGTGACCGTGCCGCCCGGCGTGGTGGACTGGCCGCCGCCCGGGCTCTGGTTCACGACCGTGTCGAACACCAGCGTGACGTGGTGCGTGACGACGTTGAAGCCGTCCTTCTTCAGCTCGTTCGTGGCGTCGGTGATGTTCTTGCCGGTCACGTCCGGCACGGTGCTCTGCCCGGCCCCCGCCGACAGCGTCAGGGTGATCGTCGTGCCCTGCGTCTGCGTGCCGCTGGGGGAGTAGGAGACCACGTTCCCGGCGGCCACGCTGGTCGAGTACTGCGTCCCGGACGCGACGGCCACCGCGAAGCCCGCCGTCTTCAGCTGGTTCGTCGCGTCCGACTCGGAGGCGCCGGTCACGTTCGGCACGGTCACCTGGCCGGGACCGCTGGAGACGGTGAGCGTCACGGTGCTGCCGTCCGAGACCGGGCGCCCGGAGCCGGGATCGGTGGAGATCACGTCGCCGGACTCGACGCTGGTGCTCGAGGCCTGCTTCACCGTGTACTTCAGGCCGTCGCTCGTGAGCGCCTTCTCGGCCTGGTTCTGCGCCAGGCCGGTCAGGTCGGGCATCGACTGGTAGTGCGTGCTGCCCCAGAGCCAGGCGCCGAAGCCGACGACGGCCGCGAGCACCACTATCACCAGGAAGATGACCAGTCCGCGGTAGCTGCGCCGCCGTCCGTCGGCGTCCGCGACCCGGTACGGCTCGTCCGGCTTGCGCCGCGGGGCGATCGGCGGCAGCGGGCTCTTCGGGCCCGTGGCGAGGTCCACTCGGGTCGGCGAGACGTCCACCCGCGTCGGGGTCGCGGCCGCGGCGTCCTTGCGCAGCTGCTGGGTCGCCTCGGGGGCCGCGGTCGGGCCGCCGAAGTCCAACGCGGCGTCAGGAAGGTTCGCGTAGGCCGCGCGCAGCTCCGTGCGCATGCCGTTGGCGTCCGCGGGCCGCTGGTCGGGTTCGCGGGCCGTGGCGCGGGCCACCAGGGCGTCGATCGCCGGGTCGAGGCCGGGCAGCAGCGAGGACGGCGCGGGGACGCGGTTGGTCGCGTGCATCTGCGCCACCTGGACCGGCGTGGCCGCGACGAACGGCTTGCGCCCGGTCAGCAGCTCGAACAGCACGATCCCGGCCGAGTACACGTCGGAGCGCTGGTCGCAGGTGCCGAAGCGGACCAGCTCCGGCGCCAGGTACGAGGCGGTCCCTATCAATCCGCCGCCTGGCAGGCTGCCGCCGAGCGTGCCCTCCGCGCTCCCGGCCACCGAGCGGGCCAGGCCGAAGTCGGTCACCTTCAGTGCCGCCGCGTACGAGTGCGACTGGGCCAGCACCGAGTCGTTGATCAGCACGTTCTCCGGCTTGACGTCCCGGTGCACGATCCCGGCCCGGTGCGCCGCGCCGAGCCCGGCCAACATCGCGTCAAGCACCTGCAGCGCCTGACGCGGGGTCAGCCGGCCGCGCCGCCCGAGCGCCTGCCGCAGCGTGCTGCCCGGCACGTACTCCATCGCCAGGTATGCGAGCGTGCCCTGGTTCGCCGCGCCGTAGCCCGCGGGCGCCTGCCGTATCGCCGACTGGTCGTAGACGGCGACGATGTTCGGGTGGCTGAGCTTCGCGCAGGACTTCGCCTCGCGGATGAACCGGGCGACGTACTCGGGGCGGCGGGCCAGTCCGGCCTCTATCACCTTCAGCGCGACGGCGCGGTCGAGCCGCTCGTCGAACGCCCGGTAGACCGTGGCCATGCCGCCGTGCGCGAGGCGCGCCTCGACCCGGTACCGGCCGTCGACGATCTGCCCGGGCTTGAGGTCCTCGGGCGGCAGGTTGACGGTCGCGGTGCTCACGGTCTCCGAGTGTAGGCGTAACAGGGGACACTAATCTGTACGCGTCGCGTCCCAAAACGGTTAAAACGCAGGCGATTCGTCACGGGAAGGGCTCGATGCGAGCGCGAAACGGCGAACCGGGATGCGGCCGGCCGCGCGACAGGCGTATCCGGCGGCCACCGCGTCGCGCATCGCCGCCGCCATCAGCCCCGGTTGCTGCGATCGGGTGACGGCCGAGGCGAGAAGTACACCCGAGCAGCCCAGTTCCATGGCCAGCGCGGCGTCCGAGGCCGAGCCGATCCCCGCGTCCAGGATCACCGGCACGCCCGCGGCGGCCACCATGAGCTCGATGTTGTGCGGGTTGCGGACGCCGAGGCCGGAGCCGATCGGCGCGCCCAGCGGCATCACGGCCGCGCAGCCGACGTCCTCCAGCTTGCGCGCCAGGACCGGGTCGTCGTTCGTGTACGGCAGGACCGTGAAGCCGTCGTCGACCAGCGTCCGGGCCGCGTCGACCAGCTCGATCGGGTCCGGCAGCAGCGTGTGCTCGTCCGCGATGACCTCGAGCTTGACCCACGACGTGCCGAGCGCCTCGCGGGCCAGCCGGGCCGTGAGAACCGCGTCGCCCGCGGTCAGGCAGCCCGCGGTGTTCGGCAGGACGTCGATCTTGAGCTCGGCCAGCAGATCCAGGATCGAGCCGCGCGTTCCGGCGGCGACCCGGCGCATGGCCACGGTCGTCAGCTGCGTCCCGGAGTTGATCAGCGCCTCGCGCAGGATCTCCAGGCTCGGCGCGCCTCCCGTGCCCATGATCAGGCGCGAATCGTAGGACCGGTCGCCGATCTTGAATGAATCGGTCATCGTGCTCAGCCTCCCTGGACTGCGGTCAGGATCTCGATCGTGGCGCCGTCCTCGAGCACGTGGTCGGGCCACGTCGTCTTCGGCACGACCTCGCCGTTCACCGCGACGGCGACTCCGGAGCGGGCGGTCGTGTGCGCGGCGATGAGGTCGGCGAGCGACTGCCCGGCCGACACGCTCCGGGTCTCGCCGTTGATGGTCACGTTCATGAGAGGCCTCCGAAGCGCTGAGGGCTGAAGGGCGCCGCGTACTCGGGCAGTGCGCCGTCGATCAGCAGGGCGGTGATCGCGTCGGCGGTGATCGGCGTCAGCAGCACGCCGTTGCGGTAGTGGCCGGTCGCGGCGATCAGGCCGGGCAGGGCGGTCTCGCCGAGCAGCGGCGCGTTGTCCGGCGAACCGGGCCGCAGCCCCGTGCGCGACTCGACGAGCGGGAGTTCGGTGATGCCGGGAACGACCTCGTGCGCATCACGTAAGAGTTCGTAGACGCCGCCCGAGGTGACGGAGGTGTCGAAGCCGAGTTCGTCCGTCGTGGCGCCGATGACCAGTTCACCGTGCGCGCGGGGGACGAGGTAGACGTAGCGGCCGCGCACCATCGCCCGGATCGTGCGCGTGACCAGCGGCGGCGTGCCCATGGCGAGACGCAGGATCTGGCCGCGGACCGGGCGGACGCGGGGGAGTACGTCGGGAGGCAAGCCCGGTATCTCGGAGGACCAGCAGCCGGCGGTGAGCACGACGTGATCCGCCGTCAGCGTCTCGCCGGACTCCAGACGTACGCCGCGTGCTCGCCCCGACTCGACGACGAGCGCGGCACGGGACCGGTGAATCCGCACTCCGGCCCGGGTCGCGGCCTCCAGCAGCGCCCGGTGCAGAAGCCGGTTGTCCACCTGGTGATCGCGCTCGACCAGCAGCGCCGCCTGCACGCCCGGCGCGAGCATCGGCTCCAGCGCACGCGCCTCGCGGCCGGTCAGCGGCGTCGAGTCGAGATCGAGTTTCCGGTGGTACGCGGCGGTTTCCGCGAGCACGGCCCGGTCGTCGCGGTCGAAGGCCACGGCCAGCGTCCCGCGCGCGTCGTAGCCGGTCGGCAGGCCCGACGCGTCCTCCAACTCGGCCGTGAACGCCGGATAACCGCGTGCGGAGCGCAGATTCAGCTCCAGCAGCCGTTCCTCGCCGTAGTGCGCCTCCGTGACCGGCGCGAGCATCCCGGCCGCGGCCGTCGAAGCGCCGACACCGGGTTCCGGATCGGCGAGATGAACGGTGAGTCCGCCGAGCGCCGCGCGCCAGGCGACGGCGAGGCCGATGAGCCCGCCGCCGAGCACGACGCAGTCCCCGCCGCGTCCGCGCTCCTGGTCCTTCCAGACAGGTGACACTGCCCGCTCCCTCCACCGGCACGGCCCGAGGGGGCGGCGCACGGCCAGGTTCGAACGGTCGGAGACCGGGCCGTCTCCCTCTCAGCCCCCGCGTCGTGGAGGCTCCCGTGTGGTGGTTATGGAGATGTGGTTCTTTCAGAAAACAGCTTAGCCGGGACCGCCACGCGGTCCCGGCTGGGGCTGAATGTGGGTGAGGGCGACCGGTCAGCCGGTGGTCGCCGGGGCGACGATGTGCCCGCCGATGACGCCGGTCAGGGTCAGGATCGCCAGCAGCGCCGCGATCAGGCCGACGATGAGGGCGGCCGTCGCGCCCGCCTTCGCCCAGCCCGGGGTGCGGCCGCTCAGCAGGATGTTCGGCGAGAGCAGCGCGCCGGCGCCGAACAGCACGCCGCCGAGCGCGAACGCGAGCGCCCACCAGGCCTGCGTGTGCCAGCCGTTCTCGTACATGTTCAGGGCGACCTGCGCGGAGGCCGAACTGGTCTCGTGCACCTGCTCGACGTACTGCGAGTGCGAGACCGCGATGCCGCTGGTCCAGTTGGTGGTCAGCGAGACGATGGCCAGGGCCAGGCCGGCGAAGCCGAAACCGCCGCTGACCGTGCCCGTGCCGGGGACGTCGTCCTCGTCGTCGGCTCCGTCGTCGTCGATCTCGATGAGCTCCTCGGGCAGAGCAGCTTCCTCTTCCTGTGCGGAGCCGACGGAGACGAACTCGGTCTCCGACTCGGCATCCGACCCGCCCGTGGTCGTGGTGTTATCCGTCATAGCCGCACACCCTACGGCCTAAGACTGAGAGTGTGGTAAACGAACGGACACGATTGGCGGTTCCCGAGCTGTCCTGATCCGGTCGCATGCGCGGGTCGGGCGGGCCGCGACATGGCACAGTAGAGGAGTGACTACCCCTGACACTGACCTCGACGCGCTGATCACCGACTGGCTCACCCTGCCCGACCTGGCCGAGCGCATGAACCTGCCCATCACGAAGGCGCGCCAGCTCGTCAAGGACCGCCAGGTGGTGGCCGTCCGGCGCGGCGAGCGCAACGTCCTGTCGGTGCCCGCCGCGTTCGTCTCCGGTGGCCAGGTGCTCAAGGGGCTGCCCGGCACTCTCACTCTTCTGGCCGACAATAAGTACACGGACGAAGAGGCGCTGCGCTGGATGTTCACCTCCGACGAGACGCTTCCCGGCACACCGGTCCAGGCGCTGCACGAGAACCGCGGCACCGAGGTGCGCCGCCGGGCGCAGGCGCTGGGCTTCTGACGGTGGCCGACGCACCCGCCCGCATATCCGATGCGCGGCTGTATCTCTGCACCGACGGACGGCTCGACCGCGGCGACCTGCCCGCCTTCCTCGACGCGGTGCTGGCCGGCGGCGTGGACGTGGTCCAGTTGCGGCACAAGGGACTCGAGGCCTCGCGCGAACTCGACCTGCTCGCGGTGTTCGCCGCCGCCTGCGAACGGCACGGCAAGCTCTTCGCCGTCAACGACCGCGCCGACGTGGCCCACGGCTCGGGGGCGCCCATCGTGCACCTCGGCCAGGACGACCTGCCGCCCGCGATCGCCCGCCGCATCGTCGGCCCGGACACGCTGATCGGCCGCTCCACGCACGCAGAGGCGGAGGTCGAGGCGGCCGCGGCCGATCCGGAGACCGGCTACTTCGCCGTCGGCCCGTGCTGGCCCACCCCGACCAAGCCGGGCCGCCCCGCGCCGGGTTTGGGCCTGGTCCGGCACGCCGCGCGGGTGGCCCCTCCCGGCGCCGACGACGTGCCCCCGTGGTTCGCGATCGGCGGCATCGACGAGGGCAACCTCGACGAGGTGCTGGACGCGGGCGCCCGCCGCATCGTCGTCGTCCGCGCCCTCACCCAGGCCGCCGACCCCCGCGCGGCCGGCGACGTGGCCCGCTCCCTGGCCGCCCGCCTGCGCGCCGTCCCGCTGGCCGCCTGACCTTCCATCACCTCCGACGCCGCGGTCCCGAATCCCCGGGACCGCGGCGTCGCCGTTCTCCCAGGTTTCTTTACGATACGGAACGGTTGTGTATCGGAATTGCCCGGAGTACGCTCGCCGCAGAAACGGAACGGTCCCGGATCGTAAGTCCGGCGCCGTGGCACCCGGGGAGAGGGAACCGCCGTGAGTGAAGACGCCGCCGCCCGCGCCGCCGAGCACCAGGAGCACACCGGTCATCCGCGCCGCTGGGTCATCCTGTGCGGACTGGTCTTCTCGCTGCTCGTGGTCGTGCTGGACAACACCGTCCTGAACGTGGCCCTGAAGACCATGTCCGAGCCGAAGCCCAAGGGTCTCGGCGCCAGCCAGTCGGACCTGGAATGGGCGATCAACTCCTACACGCTCATCTTCGCCGGGCTGCTGTTCACCTGGGGCCTGCTCGCCGACCGGCTCGGCCGCAAGCGGATCCTGATGCTCGGCATGGTGCTCTTCGGCCTGTCCTCGCTGCTCACCGCGTACGCGCAGAGCCCGAGCGAACTGATCGCCGCGCGCGCCGCGATGGGCTTCTCCGGCGCCGCGATCATGCCGTCCACGCTCGCGATCATCGCCAACGTCTTCCCGCGGCACGAGCAGCCCAAGGCGATCGGCATCTGGTCCGGCTCCGTGGGCCTGGCCATCGCCATCGGCCCGATCGTCGGCGGCGCGCTGCTCAACAGCTTCTGGTGGGGCTCGGTCTTCCTGATCAACGTGCCGATCACGCTGATCGCCTTCGTCGTGATGCTGATCCTGCTGCCCGAGAGCAAGAACCCGAAGCCCGGCAGCCTGGACCCGGTCGGCGTGCTGCTGGAGATGGCCGGCCTGGTGGTCTTCGTCTACGGCATCATCCACGCGGGCGACACCGGCGACTGGAGCGCCGTGAGCGTGTGGGGCTCGATCGCGGGCGGCCTGCTGCTGCTGATCGGCTTCGTGTTCTGGGAGCTGCACACCGACCATCCCGCGCTGGACGTGCGGCTGTTCGCCAACCGGATGTTCTCCGCCGCCGTGATCTCGGTCGCGCTGACCTTCTTCGCGATGATGGGCGGGATGTTCTTCTTCTCGTTCTACCTGCAGTCCGTACGCGGCTACTCGCCCCTGATGTCCGGCGTCTTCATGCTGCCGTTCGCCGCCGCGATGGTGATCTTCGCGCCGCTGTCGTCGAACATGGTCAAGCGCTTCGGCCCGCGCACGGTCGCCGTCAGCGGACTGCTCGCCATCGCCGTCGCCATGGCCTGCTACCAGTTCGTGACGCAGAGCTCGCAGATGTGGATCTACCTGCTCATCGCGTTCTTCCAGGGCGCGGCGATGGCGAACGTGATGCCCCCGGCGACCACGACCGTCATGGCGGCGCTGCCGAGGCAGATCGCGGGTGTCGGTTCCTCGGTCAACAACACCGTCCGCCAACTCGGCGGCGCTCTCGGTGTCGCGGTCCTCGGCACCATCCTGACCACGGCCTACCGCAGCCGGATGCAGCCCCTGGTCGACGCGGTCCCGAACTCGCACCTGACGGCCGCCCAGTCGCACTACGTCAGCGGCTCGATCGAGGCGACCCAGCAGGCCGTCGGCATCGCGGTCTCGCAGGGCAACACCCGCGCCGCCGGCCTGCTGCAGCCCGCCGACTCCTCGTTCATCCACGCCATGCACGTCACCACCCTGACCGGCTCGGCCATCATGGTCTTCGCCGCGATCGTCGTCGCCCTCTGGCTGCCGAAGAAGGTCGCCCAGCCCACCGGCCCGGTCGACGCCGCGACCCAGGCCGAGAGCGTGGCGGCCTGAGCCAGATGACCGCCGGCACCACGACGACGGCCCCCGCGGGCGGCACCACCCCCCGCCGCCCCGGCCGCCCCCGCAGCGAGCAGGTCGAGGACGCCATCCTCGACGCCGTGATCGCGCTGCTCAGCCAGAACGTCAACTACGACCTGCTGTCCATGGAGACCATCGCCGCCAAGGCAGGTGTGGGCAAGGCCGCGATCTACCGCAGGTGGGCCAACAAAGAGGCCCTAGTGATCGCCACCCTGCAACGCACCTTCCACAGCACCCCCCGCACCGCCCCGGCAGGCGACACCGTGCGCGAACAGCTGATCGACCTACTCAAGCAGATGCGCTCGAACATCATCGAGACCCACGAGGGCACAGCCTTCGCGGTGCTGCTCCAGACGCTCGCGAGCAACCCCCAACTGATGCACCGCTACCAGGAAACCGTCATAGAGCCGAGGCGCGAGCAATACCGCGAAACCCTCCGCCAAGGCATCACAAACGGCGAACTGCGCCCCGACCTAGACGTAGAGCGCGCCACGATCATGCTCACGTCCACCATGGTCTTCGTCTGCAAACTCTTCCCCGCCTTCGAAGTGACGGAAGACTACTGCGTAGGCCTGGTAGACGACCTCCTACGTGGCGCCGCCAGCGCGACCGGTATCGGCGGCACCGGCACGGAGGCGGCCCCATGAGCGCCCTACGCCCCATCCACCCCACCCGAGCCCGCACCCGCCCCCCAGGCCGCCCCACCCGCCGCCGCCGAACCGTCCGCAAGCGCTGACGGGTGGTCAGCTAGTACTACCGGCGCTCCGCTGGAGACGGATCGAACTCGCCCGCCTTCACCGCCGCCACGAACGCCGCCCATTCGGCCGCGTCGAACCGCAGTTCAGCCCCCTGCGGATCCTTCCCATCGCGAATCGCCGCGCCGCCCTCAGGCAGCGCGGCGACTTCGACGCAGGTACTACTCGCCGAGCAGTACGTGCTCTTTCGCCATTCACGCTGAGTCCCATTAGCGTCACTCACAGGCACTCCTCTCGTTAACTCTCGGAAATCCGAGCAGGCCTGTAATTCTTGAATAGGTCACGCATGGAACCGCGTCAAGGCGAACGGGCTTTTAGTTACGTGAATCCGAGTCGAACTCTCCCGCCCGCACGGCGGTGATGAACCCTGCCCACTCGCTCGCGCTGAAGTGCAACTCCGGGCTGTCGGAGCACTTGCTGTCGCGCATCGCCGCGCCGCCGTCCGGAAGATCTGCGATCTCCACACAGGAGGCCCCGCTCGTGCAGGAGGCGGCTTTGCGCCAGGCGAGCGGGATGTGGGTGTTCGTCATGAATGGAATTCCAGTCTACGTGTCTAGATACGGGTATCGTTGAGAATCCGCTCGATCAACGAACGCGAGTCCTCCGCATCCAGCGCGATGTGGCTGGCCAGCGTCGTGAACGCGCCGTCGATGCGTGCGACGTCGGCTTCGTGATCGACGGTTCGCGGCCCCATCATGGCTTCCAGGTAGACGGTTCGGGTCGGAAAATGATCACCGGGGGGGAAGTCCAGAATCGACCAATGCGAGATCTCTGCTCCCGGATAGAGACCGACGCCGAACGGGATCACCTGGATATGAATGTTCGGTCGCTTGGACACCTCGATCAGGTGACGCAGCTGTCGCTCCATCACCTCGGGTTGCTGCGGGAAACGTCTGTGCAGCGCGCCCTCGTCGATCACGGTGTGCAGCTCGAGGGGATCATTCCGATCAAGCAGCTTTTGGCGCTCGAGTCTGAGTGCTGATCTTCCCTCCGCCGTGTCGGGGAGATCCTCCATCGACAGGTCGGTGTAATAGTACTCTGGGTTCAGGAATGCCACGTTCTCAACGGCCATAGCGTACTCGGCGGTCTGCAGCAAGCCCGGTAGGAACACGCAGTGGTACTCCCGTAGCCGGGTGGCGATCCGCTCGAGCGCGATGTACCACAGGTAGCCGCGAGAGTCGTCGTCTGTCTGGAAGTCTTCCGGCTCCCGCGCCAGCTTCGCCAGTTCGACCAGGTGCTCGCGCTCGTCGTCCGGGACGCCGTAGATGATGCAGAGGTCGTGCACGTCGCGTGGGATCACGCCGCGCTTGGCCGTCTCTATCCGACTCAGCTTCGTGGTCGAGAAGCTTGAGCCGTAGCGCTCCTTCATCGCGATGGTCACGTCCGCGATGGTCATTCCGCGCGTGTCCCGGATGCGTCGCAGCGCGTTGCCCAGTTCCCAGCGGCGCAGCATGGGGCTCGTGAACTCCGGCACCTGCCACCTCCCGCGCAAGATCATCAGGATTGTTACACAGGGTGTGCTCTCGGCATGATATCCGCGCGTCCGCGCGGGGTACATGCCCAGTGAACTTGTCGATGGCAATTGCCAAAAGCAGGTGCCATCAAGCTCTCCGCTGAAGCTACCAGAACACGGCCGTGTAGGGAGGCTGAACCCCTCGCGACCCGGAGGCTTCATCCCGGTGAGCGACGCACGGCGAAGGACGGAGGGAAGGAGTCCCGAGCATGCCGCACAACCGTCACAGCAGAGGTAGATACATCGTCGACTGCCCGGCCTGCCTCGGCACGGGAAAGGTACCCCGGCCCAACTCCATCGTGCTGCACGGCTGCATGCTGTGCTGGGAGCGGGGCGTGGTGTCCACGATCGTCGCGGAGCGCTGGCTCAAGCGGGACGAGCCGACGGACGAAGTCAGCTAGCGAGAGTCTTTCAACCGGGGCCGGCGGGCGGGTCCGGCCCGGTGCCTCATCTCAGGCCACGAGCGTTGCGGCTCATGCCACATGTCATATGCCTCATGCCACTAGCGTTGCGGCTCACGCCTTCTGCTTGTACCGATTGGTGATGGGCAGGCGTCGGTCGCGGCCGAAGGCCTTCGGCGAGATCTTGGTGCCCGGCGGGTACTGGCGGCGCTTGTACTCGGCCTGGTCGGTCAGGCGGATGATCCGCTCGACGAGGGCGGGGTCGTAGTCGGCCGCGACGATCTCCTCGATTCCCTTGTCGCCCTTGACGTACATGTCCAGGATTCCGTCCAGCAGCGCGTAGTCGGGCAGCGAGTCGGAGTCCTTCTGGTCCGGGCGCAGTTCCGCGCTCGGTTCCTTCTCGATCGAGTTCTCCGGGATCGGCGGCGTCTCGCCGCGTTGTGCGGCGGCCGCGTTGCGCCAGCGTGCCAGTTCCCAGACGAGTGTCTTCGGCACGTCCTTGATCGGTGAGAAGCCGCCGATGGATCCCGCGTCGTACAGGGTCGCGTAGCCGACCGACAGTTCGCTCTTGTTGCCCGTCGCCAGCACGAGGTGGCCGCGCTGGTTCGACAGCGCCATCAGGATCGTGCCGCGGACGCGCGCCTGCAGGTTCTCGTCGGCCACGCCGGTGATCGCGGTGCCGCTGTCGGCGATCGTCTTGAGGTACGCGTCGACCATCGGCGCCGCGGGGACGGTTTCGAAGTGCAGCCCCGTGCGCTGCGCCATGTCCGCCGCGTCGCTCTTCGAGTGCTCGGAGGAGTACGCGCTGGGCATCGAGACGGCGTACGTGTTCTCGGGGCCGACCGCGTCCACGGCGATGGACGCGACGAGTGCCGAGTCGATGCCGCCGGACAGGCCGAACAGCACCGTGCGGAAGCCGTTCTTGCGCACGTAGTCCTTCAGGCCGAGGACGAGTGCGCGGTAGATCTCCTCGAGCTCGCTCGGCTGCTCCACGATGACCGGCTCGATGCGCGGGGCCGGGGGAGTGGGCAGCGGTTCGGCACTGGCCACGACGCGGCGGATCGTCATGCCGTTGGACGCCATCGTGTCTTCGACCGGCAGGTCTGATTCGGGCAGGTCGAGGTCCACCAGGAACAGTTGCTCGACGAACTTCCCGGCGCGCGCGATCAGGCTGCCGTCCGCCGCGACGACCAGCGAGTCGCCGTCGAACACGAGCTCGTCCTGGCCGCCGACCTGGTTGACGTAGACGACCGTGCAGCCGGTCTCGATCGCTCGGCCGCGCATCAGTTCGTAGCGCTCGTCGTCCTTAGCCAGCTCGTACGGAGAGGCGTTGATCGACAGCAGTAGTCCGGCGCCGGACTCCGCGGCGGCCGTGGGCGTTCCGCGGTCCTGCCACAGGTCTTCGCAAATCGCGATGGCCACATCCACGCTTCCGACTCGCACGACGGGCAGTTCGTTGCCCGGCACGAAATAGCGGTACTCGTCGAAGACCCCGTAGTTGGGCAGGTGGTGTTTGGCCGAGTGGATCAGCACGTTGCCCCGGTGCAGTACGGCCGCCGCGTTCTGCGGGGATCCGGCCGGGAAGCCCGCGCGCGGTACCCAGGTGGTCTCATCGAGGTAGCCGACCACGACCACGAGTTCGCCCAGGCCCTCGTCGGCGAGTCGTCGGCCGAGCTCCGCGAGCGCCTCCTGCGAGGCCCGCACGAAGGAGTTGCGCAATGCCAGGTCCTCGATCGGGTAGCCGGTCAGCGCCTGCTCCGGCGCCGCGAGCAGGTTCGCTCCCGCCGCCGACGCCTCGCGGGCCGCCTCGAGCACCAACGCCGAGTTCCCCGCCAGATCGCCCACGGTCGGGTTGATCTGGGCCAGTGCGATTCTCAGTTGCGCCATGCCCCCATCATAGGGGCCCTTTATCGTCACTGCGACGCTAAGGGGTGTGAGCTTGCTCCTGAACCGGCGGAACCGGTTGAACCGGTGGAATCGGCCGACCCAGGCCGGGAAATGGGAGCGAGGCCTGCCGCACGGGGGGACGACAGGCCTCGCGGCGGAGAGTTGTCGAGGACTCTCCGCAAGGGGCGCCGAAGGTTCCGCCGTCCGGGTCCGAGGACCGCGCGGACGGCGGGGGGCGGTTCCGGCGCCGGCGGCGCGAATCCGCACGGGGGGACGGATTTGGCGCCGCAGCGGTACGTGGGCCCCACGGGGGGAAGGGCACCGCGTACCTCGGGAGAGACTCCTTCGCACGGGGGGACGTCAGAGTCTCGAAGAGGATTATTCATGTCTTCAACGAGATTGGCGACCCCTTCGCGGAAAGTTCTCGCTGGGAATCACCGTCCTTACGGCTCGTGTTCACCCCCTGACCCGCTTGCCCAGGTTGATCACGAATTCAGCGCCGCGGAATCGTCACGCAGAGTCGACATCGCGTCGGCATGGGCGCAGGCCTTCGGGCGGCCGGACCGGGCTGAGCACCGGCCTGCCGCGCATATCAGTGGTCACAGATACTAGGGCCCGGTAAACCTCCCGCACCCGCGACACGCTGAGCACTTCGGCGGGATTTCCGGCCGAAGCGACCCGTCCGCGGTCCAGCAGCACGAGCCGGTCGGCGTACTGGGCGGCCGCGGTCAGGTCGTGCAGCGTGCTGACCACGGTCATCCCGTCGTCCAGCCGCAGCCGGTCGACCAGCTCCAGCACCTGCTGCTGGTGCCCGAGGTCGAGGGCGGACGTGGGCTCGTCGAGCAGCAGGATCCGCGGCTGCTGGGCCAGCGCCCGGGCCAGCGCCACCCGCTGCCGTTCACCGCCGGACAGTGTGCCGAGCCGCCGCCGGGCCAGGGGCTCGAGTTCGAGGCGGGCCAGCGCGCCGTCCGCGATCTCCCGGTCGTGTCGGCCGGGATTGCCCAGGTAGCCGAGGTACGGCGTCCGTCCGAGCAGCACGTATTCGCGCACTGAGACGTCCGGCGGCAGGTTCGGCTGCTGCGCCACGTATGCGAGCACCCGGGCCAGGTCACGTCGCTTCGGCCCGTCCGGCGCCGGATCCAACGTCACCGTCCCCTGATACGGCAGCAGCCCGGCCAGTGCCTTGAGCAGCGTGGACTTGCCCGCGCCGTTCGGTCCGATCACCCCGAGCCAGCCGCCGGATTCGACGTTGAAAGAGACGCCGTCCACGGGCACGATGCCGTCGCCGAGCACGACCCGCACGTCGTCCGCCACAAGCGAGCTCACGCCTGCACCGCCTGGCTGCGCCGCAGGATCATCACGAAGACCGGCGCCCCGACGACGGCCGTCACGACGCCGATCGGCAGTTCGGCCGGGCTCAGCACCGTGCGCGCCACGGTGTCCGCCAGGCCTAGGAATCCGCCGCCGATCAACAGTGACAACGGCAGCACGACCGCGTACGACGGGCCGCCGAGCCGACGCGCCACGTGCGGCACTACGATTCCGACGAAGCCGATCAGCCCGCTCACGGCGACGGCTGTGGCGGCGGCGAGGGATGCGGCCGCGATCACGATCAGCCGCGTGCGCCCGGCGTTCAGGCCCAGGCTGCTCGCCTCGTCGTCGCCGAGCGCCAGCACGTCGAGCCTGCGGCTGTGCACCAGGAGGACGGCGATGCTGACGGCCGCGTATGGAAGCGCCTCGTCCACCTGCGTCCACGAAGCGGTGGCCATCGAGCCGAGCATCCACGAGTAGACCTGTTGCAGGTCCTGCGAATCGCGCTGCATCAGGTACGCCTGCGCGGCGGTCAGGAACATCCCGACGGCCACGCCGGAGAGCAGCAGCGTCGCGGTGTCCCGGCGTCCGCTCGACGCGAACCAGGAGGCTGCGACGCCCGCCAACGACCCGGCGAACGCGGCGATCGGGACCACGGAGCTGCCGAGCCCGCTGAGGAACACGATCGCGACCGTGGCCGCCAGCCCCGCGCCCGCGCTGGAACCGAGCATGCCCGCGTCCACCAGCGGATTGCGGAACACGCCCTGGTACCCGGCTCCGGCGATCGCGAGCAGCCCGCCGACGAGCAGCGCGAGCACGACGCGCGGCATCCGGATCTGCAGCAGGATGTTCTGGTCGAGCGTGCTGAGCCCGGTGTCCAGGTGCACGAACGGGATCCGGTCCAGCAGCGTGGCCGCGACGCCCCACGGGCTCAGGTCCGCGGCCCCGACGAGCGCGCCGAGCAGGACCGCGGCGATCACGAAGATCACCGCGGCCGCCAGGGCCCGGCCCGCTCGGCTCATTACTTCGTCGGCGCCTTCTCGACCGCCGCCGCGATCGCCTCGACGAGCTGCGGCAGACGCGGCCCCCAGCGCGAGGCGACGTCGTCATCGAGCCCCACCACGTCGTCCACCTTGACGGCCTGGATGCTCGACCAGCCCGGCCGCGCGGCCACGGTCGTCGCGTTGGCGCCGCAGCACTTCGTGTCGGCCAGGAAGACGATGCTCGGCGAGGACTGCACGATGTACTCGCTGGACAGCTGCGGGTATCCGCCGTCCGCGGCCTTGTCCACCTTGTCCGCGATGTTCTTGAGCCCGAAGAGCCCGACGATCTGCCCGATGAAGGTGGAGGAGGTCGTCGAGTAGTAGGTCGGGTCGAGCTCCCAGTAGTACGACAAATCCGCGTGCTTCGATCCGGCCTGCGTCACCGCCTCGGCGATCTCACTCTTCATCGTGGCGACGGTCGAGTCTGCGCTGCTCACGTGGCCGGTGGCCTTACCCAACTGCTCTATCTGGGTGTACGCGTCGTTCAATGTGTTAGCGGCCGGTTCGATCAACGTCGCGACGCCTACCTTTTTCAGCGCGGCGACCAGGCCGTTGGAGTCCTGCGACGCGACCACGAGGTCGGGGCTGTACTTGAGGATCGCCTCGACGTTCGGCGTCATCGGGTCGAGCGTGGTCTTCGGCACGCTCGCCGGGTAGTCGGAGTCCTTGTCCACGGCCACGACCTGGCTGCCCGCGCCGATCGCGAACAGGTCCTCGGTGGCGGTGGGGGAGAGCGACACGATGCGGTGCGGCTCGGCGGTGGCGGCCGAGGCGGACGCGGCGGAGCCCGACGTGCTCGTCGAACTCGAGCAGGCCGCGAGCCCGAGGGCCAGCAACGGCAGGGCGGTCGTGGCCGCGGCGAACCGGGGCAGACGCATGAGACTTGTCCTTCGCAAGCGGGCGGGCAGGCAACCGGCCGGGAAGGACGGATCGACCAGGCCCACGGGTCGTCTGTTGTCGTCAGAGATCCGCAGGCGACCTGGCTTCGGCCGACCCCGAGCGGGGACGGACCGTCACAGTTGCGGGACAGCGCCGGACTCACACCGGCTTCGCTGCGGGCTCCCTCATGAGATTACTACGTCAAACGGGTGACACCTGGCCAGGGGTTAGACCTGGCGCGCGGTAGCGGCGATGGCCAGTTCCGCGAGCACCGTGCGCGCCTCGGACTCCACCGACGCGCGCTCCAACGCGTCCAGTGCGAGCGCCGTCCGCTCCTCGATCCGCCGCTCGACGGCGTCCAGCGCCCCCGTGTCCACGATGACCTGCTGCAACGCGGCGACCCCGGCCGCGTCCAACGCGTCGTCACCCAAGCCCTCGCGCAGCAGCTTCAACTGGGTGCCGTCGGCGTGCGCGGCGGCCAGCGCGACCAGCACGGTCTGCTTCCCCTCGCGCAGGTCGTCGCCGGCCGGCTTGCCGGTCGTCGCCGGATCGCCGAAGACGCCGAGCACGTCGTCACGCAGCTGGAACGCCTCGCCGAGCGGCAGTCCGTACGCCGACAGGGCCGCGTTCACCGGCCCCGCCTCGTCGCCGTCGCCGGTCGCGAGGGCCGCGCCGAGCTGCAACGGACGCTCGATCGTGTACTTCGCCGACTTGTAGCGAATCACGGTCTCGGCGCGCTCCAGGATCTCCTGCGGCGTGGCCACCCCGAGCCCGCGATTCTGTGCGACCACGTCGAGGTACTGACCCGCCATCACCTCCGAGCGCATCAGGTCGAAGATCGGCCGCGCCGCGTGGATCCGCTGCGCGTCGAAGCCGGAGCGGGTGAACATCTCGTCGCACCAGGTCAGCGTGATGTCGCCGAGCAGGATCGCGGCCGCCGCGCCGAACCGCGCGCCGTCGCCGTCCCAGCCGTCCGCCGCGTGCAGCGCCTCGAAGCGCCGGTGCACGGCGGGCTTGCCGCGCCGGGTGTCCGAACCGTCCATGTAGTCGTCGTGGATCAGCGCCGAGGCTTGCAGCAGTTCGAGCGAGGCGGCGGCCGTGAACGCCGCGTCGTCCAGTGCCCCGTCCGCGGCGGCGCCGCCCGCCGCGCGCCAGCCCCAGTAGCAGAACGCCGGCCGCAGCCGCTTTCCGCCGTCCAGGAACTCGCGCAGCGCCACGGCGGGTTCCACCAGATCCGCGGAGATCCGCCGCAGCACCCGCTCCTGCCGGTCCAGGAACCCGGTCAGCGCGAGGGACACCCGGGTGCGCAGTTCACGGCGGTCGAGCGGGGAAAGGATTTCGGTCACTCCTCGACCCTAAGCCATTCGGTACGCACGGTTTCGACCGACTGTCGAAAGTCGTCGGCGCAGGTTGCGGCATGGACGTTCATGTCTCGGCAGCCGGACACGTGCTCGACACACACGGGCACGCGACTAGGCTCTTTACCATGGCACTCGGACTTCCCAGCGTCCGCCCCGATCGGGCCGTCACGGTACGCGAACTGCTCGCGAACGGCCGCCCGACCATGTCCTTCGAGTTCTTCCCGCCGAAGGACGAGGCCCAGGAGCGGAGCCTGTGGAAGGCGCTGCGCCGGATCGAGGGCGTGGGCCCGGATTTCGTGTCGATCACCTACGGCGCCGGCGGTTCGAACCGCGAGGGCACGGCGAGCGAGGCCGAGCGGGTGGCCACGGAGACGACGCTCACCCCACTGGGCCACCTGACGGCCGTCAACCACTCCGTCGCCGAGCTGCGCCAGATCATCGGCCGGTACGCGGACGCGGGCGTGCGCAACGTCCTCGCGCTGCGCGGCGACCCGCCCGGCAACCCGTCCGGCGAGTGGGTGGCCCGGGAGGACGGCCTGAAGTACGCGGCCGAACTCGTGCGGCTGGTCAAGGAGTCCGGCGACTTCTGCGTCGGCGTCGCGGCGTTCCCGGAGAAGCACCCGCGCTCGGCCGACTGGGACTTCGACGTCCGCAACTTCGTCGCCAAGTGCCGCGCCGGCGCCGACTTCGCGATCACCCAGATGTTCTTCGAGGTCGAGGACTACCTGCGGCTGCGCGACCGGCTGGCGGCGGCGGGCTGCGAGACGCCGGTGATCGCGGGCGTCATGCCGATCACCCGCGCCGCGCAGATCGAGCGGATGGTCACGCTCAGCGGCGGCAAGTTCCCGGCGGCCCTCGGCGAGCGCATCCACGCCGTCGCCGACGACAACACCGCCGTACGGGCGATCGGCATCGAGCACTGCACTCGGATGGGTGAGCGGCTGCTGGCCGAGGGCGCCCCCGGCCTGCACTTCATCACGCTGAACACGTCCACCGCGACGCTCGAGGTCTACCGGAACCTGAACCCGGCCGACTGACCGACTGGCCTGTCTCAGATCCGTGTCGGTTTGAGCACCTCCGCCGCGTTCCACGCGGAGAGCGCGGCGAACGCGATGCCCGGCCCGGGCCGCGCGCTCGGGCCGACGTGCAGCAGTCCCTTGATCGGCTGAACCGTCGGCGAACGCAGGATCGCACTGCTCAGGGAGCTGATCGCCGGTCCGTTGAGGGATCCGCCGGGCGTCCCGGTCAGCTGCTCACGGTCGGCCGGAGTGAAGACCTCGCGCACGCTCAGTCCCTCCGCCGGAATCCCGAGCCGCGCCGCCGTAGTCCGCTTCAACTCCTCCGGGTCCGGGATCTTCATACTTCTGCTCACGTCGGTCGACACGATCCACTCGTTCGGCCGCTCGGGAGCGACGCGAAGCCGGATCGTCGGTTCATCCGTATCGCCGAACAGCACTGTCTCGTACCCCCGGACGGCGGCCGTGCTGTCGTTGTTGTTCTCCAGCCGGACGCTCAAGATCGAAGGCGAGTACTCGGCGACGTCGGTCTGCTTGCCGCCCGTCAACCGCGCCAGCACGTTCGCATCCACTGCCGCGACGATCACGTCCGCCGCCAACCGTTCGCCGTCCGCCAACGTGACGCCGCCCGCCGCGATGGACGTGACCTCACTGTCGAACCGGAAGCTGACGCCGCGCTTGAGGTTGCGCTCGTACAGCGCCGTCGCGAGCTCGGGCAGCCCACCGACGACGCGCCACGCACCGAAGGTCTGCTCGATGTACGGCCTGATCGCGAGCACTGACGGCGCCGTCGCGGGTGCCGCGCCCGCCGCCTGCGCGTACTCGTCCAGGACGCGCATCATCCGCGGATCGCGCACACCCGCGGCCGTGGCGATCTGACGTAGCGTGCGACGCGGCGCGAGGGCACGACGTGCGGCGGAGTTACCCAGCAGGCGCCACATATCGCGTCGCCCGGCGTCCGGAACCTCGACCAACGTCGGCCGGATCGCGCTCCAGGCCCGATTCCCGTGGTCCACGATGCGCAGCCACGCGTCGCCCGCGCCCTGCCCGAACGCGGCGTCGAACGCGTCCTTCGAAGCGCCTCGTGCGGCGTTCGGGAGATCGAGACTGGATCCGTCCGGGAAGCGGTACGTGCGCACCGGATCGACCGGACGCAGATCGACGACGTCCTCCAACTTCCCGCCGGCGCTCGCCTTCCGGCCCCCCGTCTTCACGAACAGGTCGCGCAGCACGGCGGGGAGGGTGAGTGTGTCGGGTGTCGCCCAGACGAGTGAGCCGCCGGGGGAGGAGTTGCGCTCGAGCACGGTGACGTCGTTGGCGCTGCTCGCCAAGCGCGCGGCGGCCGCGAGTCCGGCCACGCCCGAGCCGACGACGATGATCCTTGCCATGCCCGACAGCGTACGTGGCGCCGCGTGCCCGCTAGTCGTCCACCCCGCACATGGTGCGCTGCGGGTCCTGCCCGAACGCGTCCGCGAACCCGTCGCCGAACTCCCCGAACATCGTGCACTGCGGATCCTCGTGCGCGGGCGCGCGATCGTCGTCGCCGTCGTGCTCGTGCTCGTGCTCGTGTGACGGGTGCCCCGCGTGCGCGGCCAGGTCGGCGCCGGTCGCCCAGAGCGCCGCGAGCAGGCGGCGTGCGCTGGTGCTGAGCGAACCGAGCGTCGAGTCGGCGGCGTGCTCCCGGTCGTGGAACTGCTGGTCACGAGGCTCGGGCGGCAGGTCCTCGGCGTGCGCCCGGGTGTCCGCCGGGATGACGCGCCGTCCGTCGGCCAGACCCGTCGACGCGTTCGCCCGACGCATCGCCCGCAGCAACGCGAGCGGATGCGGATCCCCGGCCGCGGCCCGGTGACCGCCGATCCGCCAGTAGGCCTCGGTGTCCGCCGCGACCGCGAATCGCCCCGTCCGCCGTGACCCGCCCGCGTCGAGAACCAGCAGGTCAAGCCTCTGACGTCGCAACAGGTTCGCTCCCGCGGCGGCCGCGTACGGCCCGAGCGGCGCGGCCGGATCGGCGAAGAACAGTATGCGCCCGCGCGCCCCGACGGCGAGTTGCTGGCCGCGGTGCGACGTGCGCGACCAGCCGTTCGGCACGCACGCGGTGTCCAGCAGCCGGACGCGCGGATCGTCCCCGTACTCGCGATTCAGGGCACGATAGGTCGCCTCCGTGCAGCCGACGTCCAGCACCACCACGTCCAGCCGCCGCACGTTGCGCTGCGCCACCGCCGCCCGTACCGCCGCCAGCGCCACCGAAGGCTCGTGCCGAAGCGGCAGAAGCACCGACACCGGCTCGGTCACCTGCGGCGTGCGCGGCCCGGCCGCGTGCAGATGCAGCAACGGCGGGGCCACCAGGACGGGGCGGGTGACGGGTAGTCGGGGCAGCTTCCGGGGGGCGGCTGTGAGTCCTGGCACGCTTTCGAGTATTAGCGAGGTGACATGACCCCGCCACGCCGATGGCAACCGAATGGAGCAGCGCGCTCACACTCCGTGGATAAATGGTGCTCCGCAGGCGCTCCGGGGTCCGCGCCGAAGGGTGTTCCGCAGGCCCTGCTCCCATGCTCCGGGCATGGTGACGGCGGCCGCGTGCCCCCACGGCGCGCGGCCGCCGTATTCCCCACCCCAGCGGGTTCCGTCACGAACCCGCTCCCCCCGCCGCTCTCCCAGGGCGGCTGGGCAGACCACGGCCGGTTCTCCCCACCGATCGGAGCCGGGTTTCCTCGAATCGTCGCGCGCCCGGGCCGATCGCGTTGCGCCGTGGCGGTGCGATCCACCGAGTAGGACCCATCAAGGGGCCGCACGGTTGTCATGGCAGCCGGTAACGAATCAATAACTCTGTGAAAGCGCTGGTGAGACGGCCGATTCCGGGCCCGTCCCACTCGAACGAGTGGCAATTCGGCAAAGGCGTGGCGGCGGCCGCCCGGGCAGGCTACAGTGGTGCCGTTCGAACATAGATTCGAACAAGCCGCCGCCGGCGGACGCGGGGACGGCGATGGCGTGGGTAGTCCACGGGCTCGGACGCATCCCCCACGCCGTCGCTGTCGGGGAAGCTCGCGTCCCGCCGGCGGCGCCGGACGAAAAGCGGGTCAGTGCAGGTCAGGCCAGGTCGGAGCGTTGCGGAGCACGGAAGGTGTCGGGTGGTAGGGATGGCGGTCGAGATGACCAAGGAGCTGCCGGACTCGGGTACGGCCGGCGACGAGGGCTACTGCGAGGTGCTCCAGGGCGCCGACGGCCCCGTGTACTTCCTGCACCAGGGACTGCTGTTCATCGTGCACGACCTGCTCGGCTGCTGGCGCGAGCCCGGTGAGGTGCACTGGCTGGTCAGCGCCTCCGTAGGCCGCTTCGGCGAGCCCGCGCTCTACCGCCTGCGCTGCGTGCTGCCCGAGCAGGAGACCGGCCCCGCCGCCTGGACCGTCCGCCGCGCCGCCCCCGGCCAGTTCTGACCCGCAAGCCCTCAGCCGCTGACTTGCCCGCCCCGCCGCACTCGACTCCGTGATCCGCCCGCCGAACTGCTCCCATCCCCCCGTGTGATTGAATCCGACACGGCTCGCTGCTGCCGCGGGTCGTACGTCGAGACAGCTCGCCCGGGGGAGACGTTCGTGCACAACGCCCTTTTCGCTCACCTCGGCCTGTTCGGCATCGTGTTCGCCTGCGCGGCCGCGCTGATCGCGGGGTGCGTGGACGCGATGGTCGGCGGAGGCGGGCTGATCCAGCTGCCCGCGCTGCTGTTCCTGATGCCGCGCACGCCGGTCGTCGCGCTCGGCACCAACAAGCTCGCCTCCATCGTCGGCACCAGCACGGCCGCGGGCCGGTACCTCCGGCGCACCCGGGTCGACTGGCGCGAGGCGGCGCCGATGGCCGGGGTCGCCCTGCTCGGCTCGCTCGCCGGTGCGCACGCCGCGAGCCTGATGCCCGCCACCGTGCTGGACACGATCGTCCTGGTGGCGATGGTCGCGATCGGCGTCTACCTGTGGCGCAACAAGACCCTCGGCGTCGTCGAGTCGCTGCGCTTCGGCGAGGACGGTCTGCTGCCGCGCGTCGCGATGATGGCGGCGGGCGGCCTGGTCATCGGTTTCTGGGACGGCATGGCCGGGCCCGGCACCGGCTCGCTGCTCATCTTCTTCCTCGTCGGCGCCGTCGGCTTCGAGTTCCTGCGCGCCTCGGCGATATCGAAGGTGGTCAACTGCGCCACGAACTTCGGCGCGCTGATCGTCTTCGCCCCGAACGGATCCGTCGCCTGGGGACTCGCGATCGTCATGGCCGCGTGCAATCTCAGCGGCGCCCTCATCGGCACGGCGCTGGCCACGACGCGCGGATCGGTGTTCATCCGCAAGGTCTTCTTCGGTGTGGTCTCCCTCCTGATCATCAGTGTCGCGAGCAAGCTCGCCCTCGGCTGACGCCCCGTCCGCCCCTATCCGCGCATCCGCAGCCCCTGCGGCGTCAACGAGAACCCGGCCTTGACCAGCAGCGTCGCCGGTCCACCGGATGCGGAGGTCCCGGACAGCACCGGCACGCCGTCGACCGCGCCGACCGTGAGCGCGCCGACCCGCCCCGAACGCACCGCCTCGGCCAGCGCACGCGCCGAGGTCTCCAGCACCTCCGGATCCTGATGGAAGGTCAGCACCGTGCGCCCGCCCCGTTCGACGTACCAGACGAGCTGCCCGTCATGGAGCACGACCAGCGCACCCGCCTTCCGCCCCGGCCGGTGACCCGGCTTCGCCGGTTGGGCGACGCCGAGCGCGGCACCCTCCGCCGACGGCTCCGGCCGATGCGGCCAGTCGACCGCCGCGCCGTACGCGTTCGCCGGATCCGTCGCGGCCAGCACGATCGTCGCGGGCTGCTCCTTGCGGCCGCCGAAGCCGCTCGGCTCCGAACGCAGCCGGTCCACGACGCCGTCCGCCGCGAACTGCGCCGCACCGAGCCCGTCCACGAAGTACCCGCGCCGTACCCGCCCGACCTCCTCGAACGCTGACAGCACGCGGTAGGCCGCCGAGAAGTTCCCGAGCGCGCCCACGCCACCGCGCTCGGCGCCGACCGAACCGCGCGTGACCAGCCCGTACCGATCCAGCAGCACCTCCGCCTGAATCTGCGCCACCTGCGCGAGCTGCGCCGGGGACAGCCCGGACGACCCGTTGGCGCTCACCGCGGGGGATGATTCGAGCCGCCGCACCCGCGACCAGCGACCGGCCGCGCGCGCCGCCTGGACCGTGGTCAGCGCCTGCTCGGCGCCGGGCAGGGGAGCGGAAAGCCGCAGCGAGGCGTACCTTCCGCGTGGCGTCGGACGTTTCGCACGATGCGCCGTCTTGCCCGCGCCGAGCAGCGCCCGCATCGGGGCGAGCGTGTCATTGGTCAGATGCCCGGCCCACAGCAGCTCCCAGAGCGCGTCGAGCACCCGGTCCGGAGTCGCCTCGAACTCCTGCTCGTCGAGCCGCGACATCAGCCCGCGGAAGAACAGCGCGTTCTCGCCCGCGAGCTCTGTGAGGATTCTGCGATGCAGCTCGCCGAAGCTGTCCACCGGCAGCGGCTCGGGCAGTACGGCGGGCGCGATCGCCGCCGGGGCCAGCGAGACCCAGCCGTCGTCCACGGCCAGTGCTCCGGCGCCCGTCCACGACACCTCACCACCCGACGTGAGCTCGTCGAGCATCGCCGGCTGATAGTCCGCGACCCGCGCCGGAAGGATCAGCTTCTCCAGCGCCGAGGCCGGAACCGGGTATCCGGCCAGCTGCTCGACCGCCCGCAGCACGCCGTCCACGCCGCGCAGTTTCGGCTGGGCCGAACCCTCGCCGCCGCTGGTCGCGATCACGCCGTGCCACGCGGGCAGCATCCGGGCCAGTGCGCTCGGCGCTACCGGCTCGGCCTGCTCGCGCAGCGCGGCCACCGTCCGCCGCCGCAGCCTTCGCAGCACCCTGGCGTCGCACCACTGCTCGCCGGAGGTGTCCGGCCGGAAGCCGCCGCGGACCACGCGCTGCTCCGCGGCCAGCCGTTCCAACGCCGACCGGAGCACCGCGACGCCGAGCCCGAAGTGCGCCGCCGCCTCCTCGACTCGGAACGGCGCGTGCGTACGCGCGTATCGGGCCACGAGGTCGCCGAGCGGATCCGGCATCGGCTCGGTGAACGCCTCGGGGACGCCGACCGGCAGCGGACAACCGAGCGCGTCGCGCAGCCGACCCGCGTCCTCGATCGCCGCCCACCGCTCCTCGCCGGCTATCCGCACCCTGATCGCCCGGCGGGTGCGCCCGAGATCGATCAGCCAGTCCTCCTCGATGCCGCGCCGCGCCGCCTCCCCGGTCGACATCGGCCCGAGCAGCCGCAGCAGGTCGGCCGCGTCCTCGGCGTCCCGGGCGTGCCGTTCCGGCGCGAGATGCTGCAGCTCCGCCTCGAGCTGGTCGATGATCTCGTTGTCGAACAGGTCCCGCAGCTCCGGCTGGCCGAGCAACTCGGCGAGCAGCGACGGGTCCACGGCCAGCGCGGCCGCACGGCGCTCGGCCAGCGGGGAGTCGCCCTCGTACATGAACTGCGCGATGTACCCGAACAGCAGGGACTTCGCGAACGGCGAGGGCGCGTGCGTCTCCACCTCGACGATGCGCACCCGCCGCGCCTCGATGTCCCCGAGCAGCTCGACCAGGCCGGGCAGGTCGAATACGTCCTGCAGGCACTCGCGGACCGTCTCCAGCACGATCGGGAACGACGCGAACTTGCTCGCCACCGACAGCAGGTGCGCGGCACGCTGCCGTTGCTGCCACAGCGGAACCCGCGCGTTCGGCCTGCGTCTCGGCAGCAGCAGCGCCCGCCCCGCGCACTCGCGGAACCGCGCGGCGAACAGCGCCGAGCCGCCGACCTCGTCCGTGACCAGCTGCTCGATCTCCTCGGCGGCGAAGCGCGCGAGCTCCGCCTCGGGCCGGGCCGTCTCCGAGTCCTCGTCCCAGTCCGCGTCCGGAACGCGCAGCACGATGCCGTCGTCCGCGTGCATCACCTGGGCGTCCATGCCGTGCACCGCGCGCAGCCGGGCCCCGATCGCCAGCGCCCACGGGGCGTGCACCTGCGCGCCGAAGGGGGAGTGGATGACCAGTCGCCAGTCCCCGAGCTCGTCGTGGAAGCGCTCGACGACGATCGTCCGGTCGTCCGGGACCAGGCCGGTCGCCTCCCGCTGCTCCGTCAGATACGCCAGCAGGTTCCCCGCGGCCCAGTCGTCGAGCCCCGCCTCACGCAGCCTGACCTGCGCCTGCTGTGGTTCGAGCCCGCCGAGCTCGCGAGTGAACGCGCCGAGCGCCCGGCCGAGCTCGAGCGGACGGCCCAGCGCGTCGCCGTGCCAGAACGGCAGCCGCCCCGGCTGGCCCGGCGCCGGGGAGACCAGCACCCGGTCGTGCGTGATCTCCTCGATCCGCCACGAGCTGGTGCCGAGGGTGAACACGTCGCCCACCCGCGACTCGTACACCATCTCCTCGTCCAGCTCGCCGACCCGCTTGGCCTGCTTCTGGTCCCCGACCAGGAAGACGCCGTAGAGGCCGCGGTCCGGAATCGTGCCGCCCGAGGTGACCGCGAGCCGCTGCGCACCCGGCCGCGCCTCCACCCGGCCCGCCTCGCGATCCCAGACCAGGCGCGGCCGCAGTTCGGCGAACTCGTCGCTCGGATAGCGACCCGCGAGCATGTCGAGCACGGCCTCGAACACCGGCTCGGGCAACGTGGTGAACGGAGCGGCCCGCCGGATCGCGGCCAGCAGGTCAGTGGTCTGCCAGCCGTCCACCGCGACCATCGCCACGATCTGCTGCGCCAGCACGTCGAGCGGATTGCGCACCGTGTGCACCGACTCGATCCGGCCCTCGCGCATCCGCTCGGCGACCACCGCCGCCTGCAGCAGGTCGCCGCGGAACTTCGGGAAGATCACGCCCCGGCTGACCGCGCCCACCTGGTGCCCGGCCCGGCCCACGCGCTGCAGGCCGGAGGCGACCGAAGGCGGCGACTCCACCTGGACGACCAGGTCGACCGCGCCCATGTCGATGCCCAGTTCGAGGCTCGAGGTCGCCACCACCGCGGGCAGCAGCCCGGCCTTCAGCGCCTCCTCGACCTCGGCACGCTGCTCCTTCGACACCGAACCGTGGTGCGCCCGCGCGAGTAGTGGCCGCACGCCCTGCACCTGCCCCGCCTCGCCCATCAGCTCAGCGGGCGCACGGCCCTGACGTGGCGAGTCCTGTTCCTCCGGCGGATGCAGTTCGGCCCAGCGGATCTCGTTGAGCCGATTGCACAGCCGCTCGGCCAGGCGACGCGAGTTGGCGAACACGAGGGTCGAGGTGTGCTGCTCGATCAGCTCCGCGACCCGCTGCTCCACGTGCGGCCAGATCGAGGAACGCTGCCTGCCGCGCTCCTCGGCGGGCACGGAATCCTCGTCCAGCGCGGCGATCTCGGCCATGTCCTCGACCGGCACGACCACCTGGAGGTCGAACGTCTTCGCCGACGGCGGCGCGACCACGACGGCGGGACGCGGCCCGCCGAGCCAGCTCGCCACCTGCTCCGGCGGCCGGACCGTCGCCGACAGCCCGATACGCTGCGCCGGCTGCTCCAGCAGCAGATCCAGCCGCTCCAGGCTGAGCGCGAGATGGGCGCCGCGCTTCGTCCCCGCGATCGCGTGCACCTCGTCCACGATCACGGTCTCGATCCCGCGCAGCGCCTCCCGCGACTGCGAGGTGAGCAGCAGGAACAGCGACTCGGGCGTGGTGATCAGGATGTCCGGCGGCTTGGTGCCGAACCGGCGCCGCTCGTCCGCGGGGGTGTCCCCGGTGCGCACCGCGACGCGCACCTCCGGCTCCGGCAGGCCCGCGCGGACCGCCTCCTGCCGCAGCCCGCTCAGCGGCGCGCGCAGGTTCCGCTCGACGTCCACGCCCAGCGCCTTGAGCGGCGATACGTACAGCACCCGGCAGCGCAGCTTGGGATCCGGGGCCGGCGGCCCGAAGGCGAGCCGGTCCAGCGCCGCCAGGAACGCGGCGAGCGTCTTGCCCGAACCGGTCGGGGCCACGACCAGGGCGTTGTGCCCGGCCCGGATCTCCGCCCACGCGCCGAGCTGCGCCGCGGTCGGCTGCGCGAAGGCGCCGCTCAGCCAGCGCTGGGTCGGTTCGGCGAAGTAGTCCATGACCCCATGGTGCACGCCGCCTCCGACAAAAGCCGTGGCAGCGGAAATGGATGTACCGAAAAGACATTTCCGAACGGGGAATTCGCTGTCTTTCCGGTACATCCACGGTCCCGAACCAGGGGACGCCGCCGCTTAGTGCCGGTGGCTGAGGTGGTGCAGTGCCACGACCCGCTTGCGCAGCATCAGGCCGCCGCCGCCGAGCACGCTGGCGCCGAGCGGTGCGAAGACCTTCGACGCGCCCGAACCGGTCTCGGCGAGGGTGCCCGCCGCCTTGTACGGCTTGTGCTTGTGCACCGTGGTCGGCTTGATGTGCTTCGGCGGGGTTGCCGGCGGCTTCGGGTGGCTCGGCGGGGTGGTCGGCTTGCAGCCGCACGGGTGGCCCGGCACCGTCGGGGTGCTGCCGTTCCCGCACTCGTTCCCGGACGCCGAGTCCAGGATGCCCACGACCGAGACGTCGTTGCCGCACGCGTTGACCGGCGCGCTCACCGGAACCTGCACGGTGTTGCCCGAGCCGACGCCCGGGGAGTTGCTCGAACCGCCGTTCGCGCTGCTGCCGGTCGAGCCAGAGCCGGACCCGTTCGAGCAGTTGTTGTGCGAGGCGCCGTCCGCGATGCCGACGACGGAGACGTCGTTGCCGCAGACGTTCACCGGCACGCTGACCGGGATCTGGATCAGGTTGCCGGAGCCGACGCCGGGGGAGTTGCTCGCCCCGCCGTTCGCCGTGCTGCCGGTCGAACCCTGGTTGGCGCAGTTGTTGCCGGACGCGCTGTCGCCGACGCCGACCACCGAGACGCTGTTGCCGCAGACGTTGATCGGGATGCTGACCGGAATCTGGATCAGGTTGCCGGACAGGATGCCCGGAGAGTCGGTGGTGCCGCCGTTCGCCGCGGTGTCGGCCTGGGCGACGCCCATGCCGAGGCCGCCGATCAGCAGGCCGCCGGTGGTCACTCCAAGGACGACGCGCCGCTTCGTCGAGTGATGCATGAATACCCCTGAGTTGGTTCTTCGGGCAGTCGCCCTCTTCCAAATGACGGAAACGAGGTATGACGATCGGGGTTACCGCAAATCGCAGGAATACCGCAGACGAGTGATATAACGCCTCGTCGTACAACCATCGGAGAGCTCGTCCGTCCGGGATCCCGAGAGCCCGGCCACCGTGCATGGGGATGCGGTGGCCGGGCTCGGGAGAAGCGCAGCGACCGGGGCCGGTGTGCGGCCGGCCCCGGTGCGGCTGCCGACTAGTTCCAGTTCTGGCAGTTGTTGCCGAACGCGGAGTCGAGCAGCCCGATGACCGAGATGCTGTTGCCGCAGGCGTTCACCGGGACGCTGACCGGAACCTGGATGGTGTTGCCGGACACGACGCCGGGGGAGTGCGTGGCGAAGCCGTGCGCGGTGGTGTCGGCCATGGCCGCACCCGCGCCCACGACGACGAGGGCACCGGTCGCACCGGTCAGCGCGGCGATCTTCTTGACGTTCATGAACAGTCCTCCTTGTCGCGGCCGTCGTGACCGCGGCATGCGTTACAGGGCAGTGGCCGTGTCGAGCCGGATCCGGTTTCGCATCCGATCCGCCTCGGGCCACGCAGAGGGAAACGACGCCGGCGCCCGGGGGGTACGGAACTTTTCAGATCGTCCTTCTTTAAGGGGAACGAATAATCATCCTGACGGCGACTGACGGGTTGTCCACTGACCGGTAATCAAAAAATCTTCCCTGCTCAATGAACATCCGCCCGTTTGCATGTGTGCCGCGCGGCCTCGCGGGGTAGTACACGGGCCAAGGTCACGGCCCTCCCCCGCGGAATCTCGTCGTCGCCACCGCCCCGCTACGCTGAGCGAGGACGGCCCGGCGCGTCGGGGTTCCTCCACCGGAGAAAACCGGTAGCGTGGGCTGCGACACTCGAATGAGTGAATTGTGCTACCCGTCCAGAACGGGTCCGCAGTGGAGAGAGGAGGCGTTCGATGGTTTCGAGCCGCAGGGCCACGGCCCCGCATCTGGTTCCGGTCGATGACGGCGAGCGGTGGTACGGGGAAGAGGAAGCTGCCGGAATCGGCCAGCGGATCGCCACCGTCCGGCCGCACAGCTTCACCGACGCCAAGGTGATCGGCGAGTACTTCCGCGCCGGCGTCCCGGTCATCATGAACCTCGCCGACCTGGAGGAGTCCGACGCCAAGCGCATCGTCGACTTCGCCTCCGGCCTCATCTTCTCGCTGCGCGGCGGAATAGAGCGTGTCGCGGCCCGGGTGTTCCTGCTGACCCCGGCCGGCCTGGAGATCGTGGACGGCGCGGACAACCCGTCGCAGGACCCCGGGTTCTTCAACCAGGGCTGAGCAGCCCCCGCCGAGCGCGTGGATCTGGTGGGGTCCGGTGCGCCGCGAAGAGACTTCCGGCCGTGTCCGCGAGCGAATTCCCTCGCTCGCGGACACGGCTGCGTGCTTTTCTGATAAATACTCAGTTACTCGGTTCACGCTTTCCGGATGGGGCATTCATCCGACTGATCAGCCGATTCCATTGCAGTCGAGGGCCTCTGGAATCCGGATTCCGTCGGCGAGATCCGGCGCCGGACGCACCGGGCCGCGCTGTACGGAAAGCGGAATCGTGCCCGCCCAGAACGGACCGTCGAGGTCTATCTCGTCATCCGCCACGTGATCCCCGCGGCTCTTGAGCGAGACCGTCTCCAATTTCAGCGCGACGACGGCGGTGGCCGCGTCCTCCTTCGCCGAGGGCGGCCGGGATTCATCGGACCGGCCGGGGTGCATCTTCTCGATCAGGGCGCGCATGGCCGAGAGCCGTTCCGCGGGATCGCGCACGATCCGGGCCTCGCCGTGCGCGACGACGCTGCGGTAGCCGACCGAGTGGTGCATCCACGAACGCGCCAGCACGAGCGCGTCGATCAGGGTGACGGTGACGCAGATCGGCTCGCCGTCGAGCAGTGCGAAACGTCCACCGGTGGATCCGTGCACGTATATCGTCTCGCCGTCGCGGGCGTGCATCGTGGGCAGGCTCACCGGTCGGCCGTCGCGCACGAAGGCGATGTGGCAGTGCAGGGCCTCGTCGAGCACGGCGTGCACGGCGTCCGCGTCGTAGCTCGCGCGGTCTCGGTAGCGGGTCGGGGTGGACAGGGCGCTGGCGGCGTAGACTTGCGTCATGGTTACGTCCTAGTACATAATGGCGATTGTGTCAGAACAATCTCTCTGGTGGGAACGCTACAAGCTGACCGGGGCGGGCGCAAGCGAGATCGCCGCCGCGGTCGAGTCCGCCGTGACCGCGGGCCTGCTCAGCCCGGGCGAGTCGCTGCCGCCCGTGCGCGATCTCGCCGAGCGGCTGGGCGTCAACCCGAACACGGTCGCCGCCGCGTACCGCACCCTGCGCGATCGGGGCACGGTCGAGACCCGCGGCCGCGCCGGCACCCGCGTGCGCGAACGGCCGGGCCGCAGCGTGCGCCACCGTTCGTACGCCCTGCCCGAGGGAGTGCGCGATCTGACCTCCGGCGAGCCCGGGGCCGACATGCTGCCGCGGTTGGCCCCGCCGACCAGTATCGACGCCTCGCACTACCTCTACGGCGGCTCCACGGAGTCCGCGCTCGAGGAGCAGTTGCGCCGCCGCCTGGCCCGCAACTTCGACGCGCGGAGGTCGGGGCGGGCGTTGCAGCGCACGTCGGAGCAGCGTGCCTTCCACGGTGTGTCGGAAGGTACGGACGGATCGAACGGGCCGGATGAAACGTCGATCGCCGCCGCCACGGCCGCCGCCGAACTCGTGACGAACGCGATGCTCGTACCGACCTTCGGCGCGCTCGACGCCGTGGACCGCCTGCTCGCGACACACACCCGCCCCGGCGACAAAGTCGCGATCGAGGACCCGGCCTGGGGAAACCTGCTCGACCTCCTGGCCTCGCGCGGGCTCACCGCCCAGCCGATGCGCATGGACGACGAGGGCCCGAACCCGACCGACCTTCGCGCCGCGTTGGCTGCCGGAGTCCGCGCGGTGATCGTGACGACGCGTGCGCAGAACCCGTATGGAGCAGTCGTATCACCGCGTCGTGCGGCGATGCTGCGCGCGGAACTCGCCGCGTACCCGGACGTGCTGACCATCGACGACGATCACGGCGCCGACCTGACCCCCGGCGTGCCACACGTCCTGTGCGGCGCGACGAGGCAGTGGGCGTACCTGTACTCCGCATCCAAGGCCTACGGCCCGGACCTGCGCATCGCAGTACTCGTCGGCGACGAGGACTCGGCCGACCGCGTGGCCGGGCACCTGCGGCACACGGCGCGCCGCGTCTCCGGCGTGATGCAGAACCTGTGGGCGACGGCGCTCGCCGACGAGAAACACGACGAGGTGCTCGCGAAGGCCGCCGAGACGTACGCCGCCAACCGTGAGGCGCTGATCAGCGAACTCGCGCGGCGCGGCGTCGAGGCGCACGGCGAGACCGGCCTCAACGTCTGGATCCCGGTTCCCGACGAGACCGCCGCCGCGACCGGCCTGCTCGCCCGCGGTTGGGCCGTGGCCCCGGGCTCCTGGTTCCGCGTACGCAGCAACCCCGGCATCCGCGTGACCATCGCCGGCCTCCGCCTCGACGAGATCACACCCCTGGCCGAAGCCGTCGCCGGCGCCCTAGGCCGCGGCGCCGGCCAATCGTCCCCCAACAACGCGGTCCCCGTATGAGCCAAGCCCCAGCTCCGGCCGCTACCGAGGTGGGGGCGCTTGCTCCCTCGTCTCCACCCGGTTCACGTCCGTCGCCTCCACCCGGGCCGGTACCGATCTCCACCCGCGTCTCCACCACGGTTCGACCCCTGGATTGATCACATTCCCGCAGGTCCAGGCGATAGTCGAGACATGACCACTTCGGACTGGATCCTCGACATCGTCCTCATCCTCGTCGTCCTGCGGCAGATCCGCTGGAGCCGCATCGACCTGATGACCGTGCTCCTGCCGCTCGGCATCGTCGGCTTCGTCGCGCACAAGTACCTCAGCCCGATCCCGACCGGCGGCAACGACCTCGTCGTCATCGGCATCTTCGCCGCCATCGGCCTCGTGCTCGGCATCGCGGGCGGACTCACCACCCACGTGCGCGTCGACCAGGGCGGCAAGGTCTTCGTCCGCGCCGGATTCGTCGCGGCCAGCCTCTGGATCCTCGGCATGGGCGGGCGGCTCGCCTTCGCCATCTGGTCCGAGCACAGCGGCGGCCCCACCCTCGTGCGCTTCAGCGAGCAGCACAACATCACGTCGATCCAGGCGTGGGTGAGCGCCCTGATCCTGATGGTGCTCTGCGAGGTCTGCACCCGAGTCGGCACGATCGTGGTCCGCGCCCAGCTCGCCCGCCGCAAGGCCCTGACTCTGACCGCGGCGACGCCCGCTCAGACCTTCGCCGCCACCGCAAGCGCCCCCACTGCGACTGCCCCCACCGGCTCAGTGTCCGATGCGCGCCAGGTCTTCGAGGGTGTCGTCCACTAGGAACTCGCGTGCCGGCAGCAGTTCGGCGAGTCGGTCGCGCTGCGTGGTGATCGCCCGGAAGTACGTCGCGATCGACACGCCGTGCGCCGGACGACTCAGCACCTCGATCCCGTCCCCCGCCCGCACGTCGCCCGGAGTAACGACTCGCAAGTACACGCCGGTAACCCCGACCTCGGTGAATCTCTTGATCCACCGAGGTTCGGCCATTCTCGCGGCGAACGTGGCACACGGAATCCGCGGAACCCGCGCCTGCAGCACCAGTTCCGCACCTACCCGCCAGCACTCACCGATCACGGCGTTGGTGAGGTTCAGCCCCTCGGTCGTCAGATTCTCGCCGAACATCCCATCCGGAAGCTCCCGCCCCAGCAGTCGCCCCCACCAGTCGAGATCCTCCCGGGCGTAAGCGTAAACCGCCTGATCGGGCCCGCCATGATGCCTGATATCGCAGATGACGTCGCCGACCAGCCCCGACTGCCCCGGCCCCGAGTTCTTCGGCCGCGGCGTCTGCACCCACACCGCCACGTCCACCGGCGTCTTATAGATACCCGTCCCCGGCGTATGCGGCTTAGCAGGGTTCGGCGACCGCAAGGCCCCGACGTTCACCGACCGTACGCGCCCGGTCCGAGGCAGAGCATCGACATCCGCACCCACGAGTCCAGCGAGATCGCCCATGCCCCCAAGCTAAGGCCTCGCCCGCCGACCAACCAGCGATTTTCCGCGGGCCGACTCGCTCAGCTGCCCCCGCCGACTCCCGCGCCCGCGCCCTGAACCGCGTGCACCACGACCTTGTGCCCGCACACGAAGAACGACGGAATCCGGTGCCCCCCCGCGTCATGCGCCCCCGACGTCAGAGCCTTCGTAGACCCCGGCGCGTAGACCCGCACCGCGATCACCTGGTCGCAATGCGCCCCACGCGGATTGTCGGCCCCGTTCGCCGTGAACGTGACCTGAGCAGTAGCCGTACCCCCGGCTGCGAGGAAAACGTCCGCCACGCCAGGGTTCGCCGCGAAGGAATCCGGCGCACTCAGCGGCCCCTTGATCCCGCCCCGCAGGAAGTCCACGCTCGGATACCCGCGCAGCATGCACTCGCTACGCGACACGTTCGTGAAGGTGAGCGTGAGCTGCTGCGTCCGAGTCACGACACTGAACGTGTGCCGCCCCGACGCCGACCCGCCACCCGCCGCGCGCCCCGTACCCGCAGAACTTCCCGAGCTGGCGTCCGTCACCTGCAGACTCAAAGCCCCCGCACCACACGCCGCCGCCCCACCAGGCGTCCCCACCGGCGTACCAGTCGTACCCCCCGAAGTCTGAGCCCCACTCCGCCCGGCCCCAGTCCCCGCAGCGCCCCGTCCAGCCCCAGCTGCGGACCCAGAACCAGACCCAGCAGCCGAATCGCCACCTGCCCCGGTCCCAGCAGCCCCCGCCGCCCCAGCCGTGCCCGACCCCGCGGCCCCAGAACCAGACCGAGCAGCCGTCGCCGTATTAGCCGTCAACACCGCCGCATCCCCCTGCGCGGCGCTCCCCGTGGCCGCAACCGACGCGGAAGCAGCGGCAACGACCGGCACCGTGGCCGGATTCGCCCCCACCACCGTGATCCCGCCGCCCGCCATGCCACAGCCCGCAGCCGCCCCGAGCGTGACCAGGGCCACCGCCGCGGTACCGACACTCCACCCCGTGATCCGTGTCGCCGTTCGCACGATCCCGAGCCCTCCCCTCAACGCCAGCCTGCACAGATAATGACCGCTGGCACCCCCGTTTGGTTGAGCCGCCCCCCAAATTTTCCGAAACAAGACGTGGCGGCGCCGTCCCCATCCCGACACCGCCACGCGTTCCCGCTCATAGCCGACCGTCCACCTACCGCTGCGGCGGCTGCCCCTGCTGCGGATTCTGCGGCGGCTGCGGGTACGGATACTGCTGCTGCGGCGGCTGCCCGTAAGCCTGCGGCGGCCCCGGTTGCTGGTACGGATTAGCCTGCTGCTGCCCGTACGGATTCTGCTGCGGATACTGCCCCCGCCCCCCATACGGCGGCTGCCCACCGCCCGGCCCACCCGCACCCGGCCCGCCACCTCCAGGCCGATTCCGATTCCGCCGACTCAGCACCACGATCAGCACGATGATCAACAGCACCACGATCACCGCGACCACGATCCCGATCGCCAGCCCCGCCCCCGACTTCGACGACGATCCAGTCGCGCCACCGGTACCAGTAGCAGCAGCCGTGGCCGATGCCCCCGCCGAAGCCGACCCCGAACCACCACCCCCCGCCAACAGCGGATTCGACGTCTCACTAGGCGCCGAAGCCTGCAACGCCTTCAACGGATCGACGATCCCGTACCCGTACTGGTCGCTATGCTGCCCCGCCGCCTGCCCCGAAGCCGGATCCGCCGTAGCGATCAGATCCCGAATCACCTGCCCCACCGTCCAAGACGGATGCGCCGCCCGCACCAACGCCACCGTCGCCGACACATAAGCCGTCGACGCCGACGTCCCATCCGTCGTCGCAGCTTGGCCCACGTTGTCTTCTGTCGGAACATTGACACCAGGAGCGGCAAGTGTGACCTGGGTGCCAGTGTTGGACTTGTTCCAAATGGAGCCGCTTTCGTCGACCGCACCTACTGCAATGACGCCTGGATATGCGGCAGGATAATCAACGGATGAAGTGCTCTCGTCTCCGGAAGCTGCAACAACAACGATGTTACTGTTGAGCGCATCCTGAATCGCCTTGGCGACCGATGTGTCCTGTCCAACGGATTGGGATAGGTTAATTACAGACACATGCTGGGAAACTGCATACTCGATTGCGGCCGACATCTGGCCCGGTTGATTGCCAAGCGCGGTCGCATTGATAATCACGGGCAGGATCTTCGCGCCCGGCGCGAGGCCTTCGGTTGATGATGAACCGGAACCGCCAATGATTGCGGCCATTGCCGTGCCATGACCCGACAGGTCTGTCTGCCCGCTGCCCGAGCTCGTCGTGCCAATCCCGAAGTTGGCGCCCGTTAGAAGATTGCCCTGTGTATCTGGGAGTGCTGCGACACCCGTGTCTAGTACTGCGACTGTCGTACCAGAGCCCTTGGTGATTTTCCAAGCGCTGCTGGCCTTTAGATATTGGAGTGGCCATTGACTCGACACGCCTGCATTAGCGGGTGCTGCGTACACCAATGGCAAACCAAGCAGCGCGGCCGCAATGGCCGCGCTGCCCAGACGCTTGGCGCGTCGCGCTACTGGATGACCGGGGGCACGATACGCTGTGCGTTGTTCCAAAACTCGTCTTCCTTCAAGTACGACGCGCGCTTTCCACGCTCGTCTTCCTCGTCGTCCCCGTCGGCCATGCCTCGGCGTCCCGGGCCCATCATGTTGACCTTATTCCCATCTGCGTCGGTGGCATCCTCGTACACCGATCGAACGGGTGACATCGAGCGGCTGTCCTCTTCATCCTCGACACCGAGGTATCGGCCGCGAGAGTAGCGCGAAGAACCGAGGTCTTCCTCGTCTCCGCCCATTCCGGCTCCGCCGCGACCCATGCCTCGGCTCATGCCGTTCTCGGAGCCCGCTCCTTCGCCGGCAGCGCCTCCGGCGCCTTCCTCTTCGCCGATCAGCGAGCTTCCATCGCCGCTCGACGTACGTCCGCGCATGCCGCTGCCGGTACCACCGTTGAGCTCGCCGTCGCTCATACCGGTTTCGTCGAACACACCAGCTCGCGAGCCCGAGCCCCTACCAAGGTTCTCTTCGCCGAGGCCGTTCTCGGACAGACCGTTCATTCTGCCCTCTTCGGGCTCGTCCGTGATCAGGCCGCCCTTGTTGTAGCTGCTACCGCCTGGGCCGGTCTCGATGGGGTCGGTCGTTCCCCAAATGGGATCTGGCTCGGGCGTCGGTGTGGTGTTCGTCGGGTTGCCAGTGCCCCAGATCGGGTCGGGAGTCGGACTGACTGTCTGGGTGGGAGAGGTGCCAGCGAGTGTTGTGCTCGGGTTCGAGCCAGGGTTGACCGTGCCGCTGGGTGAGGACGGGACATAACCTGCCGTGCCCGTGGCGCCGCCGTTGTTCACGCTGGACCTGTAAGCGCTGGCCGAGCCATCACCCGAAGACGATGCGACAGAGCCGAGGCTGTAGGCACCCTGGTCGCCCTTCTCGTTTAGAGTGCCCTCGCTGCTGCCAACCGAGTTCAGTTGGTTCGCCGAGTTCTCGTAGCTGTCCGACAGCGTGTTGAGTGCGTCGGCGGCTTGGGAGCGGGCGGCGGTGTTGTGGCTTTGGGCCTTCTGGGCGGGGGTCTCGGCGCCGAACCAGCTTTCTACGTCGTCGACGATGCTGTTGCTTGGGACGGGCTTCTCGTCCGGGACGCTGGACATCGTGGTCACGTACTGCTGCTGGGCGGCCTTGGCGCTCTGCAGGGCGGGGATGACGGAGCTGCTGATGGTCTCCTGGGTCATCTGGGTGTGGTTGATCGAGGTCTGGAAGGACTGCTGCGCCTGCTCGGCGGCGTCGCCGCTCCAGGAGGCGGCTAGGTTGTTCTTGACGTTCTGCAGTGTGGACTGCACGTTGGCCAGTGAGCTCACGGCTGACTGGTAGCCCTGGATCTGGCTGTCGATGGCGCCTGGATCCATGGTCTGCGCGACCTGCTTGGCCCAGGCGACGCCGCCGTTGGTGTTGACCGCCTGCTGGTTGAAACCGCCCATGTGCCCGCTCCCCTCCTCGATCTCAGATGTTCTTCGCGACGTTGGTCACGCTGACGTGCAGCGCGTCCTCAGTCTGCGAGTAGACCTGGTGCGTCTTGGTGGCGCGCTCGTGGAGCAGGTTGATCTGCGAGTTCAGGTCGTCGAGCAGGGAGAGGATGGCGGCGTGCGCGGCGCCGTGCGCGCTGTTGAGCGCGGTGATGGCGGGGACGCCCTGGTCCATCTGGCCGAAGTTCGACGAGCTCGAGCCGCCGTCCATGTTGGCGACCTTGTAGGTGATCGCGCTGTACTGGCCCTGCTGCAGGCTCGACGCGGTGTTGTTCTGGAAAGTCACCGGATGCACCGGGCTCGAGACGTCGGTGAAGACGTCCTGCAGCAGGTTCTGCAGGGTGTTGCGTGCCTGCTCCAACTCCTGCAGTTCGACCTTGAAACTTGCGCCCACGACACGTACCCCCAGTTCAGGCTCATGCAAATACCCGGGGCGCCGTGGTAGGTGCACGAACCGCCCCGTTCGCAGCTCTCACGTTCTGTGCGCCTGTGACACGCGCCCGCGACACAACCGTACTTGTTTCAGCTTAGCGACAAAGGATGGCGTACTGCCAGCGGCTCCGGTGGTGCTGGGGGTTCGTTAGTAAACCGATAGGATGCCGGGCTCGTCGGGGGCGGGATATGCCTGGATGTGGGGAAAGCTTGACCGTGTCTTGGCTGGTCGGGGGCGAAGGGAAGACCGCTGGGGGAGTAGGCGGCGGGGGATTGTCGGGGGGACGGCGGGTGTGTGGGGCGGGGTTGGTTTGTCAGATCTCTGTGGGGAGGTGACGGCTCGTCCTGTGTCCGTTTTCCACCGATGGGGTGACTGGTGTGCCGGGCTGTCCGACGGGTGAGATTTCCGGGTGGTTGTTACGGTTCGGCGGCGAATGGTGGGCGGGCCGTGTGCTCACCTGCGGTCCGCTTATAGGATCCGCTGTCGTTCGGCTCTTGATGACCAGTCCGAGGTGACAAACCATGTCAGATCAGTGGGGGGCTGCCCAGCCGCCGTACGACCCGCAGCAGCAGAGCCAGGGGCAGGGGCAGCAGCAGGGGTATCCGCAGCAGCAGGACTCGTTCGGCGGCAGCGGGCAGCAGGCGCAGTACGGCCAGCAGGGTCAGCAGCCGTACGGGCAGCAGGGTCAGCAGCAGCAACCGCAGTACGGGCAGCAGGGTCAGCAACAGCAGTACGGGCAGGCGCCGCAGTTCGGGGCGCCGGTGCCGGGGCAGGCGCAGCAGCAGCAGCAGCAGCCTCAGTTCGGGGAGCAGTCGCAGCCTCAGTTCGGTGCGCCGCAGCAGTCGCAGGCGCAGTTCGGTGCGCCGGGGGCGGATCAGAGCGGGGGGCAGCCGCAGTATCCGTACGGGCAGTCGCAGTCGCAGTCCACGCTGGGTACGCCGGGGCAGTTCGACGCGCAGCCGCAGCCGCAGTACGGGGATCCGAGTCAGGGGCAGGGGTTCGGGCAGGCGCAGGCGGGTTACGGGGCGGATCCGTACGGCGGTGCGTACGCGGGGGCGCCGTACGGCGGGGCCGCGCCGAAGCAGACGAACGGGCTGGCGCTCGCGGGTGCGATCCTCAGCATCCTGCCGCTGCTGGGGCTCATCTTCTCGATCATCGGGCTGAACAAGGCGAAGGCGCTCGGCGGGGCGGGGAAGAAGGCGGCGACGGTCGGCATCGTGCTGTCGCTCGTGTTCGCGGGCGTGTACGGGTTCGGCTTCTACAAGCTGGCGGGTTCCACGGCGGCCGACCCGGCGTGCATCTCGTCGGAGTCCGCGGCCTCCTCGATGGAGAGCAAGTTGAACGCGGACGAGTCGGCGCTCTCGACTGCTGAGAGTTCGAACGACACGACTGCGGTGAAGACGGCGCTCAACACGATGGTGTCGGACATGCAGTCGATCAAGACCGAGCTCGATGCGGACGTCGCGAAGGCCACGCACGCGAACGTGAAGGCGAAGCTGCAGGCGTTCGACACGGACCTGGGCAAGCTGATCACGGACCTGAAGGCCGTCGAGACCGGTGACGACTCGGCCGCCACGGACCTCGAGTCGGTCGCCAGCCGGCTGAGTTCCGAGGGCGACGCGGTGGACAGTCTGTGCGGGAACGTCACCAACGGCTGAGGCTGACCGCGGGCGAAAGTCCGTGACTCAGGATCAGGACTCCGCCACCAGGCCGTGCTCGTAGGCGAAGCGCACGGCCTGGGCTCGGTCCCGGGCGCCGGTCTTGGCGAAGACGTGGTTGATGTGCGTCTTCACGGTCGCCTCGGAGACGAAGAGCTCTTTGGCGATCTCCGGGTTCGAGCGTCCGGCCGCGATCAGGCGCAGTACGTCCACCTCGCGGGCGGTGAGGCCGGCGGGCGGGGGTGCGGCCGGCGGGGGAGCGGAAGCGGAAGTCGAAAGGGCCGGCGATGGGGACGCGGCGCCCGCGCCTATGGCCGCGATGAGTCTGCGTTGGACGGCCTCGTCGAGTACGGATTGGCCGCCGGCCGCCGCCTGCACTGCGCGGGCGATCTGGACGCGGTCGGCGTCCTTGGTGAGGTAGCCGAGGGCGCCCGCGCGCAGGGCGTTCTGGATCGAGGCGTCGTCGGCGTACGTCGTGAGCACCACTACGCGCACGCCCGGGTGTTCGCGGGTGATGCGTTCGGTGGCCTCGATGCCGTCCACGCCGGGCATGTGCAGGTCCATCAGCACGACGGCGGGTTTGTGCTCGGCTACGAGGTCGACGGCTTGGGCGCCGTCGCGGGCCGTGCCGACGACCTCTATTCCGGGGGTCAGGTCGAGCAGCGTGGCCAGTCCTTCGCGCACCGCCGCCTGATCGTCCACCACCAGGACACGAATCGACTCATCGGGCATGCGCCGAGGATATCGACCATCTCAGCCGTTGAGGCGCAGGGTCACCCGCCAGCCGGGGCCGGGGAGGTCCTCGGACGCGTACGGACCGGCCTCCAGGCTGCCGCCGATCAGTTCGGCGCGCTCCTTCAGGCCGGACAGGCCGTATCCGCCTCCTGATTCGGCGAGGGCGCTGGGCGGTTCGGTGGGGGCGCCGTTCGCGACGGTGAGTATGACCTCTTCCTCGCCGTAGAGCAGCGTCACCTGCACGGGGGCGCCGGGGGCGTGCTTGCGGATGTTGGTCAGCGACTCCTGCGCCGCGCGGTAGACGGTCAGGCCCGCGTCTGCCTGCATCGGGCGCGGCAGGCCCTGGATCTCGACCTTCGCCTCCGCGTCGGTGTCCCCGCGGTACGCGTCGGCGAGTCCGTGGAGCAGTTCGGGCAGCGGAGGGGCGTCCTCGCGCAGCGCGGCGATCGCGCGGCGTGTCTCGACCAGGCCTTCGCGGGCGATGCGGCGGGACTTCTGCACGTAGGCGTGGGCGCGTTCGACGGCGGTTTCGTTGCCGGAGTCGAGGAGGGCGTCCGCGGCTTCGAGTTGGACGGTGAGGGCCGCGAGCGAGTGCGCGAGGACGTCGTGGATCTCGCGTGCGATGCGGCTGCGCTCGGCGAGTGCCGCGGCGTGCGCCTGCTCGTGGTTGGCGCGTTCGGTTTCGCGCACCAACTGCTCGGCGCTCTCGGCACGCAGGATGTACGAGCGGCGGCCGACGCCGAGGCCGTACATGCCGATGAGCAGGCTGCCGTAGCCGATGCCGTTTGATTCGAACTGCTGCCAGCCCTGCGTGGCGGCGGCGATGAGCAGCACGGCGACGAACCAGCCGACGACGATCGCGGCGCGGCCGGAGGTCCAGCGCGAGGAGAGCACGGCGGCCGCGGCGGCGGCGAAGGCGGGGCCGGCGGCGACGTCCCTGGTCGCCAGGCCGCTCAGCAGCGCGCCGCCGGTGCCGACGACGAGCAGCCCGAACAGCACCACGTAGGGGCTCTGCTGCCAGCGCAGGAACCAGCCGACCAGCCAGCCGAGGGCGCCGGCCAGGCACAGGACGCTGACGATCCCGATGGCCAGGCCGGTCCCGTGCCAGCGCAGGTGGGTCAGCATGGTGATCTGGATGTAGCCCAGCACCAGCAGGAAGACCATCCGGACGCTCGCGATGTCCCGGGACCGTGGATCGCGCGCGCTCTCCCGCAGGCCCACGCCCGGGTTCGGGCCGTCGCCGGACCACGGCAGCCGGAATGCCGTCGGGCCGTCGGTATCCCGCCACAGCAGATCACGCAGCAGCCACACGTCGCCCTACCGCCGTCGTCGTCGGGATGTCCACGGGTCAACGGTACGTCCCCGGACGCGCCGGACGGATCCACCCGGGGGTGGAACCGGGGTGGAGGTGTCCACGGCGTGAGATCGCGGCGCGGAGATAGTGGATTTCCCGATGATATGCCGATACGGTGTGGCCCCATCGTGGCGCGTAACGATGCGTCGGGGCGTCGGGGAGCCGGACACGCGCACGGGGTCGAGGGGCATTTCTATGGCGGATTTCTTCAAGGTCGATCTGGACGTGCTGTCCAGGATGACCAGCACCCTGCGTCAGGCGGGGGAGCAGATGGACCAGGCGTTGCAGGCGTTCGGCGCGGCGGAGGACGGCCAGATCGGGCCGCTTCCGCTGGTCGGCGCGGCCAAGGACTTCCAGCACACGTGGAAGTACGGGCTCGGGCAGTTGCAGCAGGCCATCTCCGAGTGCACCGACGGGGTCGGCAAGGTGCACGACAACTACCAGCAGACCGAGCAGACGGTGCAGCAGTCGCTCGGGAAGATCAACAGCGCGCTGCAGGAATAGGGGGATTCCATGTCACTGGACGTTGTGTTCGACGCTTCTTATGACGACAGCAGCAGCTACCCGAACCTGGGCTTCAACCCGGCGCCGGGCGTTCCCGGGGACGTCGAGGCGCTGGAGAACATGGTCACCAAGGCCACGAGCTCCATGGAGGAGTCCGGCAAGCTGCTGGACCAGATGCGCAACTCGGACTCGGGCGTGTGGGTCGGCGACGCGGGGGACGCGTTCCGCTCGCACTTCAACGACAAGCTGGTCACCGATCTGCAGCACGCGCAGCAGTCGCTGACCTCGGCCGTGGGCACGATTCAGAACTGGTACAAGGATCTGGTCGGCTTCAAGCAGACCGCGCAGAACCTGGACCAGGAGGCCGCCGCCGCCAAGGAGGCCCTGCAGAACGCGCAGGCCCAGGTGGCGCAGGCGAAGTCGAACCCGAACCTCAACCTGATCAACGAGGTCTTCAGCGATCCGCAGGCCCTGCAGCAGGCGCAGTCGCAGCTCGACCAGGCCGTGTCGGCGGTCAACGACGCGAACGCGGCCGAGCAGCAGGCGCAGCAGGAGCTCGACTCGATCCTGAAGCGGGCCCGTCAGTTGCAGCAGGAGGTCGACTCGGCGGCGCGGAACTACGCCTCGCAGCTGGAGCAGTCGACCAAGGGCCTCGCGCCGCACAAGCCGGGCTGGTTCTCCAGCATGCTGCACGACATCGGCGGCGCCCTGAGCGCGGTCGGGCACTGGATCGAGCAGCACGCGGACGTCATCCACTCGATCCTGTCCACGATCTCGGCGATCGCCGGGCTGGTCGCGCTGTGCACGCCGCCGCCGATCGACGTCGTGGCCGGTGCCGTCGCGCTGGTCGCGGGCGCGGGCGCGTTCGCGATGGACCTGGCGAACCCGAAGACCCGCGACGCCATCGGCGGGCTGCTGACCGGGCACTTCACCAAGGCGAACATCGAGGCGGGGGTGGGTGCGGGGCTCGACCTGGTGAGCGCGATCCCCGGCGGCGCCCTGTTCAAGTCCGTGGCCAAGGGGGCGGAGTTCACCGAGGACGCCGCGAAGGTCGCCGACAAGATCCCGAACCTGGTGGACAAGCTCCCGGGGCTCGCCTCCGACGGCGCGGACGTGGAGAAGGCGTTCTCCGGCCTCAAGGACGGGTCCAAGGTCGCCCAGATCATCTCGTCCAACGCGCACGGCGTCGCGATCCCGGTGAAGCTCGGAATCAGCGCGGTGACGAAGGTCGCGAACATCGGCCGGGACGCCGACAACGCGTTCAAGATCTCCGCCGAGGCCGCGCAGAACATCAATCTCGGCTGGAAGGTCAAGGGCGTCGCCTCGAACCTGTACCACGACTTCCAGGAAGCGTTCTGATGGGCATCACCGACCTGCTGAACAACCTCGCGCCCGCGCAGGACGAGGAGGGGCCCAACGTCTGGGTGACGCTGCCGCCCGGCTACCTGCCGCTTCCGGTCGAGGATCCGGCCGCGCGGCTGAGCGAGGCGGAGCCGGTGCTCGCCGAGCTGTGCCCGCCGGACCGGCAGGAGCTGCTCTACGCGACGCTGAACACGTTCGCGGTGCTGCTGACCGAACTCGAACGGCGTAACACCGTCTACTGCGGGCTCGGCTGGCATACGGCGGAGGACGGATCGATCGTCTCGTCCACGCTGGTGGTCTCGCTCCAGCCGACCGGCGAGGAGCGCAATCCCCGCCTCGTGCTCGGCGACCTCGTGCAGGCGGCGGCCAACGCGGACGACCAAGCGCAGGCCGACCTGGTCGATCTGCCCGGCGGGCCCGCGCTGTTCTTCGAGAGCGTGCGCAGCCTGCGCAAGCCGACGCTGCCCGGCCAGGTCGGCGATCCGGGGCGCGCGGACGTCTACCAGCTCGAGGTGATCGTGCCGGACGGGAAGGGCGAACTGCTCGCCGTCCTCGAATTCTCCACGCCGCGGGTCGAGTACGGGACGCGCTACCGGGAGATGATGGTCCTGTTGGCGAACTCGGTCTCCTTCACTCCGCCGCCCGGCTCGGCGGACGAGAACGCCTCGTCGCAGCAGATCCACAATCTCCTCGGAGGCCCGAGCGCATGACGGAGCTGGTCCCCAACGGCTCGACCGTCCCGGTTCAGCCCTGGCTGGTCGAATCCATCCAGCAGGATCTGGCCGGGAAGCCGGGCGGCGCGGCGCAGCGGTCCGCCGTGTTCGAGCAGCACCTGGTGCAGCGCTTCGGCGCCTGGCGGGTGTTCCCGGTGAAGGTCGGCCGCTGGCAGCGCAGGTCGTACCTCTACGAGTGGGGCAGCGACGGCTGGGCCCTGGTGCTCGCCCCGGTGCTGCTGCCCTGGCGGCCGGGCCTGTGGAAGCTGAACGAGACCTACGTCCAGGTGCTGGATCCGTCGAGCGGCGTGCCGATCGCCGAGCTCAGCGTGACCAACTGGGGTTCGCGGAAGCGCGACACGCAGAGCGAGGGGCTGCAGACCCGTCAGCTCGCGATCCTCGGCGATCCGCGGGTCGGCGGCCTGGTCGCGCCGGTGCTCGCCGCCTCGCCGGACGCGGTCTATCAGGCGAATCGGCGCGGACGCCAGCTCCCCCGGGACCCGGCTCAGTTCGAGCAGGTCGCCGCGCAACTGGTCAACGAGCCGTACCGGGACTTCGCCGACCGCGACGACGGTCCCTGGTTCGCCGACCAGCCGCAGAAGCCGCAGGGCAACACGAACGGCTGGAAGCCCTCGGCCTGGTACCGGCCGGCGGGCTGACCGTACGAGTGCGGCGCCGTCAGTCGCACTTCTTCTTGCTGCGCTGCCAGGGCATCTGAGGCAGCGCCAGGAAGCCCTCGGCCCGCGCGTACGCCATACCGATGCGCGGCAGATCGGCCGAACGGGCGTACAGCACGAAGCGCGGCTCCCAGATCGGGCGGTACTTCGCGTTCGCCCGGTAGAGGGACTCGATCTGCCACCAGCGGGAGAAGAACAGCAGCACGCCGCGCCACAGCCGCAGCACCGGGCCCGCACCCAGCTTCGATCCGCGCTCGAAGACCGCGCGGAACATCGCGAAGTTCAGCGAGACGCGTGCCACGCCGAACTCCGCGGCGTTCTGCAGCAGGTCGATGACCATGAACTCGACCAGGCCGTTGTCGCTGTCCTTGTCACGGCGCATCAGATCGAGGGAGACCCCGTCCTTGCCCCACGGCACGTACGAGAGCAGTGCGCGCAGCCTGCCGTCGGCGTCGAAGCACTCGATCATCAGGCAGTCGCCGTCCGCCGTGTCGCCGAGCCGGTTGAGCGCCATCGAGAATCCGCGCTCGGGCTGGCCGTAGCGCCAGTGGTCGGCCGCGCCCTGCAGGCGCGCCATCTCGGCGGGCTCGATGTCGCGGTGCCGCCGGATGCGCGTCGTGTACCCGGCGCGCTTGACCTTGTTCACCGCCTGCCGGACCGTGCGCATAGCCCGGCCCTCCAGGGTGAAGTCGGTGACTTCCACGATCGCCTCGTCGCCGAGTTCGAGCGCGCTCAGGCCGTGCCGCGCGAAGATCTCGCCCGCCTGCTCGCTCGCGCCCGCGACGGCCGGGGCCCACGCGTGCTCGGAGGCCTCGCGCAGCCAGAGTTCGATCGCGCCGGGCCACGCCTCGGGGTCGCCGAGCGGGTCACCGGAGGCGAGCGACACGCTGCCGACGGTCCGGTACGCGATCGCCGCCTTGCCGGACGGCGAGAAGATCACCGACTTGTCGCGACGCAGTGCGAAGTAGCCGAGCGAGTCCGGCTCCGGTTCCTTGGCGAGCAGTTCGCGCAGCCGCCCCTCGTCCTCGAGGCTGTGCCGCAGTTGGCCGCGCGGGGAGCGGAAGAACACGTACACGACGGCCAGGAACAGCACCAGGCTCATCGCGTTGATCAGCACGTCCAGCCAGTGCGGGCTGGCGATGCCGAGGTCTGAGACGTCCTGCTTGTCGACCGTCAGCAGCCGCAGCAGCGTGTACTCGATGCGCGAGCTGAACGACGAGTTGTTCACGGTGCCGAACCACGTCAGCAGCGCCACGCCCACCGCCGTGGCCGCCGCCGCGCCGCCGAGCGCCACGAGCAGCGCGGTCTTCGGGTTCGACTGTTCGCCCTTGGCGTAGAAGTCGCGTCGGCCGAGGATCAGGCACAGGAATAGGCCGACCGTGAGACCGACGGCCACCCAGTTGGACCAGTGCTGGCGATACGCGGGCTGGCTCAGCCAGTAGATCTCGGCCAGGCACGTGAACCCGACCAGCACCACCGTGCACAGCCACGCGACGTGCTTGCGGCGGCGCAGCATGATCGCCAGGAACGCGGCCAGCGCGGCCGAGACGAGGCTCGCCGTCAGCAGGAAGGGGGTGAAGTAGTTGCCGAAGCCCGCGCCGTGCGAGTGCCGGTGCACCTGCCGCCCGAAGGAGTAGGACACCACGCCGAGCAGGTCGAGCAGCACGACCAGCCGCAGGTACCAGACCGTGATCTTGCCGGGTACGCCGAGCGGCCCGGGACCCCGGTTGCCGTCCGCGAACCCCGTCGTCGTACCCGCAGCCATGCCCTCGTCTTTCCTTGCCCGTTGCACCGCGCCCGCTCCTTATCCTCCGGCATACCGGGCAGGAAGGGCGAATCGGCTGCTCCGGAGGGGGAAGCGGAGCAGCCGATCGCGGTGGTGGGCCGTGCGCCGCCTCGTGGCGGCCGGGGTCTACCGGTGCTTCCAGGTGATCGAGAAGGTGCCGCCGGACAGCGAGCCGGTGCTCGCCTTCACCGTGCCCGAGCTGGTGTCCATGTCGATGCTGGTCGGGCTCGACGAGGAGAGGGTCGAGCCGTTCACCGTCGAGCTCTTGAAGGTCACGGTGCCGAAGTTGGCCAGCGGCAGCACGCCGCCGCTGTACGGCGCCTCGGCGATGACCTCGGCGGACGAGCGGCTGAAGCTGCCCGTCTTGGTGGTCGTGTGGCTCCAGCCGCGGGTGCTGTCGGCGAGGTAAAGCTCGTACTTGTTGGAGCCCTCGTAGATGACCTTCTCCACGATGGTGTCGCCGGGCGCGACGGTGTTGCTGTAGGTCACCGGGTAGGCCGGGTACATCTCGTACCACGCGGAGTACTCGGCGGTGGAGCCGACGCAGTCCGCCTCGGTGCCGGTCTGCTCGACCGAGGAGGAGCTGTAGCCGTCCAGGCCGACCCAGAAGCTGGAGTACTGGTCGCCGGAGGAGCACGTCACCTTGGGCTGGGTGAACGTGGTGGTCACGCTGGTGTACGTGCTGCCGGTCGCCGCGTAGCCCGCCCAGTTGGTGCTGGTGGTGTCGGCGTGCCGCACGCCGCCGCCGTGGCTGATGAAGAACGGCGTCGCCGTGCCCGCGGAGCGCTGGATCGGGGCGAAGACGGTCGGGGCCGCGGTGGTGGCGGCGGCCGCGACGGGCGCGAGCGCGGGCAGGACGAGGGCGGCGGCGGCGATGCCGGCGCGCAGCGGGGATCGCTTGAAGGACATGAGTCTCCTCGGATTCGCGAACCAATGTGGGTATGTGGGTTTGTCACGACTCGTGGCCGCAAGATGGAGTTAAGAATCCAACCCGGACGGCCGCAAGAAGGAACCGGGTAGATCGTTGGCAAAGGCGCCGTTACGCCCGGATTTCCGCCGGTGCGCGCGCCGGCGGTGCAGGTGGCGGCGACAACCGTTGTCATTGTCATATCTCAATGTACTGTCACGCTTCGGGTAGACTCGGCCGTATGGCACGACAGCACGGCGACGAGGGGGAGCGCGTGGCGGACGAGCGCGGACACGATCACGAGCATGAGCACGGCGGCGGGCACGGCCACGGCGGGCACGACCACGGTTCCGCGGTCACCGCCGCCACCGACCGGAAACTGCTGCTCGGCGCGCTCGGCCTGATCCTGGCGTACATGCTGGTCGAGGTCGGCATCGGCCTCGCCGCCCGCTCGCTGGCGCTGATCTCCGACGCCGGCCACATGCTCACCGACGCCTTCTCGCTGGTGCTCGCGCTCGGCGCGATGCGGCTGGCCGCCAAGCCCGCGCACGGCCGCTGGACCTTCGGCTTCAAGCGCGCGGAGATCCTCTCGGCGCAGGCCAACGGGATCACGCTGCTGGTACTGGTCGGCATCTTCGTCTACGAGGCGGTGGACCGGCTGATCACTCCGCCGGCGGTGGACGGCGCGCTGGTCACCGCGACCGCGCTGGCCGGGATCGCGGTCAACGCCGCCGCCGCGCTGCTGATCAACCGGGCCAACCGGACCAGCCTGAACGTCGAGGGCGCCTTCCAGCACATCCTGAACGACGCGTGGGCCTTCCTCGCGACGGCCGTCGCGGGCGTCGTCGTGATGACCACCGGCTTCGACCGCGCCGACGCGATCGCCACCCTCGTCGTGGCCGTGCTGATGGCCAAGGCCGGGTACGGGCTGGTGCGCGAGGCCTGGAAGATCTTCCTGGAGGCCGCTCCCGAGGGCGTGGACCCGGCCGCGCTCGGCGCCCGGCTGCGCGCGGCCGACGACGTGGTCCAGGTGCACGACCTGCACGTGTGGACGATCACCTCGGGCTTCCCGGCGCTGTCCGCGCACGTGCTCGTGGCGCCGGGCCGCGACTGCCATGCCGTGCGGATCGCCCTCGAGGAACTGCTGCGGCACGAGTACGACATCGAGCACACCACGCTTCAGGTGGAGCACGCGCCCTCGGAGATACTCACCATCGGCCATGGCGCGCCCGACGCCGAAGAGCACTCGGCCGGGCACTGCGGGTGACCGCGATTCCCCTGTTTGACGGCCATTTCCGGGCGAATGTGCCATGATCGTCCGCGCCGTATAACAGAACGGTAACTGTCTCGCCCTGGTCTTGCCGGGGTGGGGATCATTGGGGGAAAGTCGCTTCACCGGCCTTGGGGCGAGTTGTCCGTGTTCGCCGGGGTGCGGGACAGGCCCGGCTGGCCCAAGGAGGTCGTGGAAGCAGTGATGGAGTTCCCCGAGGAGCCGCGACCAGGTCGTGACCCGCGTACCCCCGACGCCCACCGCGCGCACCGCTCCGGAGCGGAGCGCGAGGCCGAGGTCTGGCTGCGCCGAGAGCTCGCCTTCCTGCACGGCGTCGAGCGGAAGATCCTGCGCCGGGCCCGGATACGCAAGGAGGCCTGGCGGGCCGCCGCCGTGGCCGCGATCCTGGCCATGTTCGCCGCGTGCTGGTATCTGGCCGCGGTCAGCAGCAACAGCCTCTCGTCCTCGTCCTCCTCGTCGACGGCCTGCGCGACGCAGTCGACGACCGCGAACTCGGCCTCCGCGCACCTGACCGGCGGCACCTCGTCGGCGAGCGCGAAGTCCTCCCAGGCCTGTACGTCCTGAACTCCCGGACTCCGGAACTCCTGAACTCCTGACGTCCGGACCTGCCGACGTCCGCCCGGTCCGTCAGTCACCGGTCGCAGGTCGAACAAGCCGATCATCAGCTATCGAGTGGGCCATTCGAGTGGCGACAGGGCCCGATCGTCACTCGTACGGGCTGCTGACAGGACTAGCAGGGCTCGCGTAAGGTCAATCTGACATCGAGGCGACGAGGCATGATGATCGCCCTGAGTGGTTAAACTGACCTCGAGTCAGTGCAACTGCAAAGAAAATTGCATAGTCGTGTGTGCCGTGGATCTCGAAAGTCACCGAGCGTCGACGACATGGTGTGGCAAGGCCGCTGGGGAAGGCGAACCTCGTCCGTACGCCGTGTGTGAAACGTAGTCAGTGACCAAAGGAGTCCGCCGTGCCCACCCGTCAGACCAGTGGAGTGCTGTACATCCACTCGGCGCCCCGTGCGCTGTGCCCACACGTCGAATGGGCCGTCGCCGGGGTACTCGGCGTGCGCGTGAGCCTCGACTGGACCCGGCAGCCCGCCGCGCCGAACCTCTGGCGTGCCGAGCTGTCCTGGCAGGCGGAGCCCGGCACCGCCACCCGGCTCACCTCCGCGCTGCGCGGCTGGGAGCAGCTGCGCTTCGAGGCGACCGAGGAGCCGTCCCCGGGCGCCGAAGGGGAACGTTACTCCTCCACCCCCGATCTCGGGGTGTTCCACGCCGTGACCGGAGTGCACGGAGACATCATGGTGACCGAGGACCGGCTGCGCACCGCCATGCTGCACGCCGCCCGCGGGGCCGACCTCGCCGAGGAGCTCAACATCCTGCTCGGCCGCCCCTGGGACGACGAGCTCGAACCCTTCCGCCACGCGGGAGACGGCGCCCCGGTCCGCTGGCTGCATCAGGTCGGCTGAGTCCGGCTCCGCTCGGGACGACGAGCTCGAACCACTGTGCCGATGACGCGGGAGACGGCGCCCCGGTCCGCTGGCTGCACCAGGTCGGCTGACGGAGCTGAGAGCCCGTCAGAAGGGGTTGGCCGTCGGCTCGCCCGGTCCGGCGCGGCTCAGCTCTGGTGGATCGGCTTGCGGCGGTTCGGCGCGGCCAGCCGGGCGCCGCGTTCGGCGAGGGTCTGCGCGTCCGCGGGGGACAGGCCGATGCGCTCGCCGAGCTCGGTGTAGGTGAGCCGGTCGAAGCGGCGCGGATCGGTCAGCTCGGCGGCGGCCAGGGCCTGGTAGACGGCGGCCCGCTCGGCGGCGGCGCGGAAGGCCTCGGCCAGCTCGGTGGCCCGGCCCAGCAGCTCCGCGGGATCGGCGATCTCGTCCAGGCCGAAGAACCTCGCCTGGTCGGGCTCGGGCACGCCGGGCTCGAACATCAAGGGGACGGGGCTCATCTTGGGCTGCTGCTTCACCCGTCCACAGTCTCACGCCCGCCCCGCCCCGTTCAACGACAGCGGCGTTAACGAACCACACCACCGCGCGCCCCCTACGCGCCCCGCGCGCCGTTCGCCGCAGCTCAGCGCAGCAGCCGGCGCACCACCCCGGGCACCTCGGCCGGAGTGTCCAGCAGCAGGTCGGCCAGGTCGGACAGCGGGTCGCCCTCCGGATTGGCCACCGCCACCCGCACCGCCTGGAACGCGGGACCGTGCCCGGCCCGCTCGGCCAGCGCCTCGAACGCGGGGCGGTCGCCGAGGTCGTCGCCGAAGAACCAGCCGCCGACCAGGTCGGGCCGCTCGTCCAGCACCTCGCGCACGACGTGCCCCTTGTCCCGCTGCACCGGCGGCTTGAGCTCCACGACCATCCGGCCGCGCTGCACCTTCAGCCCGTGCTCCTTCGCGTAGCCCGCCGCCCACAGGTCCACGGCGTCCGCGAGCTCGGGCGTGTTGCGGTAGTGCACCGCGCAGGACAGCCCCTTGTGCTCGACCAGCGCTGTCGGCAGCTCCTCGTGGGCGGCGCGGGCCGCCTCGTCGATGACCGGCCGGTACGGCGCCGCCTCCGGGAGCGTCGCCACCGTGGCCCCGCCGTCCGCGGAGTGCTCGAGCCCGTAGAGGCCGTGCAGCGCGATCCCGGGCACGGCGTGCAGTTGCGCCGCCAGGAACGCCACCGGCCGGGCGGAGACCACCGCGCAGTACGCCGCCTGCCCGGCCAGCGCCGCCAGCGCCTCGGGCGCGTCGTCCACCGGCCGCACCTTCTCCGGATCGGGTCCGATCGCGCTGAGCGTGCCGTCGAAGTCGAAGAAGAACGCGGTGTGGCCGAGCTGAACGCTTTCCATGGCGGTCTCCCTACCCGGTCAGAGGTGTTTGAGCACCTTCGCGGCGGTCTGCCTCGGCAGCGTGCGGATGAGCGTGCGGGCCACCGGGTTGCGCACCAGCTGGGCGGGCGAGGTCCGACCGCGGCAGAAGTCCGCGAACATCTTCCACGCCATCGGTATCAGCGTCACCGTCCGGTGGAAGAACGCCGGGTGACGTTCGAAGAGCTTGAGCATCGCGCTGCCCGCGCGCATCTCCACGCCGAGCAGCTCCTCGACCGCCGCCGCGTAGCCCGCGTCGCCGGACACCTCGGCCGTGCGGGACAGCTCCGCCGCGCTCTTGCCCGCGAGCGCGCCGGACCGCAGTGCGAAGGAGATCCCCTCGCGCGTCCACGGCTCCAGCAGCCCCGCCGCGTCGCCCGCGACCAGTACGCGGCCCCTGCTCAGCGGCGAGCCGGCCTCCCGACACCGCGTCAGGTGCCCCGAGTCGGAGATCGTCGGGTACTCGGCCAGCCCGAGCCGCTCGATGAAGTCCCGGTAGTACTTGCGGGTCGCCTCGCCCTCGCCGCGCGCCGAGATGACGCCGACGGTCAGCACGTCGCCCTTGGGGAACACCCAGCCGTACGAGCCCGGCAGCGGCCCCCAGTCCACCAGTACGCGGTGCGCCCACTTGTCCGCGACCGACTGCGGCACCTGGATCTCCGCCTCGAGCCCGAGGTCCACCTGCTCGCAGCGCACGCCCACGTAGCGGGCCACCCGGCTGGCCGAGCCGTCCGCGCCGATCACCGCGCCCGCCGTGACCACCGCGCCGTCCGCGAGCGAGACCACGGCCCGGCCGGATCCGTCCTGCTCCACGCCGGTCACGGTCGATCCGGTGCGCAGCGTCGCCCCCGCGTCCACGGCGGCCTTCGCCAGCGCCAGGTCGAACTCCGCGCGGTTGACCAGCACCAGCAGGTCGCCGGCCCGGTCCTTCTTGGTGCGCAGCCGCTCGCCGTTCACCGTGAAGCTGATCGCGTCGATGCGCTGGCGCACCGGGATCTCGAAGCCGGCGGGCAGTGCGCGCCGCGAGTAGCCGATCAGCCCGCCGCCGCAGGTCTTGTAGCGCGGCAGTTCGGCCTTCTCCAGCAGCAGCACCCGCGCACCGGCCTCCGCGGCGGCGAGCGCGGCGCTGGAGCCGGCCGGCCCGGCGCCCACGACGACCACGTCCCAGGAGGCTTCATCCGGCGGCATACTGGTGTTCTCCACTGCTTCGATCACGGGTGAAGGGTAATGGCGTTCGGCGAGGTGCGCAGCTTCGCGACGGCCCGTTCATTAAGGTAACTCGGTGTGACGATCTCCCGCGCGGTCACGGCGGTGTGGCGCTATGTCCGTCGCGCCCCCGGAACCTTCGTCTGGCTGCTCATCCTCACGGCCACCACGTACTTCATCAGCCACATCAGCCCCGAGTTCCGCGACCGCTTCCTGCGCCGCCGCTCGACCAACCTGCACGAGCTGAGCACCGACCCCATCAGGGTGCTGATCACCAGCGCGCTGTACATCGACGGCGGCGGGATGTGGATCTACTACATCCTCTACAACATCTTCCACGTTCCGGTCGAGCGCCGCCTGGGCACGCTGCGCTGGCTCGCCGTGGTGGTCGCCGCGCACGTCGGGGCCACATACCTGAGCGAGGGCGCGGTCTACTGGGAGGTGCGGCACGGGTACCTGCCGCGCAGCGCGATCTTCACGCTCGACATCGGCGTGAGCTACGCGCTGGCCGGGGTCGAGGCGGTGGCCGCGTACCTGATCGCGCCGCCGTGGAGCTACGTGTACGCGGGCGGCCTGATCCTCTACTACGGCTACCACCTGGTCGTCGGCAACACCTTCACCGACCTCGGCCACTTCAGCTCGATGATGATCGGCTTCGCCTGCTTCCCGCTGACGAAGGGCGTGGTCGAGAAGTGGGATCCGTGGGCCACCTGGCTCGCGGTCCGCGGCCGGGCCCGCCGCACACTGTCCGCCCGCCGGTCCGGGGCCTGAACAGAGTGTAAGGAGTCGGTTGGCTCGTCTACCCTGACAGGGTGAATGCAGCGGCCGCCTCGAGACGCAACACCGGAATCGTGTTCGGCGTCATATCGTCGACGTTCTTCAGCGCCTCCGGCACCTTCGCCAAGGCGCTGACCGACGCCGGGTTCAGCGCGCTGCAGGCCGTGTGGCTGCGGATCGGCGGCGCCTGCCTGATCCTGATCCTCGTCTCGCTCGCGCGCGGCACCGGACCGCTGCGCGCACTGACCCGGGACCGCCGCACGCTCGGCGGCATCGTCGTGTTCGGCCTGGTCGCGGTCGCGGTGTGCCAGGCGCTGTTCTTCGTCGCCGCGTCCCGGCTGCCGGTCGGCATCGCGATCCTGCTGGAGTTCACCGGCCCGGTGCTGGTCGTGCTGTACCAGCGGGTCATCCGCCGTCAGCACGTGCGGCCCACGGCGTTCCTCGGCATCGGCCTCGCGATGGTCGGCCTCTGCTTCGTCGTCGAGATCTGGTCCGGCCTGAGCCTGGACGCCCTCGGCCTGGCCTGCGGACTCGGCGCGGCGGCCGGGAACGCGGCGTACTTCCTGATCATCGACCGGCTCACCGGATCCGCCGACCCGCTCGCCATCACCACCATCGGCATGTCCGTGGCCTGCGTCGTCCTGGTGCCGCTGGCGATGCCGTGGAACGCGCCGTGGCACGTCCTCGGCGCGTCGATCCCGTTGGCCGGCCACGCGATTCCCGGCTGGCTCGTCGTCGTCGCGCTCGTGCTGGTCAGCACCGTGATCTCATACGTCTTCGGCGCGATGGCGGTGCAGCGGCTCTCGGCCACGGTCGCCGCCGGTCTCGCGTACGTCGAGCCGGTGTCCGCCTGCGTCATCGCCTGGGTCCTGCTCGGCCAGCGGCTCAGCGCCGTGCAGATCACCGGCGGCGTGGTCGTCCTCCTCGGCGCCTACACCGCTCAGCGCTCCGCCGCCCCTGCTGTTGCGCCGGCGGCGTCACCCGCGGTCGAGCCCGTCAGCCCAGTCGGCAAGTAGCGTCGCCAGCCCCGAGATCCGCAGCAGCGTCTCCTCGGCCGAGTCGTCCTGGTTGTACGTCGGCTTCCGCGCACGCCCCCGCACCGCCGCCGCGACGGCCGCGGGCCCGAGCCAGTTGTACTTCGTCACCGCGCACGCAGCGATCGCCCGCCGCACGTCGTCTTCGGACGTCCGCACGCCGCCGTCAGCCAGCCCCCTGACGTACCCCGCACTCACGGCCTCGGCGATCTCCGGCAGCAGCGCCGCGTCCATCAGCCCATCCGTCACGCTGTCGATGATCAGATTCGCCGGATCCTCCCCGATCGCCCCGTCACCGACGAACGCCCAGTCCAGCAACACCGACGCCCCGTCCGCGCCCTCGATCAGATTCGCCGGCCAGCAATCGAGATGGCACAACGTCCGCGGCAACGACTCCGCCAGCGCCAGCAACTCCAGCCGGTCCTCCCGCGCCCGCCGCAACGTCCGCAGCACCCGCTCCGGCCACGTGCGCGCAACCGGACTGGCCCACTCCTCGTCGCTGGCCTGAACGTCGTGCCCCGGCCCCTCGGCCACGTACTGCCGCAACCAACCGCGCGAAAGCCATGGCAGCTCGTCCGCGTCCGGCACTCGCCCGACCCACCGCGCCTGCCCCACCCCGAGCTCGTATCCGAACTGCCCGAGCCGCGCGACGGAGAACGCGAACCCGTCACTCCCCGGCACATCCTCAAGCCACAGCTCGACGGCCCCGTCCTCGCGCACCACGACGTCCTCCAGCCGCGGCGCCCGCACACCCCCGTCCCGATACGCCGCGTCCGCGAACCCCGTCTGATACGCGTACGTCTCCCGCCGCCAGTAGTTGAAATGCGTCGGCGTCTCACTGGTCCGCCAGGTGACCCCCGACCGCTCCTCGTTCGGCGGCGTGGCCACCTTCAGAATCCTGCTTCCGCCCGCCCCCGCAACGCGCCAGATCCCACCCGTAGCCTCGTTGTTCTCGTTATGCCGCAGCAGTTCCCGAGTCTCAGACATCTCACATATGTTACGCGGATAGATCGATTCCGGCGGCGGCCGCGACCCGATCGCGCGACTCCAGCAGCCGTTCCCGCAGCGCCCGCAGATCGACGCCGGCGAGCTCACCATCCCGCTTCACGACCCGCCCCGCGACAAGAACCGTGTCGACGAGCCCCGGATGCCCGGCCGTGACGATCGCCGCTGCCGGATCGTTCACGGGGAACACGCTCAAGTCGTCCGCACGCAGCAGAACCAGATCGGCGTCCCTGCCCGGCGTGATGCTCCCGACCCGCGACGCCAGCCCACACGACGCGGCCGCATCGACCGTCGCGAACTCCAGCAGATCCCGCGCCCGCAGACCGCTGCCGCCATCGCCACCGCCGTCCAGCCCGCGCTGCACCGCGAACGCCGTACGCATGGCCGAGAACATGTCACCGCCGACGGCCGGAACATCGTCGATCGACAACGTCGGCCGCAGCCCCGCGGCCAGCACCCGCCCCGTCATCGGCCAGCCGAAGCCCATCTTCAACTCCACGTCCGGGCTGATCGACACCGAACTGCCCGCCTCGGCAAGCATCCGCAGCTCGTCGTCGGCGATCCCGTTGGCGTGCACGAAAGTCGTCGTGTCACGCAGCAGGCCGTGCGAGTGCAGTGAGGCGATCGGCCGCCGCGTCCCATCCGACGTGACGTGCACGCTCGTGCGCAACCCGAGCTCGTCCGCCAACCTCAACTCCTCGGCGACGGTCTCGATCGACGTGGCCTCCGCACCACGCAGCCCGAACGCCATCGTGACCAGCCCGTCCCCGGAAACGTCCGCCCGCACCCGCCGAATCTCCGCCTCGACCGAGCCTTGCCTCCGATACCCCGCGCCGTAACAGAAGATCGACCGCCCCGGCATCTCCCGCAACGCGGCCACCGCGGCATCAGCGTGCGCAGGACTCTCCGAGCAGTGAAACCAGTCCAGCATCGTCGTCACGCCAGAGCTCAGCGCCTCCAGCCGACCGAGCAGATTGCCCAGGTACACGTCCTCGGGCCGAAAACAGGGCCGAATCGTGCCATGGATCGCCGCCAGATACTCGGCGAACGTCCAGTCCGCGCCGATCCCGCGAAACCCCGTCTGCCACGTGTGCCGATGATTGTCGACGAACCCCGGCATCACGATGCGGTCCGCGGCATCGATCACCTCCGCGTCCCCCGCCTCGACCCGCTCACCCACCGCGACGACGACGCCGTCCTCAACCAGCACGTCACCGCGCTTGAGGTCGCCCACCGCAGGATCCATCGTGACGACGCAGCCGCCGGTAATCAGAGTCCTCATCCGCGAACGCCTCCCGTGCGACGCGCTACTGCTCCTGAGCCTCGCCTCGCCGCCGGATCCGCTCGCCGACGGTCATCGTGGTCGCGAACACCACGGCGAAGGCGGTCCCGCTCACGACGGCGCTCGTGCGCACGCGGTCGTTGAAGGCCACCGCTTCCGCGGCGACCCCCAGCATGCCCGCCACGAACACGATAGCCATGTTGAGCAGGAAGAACATCGGCATCGACCGCGCGCGCATCCAGGACGTCACATCGTCAGGATGGCAGGCGTGAATCTCGCCGCGCTACCGCCGCGGGCCGCCGCCCGGCCGGGTCGGTCCGGCCGGGCAGAGGGCGGGCGGATCAGGCCTGGTACATGAGGGTGGCCTCCAGCTCCCGAACCGCCGCGTGCGCCTCGTCGATCTGCTCGGCGGAGTCGGCCGACAGATACACGGTGGCGGGGCTGGACAGCAGATCGACGGTCCGCCGCACCGCCGTGCCGGGAGCCGGGACGTGGACGTACCCTGTGACGCCCGGGACCTCCAGCAGCCGCTCGACCGCGGTCTCGCTGATGTATCCGTCCGCCGGTGCCCGCAGGAACAACTGCGTGACCGGCGCGTAGGGGTACGCCACGCGGGTGCGGGACGCGTGTGCTTGAGGCGATTCGATCGCGGCCTGCACCGCGGCGTCGGTCTGGCTGGTCCCGGTCGCCGCGCGCATCAGCGGGACCGAGTCGCCGCCCTGCAGCCGGGCGCCGGTCTCGATCAGCACCGGGCCGTCGGCGGTCAGCATGACCTCGGAGTGCGCCGGGCCGTGCACGATACCCAGGGCGTCGAGGCACGCGCGCGCATAGTCGGCGAGGATCGGGACGCGGTCGTCGTCCGGGGCGAGCAGATCCATCCGGTCGTAGATCAGCCGCCCGCCGCCCAGATCCGTCCGCCGATCGAGCCACACCTCGACGATGCGGTGCACGCCGTTCTGCGAGACCGAGTTGACCGCGAACTGAGTACCGGTCAGGTACCGCTGGACGACCAGGGTCCGATTCGGCTGCCCGTACACGTCGGACGTGCTCAGGATCTCCCCGGCAGCGGTCGAGAGCGTCCCGATGTCGTGCGCGATGACGACGTGGTCGCTTCCGGCGCTGGCCGCGGGCTTGACCACCAGCGGCCAACCGCCCAGATCCTCGGCCGCCTTCCGCGCGCCGTCGTGGCTGTTCGCCTGGATCGTGCGGGCGTGCGGCAGACCGGCGTTCGCCAGCGCGCGCACCATGGCGAACTTGTCCCGCCGCGTCATCGAGGTGGACGGATCGTTGCCCGGCACCCCGAGCCGGTAGGCGATCCGGTCGGCGAGCGGGACCCCGGACTCCGTACCGGCGAGCACGTGGCGCACGTCCAGCTCCTTCAGGCACAGCGCCGCGTCCATCGTGTCCGCGCCGTCCCCGATGACCGCCGCGTACTGGTCGAACCGCAGCCGCTCGCCCCGCCCGACCGGCGGAGCCATCCCCTGGACCGCCACCGACTGCACGCCCCGGCGCCGGAAAGCCTCGGCCAGGTGAGCGCCGGTGCTGAACGGGTCAACGATCACCGCCCGACCAAGCCGCTCAGCGGCGGGCGCGAGCCGCGCGGCAGGTATGGACTCGCGCAGGATCAGTGCGTGTGGATTCATTGCTGACCTCCGATTTCGGTGGGTTGAGGTTCATGGTTCGGCCGCGTGCGACCCCTGCGTGCCACGGCCGGCACCAGCAGCCCGGCAGCCGCGAGCAGCACCGCCACGCCAGGCCAACCGGCCCCCGCCCGCAGCACCGTGCGCGCGAGAAGTGCGGGCCCGGCCGCCATCGCCAGACCCTGACCGAGACTGAATACGCCCTGGTAGGCGCCGACAGCCGCGGTCGGAGCGAGCCGGTAAGACAACGTGATCGCCCCAACGACCTGAACGACTTCGGCCCCCGCCAACGCCACCGCCCCGACCAACACCAACACGGCAGCCGACGTCGGCCCCCGACCGTCCGAAGCAGCCAGCGCAAGACAGCCCAAGCCCGCCGCAACCCCCGACGCCGCCATCGCCCAAGCCGCCCACCCCGTACTCGAGATGCGCCGACTGGCCACCGGCTGCACCGCCACGACCAGCACAGTCGAGATCAACGCCGCGCCCCCGACCACCACCCGCGGCGCCCGAGTGTGATCGACCACCCACAACGGCAGCGCGAACTCCGTGATCATGAACTGCAGGCTCGTAACCCCGTACAGCCCCGTGAGCGCCAGAAACCGCCCATCCCGCAAAGGCCGAGCCCTACCGCCTGACCTCGTATCACTGGAATGGCCGACGATCCGCCGCCCGCGCACCAAAACACCCCCGACCGCAGCCAACCCGAACGCCACCCCCGCTCCGACCAGCACAAACCAGTACGCCGTAGCCGTCCCCCGAGCCGCCGCCCCGCCGATCACCGGCGTGGCCAGCGCGTACCCCACGTTCCCCGCCCGATACAGCGCCGCGTTGAGCCGAGCCGGATCCTCGGGCGCGACGAACACCGCCAGCGCCCCCCGCGACGTATACGCACTCTGGCACGCCGCCGAGTAGACGCAGGCCACCCCCAACGCCTCCGCCACCGTACGCACCGCCAGAAACCCGAACGCCGCCACCGCCATCACCCCCAGCGCGACCGCGAACACCCGCTTCGCCCCGAACCGATCGCACACCCGCCCCGCAGGCACCGCCGCCAGCAGCCCGAGCAGCCCCGCAGCCGTCAAGCACCCGCCCACCGCCCCCACCGACAGCCGCACGGCCCCCGTCAGATAAAGCAGCACCCCCGTCCCCGCAAGCCCCTGCCCAAAGTAGAAGGCCAAACACACCCCCGGCAGCACCCGACCCCGCACCCGCACAGCCAGCCCCCGCCCAGCAGGCGACGCCGACGATCGGCCCGGCAGCTCCCGCAGCATCTCACCGTTCATCGAACAGATGTTCTAAGAAAGTCACCCGGCTAGTCTCGCCCCCACCCCCGCTCTACGCAAGCAGATTCGCCGAACTCCCCGATTTTCCAGCGGAAACACAGCTCAGAGGCCTGTCATGATATCAGCATATTGCTTTTGACTGCGCTCTATCCGCAGGCGGCCGACGCAGCCTGACCGCGCTGGGACCGGGGCGGGCGGGCGGAGTGACGCACAGTCAGCCAACCCACGAAGGCCGGACCCAGACCGCCGAGCACGACGAAGCCCCCTGCCGTGTCGTACGGCAGGGGGCCAAGTCCTCTCAGTGGGCGCTACTGGGTTCGAACCAGTGACATCTGCCTTGTAAGAAATTCAGATCAGGTCATCCAATCTCTTGTCTACCAGCATGTATACGAGATGGCGCGCAGGTCAGCGGCCGTTTAGGGTTCCGCGGTGGTTCGTTGAGGACCGTCGGATTCCGCGGCGGTCTGCTGTAACTGAGCTGCGATGAGGTTGGAGGATCAGGGGTATGGGCTGGCCCAGGACATGGACCACGAAGCAGGGCAAAACGCGCTATCAGGCGCTGTACCGGGATGCGAAGGGCAACGAGCAGTCGGCCGGAGTCTTCGACTCGCTGGAGAAGGCGAAGAAGGCGTGGGAGAAGGCGGAGGCTAAGGTCGGGCTCGGCCGGGCGGTGGACGTCCGTCGTGGGCGGAAGAGGTTTCGGGCGTACGTGCTCCAGGAGTGGTTTCCGAAGCACCGGATCGAGCTGTCGACGCGCGAGAGCTACGACTACACGCTGCACGCGCTGGTGCTTCCGGAGTTCGGGAAGATGCGGATGATGGACATCCTGCCCTCGGATGTGCGCGAGTGGATCACGAAGATGGAGGCCGAGGGCGTTCCGGTGCACTCGATCCGCAAGGCGAAGGTCGTGATCGACGCGATCTTCAAGACGGCGCTGAACGAGCTGGTGGTCGGTCTGCATCCCGGTCACGGTGTGGAGCCGCCGGTGGCGGCGGTGAAGACGAAGCTGATCGTGACTCCCGAGCAGTTCGACGCGGTCTACGCTGCTCTCGACCATGAGATGTACCGACTGCTGGTGGAGACGGACATTGAGTCCGGTCTGCGGTGGGGCGAGCTCACGGAGCTGCGCGGGCGCGATATTAACCTGGCGACTGGGATGCTCACGGTGAGCCGGGCGGTGGTGCAGTTGAACCCGAAGATCCATCCGGAGGGCAAACGGTTCTACGTCAAGGCCTATCCGAAGGACCGCAAGCACCGCGCCCTCAAGCTCCCGGAGCACCTGGTCAAGAAGATCGAGCGGTACGTGACCGAAAACGGGATCGGGAAGGACGACCTGCTGTTCCACTTCGTCCCGCTGCCGCGGAAGGTCGGGCTGCTGCCGACGGATCTGCCGAACCCGGAAACCCTCGGCTGGACCGAGCCGAACGCCAACAGGCGCACCTACCAGCACGGCACGCCCTCGGCGTACGGCAAGGGCCGCTGCCGCTGCCAGCATTGCCGCAACGCGGTCACCGCCTACCGCAATCAGCGCAGGGCCGAGGGGAAGGACCGCGCGGCCAAGGGCCGGCCGGTCGATACCGACGGGCACATCTCGTCCGACTGGTTCCGCGCGAACGTCTGGTACAAGGCGATCGAGCGCTCGGGCATCGACGTGCACGTGACCCCGCACGGCATGCGCCACGCCCACGCCTCCTGGCTTCTGGCTGGCGGCGCCGACATCCAGGTCGTCAAAGCTCGGCTCGGCCACGGCAGCATCATTACGACCCAGGGCTACCTGCACACGCTGCCCACCGCCGACGAATCCGCACTCAACGCGCTGGACACGATCAGGGGGGTGCGAACGGCCTCGACTACGCCGGTCGACAGTAGTGGCGAGACGATCACCGTCTCCGCGCAGGAATGGGCGGCGATGCAGGGAGCGCAGTTGAAGCTGGCCGAGATGAAGAAGCTCTTCGCTTAGCCGAGGTCGTGCCCCGACCGCCGAGGCCCGCCCGCATGTGGGGGGTCTCGGCGGTTTGGTCGTGGCTTGTGAGTACCGGCTCAGATGGCGGTGCGGCCGCCGTCGGCTGCGATGGTGGCGCCGGTGAGGTAGGCGGCGCGGTCGCTGGCGAGGAAGAGGATGACCTCGGCGATCTCGCGCGGGGTTGCGGTACGGCCGAGGGCGGTGCTTGCGCCGACCTGGTCGGCGCCTTCCGCGCCCATCGTGGCTAGGACCATGTCGGTGCGGGTGGGGCCGGGGGAGACGGTGTTGACGCGCACGCCGGACGGGCTCAGTTCGGCCGCCCACGTTCGGGTGAGCGATTCGAGCGCCGCCTTGGTCGCGCTGTAGATCGCGAGTCCCGGCATGCCGATGCGCGCGGCCATCGAGCTGATGTTGACGATGGCGCCGGATCCGCGCGCGACCATGCCGGGCGCGAACGCCGCCGTCAGTAGGAAGGGGGCGCGGACGTTGGCGGCGAAGGTCGCGTCGTACGACGTGGTGTCGAACACGTCGTGCGAGCTGTCGGGGGAGATAGTCGGTTCGATCGGGAAGATCGCGGCGTTGTTCACGAGGATGTCCACGGCCCCGACCGTCTCGACCAGCGACCGCACCGAGGACGGGTCTGCGAGGTCGGCCGCGGCGAACCGCGCGGATCCGCCCTGCTCGGTGATCGCCTTGACGATCGTCGCTCCGCGCTCGGCGTCGCGGCCCGTGACGACGACCTCGGCGCCCGCCGCGGCCAGCAGCTTCGCCGTCGCGCCGCCGATGCCGCCGGTACCGCCGGTGACCAGTGCTGTCCTGCCTTTGAGTTCCATCTGAGGACGTGCCTTCCGGTTTCGTCCGGCCGCCGGGCGCGACCGGACTGGGTTACATGACCCAGACTGCTCGGCAAAAAGTGGGTTGTCCAATCCAGAATCGGCTATGGTGGTGGCATGGGCTCATTGACCCGCAAGGGGGCGGCCACGCGGTCGCGCATCGTGGAGGCCGCCGCGCAGTTGATGTACGAGCGCGGGGTCAGCGAGGCCACGCTCGAGGACGTGCGTGCCGCCGCGGGCGTGAGCGGCTCGCAGATCTACCACTACTTCGCCGACAAGCAGGCGCTGCTGCTGGCGGTGATCGAGTACCAGACCGAGGCGGTGCTCGAGTTCCAGGCGCCGCAGTTCGGCCGGCTCGACTCGATGGACGGACTGCGGCAGTGGCGGGACACGCTCGTGGAGTTCCAGCGGCGGATGCAGTGCCGGGGCGGGTGCCCGATCGGCTCGCTCGGCGGCGAGGTCGCGGAGAACAACCCCGAAGCGCGCCTGGCCGTCGCCTCCGGATTCCTGCGCTGGGAGCAGGCCATCCGCGCGGGTCTGACGGCGATGCACGAGCGCGGCGAACTCGACGGGGACCCGGACGATCTCGCCCTGGCCGTGCTCGCCGCACTGCAAGGCGGCCTGCTGCTCACCCAGATCCAACGGCAGGTCAAGCCGCTCGAGGTCGCCCTCGACACGATCCTCGACCACGTCGAATCCCGCCTGGTGGCCGCGGCGCGCGGCTGACTTCGCGCTGTGGAGTCGGCGATGTCGGGCAAAGCGGGTGGAGGCCGCCGTGATTCACGGTGCGCGTTGACCGGCGAGGTTTCACGCCGCGCCGCTCGTGTCGGGTTGTGTATTGATGTCCCGCTGGTCGTGCTCGTGGCAATCGGCTCCGCCGACCTGCGGTCTTTCATAGCTGACGAGATGGGGCTACGCTCAGCTTTTAGCATTGCACATTGCAATGAAGCCGTTGGTGGGACGGCGCCTCTGATCGGAAGGAACGCGGCACGGGCCGCGCTGTGGCGATGTGGGAGATTCGCGCTGAGCGCGAGGAGAAGCGGTATAGCGCCTTCCTGGACGGCGAGCGGGTCGCGCATGCGGCGTGGGCGTTGGTCGGGGATCTGGTGTTCGTGCCCCACGTGCGGGCCGATGCTCTGCACCGCAACGCGGGGGTGGGGATGGAGTTGGCGCGCGGTATCTGCGACGACGCTCGCGAGTCCGGGATGGTGGTGGTGGCGGCCTGCGAGGTCATGCGCCGGTTCGCCTATCTGCACCCGCGCTACGAGGGCGCGTTGCGCGCCGCGTATCCGGGCGAGTTGGCGATTCTCGCGCCGTTGATCGAGGCCGCCGAGGAGTTCGAGGAGCGGCTGCTCCGCGTGTTCTAGGGGCGGGCCATCGTGCGCAGACTCGATCCGCGTCGTATGAACGTAGAGGCCGGGGGTGGCTAAACGGCGGCGAACACGAAGCCGCGTTCGAGCAGTTCCGGGATGAAGATCTGCAGCGCGGCAACGGTGTTGCTGCGATTGCCGCCGCCGTCGTGCTCGAGGATGATGTCGTGCCTGCGGGTTGTGCGCAGCACGGTGCTGACGATGTTCCAGGTGCTGACGTGCGCGGTGTCCCAGTCTCGGGGGTCGACCGACCAGCCGAGCGGGGTCAGGTGCCGGGCGTCGCAGGCTTGGAAGACTGCTCGGGTCCAGTATCCGTAGGGTGCGCGGAAGATCGTCGGGGTCTGCCCCGCGTCGGAGAGGGCTTCGTTGCACCGGTCGATCTCGGCGAGTACCTGCTCGGTACTGTATTCGCGCATGTCCGCGTGGTCCCAGGTGTGGTTCGTGATCGTGTGGCCGGCGGCCGCCACTTCGCGTACGAGCGGGAGATTCTCGCCGATCTGACGGCCGATCATGTTGAACGTCGCCCGGATGCCGTACCGGTCGAGGATATCGAGGACCCGCGGGGTGTAGACCGGATGCGGGCCGTCGTCGAGGGTCAATGCGATCGCCATCGGGCCCGCGTCGTCGATGTAGTACTGCGGGGCCGCGCCGTGGTGCCGCGCAGCCTGTCCTGCCTCGATCGGAGGCGAGATCGCCTGCGGCGCGCCGCTACCGGAGCCTGTGGCGGGGGAGGGGTTCACAGGCGCTTGCCCGGCCGTGGCCCCGGGTTGCCCTCCGGCCCGGTTTGCTCTGGCTGCGGCGCCGATGCCGAGCAGCGCAGCCGCGCCGATGCTCAGCAGCCGTCGGCGCAATGCTCCGGCTTGTACTTCGCCGCCACGACGGGGCGAGGCGGCGAAGTCGTTGTGCGGCTTGTCGGCATCCACCCCGATCTCGTGCCTCCTACTCCGGTTCTCCGATGCGCGGAGTGTCTTGTCTGTCGGCTTCCGAGTCTGTCTTTGTCGAGCGGTCCCCGAGGACGCCGAGCCCCCGAACGGATGACCTTTCGGTGTCGAGTTCACACTTTCGGCGGACGCGATGTCGCGAAAGGGCGGCAGGATGACGCCGGGCTCGTTGCTCAATGCAATTGAGCTTCGTCGCGCCGCGCTCTGTGCGGAACTCGTACCGAGCCGTTGCTACTGCGCACGGGTGAGTGCGCTGCCGGTTCGCGACGCAGGCCGAGCGGTCTCGCATGCGTTCGCCTATGCTCAATTAGTGACCATTTGCCCACTTTAATCGTATTGTGTGCCGATGGGTGTCGTGTCCGCCGGAAGACAGACGGCTCGGCCCCGCGGCTCTCGTGCATGCTGCAAGTCGCGTCGGTCAAAGCGCCTGCGCGCGTGGCCGCCAGACGGCGCCTGTCAACTAAGACCGCACCAGTACAGGTAGGAGCCCTTCCAGTGAAGATCAAGCCGCGTAGCCGTGCACTGCTTGGCGCGGGTCTCGCCGTCGTCGCTGCGATGGTCTGCTCCGGCTGTGCGGGCGGTGCGGGGCGCCCGGCGGATGCGGGCGCGGTTGCAAAGCCGCAGCAGGCCGCACCTGCGGCGGCCGCTCACCTGCATGCGGCCGCCTTGGCGGGCATGCCCGGCTACGATCCGACCGACGTGTACGCCGCCGACCGGCCGAACCAGCTTTCGGCGACGGTCAAGAACGATCCGAGCTTCGTCTACGTGCCGAACACGGAGTCGAACACTGTCTCGGTGATCGACCCGGCCACGTACAAGGTCGTGCGCACGGTCGAGGTCGGCGAGCAGCCGCAGCACGTCGTGCCGAGCTGGGATCTCAAGACGCTGTGGGTGAACAACGACCTGGGCAACTCGCTGACCCCGATCAACCCGGCCACCGGGCGGTTCGGCACACCGGTCTCCGTGCACGACCCGTACAACCTGTATTTCACCCCGGATGGGAAGTCGGCGATGGTGATGGCGGAGTCGGACCGGAAGATCGTGTTCCGCGACCCGCACACGATGGCGGTCCAGTCCGTGCTGCACGTGCCCTGCGAGGGCGTGAACCACGCCGACTTCGCACCGGACGGCAGCTACTTCGTCGCCTCCTGCGAGTTCAGCGGCCAACTGCTGAAGGTGGACACCGCCAAGCACACGCTGCTCGGCGTGATCGATCTCGGGCACGACGCCAAGCCGCAAGACGTGAAGATCTCGCCCGACGGCAAGGTCTGGTACGTCGCGGATATGACCTCGAACGGGGTGTGGACACTGGACGGAGACTCGTTCAAGGTCACCGGCTTCATCCCGACCGGCAAGGGGGCTCATGGCCTCTACGTCAGCCGCGACTCGAAGGACCTGTACATTACCAACCGCGATGAGGGTTCGATCAGCGTGCTCGACTTCGCGACGAACGCGGTGAGCGCGAAGTGGCAGATCCCTGGGAGTGCGAGCCCTGACATGGGCGGGGTGTCCGCTGACGGCAGGGTGCTGTGGCTCTCGGGCCGCTACGACGCCGAGGTGTACGCCATCTCCACTGCGGACGGGCGCCTGATCGCCCGGATTCCGGTCGGCGCCGGACCGCACGGGCTGTGTGTCTTCCCGCAGCCCGGCCGGTACTCGCTCGGCCATACCGGCATCTTCCGCTGAGCGCGCGGGCGGACGGACGGGGTCGCATCCGTTCCCTCCAGCCGATGCGCACGAGCAGGACGTTGACGGGGCCAGGCGGTGAAGAACTCGATGATCATCGAGATCTGCATGAGCATCCAGTAGGTGGCGGTGGTCTTGGCCAGGCCGGGGGAGAAGAGCAGGTCCTGGTGGATCCACATGCCGAGGAACAATCCGGCTGGGAAGGGGAGGATCGAGAGTGTGTCGGCCTTGATCGCCGCCCCGAGGCCCTGGAGCGGCCCGATATCGAGCATCGGGACGATACCTTCCCGGCGGTGGCCAGGCCTGCGGCGTATACGAGCCGTTCGGCGCCGATGTCGCCGAGCGTGCAGCCGGCGCCGCAGTGGCTCACGGCCTTGGAGGCGGTGTCCACCGGGGGAGCGTGTCGCTGTCCGGCATGCCGTGCGCCTCGATCTCCCGGATCGAGTTGGGCCCGCCGTGACCGCCACGGGTATCGGCGGCTACGGGATGGAACTGCTGAGCGTCCACATGATCCAGCGCATGACGCTCTCGATGCTCGCCCCGATCCCGCTGCTGCTCGGCGCGCCGGGCACCCTCGCGCTGCGCGCTCTTTGTCCGGCCGGCCGCGGCAGGCGCGGGGCGCGCGAACTGCTCCTTCTCGTCCTGCACTCGCGCTGCGCCGCAGCGCTGACCTCGCCGTTCGTCACCCTGCCGCTACTGACCGCCAGCCTGTACGGACTCTACTTCACGCCGCTGTTCACGATACTGATGCGCACCTGGTGGGGCCACGACCTGATGCTCGCGCACTTCCTCGCGGTCGGCTCGCTCTTCTACTTCCCGCTGCTGGCGGTCGACCCCACCCCGCGCAAGGAGGACCGCCGACTTCCCCCGACCGGTCGGTCCGGGGTATCGTCGCGACACCGGGGTTGCATAGTGCAATATGGTGAGGATGGCTCGCAGTTGCGGACGGGACAAAGCCTCGGCTTCGGCTGGGCGGGTGAGGGTCAGCGAGATCAACTGTGTGTACGGCACCGTTGAAGTCGACTGCGCCCTTTGAGGGTGCCGTCCGGGGACCGCGGAGGCGGGCTGAATACGCGTGTAGACGATCAGGTCGAAGGGCGTGCGTGCAGTATGCAATCAAAGGTCGAGCCCGCGGACGAGAGCGGGGAGGCGCTTGCCGCGCGGGACGACCGTGCCGGCCGTCCCCGTTTGGGGGTGACGGTGGGGCTGTGGCTGGCGCTTCTGGCTCTGTGCGCGGCGACCGTCGCGGTGTGCAAACTGGCGTTCGCGACTCCCGCGCACGCGGCGAATCGGTCGGCGCCGATCGCGGCGCCCGGCTCAGGGGTGGGCACCACGATGGACGAAGCGCTTCCGGCGAGCATCGCGCACCTGCCGCTGGTCGACCAGAACGGCCATGCCACCGACCTGGCCGCTTTCCGCGGCAAGGTGCTGATGATCTCGGACACGATGACGCTGTGCCAGGAGACCTGCCCGCTGGATACCGCGAACCTAGTGCAGACCGCCCGCCTGCTGGACGCCGACGGGCTCGCGGGGAGGGTGGAGTTCCTGACGATCACGATCGATCCGAGCCGGGATATGCCAGCGCAGCTGGCCGCCTACCGGCACCTGTACGAGCCGACTCCGGCGAACTGGGACGCGCTGACCGGCAGCCCGCAGGCGATCGCGGCGCTGTGGAAGTTCTTCGGGGTGTACATCGAGAAGGTCGCCGAGGGCAGTGCGCCGAGCGTGAACTGGCGCACCGGGCAGAAGCTCACCTACGACCTGGACCACTCGGATGAGATCTTCTTCGTCGACGCCTCCGGGACCGAGCGGTTCCTGATCGAGGGCATGGGCCATGTCGCGGCGGGCACCGCGGTCCCGGAGACGATGAAGAAGTACCTCGATGCCCAGGGCCTGGCGAACCTTTCGGCGCCGGCCTCGGACGGCTGGACGGTGCCGCAGGCGCTCCAGAGCCTCTCCTGGCTGACGCAGCGTCCGATTCCGCTGGCGAGCGCCTCATGACCCGCGCGATCGGACCGGTCACCCGCGCCGTGCTCAAGGCGCCGTCGCGGCTGTACGACGCGCATGCCGGGTGGCTGCTCGGGCACCGGTTCCTGCGCCTGACCCACCGCGGGCGCAAGTCCGGACGTGAATACCGCACGGTGCTCGAGGTCGTCGCGCACCTGGCCGAGACCGGCGAGTACGTGGTGGTCTCCGGACTCGGCAAGGGCAGCGACTGGTTCCGCAACATCCAGGCGGGGCCGGCAGTGCGGGTCGAGATCGCCCGAGAGCGGTTCGTGCCGGTGTACCGGGTGCTCGAACCGGACGAAGCCGCCGCCGTGCTTGTGGACTATGAGTGGCGCAATCGCATGCTCGCCCCGATCGTGCGGGCCACGCTCTCGCGGCTGCTCGGCTGGCGCTACGACGGCAGCGAGCAGGGGCGGGCGCGGCTGACCGGTGAACTGCCGTTCATCGCCTTCCGTCCTCGACCACCCGAGGCGGCCGAAAGCGCGATCGACGCCGCGCGCGGTGAGCCGGGTTCGCGCTGGGCCGGGCTGCGCCACTCGCGTCTGAGACTGAGTGTGAGCGAACAGGGCGAGGGCGTACACCTGGTCGAGTTGCGCGGTGAACTCGACGTCGATGGCGCCGCGGCGCTACTCGCCGAGGCGACGCGGTACGTGACGACCGACTCCACGACCGTGATCGACGCGAGCGGTGTGGAGTTCGTCGACTCCGGCGGGCTGCACGCGCTGGTCGTGCTTGCCCGCATAGCCCGCACCCGCGACGCGCGGCTGCGCCTGGCCGACCCCTCCTTGCCCCTGCGACGGCTGCTCGCGCGCACCCAGGCCGACCGCATCATCGACGTCCGCGCGTATCTCGACGATGCTCTTGAGAACTGACCGCAAGACACCGATCCGACTCCTCACGAAGGACGCTGCCATCGACACCGCATCCCTGCGTGCGCGCCGAGGTGCCCAGCCCGCCCCCGCGACGCTGTCCAACCGCGGCTCGCGCACGCCGACCGAACGCCTCCAGATTGCGCTCGCGGGCCTGTGGCTGCTCGACGGGCTGCTCCAGCTGCAGCCGTACATGTTCACCAAGAACTTCGCCCTCCAGACGATCTCCGCGACCGCCGACGGCAACCCGGGCTGGATCGCGCACCCGGTGACCTGGGCCTCGGGTCTGATCGAGAACCACGCGATCGCCGCGAACACCGGCTTCGCCCTGATCCAGCTCGCCCTCGGCGCAGGCATCGCCTACCGCCCGGCCCGGCGGATCGCGCTGGCCTGCTCGATGGCCTGGGCCGGGTCGGTGTGGCTGTTCGGCGAGGGCCTGGGCGGACTGTTCACCGGAAGCGCCAACCCGCTGACCGGCGCACCGGGTTCGGCGTTGCTGTACCTGTTCGCGGCGATCCTGCTCTGGCACACCGACGAAGCCGCGTCCTTCCCGGCGGCGGGACGGCTCGGTGCGCGGTGGGCGCGCATCGTGTGGAGCATCATGTGGGCAGGGCTCGCGTATCTGACGCTGCTTCCAGCGAACCGCGCCCAGAGCGCGTTCACCGTGGCGATGACCGGCGGGATGATGAGCACCGGCGAGCCGCACTGGTACATCACGCTGCAGGGCCACCTCGCGCGGCTGACCCTCGGCCACGAACCGGCGATTGCGATCACGCTCGCCGTACTGCTCGTGCTCGTCGCCGCGTGTGTCTGGGCGCCCCGGTCGCGCCTGGTGCGCGTCGGGCTCTCGCTCGCCGCCGTGATCGGCCTGGTCTACTGGATTTGCGGGCAGGCGTTCGGCATGCCGTTCATGGGCATGGCCACCGACCCCAACTCAGGGCCCTTGCTCGTCTTGCTGGCCGCCTGCTACTGGCCGGGAACCGCGCCCTTGTCTGAAGGAGCCGACGCGTGAACGCCCCCGCGTTCCTGCCCGCCACCTTCAGCGTCCTGCTGATTCTGATCGCCGCGTACACCGCCTGGCGACTGCTGGCCGCGCCCGTGCTCGAACTGCGCACCGATCGCGAAACCGACGCGTTGCTGCTGCTCGCGAGCGTGGCCGGAACCGGGCTGCTCTCCACCTGGGCGCACACCCTTCCCCGCGGGGCATGGACCGTTCTGTTCGCGGTCGCCTCCGGATACTTCGCCGTGCGCGCCGCGACTGCGGGAACAGATACAGCCCGGTGCGCCCGGCATGCGGTGCACGCGGTCGGCAGCCTCGTGCTCGTGTACATGTTCCTGGCCGGCGTCGCCCCCTCCACGCTGCACGGCACGACCGCGGGCGAATACACCATGGCCGGGATGCCGGGGATGTACGTCGATACCACGATCACCTTCCCGGCCATCGGACTGGCCTGCGTGGCGGCCATGGCGTTCTACGCCGCGACCTCGCTCAGCCGCCTGAGCCCCGCGCACTCCGACGCAACGACGGTGCCGAACGTGTTCGCAGCGCGCAGCATCGAGGTGTGCCGGATCGTGCTCGTATTGATCCTCGCCTACGGGATCTTGAGCAAGCTGGTGTAAACAGCCAGGCGAGAGCCCTTCTGCCCGAATACTCAGCGCATGCGGGCCGTTAGAATTGCACAGCACAACGGCGGTTCGCTCCGACCGCACGGATCTGATCCGGCACGACGAGAGGAAGGCGGCCTCGGTGTCCAGCGCCACATGGATCGTGCTGTTCGTGCTCGGCACGGGAGTAAGCCTGGGCAGTAGCTGGCTGCTGGTCTCCCGGCTCGAACGGCTCGGCGAGCGCGTCGGAATGTCCGAGGCGCTGCTCGGCATGGTCGCCGCGCTCGCCGCCGACGCGCCGGAGATCACCTCGGCGGTCACCGCGCTCGCCCACGGCCAGGCAGCGGTCGGCGCCGGCGTCGTGGTCGGCTCGAACGTGTTCAACCTCGCCGCGCTGCTCGGTCTCGGCGCGGTGGTGGCCGGGCGGATCAGGCTGCACCGCCGGGTGATCTGGCTCTCCGGGACGGTCGCGCTGTGGGTCGCGCTGGTGTGCGTGCTCACGGTGCTCGGGCTGTGCTCCGCGATTGTCGGGCTCATACTCGTCGCCGTCGTGCTTGCTCCGTACCTGGTCGTGCTCGGGTCGAAGCCGGAGCGGATAGCGCGACTGCCGCTGCCGACCGCGTGGACGCGCTGGCTGACCGCGGCCGTGCACGAGGAGGAACTCGAGATCGACGAGGCCGTCACCGCCCCGCGCGGTACCTGGCGCGACGCCGTCGTCGCGGCGGTCATGCTCGTCACGGTGGTCGCGGCCAGCACTCTGATGGAGTCCGCGGGCACCACGCTCGGCACCCGCTTCGGGATGGCCGACATCATCACCGGCGGCCTGGTCCTGGCGATCGTCACCAGCCTGCCCAACGCGGTCGCCGCGGTCTACCTCGCCGCGCGCGGGCGCGGCGCCGCCGTGCTCTCCACCGCGTTGAACAGCAACGCGCTGAACATCGCGGTCGGGCTACTGCTGCCCGCGGCGATCACCGGACTCGGCCCGCGCACCGGCCAAGGCGTCATGGTCGCAGGATGGTACGCCGGGCTCACCGTCCTCGCCCTCGCCTTCGCCTACCGCGACAAGGGCCTGACCCGCCTATCCGGCGCGGTGATCATCGGCGCGTACCTGGTGTTCGTCGCCGCGCTGATCGCTTCAACACTTGGCGGTCACGTCAGCCCCGTGATGGCCCTGTTCCCGGCCGCCCTCGTCGCCGGTGTCAGTGTGCTGCTGCTCGCGTGGCCGCGTCGGTCCGCGGATGCGCGCCCGGCGTTGCCGCCCGGCTGGAGCCGGTCGCGTGCGTGGCACGTCAGCCTCGCGCTGTGCGCGGGGATCGCTGTGGTGGACGCGGCGACCGGGCACCGGTTGGTCCTGATCGGCCTGCTCGCCATCGGGCCATGTTGCGCGCTGGTGAGCGGGCGCTGGCGGGGCACGGCGGCCACCGGGGCGATCGCGCTCGGGCTCGGAGTACTGCTCGGCTTGCCGGACGGGGTGTTCGCCACGTACATCCAGTACGCGTTTCTCGCCGCCATCGCGATCGTGGGCTGCGTCGCCACCGCCTGCGCCGCCGTGATCGAGCAGCGCCAGACCGGCTGAGGCGGACCCGTCTCTAGTCGCGAGCTGGTGAGCGATCGTCGGCTACCGCGGCCGCTGCCAGGTCGGCCAGCACGACCGCGACGCGGCGGGCGTGGATGCTCGGGGCGGTGCCCGGGGTCGGATCGAGCACGAACCGGCCGTAGACCTCCCCGCGGTGCCGGGCGGGCAGGTCCACCTTCTCGTTCGGGAACCCGTGCTCCTCGATCTTCCAGATCGTCGAGGCCCACCGCAGCGCGCCGTCCGGCTCCAGGCGCAGACCGCGCACCCGCCCCGGACCCGGCTGGAAGGCGCAGTTCTCGAGCGCGAGGATCGCCTTGAGCTGCACGCTTACCTGGGTGGTCACATCGCGTGCAGTCGCGCCGCGTGCCACCAGTGCGGCGGTGGACTGCACGACGGCCAGCAGCGCCTCGTCGACCGCCACCACCCGCGCCCGGCGCCGGGCGGCGACCGCGAGCTCGGTGGTCGCGATCCCGACGACCAGCAGCAGCACGGTGGTCTGCGCGTCGGTGTGATGGGTGATGGTCAGCCGCTCGTACGGCACGGTGAGGAAGAAGTCGAACCAGATCGCCGCGCCGACCGCTGCCAGGTATCCGGCGACGCGGTTGCCGAGTGCCGCCACCGCGACCACGAAGGCCACCAGCAGCAGCGCGGCCTCGGTGTTCGCCAGCGTGGTGCGCACCGGGATGAGCGCAGCGCAGACCGCCGGAGGCACGACGAGCGCCGAGACCACGGCGATCCGGTCATGATGGGCGCGAATGAACTGGACCATGGCTCTGATGTAATCAGCCGCCCTGCATGCTGTCCATGGCAAGCATCGCTCCGTCATGGTCGGGCTCGTCCACTTGGCGCACGAGCAGGTTGACCCGGTCGCCGACAGTGAGCTTCAGGCCCGGGTCGGCCTCGTGCAGCACACGCCGGTGCAGCACGGAGACCGGGATGTGCCCGGCGGGCCAGTCGACGGCGTCCAGGCTCTTGCCGATCGCGCGCGAGTCCTCGCCGACCAGCACCTCGATCACCCGGTAGCCGGTGAGCGGGTTGGGGGAGTCCGCCTCGTCGGTGGGCTGGTGGGCGGCGGCCAGGTCCGCTTCCAGCTCGGCACGCGTGCTCGCGGCGGTGGCAGCGCCCAGATCACGGGCGATCGCGTGCATCGCGCTGGCGTTGGTCACCCAACCCTCCACCCGCGCGCCGTCAGCGGAGAGCACCGGCAGCCCGTCGCGCCCGTAGAGCACGAGTTGGCGCAGTGCCTGGCTCAGCGACTCGCTCGCGTACAGCGCCTGCGGGGTGCGCTCGTGTGTGACCTGGCCGGGCAGCGCGGCGACCAGTTCCTCCGGGCTCACTGGCGTGTGCCCGTTGTCGGTGACCGACAGCGCAGCGGGCAGCGGGCGCATCGCGTCCGCGAGCTTCACATCGGCCAGCGCCCGCCAGGGGCTGGACTTGTCCAGGTCGGTGCCGCGGCGCAGCAGTTTGGTGGTGTAGATCGTGCCGTAGGACACGCCGCGCGAGATCGTCGTGGCGATCGCGACCGCGAGCATCACCGGCAGCGTGAGCGTGAAGTCGCCGGTCATCTCAACCACACTGGCCAGGGAGGTCAGCGGCGCGCGGGCGGCCGAGGTGAACACCGCTCCCATCGCCACCGCCGCGTACAACGCGGGCGGCCCGGCGACCGCGCCGAAGACGTGGTCGACGATCACGCCGTAGGCGGTACCGGACATCACCCCGAGGAACAGCGACGGCGCGAACACCCCGCCAGAGCCGCCGATCCCCAGGCTCACGCTGGTGGCGAGCATCTTGCCGAAGGTCAGCAGGATCAGGAACCACAGGGCGTACCCGCCGGCGATCGCCTTGTACATCACCGGATAACCGACGCCGTAGAGCTGCGGGACCGCGAGCAGGATCAGACCCAGCAGGACTCCGCCGACCGCGGGACGCGCCCACTCCGGACGCTTGCCCCACAGTTCGTCGCCGAGGTCCTCAAGCTTGTACAGCACGGTCTTGAACCCGAGCCCGACGAACGCCGCGACCACCGCGAGCAGCGCGATCAGCAGGTAGTTCGCCGGATGGTGCAGCGAGATCCCGGCCGGGAAACCCGAGAGGAACCGTCCCGAGCCGAGGAAAGGCTCGGCGACGACGTCGGCGAGCATCGCGGCGAGCATCACCGGGAACATCGCCTCCACGCTGAAGGCGCGCAGGATGATCTCCACGCCGAAGAACACCCCAGTGATCGGCGCGTTGAACGTCGCCGAGATCCCGCCCGCAGCCCCGCACGCCACCAGGATCCGCAACCGGTTTTCCGGCATCCGGATCCGCTGGCCGAGACTCGAGGCCATCGCGGAGCCGATCTGCACGATCGGCCCCTCCCGGCCCACCGAACCACCGGACGCGATGCACAACGCCGAGGCCAGCGCCTTGACCACGGAGACCTGCGGACGGATCCGGCCGCCGTTCTCCGCCACCGCGATCATCACCTCGGGCACCCCGTGCCCGCGCGCCTCACGCGCCCACCGGTAGATCAACGGCCCGTACAGCAGGCCGCCGAGCACCGGGATCACCACGAAGAACGCCGGGCCGAGGATGGAGAAGTGCGCGCTGGCGACGCGGCCCTGCTGCCCGAACTCGCTGTGCCCGGTCGCCAGCCACGTGAAGGAGGAGATCAGGTAGCGGAAGACCACCGCGCCCAGGCCGGAGCCGACCCCGACGAGTACCGCGAGCAGGAACAGCCCGCCCTGCGAGGAACGCAGGTACCCGGCCGCCGCCTGCGGGCGCGAGCCTCCCGGCAGCCGAGCCGCATTCGCCTGTGCCATCGTCTTCCCTTCACGCGAGACCACGCGTCCGCTCTATCGCGCGCTGCCCGCGTCAGCGCAGAGTCCTACCGCGGCTCGAAGATTGCATTATGCAATGACTATACGATCAGTGCCCGCCAGGCCGCAACGCGCCACCGACCGGTGAGCCCGCGAGAGATTCGCACCCAAGTGTGCGACCAGGTAGAAAGGAACAATGCCGTTCCCCTCCGACCGCCACGCGAAGCGCGCCGACGACCCCGAGCAGGTCGTCGCGGCATTGCTCACGGCATCCCGCCTGCTCGTCGCCATCGCCGCGAAGTCGCTGGCCGCAGTCGAAGAGACCCTCACACTTCCCCAGTACCGGTTGCTGGTGATGCTCGACTCCCGCGGACCCTCCAGCCTGGCCGGGCTCGCCGAAGCCCTGGAGGTCAACCCCTCCACCGCCCTGCGCATGGTCGAACGGCTCACCACCGCCGGCATGGTCGAGAAGGCGACAAACCCCGCCCGCCGCCGCGAGGTCCAACTGCGGCTGACCGGCTCCGGCTGGCAGACCGTGCGCCAGGTCACCGAATACCGCCGCACCGAGTTCGCCCGCATCGTCGCGGCCATGCCCGCCGAACAGCGCGCCGACCTGGTCTCCTCGCTCACCGCGTTCACCGAGGCCGGCGGCGAACCGGCAGAGCGCCTACCGGTACTGCCCGGCTGGCACTGAAACCAACCAGACCCAAGCCGCGCCGCGAGAGGCAACGATCCTCGGCCACGTGCCCAACGGCCAGTCCAGCCTCGGTGGACACGACGGTCATTCCGCAGGTTCCGGGTGTCTACGTGGTCGTCTATCCCGGCCAGTCACGGCCCGCCTTCCTCACCCAGAACATCGCAGGGCACTTCAAGGGCAAGGACCCGACGGTCGAGCTCATCACGCTCAGTGTGAAGTGGGTCGACGGCGCGAAGGTGATCTACGTTGGAAAGGCGGATGCACGACGGCGCGGCGGCGGTCTACGCGAGCGCATCCGGGAATTTCAGCGCTATGGTGCCGGTGAGCCGGTCGGCCACTCGGGCGGCGCCTACGTCTGGCAGTTAGCCGAGTCGGCGAACCTCCTGATCGCGTGGCGGGCGACCGGTCCCGGCGAGCGGCCGGCCACCGTGGAAGTAGAACTCATCGACGCGTTCTATCAGGTGCACGATGCGCTTCCATTCGCGAATCGCAACCGCGGACATCGCCCCAGGACACCTTCAAACTCAGGCCGCGCATCGACGCTCTCGCTGAGATCGAACTCGACCTGATCGACCAGGACGCGCACCTGGTTCCACGGTGCCTCGCGCACAGCGGACCTGGGGCTAGCGATCGGTTCGATGTTCGGATCCTCGGCCGCCCGGACGGTCCCACGGGTGGCTCTGTCGATGGAAACTCACGTACAAAACCAATCGGGCTGGCCGTATGGCTATCGGTCACCGTGGTCTGCACCAACCTTCAAGCCTGCAACGACCGACGCGCATCAGCACCGGCGTTCGAACCTATGAGTCCCATTCGTGCCGCATCCCCTGCGAGTGGTTCAAACGCTAGTCAACGTGCAGCTCAGCGGCATTAGAGCGCATGGCGGAATGATCAATATTGAGGTGAGACGGGCCGATTGCAGCAGGAATTGAACTGCAATCGACGGTCAGAATTCTTACTAACGGCCCATCAATAGTGCCACTGACCTGCAGCTTTACCGTGGGCGCTGTTGGGATCGAACCAACGACATCCGCCTTGTAAGAAATTCTGATCATGTCTTCCGGCCTCTCGTCTACCAGCATCTTAACATGTTAAGGTGCAGGTCAGGGACGGTTTTGAGGTTCCGTTGAGGTTCGCGAGAGTTCGCGTGTTTCCGCGGAAGTCTGCTGTAACTGAGCTGCGAACGAGGTGGAAGGAGTAGGGCATGGGCTGGCCTAGGACATGGACGACGAAGGACGGGCGGACGCGATACCAGGCGCTCTACCGCGACGCGAAGGGCCACGAGCAGTCGGCTGGCGTGTTCGACTCGGAGGATAAGGCCAAGAAGGCGTGGGAGAGGCAGGAGGCTTTGGTCGCGCTCGGTCGCGCGGCGGATGTCAGGCGGGGCAGGAAGCGGTTCAAGGCGTACGTGCTCAACGACTGGTTCCCGAACCACCGGCTCGAGCTGTCCTCGCGGGAGAGCTACCACTACGCGCTGCAGGCCTTGATCCTGCCGGAGTTCGGCAAGATGCGGATGATGGACATCATGCCCTCGGACGTGCGCGAGTGGATCACGCGGATGGAGGCGCAGAAGGTGCCGGTGCACTCGATCCGCAAAGCGAAGGTCGTGATCGACGCGATCTTCAAGACCGCGCTGAACGAACTGGTGGTCGGCATCCACCCCGGCCACGGCGTCGAGGCTCCCGCGGCCGCCGTCAAGACGAAGCGCATCGTCACCCCGGAGCAGTTCGACGCCGTCTACCTGGCGATCGAGGATGAGATGTACCGGCTGTTGGTGGAGACCGACATCGAGACCGGGCTGCGGTGGGGCGAGCTGACCGAACTGCGCCCGCGCGACATCAACCTCACGACTGGCATGCTGACCGTCACCCGGGCCGTAGTGCACATCAGCCCGGAGATCCATCCCGAGGGCAAGCGGTTCTACATCAAGCAGTACCCGAAGGACCGCAAGCACCGTTCGCTCAAGCTCCCCGAGCACCTGGTCAAAAAGATCGAGTGCTACGTCACCGAGAACAATATCGGGAAGGACGATCTGCTCTTCTGCTTCGTCCAGCCACCGCGGAAGATCGGGCTGCTGCCTGCGGATCTGCCGGATCCGGAGACCTTGGGATGGACGGAGCCCAACGACGGCGGGCGGACCTACCGGCACGGGACACCCTCGGCGTACAGCAAGGGCCGGTGCCGCTGCCAGCACTGCCGTGACGCGGTTACCGCCTACCGCAACCAACGCCGGGCCGAGGGCAAGGACCGGCCGGCCAAGGGCCGCCTGGTCGATACCGACGGGCACGTCTCCTCGGACTGGTTCCGCGCGAACATCTGGTACAAGGCGATCGAGCGCTCGGGAATAGGCCTGCATGTGACCCCGCACGGCATGCGCCACGCCCACGCGTCCTGGCTGCTCGCGGGTGGCGCGGATATTCAGGTGGTCAAGGCCCGGCTTGGGCACGGAAGCATCATCACCACGCAGGGCTACCTGCACACGTTGCCGACCGCCGACGAGACTGCGCTCAAGGCGCTGGACACGATCCGCGGCGCTCGGACCGCCGCCTCAACCGACGCAGTCGGCGGAACGATCACGGTGTCCGCGCAGGAGTGGGCGGCGCTACAGGAGGCACAGGCGAAGTTCGCCGAAATGAAGAAGATCTTCGCCTAGCCATTGCTGAGGTGCGGGGCGGGCGCCGCGGAGGTTCCGTCCCGCACTCATTGGTTGGAGTGGCCTACGTGGTCTGCCTGAAGCTGGCCATCGGAGTTGCAGCGGGTTCGTGGCGCCAGTCAGCGGTTTCGGGTTGCGGAGCCGTCTCAGGGTGGCGCCCTGAACCGCGTCGGGATCACGGGGGCGTATTAGAGCCTGGCGCAAAGTCGGGGCCGTCTACTCCTGCCGTGCCACGCGGTCCGGGTCTTGGCTACTGGAGCAGCCAGTTGTTGTCGGCAGGGCTCAACGGTAGGGATCGAAGCTTTTGCGTGAAGTCTTCTACAAGTGGACGGTGCGGTGACCGTTCTTTGGTGAAGAACGATGCCTGGTAGGGTTTCTTGTCAGGGTCGATTTGGAGCCAGACGAAGAGATCCGCGATGTAGCGGTCCTCCGTCCACCGCTTGAAGGTGTCCGCTCCGGTCCAGTTCTGCATGACCTTGCCCTCTACCGCGATGCCTCCTTGCATGGCCTCGACCATGGTGTGCCATTTCAGCTGGAAGTTCATGGAGGCGAACGTCACCACCCAGGGCTTGCCGTGGGACGGGTCGTGAGCTTTGAACTGCTTGATCGCGGTGTGTACGAAGCCCAGGATCTTGGAGTTTATAGTCGTGAACTCTTAGAGGTTCAGTTCTGGGTCTAGCTGTATTTCTGGTGACTTGAACTCATTGAGGTAGCTGGTTCCGTGGCTCGACACCTCAAGGTCAGGTGTCTTCTTCGCGCCCTCGGGGATCTTCGCAGCCTGGCAGCCACGTTCTTCGAGGTATGCCACGTAGGTCGCGAGCAGTTCGTCGTGCGTTTTTGCGGCCACGGCTGCGTCGCTACTCCCTTCATCCGTCCAGCTGTCTGTCCCTTCGAGGGTAGCTGGATTTCATCCTTGGTGGGACCTGTTTTCACGAGTTACTCAGGTCATCTAGATTGCATCATTGAAACAAAACTGTAGTTGAAAGCAATGGGCCGGTTTTGGCGCTCGACGGAGCCCCATACGTCGCAGAGTCGGACGCGCCAGTGCAGCCATGGGTTTAACATCTCGTCAACTACGGAGAGACGGAGGTCGACGTGGCTGATCGAGGCAAGGCCGGTATGCAGCTCGGTTCGAATGTCTTGGAGTATCGCTTCGAGAAGGGTGGAAACAGCGAGGTTTGGTCGGCGCGTTCGGGTGACCAGGGGACCGTCGTGAAGATTCTCCGTCGGGATGAGGCCAACCGGATCCGACGGTTCTTGGACGAGATCGCTTTTCATGATCGCTATAAGGACGACGGTGTGCTGCCGCTCCTCGAGAGCGACAGCGAGGGGACCATCAAGTGGTTCAGCATGCCGCCCGCGAAGAAGGTCCGCGACGCGTTGGCGAAGGACTGGTCGCCGCAGCGAGTGACGGAGACAGTCGGCGTCTACGCCGAGACACTCGCCAGGCTCGCCGCTCAGGGGGTCAGCCACCGCGACCTGAAGCCCGAGAATCTGTTCGTGCTCAACGATCGGCCCGTGATCGGCGACTTCGGGCTCGTCGACTTTCCGGAGAAGGACGAAATCACCGACGCCAGCGAACTCATGGGGCCACTTCACTACCACGCTCCTGAGACCCTCACCGACCCGCTTGGCGCGGACGGCAAGGCCGCCGATGTCTGGTCGCTCGGGAAGACGTTGTGGGTTCTATTGACGGGCCAGACGTTCCCTCTGCCGGGAGAGCATCGCCGCGGCGTGCCGTATGACCTCGGCGACTGGGTGAACCACCCCCACGCCGCCGCATTGGATGATCTGATCATTCACTGCACCCGGTTCGCCCCGACGAACCGACCACCGATGCAGAACGTCGCGGAGGCCTTGAAACCGCCGACTATCGAGCCGGCCGAACTGCGGGACGATGCGACTCGCGAAGAGATCCAGGAGCGATTCATGGCGGTCACGCAGTCGGCCGTTGATGCTGCCAACGAGGCCGAAGATCTGAACCGTCGCCTCACTGAGATGGACATCGCGCTGACGTTGCATGTGGGTGCTGTCGAGATCGAGTTGGACAACCTGTTCGCGGGCCGCTTCCAGCACCACCCTTCGGATGCCGACTACGCCGGCATGAGGTTCGGAAGGGATTATGGGGGTCGCACGTACCGCCAGTTCGCGCGGAACGCGATGCTCTACATGCCGATCGACGGGCGTTTGAAGATCGTCCACTCGGTCCGAGTCGATCTCATCGATCCCGCGGGACGGATGCTGCTCTACGGCTACTTCGCGCTCATCGAGCATTTCGGGCACCGCGACGAGCCGTTGGTTTACCGGGAACTGCCGTCACTGTCGGTCAGCTTGGGCTCGGCAGAATTCCAGGACGCGCTAAACCGCTTCCATGCGGTGGTCGATGGCTGTCTGGATGAGGTAGTGAAGAAGGCCACTGTGACGTTGACCCGGCCCAAGAGCGAAGCACCGGCCTGGTTCCAGTCGGTTCCCCCGCAGGCTGCCGACGGCGAGAGCCCCGAGGGTGCGCTGGAGACCGCTGCTGGTGGTTCGGCAGACGTCGAGGCGGAGGGCTAGATGATCGATTCCGAAGTCTGGGCTGGTCAGTGGTCGTAGGCGATCAACGATCGCTTGTGATGCCCCCCGAGCTTTCGAGAGGCGATGAAAGCCGGGGCGGACCGCACAGAGTTCGCCGGCGCCTCGGCGACGTCGCCGCTCCGGCCCGAGCTAGTTCGCTGATTGCCGGTGTGGCTCCGTTCGGAGCGGAATTTGCGCGCACTTTGGCCCCCTGCAGAGCACAATCAGCGCATGCCTGACTTTCGCGCGCCGTGCTCGCCCGGCCTGGAGGAGCTGAAGATGCTCAAAGAGACGCTGAGCGCGGACCTAGCGCCCGGCGGATTCACCTGGTGGCAGAACTACCTCGACCGGAAACGCGTCGTCCTTGCGAGCGACTACCTCCTCGCCAGTTGCAGCCAGGTCGCGCACCACTTCGCTCATACAGCGTGGCAGAACCGCGTCTTCAACGAGGCGTGGTTCCCAGAGCGCCAATGGCTTCGCCGACAGCTCAAAACGGGCGACATCCAGGCCATGCAGATGCGGACCGAAGCGGACGAGGAACGTCTCGTCAAGATCGAGGCCAGCGTCACGAGCTTCTTCCAGGCCTTCGGGAGCATGCTCGACTGCCTAGCTGCTCTCACGATCGGGATCACTGGCATCGGTGTCGACCTCGTGCGCGCGGACTGGGGCACCCTTCTGACTGCTCGGGGTGGTAAGGGCAACCTCTTGCTACCAGAGGGAACTTCCGGCCGAAGCGTCCAGTCCGTCGCCCTCGACCGAGTATTGAAGGCAGCGGAGGCCGGTCCGGCCGGATGGCTCAGCTGGGCACTCGCCATGCGGAATCTCCTGCTTCACCGCGCAGGCCGCCTTGAGATCCGCCACTTCTACCGGCCGAAACGCGCCAGCGAGCTCGAATACGTCCTGCTGTTGCCGCGAGATCCGCAACTCACCGAGATCGAGGCACTCCTACTCGGCCTCGGGGTGAAGAGCCTCGTATTGCAGGAGCATGCCGGGGACGTGATGGCCGGACTCATCACTCGACTCAATGGCCTGCTTACGGAGACCTGCGGAGCGCTGACAGACGTCTGGACAGCTCGCCGCGCTGACCCTGCCCTGATCAGCCAGCCTGAGAAGCAGTGGAAAGAGATGTTCCCGGAGAAGCGGCCCCTGTCGAGCTTTGCCGGATTTTCCGTACAGGTTCCAGTGCCTGAGGGAGAGATGCGCGTGTCCGCTGAACTGGGCGAGCGGCTGATCGCCGCGAAGGTGATGGACGGCGAGCGAGACTTCTGGGTGCGAGAGTTCATCAACTAGTCCGCGCAGGACGGTACCCGACGGATCCACCCAGTCCACGTCCGAGAGCCCTCACGTACTGGCGAGGGCAGGCCGAACGGAAGACGTCCGGCCAGCGCGCAAGCCGCCGGGTAAGATGCCCAAGGCGCGGTGCAGGTCTCGACGGTCACGCAGTGTTGGCGTCACTCGAGTGACAGCGTGTCAGACTGATGCGATGGATGCCCGCGTCGCCGCGTCCTTCTCTGCGGCAGGACTCTCATTTATCAGTGTCATCCTCGGGCTGCGATCCCACCGTCGGAGCGACACCGAGCAGTGGTGTAGAGACCGCAAACTCCCGCTCGTAGCGGAGATCATGGAACTCTCTGATGCGTGCTCTGAGAAGTGGAAGATAGCAGCGGCAGCGTGCCAGAGGTTTCTGGAGACTCCTCCGGGCGAAGATCCACGCCGTAAAGAGAGGGCTGATGCTTGGAAGCGGGTGCGCGACGAACTCCAAATCGCCAGGGATGAACATCGAAAACTGCGAGAAAAGCTCGTCGAACTGGACCTGGTGGCCGGGCGCAGCGCTGCGGCGCCGCGAACTATTGTCCGCGGTTCGCCGGGACATCGGCATTGACCACAAGCTAAGCGGCACTATAGGCCTCGTGAGGCGATCGAGACGGGAGCGATGGCTTGAGCGCCGACTCCAATCGTTCGCGAGACGCCACGACCTGCACCACTCAAGTCGACCGCTCATCATGCACGGCGGCGGGCGCGGCAGGTTCGACATGTCGGTTCTCGACTACCCAGCGCAGCGTGCGAAGTGAGCCTCCGGGCGACCGGCGCTCCTAGACGCACAGGATGCAGGCGCACACCGGCCCAGTTCGGCAGGGCATTCATGATCGCAATTAGAGTGCATCGCTCGCCAAAGTCCGCCCTGAAAACCATCTCTGATGAAGCGTCAAGTCGTGGAATCATTCTCTAGAGGCCCGACTGCAGAGCGCTGGCTGAGGCCGACGGGTAGGTGTAGCGCGCAGGATCCAGGTGGAGGAGGACATGTGAGACCTGACGACTTCTACATCACCGAGACGCCCGATCTTGATGCACCCTGGGGCCCAAACACCGATCCGCTAGCCACATCGGTGTGGGGGTCCGGCACCGTCACGTCCAGGACGCTCGACACGAAACTACTGGACGCGCTGCGCTGCGGCCCTGTTGCCGGACGCGACGACATCGAAGTCGCGAGTGCACTCGCGCGCCTAATACATGACGATCTGGAACGCTACGGGACAGACGGCACCGAGGAGATGTCCGAGCCCGAGATTCGCATCGCCATCATCGCGCTGCGCGCTGTCGTCGACCGCGTCGGCGTCTTCGAATTCAAACTGCCATTCCGCGACTACGGCACGTTTCGCGGCTACTGGGTGCGCAATGACTGCTACGGATCCTGGCAGGCTCGGCGCGACATCTTGAACAAGCTGTTCGACCCACTGCACGACGGCCTTGTCGATCTTGAGACACGGGCGCTCTCCTCCACCCTTGCGCAGGCGATCAGCCCTCGAACGGTCACTGGATGGGCTCGAGTCGACGAGGAGCTGGCCGAGCTGCGCCGCCACTTTCAAAACGCCCGAACCGAACAGGACTACCGGAACGTCGGTAACGACTGCGTGATCGTGACCGAGGCTCTCAGCCGTCAGGTCTACAATCCGAAGGTTCATCTCCGCAGGGGCGAGGACGAGCCTCCGGTCGCCCAGACGAAGAACCGCATCGACCGGTACATCGAGGACGCGCTGCCGGGCCCGGACAACGCAGCCCTGCGCAAGCTCGCGAAGTCCGCCATCGAGTTCGCGCAGCGCGTCAAGCACAGCTCGACCTCAACGCGGCGCGAAGCAGGGGTTGCCGCAGATGCCGTCATCCTGCTGGCGAACATCCTACGAAGGCTAGACGAGTCTGCATAGGCGACGGCCCCGAGCGCCCTGGCAACGCACCGCCGACGGTGCTTCGAGTGATGTGCCCCGGGTTTCCGGGAGGCCCCCAAGAAACCCGGGGCGCATCACCCGGACGGTGCCCCGCGTCGGCTAATACTGGGCCACTCGATCTTCCGCGACCGCAGTGGCCACATAGATCCGCCACGCGACCGCGCAGACCGACTCAAGCACCCGCGCCCCAGAACCAGGCAAGCCCAGGGCCTGCCCAACAAGCGAGACCATCTCGGGCGACGGGTCGTCAAAGAACCGCAGGCAATCTGCAGCGAGGTCGTGTTCGTAATCACCCTCGTACTTGTCGAGGAGGTACTTGAGCCGCCCCACCATGTGCCCGCCAGGGCGCTCCCGTCCCAGCGCGGCTTCGGCGCCCCGGTGCTGATGGTGCGCGGCGGCATACCGATCCCACCACTCGCGCTTCTCGAGGTCGTCCAGGTTGGGCAGAACACTCAAGAGGTCCCGGAGTTCTCTCACGTCGGGCCGCAGGGTTACATACGAATCAGACATGGAAGGCAGCGTAGGCGCGGCTGCATCGCGCGAGATGGTGTTTGCCTCCGCGCGCCGGAGTGCGCCCCCGAACACCGAGGTGTCGCGCTCACGGCTATCACGGCGCAGGCTCCCTGCCCAGGTGCTCGAACACGATCATGCCGTCGGTCGTCTCGTCGGTACGCATGTAGTCGCACGCGTCGCCTAGCCCGACGTGCTCCTTGACGACGAGCATCGCGTACCCGATCAGAGACGAAAACTTCTGTCCGTCGTACTGGCCGCCTCGGCAGATCACCGTCTCGCGGGTGGGGACTGGCGCATTCGGCACTGCGGCGAGTAACGCCGAGCGGCCCACGATCACTTCCTGCATGACCGGCCAATACACCATGCGCGCAACCGGGACGCCATCCACTTCACCGATGGCGACCTCGGGCTCGCTGGCATGCGCGTAGATGGGTGTGTCGTCCGTCAAAACGTGGTTGGTCATGACGACCGTGTCCGAGACCGTGTCCGGCGGGAGCGGCCCGGTCTCGCTGACCGAGCCTTCTTGAACGAACGCAATCTGGTATCCCATCACGAGAGCCATGCGCCGACCGTACGACACACTGCTTGGGACTGCCGGGAGCACTGCGCCGTCCGGGTGGGGATCCCCTTGAGGCGCTAATAGATCTCCGGCCCTGCGTACATGAACACGACCACCGGTCCGCGATCCGAAGTGGTCAGGACCATCGGGGTGCGCGTGTAGGCGGCGTTCGGGTCCTCGAACAGCATGACCCTCTGATCGGGGGCCACTTCGAAGTAGGTTGCGGAGCCTTCGTACTCCAACGGGCCATCGCCGCCGCTCAAGCACTTTGCCGTGGTGAGATCGTTTGAATGCCGACCGGGCTTGGCTACGGGATCGATCCACTCGGGTATGCCGTGCACCGTATCGGGCTATCGGACCGTGCACTTTCGCTCATGCCTCGACCGTGTGGCGTGCCATCCGTCATCGCGCGGGGCGCTGCGCCATCGAGTGCACTACCGTCTCGCCATCAGCCTGACGGCCCAGCCCGGAGCGCGACGCAGTAGGTCCAGCTGGCTCACTTGCTCTATGACGACCTCACCCCAAGAACCAGCCCCATCGAGCGTCGCCGGCTACGTCCTCCGCGGCGGACGTGCAGCCGAGACGGTCGTGCGAGGCGCGCGGCCCGAGTTCGTGCGCGTCATCTATCAGGACGGTACGGCTGACGTATACAAGCCGACCGGCGAGCGCGACGAGCGGCACCCAGAGTTCGAGCTGTATGACTTCGAGCAGATCTCTCTTAAGTCATCCTGACGGCTTCTGGATGGGCGAGCGGCGACCGAACGCGTCTGTGATCGTGTTGCAGGCCAGCCGTTCGAGGGCGACCGTCTCATTGAGGACTTCGTGCCTGAGGAGGGCGTCTAAGCCTATTTCCTTTGCTCGCCGCAGATTTCTTGCGACACCAGGACGCACCCTGATCTGTGCCTTGCCAGTGCTCTCACACCCAGTAGCGTTTGGCGCATGACACGTTCATTCTCGCCGCGCGTTTCCCCCGGCATTACCCTCGCCGTGGTCGCGATCGGCGTGTCGGGTCTGCTCGGGCTGATGAGCGTCTTCGCGAGCATCCAGGGCACGAAGCCCGGCTACTGCTGGTGGTGGCCCAGCGGGTGGATGGCCGTGCCGCTTGTAGTGACCCTGCTCGGTGCGGTTCTGGCCATCGTCCCAGTGCGTCGTTCGACGCTTTCGGCGTTTGAGACCGCGCAGAAGCTCGCCAGCCCGCCGGAAACCGCGACGCGGCATCTCGTCGGTGAAGGCGTCCAAGGGTACGCGGGCCAGTTCCGCAGGGCGGTGAAAGCGCTCGTAGCCCAGAAGATCGAGCACCCGGACGGCTCCGTGGACCCGGTGCCCATCGGCTCTCCGCGCAGCGACGTCTACGTGGACGGTCCCGGCGTCGTGCAGGACTTTGACTCCCCGGAGTCGGACTATGGATGGGCGTTGTGCGCGCTGGAGGGCCGGCCGGTCGTAGCCGTCGACGGCAAGGTCTGGAACGAGCTGCGTGCCGCAGGGACCGCCGTACTCGGCCAGCATCCCCGCGGCGCCCTGGGATATCCGACCCCGGATGAGAACGCGACGCGGCGCATCGACGCCGACGCGTTACGGGTAGACCTGACTGGCGGCGCCTGGGGGGATGGCCGGCTCGTACGCGGTGCGCCCGCCCAGCCGTGGCATTGGGAACCGGAACCGGCCTTCAGCATGCATCCGATCCCTGAGGCGGCATCATGGGACCGCGACTCAGCCGGCGAGCGCCTGCGCATGCGCGTAGTCTCCGTGCTCCCGCTCGCGAATGACGGCGAGCTCGCAGCGACAGCCGAGCGCCGTGCCGCACTGCTGACGCAGCTCGCCTCCGGTGCCCTGGCCCGCTACCTCGTCGAGCTGTCCGCGAGGCGTGGAGCGGAGCTTGCCCCGGGTCCGTGGCGTAAGGGGCCGAATCGCAACGCACCCCACTGGGTGAGCTACTCATGCGACCTCCTCGCGCCCGACGGCCGCACCGTGCTGTTCCTACACGTATTCATGCAGCTGGGGAGACACGCGAGCACAGACATCGAGTCATGGGTTGAGCTCGAAGTCCGCGATCTCGACGCGTGGGAATGTGCGATCGACGACGCGGGCGGCACGCCGCGCTCAGATCTGCGGATCTCCCCGGCGGAGGTCGCTGAGTTCCTCGCCATCGCGTGGCACACCGCGGCTGTGCTCCTTCCGGCAGCGGCGAGCACGCAACTCCCGACCCGCTACACCAGGCCGCCCGGAACCCAGTTGATCCTCGCCACCGACCGGCAAGCCGCACGCGAGTATCCACCGCTGGCTCGGTACGTCGATCTGCGCCCGCTTGCCGACGGTGCACGCGACCTTATCGAGCGCATGACCATCGCTGTCACAGCCGCGCCACTGGCAGACCTCGACGGCACGGCCCGCATCACCCGCCAAGCACTGGCCGAGATGGCCCAGCGATACGAGTTTCTCGACGCCACCGAGGCAAGCTTCACCTGACCCGCACGCGTACGTTGCGGCGCCGTCCTCAGCAGCGCATGAAGAGGTCGCCTCCGTCGTCGTGATGATGGTCCCGGCCGACTGCTTCGCCCATGCCGTCGGTGTGACGACTACCTTCTGGCCGACGTTCGGAGGGCCTCGCCCTCGAAGCGTGGACGATGGCCGCGCTTACAGACCAGGTGCGCGCCAAAGGGAGTACGAATGCTGTGATCCTTCCGGCGCTGTGCCTGGCTAAGGTGGGTTCGCGGGAGCGGACGATGGGAACGTGAGCCTTCGAAACAGACTGAGGAGGGGGCCACGTGAGCAAGGACCCAAATCTGGTCCGACACGAGGACGAGATCGTGTGGACCGAGGACGTCGACCGTCTCGACTATGTGCGCGAGCATCTGGATCTGTTTGCGACCAGCCGACAGGGTCCTGTCGGCTGGAAGAGATCAGGCCGGCGCGTGGGGTACGCGACGTTGCGGGAGGATGCGCCCGGGGATGGTGGGCGCTTTGCCCGCCGCGTCTTCTGGGTCAAGGACAGTGACCGGTCTGAGGCGCCGGAGGGCGTCTACCGGACCGGTGCGCCTGCGGAAGCCGTCGACCCGCGGACCGTCACTCCAGGAACATGGGGCGAGCTCACCGACCGCGCCTGGGGCGCGCCACTTCCGCCGACCGCCGAGCAGCCCGGTGCCGGAGTAGCGTTTGAGGTTGGCCCGTTCGTGGTGCCGGTGCGCAACGGGCAGCTCATGATCGGCGAGTCGCTGTCCGCCGGGCGCGCGCAGGTGTACGTGGGGCCGGCGGACAAGGAGCAGATCGAAGTCTTCCTCGACTGCGCCAGCGGCAGCCAGTTCGGCGACGGTACCCACGTGATTACCGAGACCCTTCCTCGCGACGAGGCGGCGGAACTGCTGATCTCCACAGTGATGAGCACTCCGTGGCTTCAGCGGGCTCTTGCGCTTTCCGTGGTCAAGCAGTGGCTCAACCACGGCACCGGCGGATCGGCCTGACCGCCAACGCGACATCGGCAGGGAAGGGGCCTGCCCGGCTCATCGGTTACGCGGCCCTGCGGGACGACGCCCGCGCGGCGGGCGCGCTGCGCTCGCCGCGTCTTCAGGTCAAGGACGGCAGCGCGGTTGGGTGCCGGTGTCCACCAGACCGGCGCGTCGTGAGGGGAGTTGTTGTTCTTAGGTCGAGATGAACGACGGACGCTTCAACGCGCAGATCCCGTAGCCCCTGGCGCGCTGCCGGAGTGCACTGCAATCCGGCCGCCAAGTAGTCGAGAGCGAACGCGCGGACGTCCGTTATCCAGCCCGCCGGACAACGTCGCCGAGGTCTTCAGGCTGGGTCTTGCAACGAAAGCACTCCATACTGTGACCTGACTACCCACGACCACGCGGCCGGCCTCGTACGGGTGTGCCGCGCTGTTCAGTGCTGATCCTACTTTGCTACGCTGTCGGTTGTATTCGACAGTTGGGCCGCTAGCTGGCGCCAATCTGCAACGGATTGCATCATCAGTGCCCGATACTGTGGATCTTTCTTGATGACCTCGATGAGGGCTGTATCAGTAGGCAGGCCAGCCTCTACGAGTAGCCGCAGGCAGATCACTGCTTGTGTGAGCCGAAGGACACCCACGAGTGCTGGGAGGTCGCGATGCACGCGATGTGGTGTCAGATAGCCATGGCTTAGTACATTGCGGACATGGGAAGCTACCGTTGCCCAATCGCCAGCGCGGCCTTGGAAGAACCACGTGCAGAAGTTCTCGCCGAGACCGCCGGCTAGCTCAGACAGGCGACGTTCCAGCGTCACGTCGGTCATCTTGACGGCCGACCGTACTTTTAGCCGCTCTGGATCGGAGAGTCCCGAAGTCTTGAGAGCTTTGAAGACCTTGTTGGCGAGGGGCGAGCTGATCTCCGTGTGAAGGGACCTGTGAAGCGTCTCAGCGGCATTTACGGCTTCCACGACCTGGCTCTGCAACGAGCCAGATTCCAGTCTGGGCTCAGCGACAGCGAGCGGGACGCGGTTCTCTTCCGCAAGACTTAGCCATCGCGCGAGAATGGCGACATCGATTTCCTTGAAAGTGAACATCGGAGCGTAGCCGTGACGCGGCTCGATCGATGCATCGTAGACATCAGGATCGACCTCGATCGGATACATGAATGTCGCCGGATTATCGTTTCCAAAAGGCTGAAGCCTGAGCTTGTAGCATTCAACGCGGTTGTGCACCGCAATCGCGACAAGCCCACGTAGCGGGGTGACGATGTACTCCATGAGGCGGTCCAGGGTAAATCCCGACTCAGAGTGAACCACGACGGCTACATGCTCGGTGAATGCGTTACTTCGTGGACCGGAGTGCCCGGTCGCACTAGTTCCGACGGATAGAGTCAGGCCGTCCCCACAGTCGACGACGCTAGGCGCAGGCTGCTGGTAGGTGTCGAACGTGACATCAGCCCCGGGTGTAAAGCCAGTGAACGGCCACAACGAGGACAGGCCTGTAAGCTCGAAAGTAGCCGAACTGTAGCGCGTCTCTAGGGGCAATGCATCGCCCTTCAAGAGTCTGTCGATGGACCATCGCTGCGACGACTGGTTGTTTTCTCGATCGCGCTCGTCGTTCTGAACTGTAAAGTTCCGAACTGGGCCACTGGAGTCAGTAAGATATGCGCCGTGGAGCGTGTATCGCATGCCGCCGCACGCGCCGAAAATGGCAGTCGGCGGCACGAGCGACAGCCCATCAGTCCAGCGGGCGTTCGTTGGCAGCGTGCCGATGGTGTCAAGTTGCCATCTGCCATCAGAATAGATGAGCGTTCCCGCCACATGCTCGTCACGATCAGTGCTCCACCAAATCCCGCTTCGCGATGTGTTCATGTAGATGGCTCCAACGTGAGAGAGCTTCCAGCCGATCATCCGCCGATGCCGGAGTTTAGCTCAGTTAGTCAAATACCTCGAGCGAATTATAGGCACAGCGCACCTCGGACATGCTTAGGTGAACGCAAGTGCGCGCACGTAGGAGCGTGATCCAGCCTGCGGCGCGCAACTTCCGCGGCATCCTTACGCTGTACTTGGCACGCACAACAGGAGACGTTGGGACTTTGCGGAGTGCTCGACAACGTTCGGTGGCTTGGATCCAAACGAGGATGGTGCTTCCTGCGACGGCACGGATAACTCGCCGTCAGGCGGCTGTTCGCGCGCCGCTGAGACAGCTCGTCCGTCGGTGTCCGTCGATGAGATCTGCCTGGCCGTACTCCGCTCGCAGGTCACTATCACTGGGGCCGTCTGTTGTGTGGTCTGGGTGTTGCGCTAGTCGTGGAACGTGATGGGCTGATCGAGCCAGCCAAGGGCGTACAGATCTCGGGCGAGCCATTCGTACGCAAAGTTGGACACCGGATGATGACTGCCAACCCGCAGGGGGCCGTCCTCCAACATGGGCAGATGGTATGCGGTGCGCGACTGTGGCCGAGAGCCTGTTGGCCTGTGCCACTGAGGCCATCGTCCTGGATGAGTCTCCGTTCTGAGCTCGACGTGTGCCTTCGCGCCAGATGGCTTGTTCGGGTTCGGGTACCAGGCGAAGTTCAGGCTAGCGGGGTACCCCTTCTCGCCCGGCGGCGGCTGAGTGATCGTGCCGCGGATGTCGGTGGGCAGGATGCTGTAGAGCCCGAGGGCGGACCCGAAGGCGGGGAAGTTCGTCTCGACCAGGTCGAGGTATCCGGTGACAGCGTCGGTGAGGATTTCGGTGGCCAGTTCCTCGGCGAGTTTCGGCGAGTAGCCCTGGGAACGCCAGTGGTGTCGTGGCGTGATCTGATCCGGGGAAGGCCAAGGGGGATTGAGGATGGCTCCTTCGAAGCGCGCGAGCTGCGTGTCCAGCCAGATCACGTCTGTCGAGTGGATGACGTGGCCGCCCTTGTTCCAGGTGGCAGCTACGGAGTTGTGGACTGTATCCATCATGCGCGCGACGCCGTGCCGTAGTTCGTCGATAGCGATCGACTCACGGCCGAGCTTGAGTCCTCCAGCGGTCGTGGCGAAGCAGCTCAGGTACCACATCCGTTCGCTCGTGAGTCGACTGCCGGTGCTGGTGGCGAGGGTTTGGCGTCGGATGGCTCGGGCGAGTCCGTCCTGGATCCGGGCGCGTGCCCATCGCCATCGGGCGAATTGTTCGTGCGGGTAGTCAAACCCGCAGGCGGAGCCCCATCCGTATGTGAGCAGGTCGTGCATCTGATCGAAGTGCGGCAACGCGACCACCGGCGGGGCCGTCAGTTCTCGATGCTCGGCCACGGTCACCCAGCTGCCCTTGACGTCCACGCCCCACTGCATCAACGCGCCGTCACGGTGGCGCGCCAGCGCCGTAGCCGACGGGCCGAATCCGACGAGAAGCGCTTCGAAGGCCTCGCGTAGTTGTGAGCCGGTTGCGATCGAGGCGTGCTTCTGTTCTGCGCCACCTTGCTGTGTCGATCTTGCAACTGTCGAGTTGACGCCGCTGGCCGCGAGGGCTCTCGCGTGCAAGTCGGTGGATTCGATCTCGTTGATGACCCAGGACAAGGCGGCGGGGTTGGCCTGAGCCAGGCGGCACAGGAGCAATTCACCCCTGGACGCAGGGGAATTCGTGGCGATCGCGCTCGCGATTGCGTAACGCCATGTCGGGAACGACGAGCGGCTCGCAGCCTGTTCGATCCCGAATACTTCGGAGGTGATCGCCTGAGCACCGAAGTGCTGCTCGAAAATGGGCAAGGCGAATCTGAGCCGCCCGTCGTACTCCACGACCAGGCCTGTATCCGTCAGTTGCCACACCTCGGCCTGGTTCCCGAACGCTGTCGCCTCGACCGGGCTCCGTGCCTCTAGGATCGAGGTCGCCAACCGCGCCAGCCCGGCCCATACCTCGGGCGTGGCGGCGTCGGGCCGACGGCCAGCGATGATCGTCTGAGGCAGGTCCTGCAGCAGCCTGAGCCGCGACACCTCGGCATCGCCGCCTGCGACGAGTCTTGCGGCTAGAGCCAGCGCCGTAAGCGGTCGCTGAACCAGCTCGATCGTCTCTGGGTTCCACATCCGCCACGGGCACTCGCCCCCCAGAGCTACCTCGACCAATTCGATGCCGCGCTGTGCCGGCCACGGCTGTACCTCGATGACCTCGTCGGATGTCAATTCCAGTCCCGGCTGCGAGGTGGCCGCCACTGCCAATTGCGGCCAGACCTCGACGAGTTGACGCGCCTCAACGACCAGCCGCCGGGCCAGCGGCGGGGCCACGCGGTCCAGATCGTTGATCACCACCCGACACCGGGACTTCGGATCCTTGCCCAGCCTTGCGCGCACCGCCTCCTCAAGCCCGCCCACGCTCTCGTGGGCCTCGAGCCAAATCGGTATATCAGCCGCATCGTCGTCGTAGGCTTCCTGTAATCCTTCCTCGAACCAGCGCCACGCCTCCTCGGTCTTGCCGGCGCCCATCGGCGCGACTAGAACGCGGAACTGGCCTGGGAGTATCGAGATCGGTGCCCCCGGTTCGGTGGCCATCCAGCGCTGCAGCTGTTCGACTCGGCCGGGAGCCAGGGCATTGAGTCGTGTGGAGCGGGCGGCGCGCACGCGACGCACTGCAAGCTCGAGCGCCTCCGCTCTCGGACGCTGCTGCGGCGAGAACGGCATGGCGCTCTTGATCTCGGCGACGGCATCGTGAACGGCTGAGACGACCCTCGCGATTTCATCGGCCTGCTCGTCGGTGAGATTCCAGCCCTTCTGACACCGCGTGAACTCGGCCAACTGCGCCTGCTTCCACTCACGCAGCAGCGATGCCGGATAGTGGTCCGAGGTGACGTCGATCTCCCGTGCGTGCTTCTCGCACATGGGCAGAAGGTTCTCGACCCTGCGGTTCTCCTCGCCCGTCATGTCGGGGTTCCACCGTGGCCCACCTTCGCTGCGCGCATGGATGTGGGCGACGTTGCTGTTCAGGATCGTCTCACCAGTCTGTGAGTTCACCCGGTACAGCGGCTCACGGCACTCCGGCTTCGCGCAGCGGAACGCGGTCCCATACAGCTGCTTAAACGTCGCGGGCGTCGGCAGCGGATGTTCGATGAGATCCGACAGCTTCTTGTTGGCCACGGCCCCATCGTCTCAGGCGTCACTGACAACGCCGGAACTAGAGATCGACGGGTCCAAGGTTCGCTCAGTGCGCAGTTGCGCGAGCCAAGACCGCACTCTTCTCGGTCGTAATGACCTGGTGGAGTGTTTGCCACTCTCGAAAAACAGCCCTTGAGCTGCGTACATAGGGTGGGCGCTACTGGGTTCGAACCAGTGACAACCGCGTTGTAAGCGCGGGGCTCTACCGCTGAGCTAAGCGCCCTACGTGCAGGAAGTATAGCGGTCACGGCGAGGCGGTTCGACGGCACGTGGCACGACATCCGCCGGACAGAACTAGGTCATGCTTCGAGTCTTGCTGGGTCGTGCCTCGACGGGGAGGAGCAGGGGGACCGGATCGGCGTAGATCGGACCGCCAGGCTAGGTAAACGTGCAGCAATTGGCTGGAACGCGACCCGCTGCTAGAGCGAAAAGAGCTGCTGACCAGTAAGAATAGCCAAGAGAATCACTGCGGCGCCTCTGCCTTGTAAGCGCAGTGCTCTACCGCTGAGCTAAGCGCCCGGAGCAGCCTTCAGTGTAGCGGCAAACCTCGCATGCCCTGGCCACTGCGTCGCTCGTTCCGGTGGGGGCCGAAGGTAACCCCAGCAATGGGAGCAACCACCCTCCTATGGCGACGGCAATGGCGTCACGGCCCCGGCGGACAGGCTGGGGGAGATGGGTCACGCGCGAAGCTGGGCCTCTCTGATGGAGAGGCCCAGCTGTCTCTTGGTACTGTTCACGCTCGTGCGAGCACTCCACGGTCGGTCGGCTCCCAGCTGTCGGGCCAGTGGAGGCACTGGGACCACTGGACGCGGACGGCGCCGGGCTTGAGCGCGGTGATGATGCCGGTCAGGTGGCAGCCACAGGCGAGCCGGCGGGTGGACTGCCAGCGACGTCCGAGCCAGCTCTCGGGCGGGGTCTCGGCGTAGCGGTCGTGGACATGGATATGGCGCATCGCGTGCACTCCTGGGGTTGAGAGAACGGATCGGGTGACGTCGTGCGGCGCTCGCTCGGGTCAGTTCACCAAGGGAACTAGGCTGCCGCGGATATCTGGGTGCCGTGAGGCGGTGTTATTCGACGTCGTTGCTAGGAAGGGCGTCATAGAAGGTGGTGCAGCGCTCGTCGAGCTGCTGGTAAAGCCGAGTGATCTCTTGCCACTCGGGGCGGTACTGCTGTGGCAGGTCCTCGGTGTTGAGTCCCCATTCGAGGGCTCCGATCACGCCGCCCTCCCAATCGATCTTGTCTTTAAGGTCGTGTCCCGTGTCGAGTGGGAAGGCTGCCAAGAGCGCTCCTTTGCTTGCTCGGGGCCGAGTCCGCGGCGAGCCGCATAGTGCGGGTCGCGCTGTGCGTGGTCGGCGGATCCGGGAACGGGGTGCACGGCCTGGATCACTCGGCGACGATGCACTGCCTGGCGACGTAGTCGAGCAGCGAGGACTCCGGCACGCGCCGGCTGCGCCCGACCTTGAACGACGTGAGGTCGTCGTCCTTGAGGAGCTTGTAGAAGCTGGTCTTGCCGATCTTCAGGGTGCTCATCACCTCTGCCGGCGTGAGGTACGTGCTCATCGCTCATCCCTTTCGCGGTGCCCGCGTCGCCTCTCGGACCTGTAGCGGGGGCGGGTGCGCCTGGTGGTGTAGATAAAAAGGTCCTCATCATCGAACGACAGAAGATCATCCGAGTGCAGTGAGATCTGCCTCGCACGCCCCCAGCGCAGAAGAGAGGCGACTTCCTCGAAGGTCGGCTCCGAGCCGCTGGACGACCACATCAGCGGTCCTCGTTGCCGTGTGAGGTCGGACGGTGGGCGGGGGCCTTCGTGGCGGCGGTGATCGGGCTGCCGGTCAACAGCAGGACGATAAGCAGCCAGGTGGCCACCACACGCGCCGCGCATCCCAGCGACTCCGCAGCCGCAGTAGGTCGATGCCCAGCGGCAGGCTGCTGAGAGCGCTCCGACCGGGAGACGCGACCCGCCCCCAGGAAGACATCGTGGATGGCTCCGGTCAGGTAGCGGGCGAACCTCCGCGTCCGGGGGGATTGCGGCCCAACGCCGATCGAGGTCGAGGGCGGCCAATTCGGGAAACGGCTGTAGATGGGGGTCGCGTGCAAGTCGGTCTCCACGAGGTGTGTCAGATTGCCGTGGCGTTGGATTGCCCAAGCTCAGCGACATCAACTGGATGAGTTGTCTCAAGCATGGGCCAGCTCGTGCGGCCCTGTCAACTATAGTGCACAAGAAATCTCTACTGGAGCCTAAAGTGCACAGGCGATAGCTGGTTCTCGTCGCTGGTGGGGCACGGAGAAGCTTGGAAGAGGCACCCTGGCCGCTTGGCAGAATGGCGAAAATGGGTCGTGTCAGCAGGGCGGGGGATGATGGACGCCTGGCGCTTGCCCCGCGTGGGATCTGCGAGATCTGTGGTCGTAGCATCGCAGTGGTTGCCGGGAGGTTCGCGCGGCACGGCCCCTTCGACGGCGGCCCGATACTGCTGTCGTGTGGCGGCTAGCTAAAGCTCGCGCCGATGCAGCTTGAGCCTGACGCCTGCGGCACCTACAGCGTGTTCGAGCTCATGGCCGAGAGTGCGGTGAGTGAGAGTAGCCGCCACGGCCTCGACGGGCAGGCGCTCTTCGGCGATGTCTTCCCGCTGGCGACATGGGTGCACGGACAACGTCGCCGAGGCGTTGCCTCGAACGGGGAGGCAACGCCTATGACGACTTCGGCCTTCCCTCGTCATCTGGCGGATGCTCGTCCTGGCGCTGACGGATCGTCGCCGCGTCGTAAACGAATAGCCCCCAGGCCGGATGGCCGTAGCCGGCCGGTTGGGCGTGCGAAGCCCACGCCAGCCATGCCTGCGGGTCGACGCCGAGGATCCAGCGGTGAACGTCGCCAGTTCGCCAGACGCCGCCCCTGGTGTGCTTGGGCAGTCGGAACGGCCAATCCGGGCCCTGCCAGCCCACCTCTTTGGCATCAACCACAAGAGAAGTAGAACATGTTTTCGAATAGCTTGCGATGCTAGCCCTCGCTCGCGCTTCGTTCTTTGTATCCTGACGCAGCGCGGCGGATCGCCAGGAAGCGCGCGTAGTTCCTGTCCGACTTCTCGAAGCGCTGTCGGCGCTCGTCGAGGCTGTCGTTGATGGACTGGAGCGGTTGGCGGCCCCACTTCTCGTCGCCGGTGCGCAGCCACCACGAATTGTCGTGGCGGTAGGCGGGCAGGTTGCCGTTGAAGTCGAAGAACTCCGCTAGGCCGTTGTCCTGGAGCGCGGCCATCTGGTCGTCGGTCAGTACGAGCTCGCTGGCAGGTTCCGGGGCAGCAGCAGGCGTGAGCGCGGTGTGGATCTCGCTGGTCATGTCGGCTCCCCCTTCTAGCGGTTGTACTCGGGGCCGGTGACATCGGCCTGAATGACCGGCGGATGGTATTGCTGCTCCTGGCGCGCCTCGTACTCGCGGCTGATCTGCTGCACTGCCGTGTTGACCTGTCCGATGATGCGCGAGGGGGCGACGTCTGTGCGTGCTGCGACGTCCTCAATGCGCTCTGCGGCCGTCGTTATGCGTGCACGGAAGTGGTCGTCAAGCAGTTCCTGGCCCAGGGGGATCGCAGCGTAGTCGGGTGCCTCGACTGACCGAAGTGCGATGAGGTACTGAGGGACGGCTCTGTAGTGGTCGTCCTTGCCGAGGTGGCGACCTTGCGCGTCGTAGGCGGCAGCTTGGCGTGCAACGTTCCAGGCGATGACGATCTCGTCAACGGGCTCACCGATGCTGGTGACGTATTCCAGGGTTTCGAATACGATCCGCCGAGGTCCCTGCTCGAACATGTCGGAGTTCATCCACTCGGCATCCCAGCTCATAAGTTCCGGATGCCGCATGAGATCGACGAGGATCTTGTCCTGGCGGGCGAGGGTTTCCGTGTCTCGTGGCCCTTGCGTCGGGCCGACTCGGTCCGAGGCGAAACTGCTCTGGTATTCGATCTCGGCGAGCGGGCCGAAGCGGCTTGCGTGAACGCGCAGGGCTTCGCTGAGCGAGTCGAGGTGCAGCGCCAGCTCCGGTACTTGCTCGCGATCGGCGGCCGTTTCAGCGAGTAGAGCCGCGTGGTCCGCTAGCTCCCTGCGGAATCCCGCCTCCTGGACCATCCGGGCGTATACCGGAGCGTGGTCAGGTTCGGGGCAGGACAGGGCGAGTTCGGCCAGCTTCTCGGCCGTCACTTGGCCGCGCAGGTCAGCAACGCGGTCAGAGAATGCGACGCCGGTCAACTCGGGATCCCAGGCGTGCACGGTGGTGATGGCGTCGTAGAGCGCGCGGTGCTCGGGGTCTTCGAAGTCTCGGGTCAAGAGGTAGTCGACGTCTGGGATGTGGCGTGAGTCAGCAAGCAGTGAGCCGAGCAGCGCCTGTTCTGTGCGGTAGGTGAGGTCGTCCATAGCGGTGTGTCCTCCGGACCCGGGTAGGGGGTCGGGATCGAGGGGCGTATTCGGTTCGTGGTGAGGTTGGGCTGTGTTCGTCAGCTCGGGCTCAAAGTCAGGGTTTGGCTGCCGCGTAGGCTCGGACGGGACGGCCTGTTCTTGCAGTTGGTTCTGGTATTCCTGCTCTGAGATCCCGCATTCGCAGCCGATCCAGATTTCGTTGGTTTTGGAGTCGAGGTATCTGGTCGTGAAGCTGTGCTCGTGCGAGAGCTCCGATGCCCAGTCCACGTATTCGGGGTCGCCTGGGTCCGTCATTGCGTGGTCATCTCCTCGCGGGCCGTGGGATGTCGACGTCGCGCGCTCGGAGCCTGCCAGCGGTGTGCCGACTCGGCGGCGCATTGTGGGTATAGGCGGTCAGCTGGTCTGCATGGACGTCTTCGGTGCGCGGCGTGCTGCGTCATGGCTGCTCGACAGACCGGGCGAGATCTCCGCTGACCATGAGTTCGCGTAGGCGGGCTGCGACTGTGTTGGCCTTGGCGGCGCGCTTCTCGTAGTCGTCGATTTCGGCGCGTAGCTCGGGGAAGGCATCGACGCAGAGCCACTTGTCGTCGCAGCGTTTCCACCACTTGCCGTCGTAGACGCAGAAGTCGGGGAGGGTCGGCAGGCGCCGTTCGGCGTGGCCGCTGGCGAACGCGAGCTCCATGTCATCCGCAGCAATGGTGAGGGCTTCGTTCACGGCGACTCCGGGGTGTAGTAGGTAGGGCAGAGGGATACCGGCCGCGGGGTCGGCCTCGGCCCACTCCTTGTGCAGCGGTCCGTTCCATGCCGTCTCCGACGGCGACTTGTGACCGGAGCGGCAGCCGGGCGCATAGAAGGTCTTGACGGCCTTGATGAAGTTCTCGAGGTGCGCGTGCCACCCAGCGGCCTGCTGGTTGAGTGGGATGACGGAGGCGCCGTCGTAGATCTCCTCGCGCCACGTCTTGAGCAGCCAGAGTTCTTCGATCATGCCGGGATGCTTGTGCCAGCAGTCGGGCAGACGGTGCTCGGCGCCTAGCCCATAGCGGTCGTAGAGCCAGGTGGTCCACAGCACCAACTCATTCCACGCGGTCGCGCGCTCGGCGCGGCTGAGCGAATGCCACTCGCGCAGTCGGGGCCTGTCGCTTGCCGCCGCCTGCTCGCGCTCCTGTTCGAGCTCGCGCTCACGTTCGCGCTGACGTTCGCGTTCAAGTTCGTGTGCGCGAACGCGAGCAGCAGCATCGCGGCGTAGCTTGAGCGCGGTCCGGCGCGGGATTCGGATGGCGCGTGCGGCGGAGATGGCTGGTCGCTGCTCGGAGGGCTTCATGCGACAGCCTCGATCTCGTCGTGTTGATCGTCGTAGTTGTCGGCCTCGCTCATGCGTTCGCGGGCAGTCCGCTCGGCCTCGGCATACAAGGCGGCGTCGCGGCCCTCGTAGTGACGGACCATGTTGGCGACCACGGCCGGTGTGTTGGCGTGGATGATCAGGGCCTCGCGGCCCTCCTTGTCGAGGCCGCGGACCTGGTCCGGGGTCATGCTCGGGCGGTCCTGGATGGAGTAGGTGACGGATTGTCCACCGGGGCTGTTTTGGTGGTTCTGAATGGTCTCGGTGTACTGGCCGGCCAGTTCGCTGAACATCTTCAGCTCCTCACCGGTTAGACCTCCCAAGGCGACCTTCACGGTGGAGGCACCCCACATCATGTTCAGCCCTGTACGTCCCCAGCGGTGTTCGGCCTGGGCGAGGGACTGGAACACGGCGAGGACGAAGATGCCGGAGCCACCTGCGTAGGACATCAGGGTCGGGAGATTCGGCAGGGGCGAGACGTTGGCGATCTCGTCACCGAATATGCCGAGAGGCGGATCGAGCCTGCCTCCGGGGCTGTGCATGGCGAGGCGGTATGCGGTGCGCGCGACCTCGTCAACGAAGCACGCGACCACCGGTGCCAGGTCTCCGGCTTCGTCTTCGGACACGAGTAGGTAGATGGTGCCGTTGGCCCGTAGAAAGCCTTCGATGTCGAGCGAGTCCTCCTGCTTGGGGGCGAAGCTAGCCTGCGCTAATTCGCCCATCAGCGGCGCGATGGCGACCTGAACCGTCGTGAAAATGTTCGTCTTGGTGATTGGCGGGTTGTCGTAGAACGCCGCGAGGAGCTTCACGGCCAGGTGTGAGGCCTTCTTGGCTTGCCGTAGCAGGTGAAGAGGGGTGTCGTCGTGCTCGTCCATGGCCCACTCAAGGAGGTCGAGCATCGTGCGGCCAGTCAGCGCGACTGCGTGCAGCCAGCTCGCGAGGAGATTGGTGGCGGTCAGTCCGAAGAAGCCTGCGCCGCTTGAGTCGTCGTCGGTGCCGGGCTTGCCCACCTGCACCAGGACCGACGCCCGCTTACGCGCGACATCGATGCGCTGACATCCGGCGGCCGGTGACCAAGCGACCGCCTTCGGCCACGAGGTCATGCCGGTGGGTGCGAGCACTGCGATCGGTCCGCACTCCTCGCGCAGCAGCGCGGTGTTCGCCAGCACGTCGGTGCGTACGGAGGTCACCAGCGCTGGTCCTGGCCAGCGGTGGACCCACGGAATGACGATCTGGGAAGACTTGCCCTGTCGGGGCGGGGCGGCGACGAGTACCGAGTCCTGCGCGGTTGCGCAGAGTGGCAGACCGCTGATCTTGTCGTTGCCGAGTTCCACGGCGACCTCGGTGTGCGCGATACGACGTTTCCCGGCCAGCGATGGACGCACTACCTCGGCATCTCGCAGCGCGGCCTGGCGCGAAAGTGATTTCTCAAGCTGCTTCTTAGTGGCCATACCGCGGGTCCGATCGCTGCTGCCGGCAGTGAACGAGCGCCAGATCCTTATAGGGGTCACCACGGCGAACCCGGTAACGACAATGCTCAGCATGGCGGCGACGGCGAATCCCACCGGTCCGGGCAGCGCGCCATGGGCCGCGGTCGGCCAGGCCTGCTTCGGATCGCCCCAATACTTTGGCAGGCTCTTGATGATCGCGCCGGTTTGGCCGAGGTCGACGGGTGGCCAGGCCAGTTTGAAGAGTAGCCCTGCGATCTGACCGGTCAGATACGTGCCGATGGTCACGATGAGGACGAGGGCGATGCCGCCGATTAGGGCGGCATCACTCCCGCTGGTGATCAGCGGCGTTGATGGGGCGCGACGTGCGGAATTGCTGCTCATACGCTGGCGCCTTCGGCCCATGCGAACGGGACGCTGGCCTCATCATCCACCGCGACGGCGGTATCGATCATCCGCGCATCGGTGTCGGTGAGCGTGCGTTCCGCGGCCGTGCGCAGGTGCTCGACCAGCATGGTCGCGCCCGCGAAGCTCCAGACCGCGTTTCCCGGCGCGCACAGATTGGCCGAGTCCTTGATGGCGTCGCGGGCCCAGCGGGGCAGTGCGAGGTAGTCGGCCGTGGCGTCCGCGTCGTCGCCCTGGATGTGGTAGACGATCCTGGTCGCGGTGAGCTTGATGATGCTCTCGGCTTCGGGGATGTCTTTCAGGAGCGCGTCCGAGAGGTGGTGGACGACCGCGATGAAGCCCAGCCCCAAACGTCGCCCATATCGGATCAGCTCATTGAATAGCCGGGCTACCGGGCGGTGCGAGAGGATATGCCAGGCTTCCTCGCAGATCAGCGTCCGCTTCACGTTGTCGTCCGGGCTGAGCCACCCGAACCTCAGCCAAGGCCCGATGACCGCCATGAACAAGGGCATTGATGGCCCTTCGCGCGGCAGACGGGACATGTCGAACACGATCAGCCGGGAGGACAGGTCGATGCCTTCGGTCGTCGGCCCGTCGAACAGCCCGGCCAGGTCTCCGTGCACGAGTCGGTTGAGCGCGAACGCGGCCTGAAGGCCCCAGTCCGAGAGTTCCTGCGCAGTGCAGACGCGCTCCCCGAGCTGCGCGGGAGAGGGCGCGGTTAGTGCGGTCAGCACATCGGAGAGGAGCGGGACGCGCTCCTGCTCGGTGGCGACCTTCTTCGCTGCGGCGAGCGCGACGGAGACGGCGAACTTCGCGTCCGCGTTCAGTTCACCAGACACCAGGATCTCGATCTGGGATACGAGCACCGCTTCCTGGTGCGCGGTCGGGATGGCCGGGTCCAGCGGGTTGATCCGGATGCCGCGCCCATCCTGCTCGCCGTAGGCGAGGCGGATCGGGGTGACTCCGTACGCCTTGGCGATCGCATCCCACTCGCCGACCGACCCTTCGCCTTGGGCGTCGAGGACCACGAAGGAGCGGTCGCGGTAGCGAAGTTGCCGCAGCACGTAGCACTTGGTCAGCGCGCTCTTGCCGTGCCCGGACTTGCCCAGCACCAGCCAGTGCGGGGAGGGCAGACGCACCCTGGACTCCGGGGCGTAGAGCACGAACGGGTCGAAGACGAAGGCCTTCCCGCTGTAGCGCTCCCGCCCTATGATGACGCCACGGTGGTCCATGGTGGGCGCACCGACCGCGAGGTAGAGACCGCAGGCCTGGGCGCTGGTAGTGCGTATCCCGCGCCGCTGTGTGGTGATCTGCGGCAGCAGCGGTCCGATCGGGTTCTCAAGTCCCATCGTCAGCCTCCTTCTCAGCTCTCGGAGATCAGGCCGGCGGCCAGGGGCAAGGTGTTGATGAATGCGCGGTGCTGCTCGCGCTCGCACCACTCCACCTTGATCTGCGACTTGCTCGCGGCCGAGACCGTCTCGCGTCGCACTTTCGCCAAGTCCTTCTCGCTCGGCGCGGTGACCGTGATGTAGCTGGTCAGCGTGATCCCGGCGGCTCCGTTGGTGGCGTCGTGCATGGTCTGCTCGGCGTGCGTCATCGCCTGGGTGTTGCGCGGGTCGTTGATCTTCCCCGCGCCAGCCTGGCCTTGGCCGCGCTCGTTGGTCAGGTCGCTCATCGCCCGGTCGATCGCCCTGTCGGTGGGCACCAGGTCCATCACGACCGTGACCGTGCGGGTGACCTGGTCCATCCATAGCAGCAACGGCGCGAGGAAGTTGAGGCGGACCCGCTGAGTCGGAAGCTGCTTGACCCAGGCGGTTGCCGAGTACCACGGCTGTTCCGAGGACCAAGAGCGCGAGGCGATGTGCCCGACGGCGCGGGCATCGATCTCCGCAGGCCAGGCCGTCGACCGGTTCATTCCGACGGTGTCGGAGATCAGGTGGTTCGGGTCGTACTGGTTATGGATCAGCGAGGCTAAGCCCGCCTCATCCAGCGTTCGCACCAGCCGGAATTGAGCGGAGGGCAGGTGCCGGATCACCCCGGCCATCTCCTCGCCCACCAGGTGACCGAAGCCCTCGGCCAGCGAGTCGTGCTCGCGGGCCGCAGCGGCGAGTTCCGCGGTGTAGGGGACTGAGATCGTCAGGAACAGCCTGCGGTCCTCGGCCGAGACAGCGACCATGCGCTGAAGGTCGTCGTAAGACTCGTGCAGCCAGCCCGGAGCACTCGGCTCGCGCCGAGCTCTGGCGTCTTGGGCGTGCGCGTTCGGGTCGGACGGGTTGATCCGGGTGGTGATCGCAATGCGACGCACGCGCCCGCCGGACTCGGTCACGGAGTTGAGGAAGTGCTCGTAGGCGATGAGCGCGGATTCGCGGTCGGACTCGTCGAGGCCGCCGAAGTCGCGTTCGCCCTCGATCTCGATCGACGCGGTCAGCAGCCGCCGCTGCGGCTGGAGGAGCACCGCGAGTTCGCCGTACGGCGTCTTCGCGCTGAACCATTCGAGCCTCGGCACGCCCGCCGGAACGGGAACCTGCTTGGGCACACCGCCGAGCGTGGTACCGGCCTGCGGAGCACGCGACTTGTAGAGCAGCGCCCGCTTGGCCATCGATTTGCGGTAGGTGCGCTTGATCTCCCACCAGCGCAGATAGGTCCGGCCCCGGTAGGGAACGAACGTCGCCCAGATCGCCGCAGCAGGAAGCCCAATCAGCACGGCGAGCTTGAGCACAGTGCCGGGCAGCAGCGCCGTCAGGCCGACGGTCAACGCTCCGGTCAGGCCCAGGAAGGACTGCTCGTAGGTTTCCAACTTCCGACCCACCAGGCCTCGGGGCCGCGGACGCGGGAATGTGAAGGTACGCATAGTCTTGCTCCTGTGAAAGTACGGGTGCTGCTACGTCGGCGTCGGGCCGGAGGGCGGCGGGGCCGTGGGGCTCTGCGACGGTGGGTTCGCTGACGGAGCCGCGGGTGGCGGCGGCTGAGACTGCTGCGGCGTTGCCTGGTCCTGCGGCGAGGTCTGCGGCGCAGCCGCAGGTGGGGGTGCCTGCTGCGGCACCGCATCGGAAACCGCGGATCCGGCCGAACTCGGCGCACCCGCCGCGCTCGACGCGCTCGGGGTGGCGGGAGCCTGCTGAATCTCCCCACCGGAGGAGCGATCGACAGCGGCCGAGACCGCCTTCTCCCCGGTCTCCTTGACCTTCTCGGCTGCCACAGCAGCGGCTGCAATCGGACCACCGGCAGCTGCTGCCTCCTCGGCGACCCCGGCTTCCGCCGCACCCGACTCAGCGGTTCCAGCAGTTCCGGCACCAGCGCCCTCGGCGGGCAGTGCCTCGCTGTTGGCGCCCTTCGCCACCAGGTCGCCGCCGTCCGTCTCACCTTGCGTCTCGGAACCGTCATCCGACTCGCTGGAGGCGTTCGTGGTACCTGTGGCCTGGGCCTTCGCCCCTGAGATGTCCGCGCTAGCTCCGTCGCCGTCCTGCTCAGCGGACTCGGACTCGGTCCAATCCGCGCCCGAAGACCCGCCACTCTGGCCGGCGAGCATTTCGGAGGCCGAGTTCATCTGTGCGGGAAGTCCCGAGATCTGGCTCTGGGCTTGGGAGCGGGCGCTGTGGGCCGCCGCCATATCGTCGCCGATCACCGGAATGAGGCGGCCGAGGGTCATGGGGGCGAGCATGGCCAGGTAGAACAAGGCCAGTGCGGTAAGCACGATACCCAGGGCAGTGTCCACGTTCGACGAGTTGTCGTTGGCCAGCAACTCCGTGGCCAGCGTCAGCGTCGTCAAGGTGACGTACTTGCTCAGGATCACTCCGGCCACGACGCCGATGTACTTCTTGGTGTGGCGCCACAGCGACTTGTCCACCAGCCCGGCGAGCACCAGTGTGCCGAAGGCGAGCGTGAGGTAGATCAGCGCGGAGCGGATCACCAGTTCCAGCCAGACCCCGGCGGCTGCCACGAGCATAAGGATCCCGAGGATCGACACCAGGACGTTGCCCCCGGTCATGCCTGAAATCGGGCCCCACGCTGCGGTCACAGTCGTGCCGATCGAACCGATGTTGCCGAGCATCGGTGAAAGCGCGGCGTTGGTCGCATCGTCGACAAGGCCGACGACCAGCGCGGTCGCCAACGGCATGAACGCAGTGACCGCCACGGCCAGTACCAGGTAGCCGACGCTCTCGGCAACCGCCTCGACCAGACCGACTCCGGCCACGGCGCGTTTGGCGACCGCGATCAGCCACAGGATGACCGTGAAGATGCTGGCGATGCCGAAGCCGATGGCGTAGGTCTGCAAGAACCCGGCGTTCGAGAAGTCGACCGTCGTCGTTGCATTGATCAGGTGCGCGAACTCACCCAGCAGCGATCCGACCGAGCCCTTGATCTGGTTGGCTATGTAGCCGGTCGGGTCGGTCGCGAAGGCCACGGAGCCGGTGATGGTCGAGCAGATGCCCGAGACCACCGGAATATCCCCGCACCCGGGCGAGGCCATAGCCGGTTGCGAACCAAGCATCACCAGCAGGAACGTGCCGAAGCCCAGTACGCTCAACAGCCGCAGGGTACGGGCACGCAATAGCGAGATCGCCCGGACGGGCAGCTCGCGCGCGGCGGCGTCGGCGGCGAGCAGCCACTCAGCCGGTGTACGGCGGCTCACTGTAACTCCCCGCGATATTCGCCCACTGCTGCACGGCAGTGGGTGTCTGGTTGTTCGACAGCGGCGTCGGGCCGTTCACAGCCGAGATCGAAGCCGCCTTCCAATCCCCGTTGACCCACATCAGCGTGTAGGTGTACGTGTCCCACGAGGCCGTAGGAGTCAGGCTCGAAGACTTGTCGGTGACCCCGACCACCCCAGCCATCCACACTTCGACCGTCGCCAGGCCGCTCGTATACGAGTCGATCTTGGTCCCCATCGGTGCGCTGCGCACGAGCAGCGAGCTGGTCTGACCCTGCGAGAGGCCGAGGTTGTTCAGCACGCTAGCGGTGGCCTGGCTATCCGCCTCGACCTCGCTGGCCAACGCCTGCGGCGCCATGATCACCGAGAGGACCTGGTCGCGCGCCGTGGAGTCGGTGAAGTACCCCGCGGTGCTGCGCGCCATCTCGAAGTTGACCGCCGCTGAGACCGCTCCACTCTGGGAGTGCGCATAGCCCACCGGGACGCCGTCCTGCGTGGAGGGCGCGGCCACACCGATCGAGCCCTTGGACGCGCTCGACCCGCCCGAGGAGTTGGTGCCGGAGCCGGTGGTGCCGGTGTTGGTCTGCGTGCCGGCCGCCGCCGGGCTGCTCTTGTGCCCGACCAGCATCAGGACCATGCCGAGCAGCAAGATGACCACGAGCGAGCCGGCGCCAAGGATCCCGATCACACCGAGGCGGCGCTTGGGGCCCGCCGGTGGTGCTGGCTCCTCGGGCAGCAGCACTTTGGTTCCCGTGTCGTGCTGTGCCATCTCAGATGGCCAGCCCGTAGACGATGGTGAACAGGGTGCCGAGCGAGCCGACTATGAACACGCCGATCAGCGACGAGACCAGCATCTTGCGGCCCTTGTCGACCATCACGGTGTCGTGGGCGCCCATCGCGGAGTTGCCCAGCCGGATCTGGCTCGCACCCCACGCCGCACTGCCCAGGCACACGAGGATCACCGCCGCCATAAGCGCCTCGATCACCGTCTTGCCGGTAGTGCCCAACGCCGCGAACGGCCCCCAGTCCGGAGCAACGCCGCTGACCAAACTGCCGATGCTGCCGCCGCTGGCCAGCACGTCGCTGTGGGCATGGATCAATGCATTCACGATTGCTTCCCCTTCAACCCGCTTGTTCCGCCCGCATCTCCCCAAAAAGGACGCGAGCACGTAGGCGGAAACCTACGTGTCCAAAACGATCAAGACAAGTACTTACCGAAAAATACTTGTGACTACATGTCACTACGTATCAAGTCCATAAAGATCCGACTAGAACGACTTGCCCCGAGTTTTCGCATGTAGTGTGTCCCGACATGCCCGGAAAGCCGGGCCGCGTGATACGGGAGGGCGCGAGAGTGCGGTACCGAGAACTAGCCGGAAGGCGGCGGAGTGAGGAGTTGGCTCAGTGTCGAGCCCAGGTGAGTGCGCACGGACCTACGTGCTCGAATGCCTGGCTGACCTGCTGGGAGTGCCGCGAGAGGCCATCCCGCCGCATGTCGAACCCCTGCCGCTGTTCCTCACCTCGCAGGAGGCTGCCGAAGTCCTACGCGCCCCGCATCGCACAGTTCTTGAGGAGTGCCGACGAGGGTCGCTTCCGGCCATCAAAATCGGCGGCGACTGGAAGGTCAGCCACATATTCATCCTGGCCGCTGCCGTCGGCATCAGCCTGCCTCGCCCCACTCGATGAAACCATGGCGAAACGGACATTTAATACCAGTCTGGACTTGACTCGAGTCCAGAATCGGACATCACTACCCAAAGTGCGAATAACGGGACTTCGCTGCCTTTCCCGTGCCCTCGCGTGAGCGCGCGCAAGAAGGCCGGGGCCGCAGCGTTCCTTGTCGTCGCCGCCTGCCTCACGCCATTCATGTCGGTACTCGGCGGCGCCGGTACGGCCAGCGCCAGCACATGCACGCTGTCTGCCTCGACCACGACCACCGCGGGCACGGGCACGAACGTCACGGTGCCCATCGATCCCCAGGGCGCGCAGCAGATGGAAGACCTCACCGCCGACCAACTGCGCAACGCGACCACGATCGTGGACACCGGCGTCTCGATGGGACTGCCGGCCCGCGCCTACGTGATCGCTGTGGCCACGGCCATGCAGGAGAGTTCGCTGACGAACCTGACCGTCGCCGTGGATCACGACTCCCTCGGGCTTTTCCAGCAACGGCCTTCGGCCGGCTGGGGCACCCCGGCGCAGCTGACCGACCCGGTCTACGAGTCCGAAGCGTTCTACAAGGCCCTGGTCGGCATCTCCGGATGGCAGTCGCTGCCATTGACGCAGGCCGCACAGGATGTCCAGGGCAGTGCATACCCGGACGCGTATGCGAAATGGGAGCAGTTGGCAGGAAGTACGGTGGTGCAGGTTCTCGGCAACGGCGCCAGTGTGCCGACCGCCTGCCAGAACGACGGCGGGGGCCTGCCCAACGTGACGACGACGCTCCCGGCCGGGTTCTCGCTCCCCGCGGGCACACCGCAGGCAGTGCAGATCGCCATCGCCTACGAGATCGCCCAGCTCGGGAAGCCATACATCTACGGAGGCATCGGACCCGCCGGCTACGACTGCTCGGGGCTCGTCTACGAGGCCTACCTCGCAGGCGGCGTCACCCTCCCTCGTACCACATACGACCAGGTCAACGTAGGTACGGCGGTGACAGCCGCGGACCTCAAGCCGGGTGACCTTATCTTCACGCCAGGCTCCGACGGCACTGTAGCTTCGCCTGGTCATGTGGGCACGTACCTTGGATCGGGGATCGTAGAGGAAGCACCGTATACGGGGGTAGACATCCGCCTGGACCCCCTGAGCGAATGGCTGAACGCGACCGACCCGATCAACAAAATCGTTGACATCAGACGCATCGTCCAGTGAACCTGGAGGACCGAAAGGAGGTGACCCACGTGCGAGGACTGCTCGGAATGCTGCGCCTGCTGGCCCTGCTGTTGGCCATCGCGGGGCTGTTCACGATGCAGCTCGGTCTCAGCCATCACAAGAGCGCCGCCTTCGTCCTCGAAGCGCTCGCGGTAGGCGCTACCAGTGCGGCAGCATTCATCGCGCTCATGCGCTTTGGGCGACGGTAGGCGCTGCTGGGGGCCATCCCCACTGCTGGTCTGTAGCCTTTAGTACGACACCCTGCAACCGTATCTTATAACGGACAGCGTGTCGACTATAGTGTACGGGGTTCCAGGATTGTAGACTTGCGTAGACAGCATGGTGTAAGTAACGCTGGGCTGACACAAGCACATGACCCGAGGAGCTGACCCGTAGCAATGACTGCGTCTGCCGCCCAGAACGCGCCAGAGGAGGACGCAAAGCCAGTGGGCGACCTGGCACGCAAGCTGCAACACCTCTTCGAGACCAAGCACCCGAAGGACCGTGGGCCCTACACGCTCAGAGAGGCGGCCACCATGATCAATGAGGCCGCCGGAGAGGAAGTGATCTCATTTGGCTACATCGGGAGTCTGCGCAACGGCTCGCAAGACAACCCGTCGATGAAGCAACTCGCGGTGCTCAGCGCGTTCTTTGGTGAGCCCGTCGGATACTTCTTTCCAGATGAAGCTTCCCAGCGGTCTGCAAAGGAGGTCGAGTTGGCGAGCGCCATCAAGGACCCTGACGTGCATGAGCTCGCACTCGCTGCCTCTGGGCTATCCGCAGTCAGCTTGAAGGCTCTAATCGGCCTGACTGACACGTTCCGGACGCTGGAGAAGCGCAACCGGGGGCGTACATCCAAGAGCGAGTGACGTCTAGAAATGGCGTGCCGCCGCGCGGGATCATCGCAGTGGCACGCTGTCAGCGGCGAGTGGAACCGCGCCGAGGCTCGTGCCGCAGGTCGAGCGGCCGATGGGCGCACAGTGCGGCAACAGCGGCGCCAACCTAGTTGTCTGGAAGCGCGAAATAGTCCGCCAGCATTTCCGAGACCCAGGCGGGCTGCACGACCTCTCCGCGAGGCCCGAACTCCTGGAAGTAGGGCTTGATGTCGAGGACGGGGGTTCCGTCGATGGCATCGAGTTCTTCGACGTGCAGGTCCAAGCCGTCGATCTTGAGCAGGCGGACGGTGGACGCGCCGATTCTGTTAACCCTTTTCATATTGCGATGTCCGAAGGTGCCCACTTCCGGCCACTCGGGGTTGTTGCGTGGTCGACGCGCGCCGAGGTTGAGATCGTCGAGATCCTGTTTGTGGAAGTAGAAGATGACCTGGATGTGGCTGAACGAGTCGAGGTTCGTGACCGACGCGACAGGGAAACGGTCAGCGTCCACCCGAATGATTGACGTCGTGCCTCCCCAGTAGTCGTCGGTCGGCTCCACGCGTCCGCCGACGACGTGGGCGACGGGTTCGAGTTCGATGCGAATGCCGGTAGACATGCGGGCTCCTTCGACGATTGGTTCTCGACTGCAAGCCTACGCAGGCTTTGGGTTGGCTTTCAGGTAGGCGGCTGCGCGCCGATCAAGTTCGCGCACTGTGCCGCTGGCCCTCCGCGCGATCGGTTTGAGCGAGTCGTGGATGGTCTGCACAGCGTCGCGAGTACGGCCAGATTGAATACCCTCAAGTTCGTCCATGACGGCTTTCCAAGTTGCGCACGCCCGATCGAGCTCGCCGCGGCGAAGCTGCACGCTTCCGAGGTATCCGAGCGTGACGACATGCGTTCGCCGGAAGGCGGTGGCGTTCCGCGTCCGGATGCTGCGTCGGAACTCGCGTTCGGCCCCGACGAGGTCACCCATGTCGCGGAGGGTGCACGCCGTCTCGTGGGCGAGACTCGCTTCACCGAAGAAGAACACGCGGCCCGGCTCGTCGCCTCCGGCCGTGGCTGCGGCCAAGTCGTCTTCTGCCCTTAGCAGCGCGTCCGAGGCTTGTCGCTTATGCCGCGTCGCAGCGAGAGCCCTAGCGCGAACCACGCCGATTAGTGCGCGCTCGCGAGGGCTGGCCAGGGCGTAGCGCTGCTGCTCAATGGAGTTGTTTGCGATCTCTAGGGCCTTGTCCCCATGGCCTAGATCAATCGCCTGATGAGCCATAGCGCGGAGGATATGGCCGGCCAGCGGAGCATCGTTGGCCTCCGCGGCTAGCTTCATGGCCAGGGCGAAACCCTTCTGGGCGGCGGCGTGCTCGGCGTTGTCGAACCTCATCCACGCACCGGTGTAGGCAAGTTCGCTAGCGGCGGTATACATGGCCAGACGAGTCGAGTCGTCGGCGAAGGTGCCTCTGAGGAGACGAGCGACATCCGAGGTCAGATACGCGCGGATCGCAGCCCGCGCGTGACCGCCGCCGTAGCGCTGATCCGTCCGGAGGAATTCCTGGGTCGTGCTGCGAACTGCCTCCACGTCGCTCATCCCGACCCGCTGAACGCCGGTTGGCCGTCTAGCTGCACCGCGCTCGCGAACGGCGTCCCACCAGTCGCGCGGTGGGAGGGGCAATGCCGCCAGCGAGTAGGCGGCAGCACCTCGCAAGGCTCCGCGGCGGTCCACGTCGTCTACCTCTTGTCGGCCGAGATCAGCAAGCGCGACAAGCGTATCTGTGTCCCATGTGCTTGTGGCGTCGGTGGTGCCGATTGCCATCGGGAAGCCGATGTCGGCTGGCGTAACGATCCAACCGAGCCGCCGCGATAGTGCCTCCGCCAGGTAGAGCGCAGTCTTGCCGTGGGGCCTGGCTGCCCTGGTCCAGCGCGAGATGTACGAGGCGTCAACCGCCACGTGCTCGTCCCCGTTTTCCCTGGCGACACGCTTCACGGCCTCGGCGAGATCGCGATACGTGAGCCCAGACTCTTGGATCGCAGCACGCAGAGCATCGTTCGTGGACACGGCTTGGCTCATTCGCTTCCAGCGGCTCGTTGATCATGCAACAAACACAACAGGGTTCTGCCGTGCTCAGCATACCGACGGGGGGTGATCCGCTGTTTGCTGATTGTGCACATGGCGGACCACGAGGTAACTGGGATTGCTTGCGAAGGGAGGGACGGCGGATGCAGACGAGCCTCATGTGGCAGCTGAGACTGTCACAACTCTCTGATGCTCGGCAGCGCGTGGACCGGGTTGTGCTGGCGCCAGACCTGCCGCGTCTCTCAGCCTTCCTTCCGAATCCCGTGCTCCAGGTAGTACGTCTCGCCCTTTGCACGCGCGTCGAAGGCGGCGTGTACGCGGCGAGCAAGCCTCGGGATGAGCAGCGTGTCGAGTTCGCTGCGGTCGTGGTAGGCGTACTTGTCGATTTCAAGGCCGTCTACGCGGATGGCCGCGTGCTGCTCGTCGGTCAGTTCTCCGCCGTCGAAGATCCAGAGGATCTTGTCGCCTTCACGCTCGTTTGGTGCCCAGTCCACGACGAGCAGGCGCCCTACCGGGAGCGCGGTTCCCAGTTCTTCGACGAGTTCCCGATCGAGTGCGCTGGTGGGGGTCTCGCCGGGCATCAGGTAGCCGCCGGGCACCTCCCAGCCGTCTTTGTAGGTGGGATTGACCAACAGGACGCTCTCAGGTCCGGCAAAGTAGAGGGCTGCTGTAGCGGTGCGCGGCGTGGCGAACGTGTCGCCGGGCTGGTCCTGGGGCTCGGGCATGTGCATCACTCTACCCTCGCGGGCTTCGAGGCGGTCCTAGACGATGCGGGCCTTGTCCGCGAGTTGGACGATGTGCGGGTTCGGTGTTTCTCTCGGTGCACGAGCCCACGTCGTGAGGAGCGCCGCGGTGATGTAGTGGCTGGTGACCTGTTCGGGCGCGAGTTCGTTGGCGTCGAGCAGCAGGGCTTCGGCGGTGTCGCGGTGGCCGCGCGCGTTGTGGGCGCGGGCGAGGTCGAGCTTGTGGCGTACGCGTCGCTCGACGGGCAGGGCCGAGGTGTCGATCCGTTCTCCTTGGGCGAGTGCTGTCTCGATGTCGCCGAGTTCGAGGGCGGCGCTGACGTGGTGCATGCGGACGGTGGTGGGCCCGAATGCGGTCCACATGTTGTTGCCGTCGTGGCCGAGTCGGTCCGCCGCCCGCTGGGCGTGTGCGAGGTAGCGGCTGGCCTCGCGTCGATCACCGACTCGTGCGGCGGCCATGGCGCCGACGAGGAACAGGCTTCCGTGGATCGAGAGGTGATCGGGGCCGCGATGGGCGTCGGTGGCCAGGAGTGCTGCGGCGTTGTCGACGGTGGCTGTGGCCGCGTCCAGGTTCTTGTTTGCCAGCAGACAGTGCGCTACCGAGCGGTAGAGGGAACCGAGGACGATCTTGTCGTCGGCTTCGAAGGCTTTGCCGAGTCCGCGGTCCGCGGCGAGCCAGGCGAGGTCGGTTTCTCCGATCTTCGTCAGCAGCATGGCGGCGCCCTGGTAGGCCATGGCCAGGCGGCGTTGGGCGCGGAGTCTCGCATGCCCTTCGATCGCCTGGCTGGCTGCTCGCGCTCGGACGATCGCGGCTGGCAGAAGCCGGTTGGCGCGCGCGTAGCGGGAGTCTTGGTAAGCGGACCACGTCTCGCCGATCTCAGCAGCGAGCACGTCCAAGTCGATGTGATCGGAGTCCTGGTCGGAGGTCAGGTAGGTGTAGTCCGCCAGGACATGGCGGAGCGGGTCGATGTCCAGGCCGTGAGCGGGGGCAGTGGGAGACCATGTCCTAGCCCGATCGATGAGTCGGGCCAGTGGGATACGCAGGGCGTCGGCGAGCTGTTCGAGGACAGAGAGCCGGTCGATGACGATGCTGCCGCGTTCCACCTTGCCCAGCCAGTCCGCAGTGCGCCCGCCCACCAGGCCGGCCAGGACCTCCTGCGTCATTCCACGTCGGACTCGGTGCCACTTGATGTATTCCCCGAGTGTCAGCGTGCTGCCCGCCGGGGGAGGGGGCGACACAGCTGTCTGACGCGCGCCGTTTTGGACCCCGGAAAGTTTTTCCGGGTTGGCTCGCGGATTGCGCTCGACCATAGATCACAGCCTGTCAGATCCGGTGCACATAGAGGAAGACCTTCGATGGACGTAAGCAGTGACACAGCCTGGGGCCCGCTCGCGGTCGAACAGCTTGGCGAGGTGCTGCTGATGGCCGCCGAGGTCGCCGATGGCGATGCCGATCACGACCTGCTCACCGCTGTAGACGTGCTCAACAAGGACAGGCTCCGTCCCGAGGGCCGAGAGCAGCTTTCCGAGCCCGAACTGCGCCAGTTGGCGCGCCTGCTGCTCGCAGAGATCCCGGCTGACGAACGCCTGGGTGTGCCCGGTGGCGAGGTCGCAGCGGTCAACACCTGGCTCGCGCAACGCCTCCGTGTCCAACGCCTGAGCGAAGATGGTGGCAACGCGCTGGCAGCACTGTTCCGATCAGCGGCAAATCATCTCCCCGGCATGCGCGCCACAGGTGAAGACGACGACGGAGCAGCGGAATGAAGCTGATGCTTCGGCGCCGGGTTGAGCGCGCGACGTCGCAGCCCAGTGTGACGACGGTCCTAGAGCCGGAGCCCGATGTCTTCGACGAGGTCGATGCGCAGGATGAGCTGGTCGCAACGATCGCGCTTCGCGGCCTGAATCTCACCTACCGGCTGATCGGGGAGATCGATCTCGCTGAGCGCGATGAACAGGATCCCGCGCGCCTGAGCGTCCTGTTCGGGCTCGATCATCTCGCCAACCGCCTGCGCCACTTGAGCGAGGGATTGCTGCTGCTGTCCGGCCAAGGAGTGCCCCGGGGCCGTGAAGGAGCGATGTCGCTGGCAGATGTCGCCCACGCAGCGGCTGGCGGATCGCGCGACTACCGGCGCGTGCACATCGACACGATGCCCTCGTGTGCGCTGATCGCTGGCGCGGCCGACGACACGGTTCTGCTCTTGGCGCAACTGCTGGACAACGCGCTGGGACTTTCGCCCGACGCGACGCCGGTCAGGATCGGCGCTCACCGCGTGAGCGGCGGGATCGCGCTTCAGGTGGAGGACCAGGGCCTTGGGCTCTCGTTCGACCGGATCCGGGAGTTGAACGCGCAGCTTGCCGCAGCTCCAGTGCTCGGTGTCGAGGCGACCCGGCACATGGGCCTGTACGTCGTGGCACTGCTCGCCCACCGACTTAGGGCGTTCGTCCAGCTCCAGCCACGCCACGGTGGTGGCACCGTCGCCCTCGTCGTCATCCCGGGACACCTGGTGACCGAGGCCCCGTCCACGACGGAAGCACCAGCCTCGGCGCCGACGACGCAAGTTCACGGAGTGAACGGCGACCGGTGGGGCCGCGCCCCCGCACCAGGTCAGGCTGAGGGCAAGACGGCCTATGGTCTGCCGCGACGAACGCGGACCCAGCAGGTGAATCCCCAGCGGCCTGAGCGCCACTCGACGACTTTCTTATCTTCGCGCCCGGCCGACCCGGAAGCTGTGCGCCGCGACATCTCAGACTACGAAGACGGCGTCCGGCGCGCCCAGCAGGCTTCAGGAGGCTCCCAGTGAACAGCCAAGACACCACCGCAGGCGACCTGACCTGGGTTGCGGACCGATTTGTTGAGGACACGGCCGGAGTGCGCGCTGCCGTCGTACTGTCCGCCGACGGCCTGGTCCTGGCCAAAGGCGGCAAAATCTCGGACACTCAGGCCGGTCGCACCGCAGCCGTCGCCAGCGGCGTGTTCGCCCTGGCGGCCGGATTCGCGAGGCAAGTCGACCTGGACGCATACGAGCAGAGCATCCTTCGGTTCGCCGCCGGCCACCTCGTGATCACCTCAATGGCGAAAGGCGCGGCGCTGGCCGTCGTCACGGAACCCGATGCACGGCTCGGCGTGGTAGCCAGCGAGATGGCGGGGTTCGCGCATCGCGTCGGCGAGAACTTCGATCTGACTCCGCGCAAGCCTATGGGGGCGACATGCTGAGGAAGCCGTCGCCCGCACGCGCCACCGCAACCGAGCAGTTGGCGCGCACAGGCCGCCCCGCGCGCGTACGTCCGTTCACCGTGACCGGAGGCCGCACCGGCGCCCAACTACATCTCGGCGCGGAACGCCTGGTCAGTGCCATCACAGACAGACGCTACGGGCACCGACTGGGGCCTGAGGAGCTGGCGATCTACAACGCGTGCATCGCGGTCCGGAGCGTCGCCGAACTGGCGGCCACGACGGGGATGCCGATCGGCGTGGTGCGTGTCCTTGTCGGCGACCTGGCCAAGGCCGGACGGGTGCTGATCCACCCGGCCGCCGCCGACGTCCCGAAGGTCGCCTTGCTCGAAAGGGTGCTCCATGGTCTTAAAGACCTCTGACCACACTGCTCCGACCCCGGCGGAGCCCCCTGCTCTCTCGGTGAAGCTGGTGATCGCCGGAGGCTTCGGCGTCGGCAAGACCACGCTGGTCGGCGCCGTCTCGGAGACCCCCATGCTGGGCACCGAGGCGCAGATGACCGAAGCCTCGATCGGCGTGGACGAGCTCGGGCCGAAATCTGCGAAGACGACCACGACCGTCGCGATGGACTGGGGCCGGTTGAGCCTGGACCCGGGACTGCTGCTGTACCTGTTCGGCGCACCGGGCCAGGACCGATTCTGGTTCCTGTGGGACGACCTGGTGCGCGGCGCGGTCGGCGCGATCGTGCTGGCCGACACCCGGAACCTTGAGTCCAGCTTCCCGGCGATCAACTACTTCGAACAGCGCGGCGACATCCCGTTCACCGTCGCCGTCAACCGCTTCGACGGCCAGCTCACCCACCCGCTCAACCAGGTGCGCGACGCGCTCGATCTGGACCCCGCGATCCCGCTCAGCGACTGCGACGCACGCCAGCGCGGCGACGTGCTCGCCGTCCTGCGCGACCTGATCAGCCACGCGCTGTCCGCTGAGCTCGCCCACTGACTCGCCACCACCGAGGAGACGAACCCCGCATGCGCAAGATCCTGATCGTCGGCGCCGGACAGTCCGGCCTCCAGCTCGCCCTGGGACTGAACGCGGCCGGATTCGACGTGACCGTCATGACCACCTACACCGGCCGGGAGATCTACGACGGCTCCGTCACCTCCACCCAGTGCATGTTCGGCCACGCACTCGAGACCGAACGCGCCATCGGCGTCGACCTATGGGCCGACTCCGGCCACCGAATCGACGCGCTCGGCGTCACGGTTCGAGCGCCCGACGGCGCCCGCGCGATCGACTGGCTCGGCCGACTCGACCACTACGCCCAGAGCATCGACCAACGCGTGAAGTTCTCCGCCTGGATCGAGAAGGTCGAGCAGGCCGGCGGCAACGTCGTGGTCAACGCGACCACCGTGACCGACCTCGACAAGCTCGCGGCCCGCTACGACCTGACGATCATCGCTGCTGGCAAGGGCGAACTGGTCGACATGTTCGACCGTGACAACGAACGCTCGACGTACACCGAGCCGCAGCGCGCCCTCGCCCTCGCCTACGTGCACGGCATGGCCCCGCGGCCCGAACACCCGAACAGCGGCGCGGTACGGCTCTCACTGATTCCCGGACACGGCGAACTGATCACCATCCCGGCCCTGACCCGCACCGGGCAGTGCGACATCCTGTTCTGGGAGGCGATTCCCGGCGGCACGCTGGACGTTTTCACCCCGGGTGCCGCACCGTCCGAGACCCTGACGACGATTCTCGAACTCATGCGCACCTACGCGCCCTGGGAGCACGAGCGCTGCGCGAAGGTGGAGTTGACCGACCAGGGCGCCACCTTGATCGGCCGCTATGCACCGATCGTGCGTCATCCTGTCGCGCAACTGCCGTCCGGCGGCCTCGTGCTCGGTATGGCGGACGTCGTGGTCGCCAACGACCCGATCACCGGCCAGGGCAGCAACAACGCCGCCAGGTTCGCCGACACCTACCTCAAAGCGATCATCGAGCATGAAGATCGACCCTTCGACCAGGCCTTCATGCAGGCCACGTTCGACTCTGCCTGGAAGCGGGTCGCGACCTGCACCGCCTGGACCAACGCGATGCTCGCACCGCCACCGCCGCACGTGCTCGACGCCATCGGCGCCGCAAGCACCACCCAGGCGATCGCCGACCGGTTCGCCAACGGCTTCTCCAACCCCGACGACTTCACTTGGCTGCTCGACCCCGGGCAGACAGCTCTGTACCTGTCCCACGCTCAGAGTGTTGGGGAGGGAGGGTCGTGAACCAGATCGACAGGCGCGACCAAGTGGTCACGGCAACGCACGAGGACGAGGAATACCTCGCCGAACTGATTGCGGGAGCCCTGGTCGCGGCCAAAGTCCCCGTCGTCCAATACTTGGTCCCGGACGAGAGCCAGCAACTCGCGGTGCTCACGAGCGTGGCCAGGCTCGAACTTGAGAACGTGCGCGTGAGCGCCGGCATAGTGCGCACCGACGCGGGCCGCGAGGCCGTCGCGCTGTGGATCTACCATCGAGGAGCAGGCGAGCCGGAACCTGAACTCGATTCCCGCCTGAAGAACGCGGCAGGGCCGGCAGCGCCCAGGTTCCTCGCCTACCGCCAAGCGCTCGACGCCCGCCGCCGTGACCTGCTCGGCGACCAGCCGCACTGGCAGCTACAGATCATCGCGACCCGGCCCGATCAGCAGGGGCGAGGCTTCGGCCGCCTCCTGGTGCGCGATCAGCTCGCGGTCATAGACCGCGTTGGCGAACCCACCTACGCGGAAGCCCCGACCGAGGAGCATCGCAGGGCCCTCCAAAGCCTCGGGTTCCGGCCCAAGGACCCTTCCGTCGTGCTCGGCGACGGCCGGACGCACGTGTTCCCGGCGCTGCACCGGCCGACCCACCGCTAAGACGACAGCGAACTCCCGACCCGTGGGCGACCTTCCCTTACCTGCGGGTTGGGTCCTCAACCTCACGAGACAAGGCAGTCAGTGACTACTCCACACCAGGGCACCACCCAGGTCACCTTCGGCGGTCTCCTTGACTTCAGCGACGTCGCCTTCCTGACCGTTTCCGAGGTCGCCGAGATCTTGAGGGTTTCGAAGATGACGGTCTACCGGATGGTCCATAGCGGGGAACTGCAAGCCACCCGGGTTGGCCGCGGCTTCCGAGTGCCGTCCAAGGCAGTGCGCGGATACCTCGCGGGCGCGGACTACCAGGCCTCATGAATCGTCTCCAGATCTGCGCAGGCCGCACCCTATGCGGACCTAGGAGACCAGCCTCCCGACCGCGCGGGTGCCGACGCTCGCATCGGCCGGGAGCACGGCGCGAGGATCGCGGCCTCCCGCCTCCCGGCACGCTCCATCCCCGCCTTGCGGAGCGTGCCGGAACACCAGAGGTCTCCCGGCCCACACGGCTCGGGCCGGGAGACCTCGCGGGAAATAGGACTCGAAGAAATGCAAAGGAAGAAGCACGAGAATGATCAGAGGTTCTACAGCGACCAGCGCAGCAGATGTCGCGATGGCTGGCACCTACAGAATCGGCAAGCAGTTCGAGTTCCAGGCCACCCGCACGAGCAACGGCGTCCCGGACGGCAGCGGCTTCCTCGTGGAGGCCACCCTCACCGCCATCGAGTTGACGGAGCCCGGCTTCGTCGTGGACTTCGGCGAACTTGCTCCTCTCAAGCATCACCTGGACCAGAAGCTCGACCACCGCAATCTCGACGACGTCCTCGGCACGGGCAACACCAGCGACGCGCAGTTGGCCGCGTACCTCGAGGATTGGTGCAGGGCGAACCTGAACAAGGACGCCGTCGACCGGCTTGAGTGCGTCAACGTCCGCCGCGGCCGACCCACCAGCTCGGGTCCGCATGACGTGACCTTCTCTGCACAGCACCGACTCGGCGGGCTTCCAGAAGGCCACAAGTGCGGTCGTCCCCACGGCCACACCTATCTCGTCAGTCCACTGCTTGGCCAGGGTGCACTGCCGGATTCGGTACGGACGCTCGCGGTCCTGCTCGACGGCACCGTTCTCAACGAGGTGCTTGGCTTCGAACCGACCTCTGAACGCCTTGCGCATCACCTTCTCCGTACTGCACGCTCCGCGGGCAATGCGGAACTCGAAGCCGTGCGCGTTTCGGAGACGGCGAGCTCGTGGGCCGAGTACAGCGAGCAGCGATGACTACCCCGGTCGTTGTCGCGGCGGACATCTTCGGTGTTCTCGTGGCCCTGGACACAGGCTGGTGGCGTGCCGAGATCACGCGTATCAGTGGCTTGACGGATGCCGAGTTCATGAAGCGGTGGCGTGAATCCCGTCTCGGGGAGGCCTGGGACACGGGTGCCCTGACCATCAGCGGATTCACCGCGAAGTTGGGCGACCTGCTCGAAGTCCCGGGCTTGACTGAGCATGACGTCTCAGGGCTCTGGAGCAACGCGGTGGGCGTGGTTGACCCGCTCCTCGGACCGATGGCGGCCCGTCTCTCGCGAGAGCGGCGCCTGATTCTTGCCTCTAACAACAACCCCGTGCAGTGGCCGATCGTCGAGGGGCTTCTTGTTGAGGCCGGCTTCGCGCCGGAGATCCCGGCCGTGCTCTCGCACGAGGTTGGCCTGAGCAAGCCCGACCCGGGGTTCTACGCCGAGCTCATCGAGCGCACGGCGGGGCTGGACGTGGTGTTCGTCGACGACAGGCTCTCGAATATCGAGGCCGCGGTGGCGGGCGGATTGAAGACCGTCCATCACACGGACTCCGTGCAGACTGCCGCGATTCTCACCGCGCTTCTCGATCTCGGGGAGTCGGAATGATCGTCGAGGATGCGGTGCAGTTGGCCGCGGTGGCTTCTGCGAGCGGCACGAGCACGGCGACGCCGCGAACCCTGTGGATCGCCGAGACCTTCGCCGACACGATTCAGGGCGAAGGACCGAGCGCCGGAACACCGGCCCTGTTTATTCGCCTGTCCGGGTGCAACCTGGAGTGTCGGCCGTGGTGCGATACGCCCTACACCTGGGATCGAGAGCGATTCGATCTCACAGCCGAGCGCACCCGCCGCAGCGTCTCGGACCTTGCAGCCTGGGCAGCCGTCCGCCCCGAGTCCCTGGTGGTCCTCACGGGCGGGGAACCGCTTATGCAGCAACTCGCCCTGATCCCGCTCGTCCGCGCCCTGGTCGACATAGGCAAACGGGTAGAGATAGAGACCAACGGGACCTATCTGCCGAAGCCCAAACTGACGAGCCTGGGCGTCCACTTCAACGTCTCGTTGAAGCTCGCCAACGCTGGCATGCCCGCGTTGCGCACTATCCACTTGGATGCCCTGGCGGCGTATGTGGATGCTCCGCACCGGGCCTTCAAGTTCGTTATCTGCGACCTCTCGGACCTTGACGAGGTCGACGCGATGGTGGCCCGCTACGGACTAACGGAAGTCTGGGTGATGCCGGAGGGCACCACGCCTCGGGCGATCGTCGATGGAATGAGGGCTCTGGTTCCCGCTGTCGTCCAGCGAGGCTATCGGATCTCTCCTCGGCTGCACGTGCTGATGTGGGGCGATGAGCGTGGACGGTGAGCACCGAGGCCACACCCTCGTGACGACCAACGCAGACCGAGAGGAGCACCCTGTGATGTCCGTAGAAACTGAATCTACAGCACCAGATCTAGATACCGGGCCGCGCCGGGTGGACGTCGGCCGAGTCGCCGCACTCTACCGGCAGCTGCTCGTCGCGCTCGGCGAAGACCCTGCAAGGGACGGGCTTCGCGGCACCCCGGATCGTGTTGCCGCCTGGTGGAGCGAGTTCCTGGACTACGAGCCGGGCACGATCGACACGACCTTCGAATACGAGTCGACCGACGGCGATTTGCTCGTAGTGGGCGGCATCAGCGTCGACAGTTTGTGTGAGCACCACCTGCTGCCGATGCGCCTGTCGGTGTCCATCGGGTATCTCCCGACCGGACAGGTTCTCGGGCTTTCGAAGTTCGCGAGGATCGCCCAGGCTCACGCCCACCGGCTTCAGTTGCAGGAGCGGTTCGTCCTCGGCGTTGCGCAGGACGTGATGAAGGCGACGGGCAGCGCCGACGTGGCGGTGCTGGCCGAAGGCGAGCACCTGTGCATGAGCATGCGCGGGGTCCGCGAGCGGCAGGCGTTGACCACCAATCTGAAGGTATACGGCCGGCTCTTCGACGAACACCACCTGACCGAGCAGTTTCTGACGATGGCAGGGAGCTCGCGATGAAGAGCGCGTCTTCGACATGGGACCCTGCGGACTCGACGGATTCAGGTCGAGGTGCTGTCGAGGGCCGGAGAGTCGCGCATCTGACCTGGCCCCGGATGGAGGAGTTGGTCGACCGGATCACCGAACAGGTCGGCCGTGACGGCGCGCCGGAGATTCTGGTGGCCATTCTTCGCGGCGGCGCCATTCCCGCAGTCTGGCTCTCGCACCGGCTGGGGCTTCGGGACGTTCGCGCGGTCGAGGTCGTCCACACGCTCGACGACAACGTCCACGCCGCGAAGACGCCTGAGCCAGTGGCCGTCAACCCCGCATCGCTGGGCGATCTGGCCGGACGGGACGTCTTGATCGTCGACGACGTCGCGGGCACCGGTCAAACTCTCGCAGCTGCTGCAAGCCTCGCCGCGCAGGCCGGCGCGGCGCGGGTGCGGACCGCGGTCTGCGTGGTCAACGAAGACAACTGGGTCGACCGCCTCCCTGCCGAGGCCGTGATGACCTACATCGGCACCTCCACCCGCGGCTGGGTGGTCTTTCCTTGGGAGAACAACGTTGAGCACTGATCAGCTGCCAGAGCAGTACACGACCCGTCCGGGCACCCCGATGATCGGGAAGTACAGCACGAACCAGATGGATGACTTCTACGCGGCCCTGGCTCGTGGCGAAGCCAAGCCGTCGGGCCTGATGAACCTGATGCAGCACCTGATCGTCGCCGAGAAGTGCGAGCCGGAGACCCGGGTCCTGGACGTGTGCTGTGGCCGCGGGCTCGCGCTGCCGCTGCTGCGCCGCTACGCCCCGGAGATCGCAGGGTACGTCGGACTCGACATCAGCAGCGTCAACCTTGCCGAGGCGCGCGAGCGCATCGAGGACCTTCGCGCGACGTACGGCGATCTGTTCCCGGTGCACTTGGAGGAGTGCGACGTCGCCGAGCCCTGGCCGGACGTGGCCGGCCCTTTCGATATCGCCATCTACACCTCGGCGTTGGAGCATCTTCCGTTCGAGCTCGGCGCGCAGAGCCTGCGAAGCACAGCCGCAGCGCTGGTACCCGGCGGCGTGCTCTACCTTTCGACGCCGCAGGCCTTCGGCCCGTCGCCGCGACCGCTGCAATACCGAGTGCACGTCTACGAGTGGTCGCGCGAGGAGGTCGAGCAGGTTGTGACCGACGCGGGGCTGATCGTCGAGGACGTGATCGGGCTGCTTCCGCCCGAGACCGAGCTCGTGGGCACCGCACTCGCGGACAGGTTCGGGGAAGGCGCGGCTGCCTGGTACTGGCACCTCGCCGACCGGATTCCGAAGGCCCTGCTCGACACGGTTTCCGCTGCCGCCGTTCCCGACGTGGCCACCGAGCTGCTGTTCGTCTGCCGGAGGCCCGCGTGACCGCGTCGATCGCCACGCCACACGCCGTCGACGCGCCCTTGAGGGTATGTATCGAGGGGATCAACGGCGTGGGCAAGACGAGCGCGGCCCGTGCGGTCGCCGCGCAGCTCGGCACCCGCTGCCGCCTCTTGGACGAGCTCACCGACCAGCCCGGCGACACGCTGCCCGGTCAGGTGATCGCCGCGCTGAGCAGCGAGCAGGACCCGTTCCTGCGCACCGGACACCCGGTCGCCGAAGCCCTCGCGCTGTTCGGCTTGCAGGTCCGCAAGCACGAGCAGTTGGCCCAGCGAGATCTGGCCGGGGTCGAAGTGGTTCTCGAGGATCGCGGACTGGACACCGTCGCGGTCTATCAGGCCGCGATCCTCTGCTCTCAGAACCCTGAAACCTCGCCCGAGGATGTCGCGCGGCACCTGCTCGCCAGTGGCCGACCGTTGCTACCGCCACCGGACGCGACGATCCTGCTTATCGGCGACCTCGCGGTCTGTTCGCAGCGCTTCGCCGACCGAATCGGCCGTCAACTGGATCCAGCAGATGTCCAGTTGCTGGGGCAGATCGATGCTGTCTATCGCGAGATGGCCGCCGACGATCCGGCGCGCTACACGATTCTCGACATCGCCGACATGTCGCCGGATGAAAGCGCCAGCGCCGTGGCGCGCGTCGTCGGCACGCTCCTGGAGCAGCGGGAGGCCGTCCATGCGTAACGTCACGTTGCTCTGGGCGCCTCGCTCACGGTGCAAGTTCCAGTGCCCGCACTGCTACTTCGGCGAAATCGAAGAACACCGCATCAACCCTCCGACACAGGCGGGCATCCTCTCCCACCTCTCTCGTAGCGACGTGCCAACCAAGGATCTGCTGGCCTTCGCGCGCACCCTCGCCGACTCACCCGTAGAGCGGGTGGTCATCGCCGGGGGCGAGCCGCTGGACTGGCCTGATGCGCTCGACCTGATCTCCGTCATCAAAGAGGCGGGCTGCCAGGTCGTCATCGCGACGAACGGCGTTCCGCTCACCCGCCCCGAGATGGCCGAACGCCTTGTCGCGCTCGGCGTCGACGGGGTGTCGGTCTCACTCGACAGCGCGGACGCCGAAGTCAACGACCAGATGCGGCCAGGTGGCCGGTTCGGATACCGGGACGTACTCGCCGGCATCGAGACCCTGCTCCAAGCTCGCGGCGCGGAGCCCTCGCCGAAGGTCGGGATCTACACCGTGGTCACCCGATCCCGCCCGAACGAGATCACCGACGTCGCCCAAGTCGCTGCGGGAATCGGCGTGGACTACTTCGTCCCGCAACCGATCTCCCTCGCCCCCGACCACCAGCTCTTCCAGAAGATGTGCCACAACTCCGCCGACGTCGACGCCGCCAGCGATCGACTCATCGAGCTCTACGACAGCCCCATGGGGCTGACCCTGCCCGACAAGAACTACATAGAGCGGTTCATCGCGTCGATCTCCACCCACGACGGCGGGCACGTCCCCGACTGCTTCGGCGGCGCGCGCCTGTTCTTCATCCAGCCCGACGGAAGCGTCTGGGACTGCCCATCCGACCGCCGGATTGCCGCCACCCCTCCCGACCGGCGTCGCACGATCCACGGCGCCGACGCCCGCGAACTGTTCGCCGCAAGGCCCGCGTGCACCGACTGCACCCTGTTCAGCCGCGACTGCGTGAACATGTGGCCACTCGTCCTCGACATGCCCCGGCTGCTGAACACGGAGGTCGAGCGATGACGCTCCCCGAGACCCCGGGCCGCCAACTGACCATGGACCTGATGGCCTCGGTACTCCAGCAGATGCCCGACCCGACCGGCGGCGGGTACGTCGGAGTTTTCGAGCGAGAAGCAGCCAAGGCGTTCGGCGCTCCGTACGCCGTCGCGGTCTCCTCCGGCACCGCGGCGATTCACGCGGCGCTCGCGGCCTGCGGGATCGGTCCAGGCGACGAGGTCTTGGTCCCGGCGCTCACCGTCGTTATGACCGTTGCGCCGATTGCCGCGCTCGGGGCGACGCCCGTGTTCATCGACAGTGACCCGGCCACGCTGGATCTGGACTACGACGATGCCGCCGGCAAGCTCACCCCCCGCACCAAGGCGATCATGCCGGTGCACCTGTGGGGACGCATGGGAGACCCCACGGCCCTCACGCGCTTCGCCTCCGTGCACGGGCTCGCCGTCGTCGAGGACGCGGCACAGGCAGCTGGCACTGCACGCGAGGAACTAGGGGCCGGAACAGTCGGCACGGTCGGCTGCGTCAGCCTCAAGGACGGCAAGATCATCTCAAGCGGCGAGGGCGGCTTCCTGCTCACCGCCAGCGCCGAGATCGCCGAGCACGCGAGCGCGTTCCGCAGCCATTGGCAGCCAGCCCCGCGCGGTGAGGCGCCGCAGAGCCGTCTGGCCACTAACTCCCGGCTCGCCGACCCGCTCGCCGCGATCGCCCTGGCCAATCTCCGGCGCTTCCCGGCTCTGCTGGAGCTACGACAGGCCCAGACGCGAATGCTCCTGGAAGCGGTAGATCACGTGCCCGGCGTAAGCGAGCTCGTTCCGGCCGTGGGGGAGGAGTGGAACTGCTTCGCACCGTTGCTTCGCATCGACCTGGCGAACCCTCGGGGTTTCGCCGAACTTCTCGCATCGCAGGGGGTGCCGAGTTCCACGGGCAGTTTCCGGCTCGTGCCCTGCGATACCCGGCCGATGTTCGCCAGCGCTGACCGAATGCCGTGCCGCGGCGCCGCTCAGATTCTCGATCACACGATCGCCGTGGTCCTTACTGAACGAGACAACGAGGCGACGCTTGAGCGCTACGCCGCTGTTATCACGCGAGAGGCCCGCGCATGGGTGGGCTGACCGACGACGCCGTACGGCTATTCCGCGTGAGGAGCCCGCGATGAGCACGAACGCCACTTGCAGCATGGATCCGCCCGCGCACCGGATCTGCACCCGCGGTCTGCTCGCGTCCGTCGAGGGCAACAACGGAATGGGCAAGACCTATCTGATGAACCGGGTCGTCGAGACCCTAGATGACAAGCCCCTGATTCTTGACGGGTTCTCGCAGCGCAAAGACGGACGCTACGGGCTCGGTGAACTCCTGCTCCGAGCGCTACGCAAGGCGAGCGCTGGAGATCCGTTCCTGCGCGGCGGCAGCCCCATGGCCGAGGCCCTGATCCTGCTGGCCATCAAACGGGACGACCTGGACTCCGTCGCAGCCGAGCTTTCCACCGGCCGTACCGTCGTTGAGGGCCGCTGCGTCGACACCACGGCGGTGTGCCATGGGCTGCTCACCCATCCCGACGACTTGGACGCCGCTCTCGACTCAGCTATAGACCTGCTGAGGCTCGCTGCCCGTTTCAGGCCACTTCCAGACCTGACAATCCTGGTCACCGACGATGTTGCGGCATCCATCGAGCGTGCACAACGGCGTGACCAGTCCGTGTTCACGGATGAGCAGGTCTGGTTCATGCGCGAGACGAACGTGCTTCACGAGCGACTTGCCGCCGCAGATCCCGCACGTTATCGGGTTGTGGACCGGCGCCACCTCGACGAGGACGAGGCGACTGAGCTGATCCGCGCCTGGATCACAGAAACCCGAACAGACCTGACCTGTGTCCGCGAACCCTGGCTCGGACCGGATTCTCGCTGCATGTACTGCGGGCAGTTCCCGGAGTTGACGTCGGCATGAGCGATCACGAACACGTACCCGAGCTCGCACAGGCCGGGGTCTCGTCCACGCGACCCGCACATGGTGGATCCAGTCGGCTCGGCGTGATCTGCCCGTCCGCCGATTCCGCAAGAGCCCGGTGCGACCTACGCGGGATCCCGGATGATGTCGAATCCGTGGTCTTCGACTTTGACGGCACGCTGGCCGACACGACGGGCGGCCACGAGCGAGCACTGAGAGCGGCGCTGCGAGAGTTCGACGTCGAGCTTGACGCCGACTGGTACCGCCAGCACGTCGGCCTGTCCATTCACGACCTGCTCGCCGAATTGCCAGCTGCGCGGGGCCTGCCGCACGACGAGATCATCCAGCAGAGCCGAGCCCAATTGCTTGCCAAGCTGGTCACCGTCACCCCGATTAATTGTGTCGTCGCGCTGCTGCGCGCAGCTCGTCGTGCCGGGTTGCCGTGCGCCGTGGCATCGGGTGCCTCCGGTTCGCTTGTCCGCCCTGGCCTCGCCGCCTTGGGGTTGACTGACGAGTTCGCCGCGATCGTTGTGCGCGAAGACGCTGCCCGGGGCAAGCCGGCTCCTGATCTCTACATCGAGGCGGCACGCCGGCTGAGCGTTCCGGTCGAGCGCTGCCTCGCTATTGATGACGCCGCCGATGGCATCACCTCGGCCCGCGCCGCCGGCATGAACGTGCTCACCGTGGTCGACGCTCACCTTGCCCCCGTGGACAGGGCCACCGCCAACCCCGAACGTCTCGGCGCAGGTCCCAAAGCACATGCCACCTCCCTGCCGCCACCGCGTACTTCCGACTTTCTCAACCAGCACGCACAGCAACCTTGCGGCTAGCAGCCGCAGGACGAGGAGAACATGATGCCCATTCTGTATACGACCAAGGACCTTGAGATCGTCACGCCCCCCACGGCTGAGAAGGAGGGCGTCGGGATCTTCACGTATACGAACGACTACACGGTGTTCTTCTTCGGCAGGATGCCGGACCAGATCCCCGGAAAGGGTGAGGCGCTGGCCAGGATGGCTGCGTTCAACTTCAAGATGCTGGAGCGGGTGGGAGTGCCGACCCACTTCCGGCGTTTCATCGCTCCCAACAGGATCGAGTTCGATCTCGCGCGCATCGTGGACCCGGCCGTCGAGGAACTGGCGCCCGGCGCCGTGAACTACCTCGTTCCGTTGCAAGTGCTGTTCCGCAATGAACTGCCGCAAGGCAGTTCCGTGCACCGTCGGCTCGTGGCCGGAACGCTCGCACCAGCCGATCTCGGGTTGAGCGAGATCCCGGCTGTCGGCGAGCGACTGAAGCGACCGATCATCGAATACGCGACGATGCTGGAAGAGCCCAAGCGGTTCATCGACGCGCCGACGGCCCAGCGCATCGCCGGATTGCGCGATGACCAGTTCGCGACGATGCGCGAGATCACCGTCAAGGTCAACGAAGTGATCAGCAGCCACGCGGCGGAGCTGGGCGTGGACCACTCCGACGGCAATTTCGAGTACGTGGTCTCGGGCGACGGGCACATCGTCCTGGCCGACAGCCCTGGAACGCCCGACGGAAGCCGCTTCCTGTTCGACGGCGTGCACTGCGGCAAGCAGGTCATCCGGAACTGGTACTCCGACCAGGGACTGGAGCCCCCGGTCAAGAAGTGGGTGGCAGACGGGGTTCCCCGGAGCCAGTGGACGAACCCTAAATCGCTCCCGCCTGACTTCATACCGGTGATGACGGATCTGTACCGGGCCCTGAGCGAGGCCTGGATCGGCGACCGGATCTGGAACGCGCCGAACCTACCCACGGCCGTCCAGGCTGTTCGCCGACTCGCAGACCGGTAAGTAAACGCGGCGGCATCGCGCTTGCGAATGCCGCTCTCTCCACTGAGCCGGGCCAATACCGGCGACGAAACGACGACCTCGAATGGTAAGCACATGGGCAGACTGACGGACGATCCAGACTTTCGCGCGACCACGTACGTGGTGATCGACTTCGAGACCACCACGCCCGCGGGCCACCCGGCCCAGCCCATCGAGGTCGCCGCTCTCGTGCTGCGCTACGGCCAGAACGGCTGGACCCGGATCGGCGTCAGCACGTCCCTCATCAAGCCGCCCCCGTTCGCACCGGTGACCTCAGCCGACACCGCGCTCAAGGGCCTGACTCCCGCGATGTTCGAAGACGCGCCCGCTCCAGTCGACGTGTTCGGCGAACTAGACCGGAACCTCACACCGGGCAGCCCGTTCCTCCTGGTAGCCCAGAACGCGTCCGTCGAGGCCAACATCATCCACAACCAGAGCGAACACTGCCCGGCCCTGGCGCACATCGACTTCCTCGACACGATCCCGCTCGCCAAGAAGATCGTCCCAGGCCTTCCCTCCTACGGACTCGACACGCTCCTGGCCCACTTCTCGATCCCGCAGCCCAGAGACCGACACCGGGCGGCGGCCGATGTGGAGGTCACAGCCCAGGTCTTCTTCCATCTCATCCGCGCCGCGGACGAGATGCCTCGCTACGCCCGCCTTGCCGACCTGGTGAACGTCGCCGGCCGCACGGCGAAAAGCAACATGCCCGTACAGGACCAGCTGTTCTAGATGAAGACGGCCCTGATGAAGACAGCGCGAGACCCCATCCATGCGAAGGACGCGGGACGAGTGGCGCCCACCAGCCTCGGCACAGGGTCCGGCGTGGGCGGCCGAAGGCCGCCCCGCGCGATCGAACTACGCAGCAGCGGTCACCGCACGCGCAATGCGGTGTCCCACGCGGCGTTCGGCATCATCGAGCGGGTACCAGTTGGCGCCGCTCACCTCGGACTCCTGGATTCGTCCGACATCCCCGTCCGCTGTGGCAAAGGCATACCCGATGTCGAAGTGGAAGTGCTCCGGCTCGTCCTTCGCCGGCCGCGCAGGGACCGGGCCGTACTCGATGTACGCGGGCGTCGGCGAGACGCACACCACCGTTTCCGGGTCGATGCCGGTTTCCTCGGTCAGCTCGCGCACGGCCGCGTCGATGAGCGTGGTGTCCGTCGGCTCGAGATGGCCGCCCGGCTGAAGCAGGATCCCGTAGGCGAGGTGTTCGACGAGCAGGATCTCGGCCTCGTCACGGACCAGCAGCGCACCGACGGTCACATGCAGCCGGAAGTTCCGGCGCGAGGTGTAATCGACTCCCTCGCCCTGCGAGAGCACCCGCAGTGGCTCCGCGAGCTGTTCGCCCTCTTCCGGATAGCGCTCAAGGTATGCGGTGATCGCAGCCATGATCTCCGAGTTACTGATCGCCACGGGCCACCTCCGAGCAAGTCGCAGAGCACGGATCCGTGGGACCGAACGCACGGTCCAGAGCGACGCGAAGCGGCACAGTCAGCTCCATTGAAGGCATGTGGCGGACACCGGGATTCGTACTCTACAAGGCTCCGGTCGGCTCGCACGCTCAAACCACGCCAGGACCGAGGCCAGCGTTGGGCGATCCAATCCGGTTGGCACCGGAGACTGTCGGATCCTCCCGGTAGCGTCGTGCTGACGGAGCGTCAGCCGTGTTCGAGATCGAGAGCTGGCCAGAAGCGCCAAGCGCAGATCGGAGCTCCGGCACGAGACACGGCGCGCTGATCGGGCTCGTCCTATGGCGAGCGACCGGAATCCACCACCCACATCGACCGCATAGACGAGGGACGGACGATGACCGCGGAAGCACTCGATCCACCGCTGCACGAAACCGCCGCGCCGCAGCCGCCTGGCGCTGCACCCGCCGGGCCGGACCCGCTGTTCGGATACTCCGGGAACTACAACACGTCCTGGTCGCGCCACGACCGAGCGCTGGGCACCACCGGCTTCCGCACGATCGCCGCCCGCCTTCCCCGCCTGGTGGCCACCTGCCTGCGGCTCGGCTGGGCAGCCGACCGGCGCGCCTCCACGACGGTGCTCGCCGCGGAACTCGCTACCGGGGCGTTCACTGCCTTCGGCCTGCTGGCGGTCAACGGGGTCCTGCGCTCGCTGCTCGCAGGCGGGGCCACTACCGCGCGACTGCACGCCGCCATCCCCTCGGTCCTGCTCGCCGCGTTCGCCGCCGCAGCCAACCGCGCATGCTCGGCGGCATCAACCGGTATGTCGCTCCGGCTCGCCCCCAAGGTCCGGCACCTGGCCCAAGACCGGCTCTACCAGCGCACCAACAAGGTCGAGCTACTGTCCTACCAGCAGGGCGAACTCAAGGACCTCATCGACACCGCCCAGTACGGGGCGTCCTGGATCGAGATGGCGATCTCCCGGCTGGTCGATCTGGCCTCGGGGGTCATGTCGCTGATCGCCGTGGCCGGGGTTCTGGCCGTCCTGCACCCCTCGCTGATCGTCCTGCTACCGGTGATCGTCCTGCCCGGCGGGATCGCCGCGGTCAAGGCCTCCCAACAGACCTACCGCTCCCGCCTGTCAATGCTCACCCCCAACCGGCAGCAATACCAACTCGCGTTCCTGCTGACCAACGCCGACACTGCCGAGGAGATCCGCGTTCACGATGCCGGACCGTTCCTCCTCGCCCAGTACCGCCGCCTCAGCGAGCACCTGGCGGCCGAGCAGGAGCGCCTTGGCCGAGCGCGTACCCGCACGTCGCTGCTCGCGGGCGCCGCCACCGGTGCAGCAACCGCCGGAGCGTACGTCCTGTTGTTCATGCTGGTCGAGACCTCCACCATCCCGCTGGCCGCAGCCGGCGCCGCCGCCTACGCACTGCGCACCGGCACCGCCGAACTCGCCGGGCTCGTCCGCAGCATCAACGCCCTTTACGAACTGGGCCTGTACATCAGTGACTGGGAGGAGGCATGCGAGAAGGCCGAGACGCTGGCGATCCCGGCCGACGGCATCGACCTCGCGCAGCCGCCCGCCGTGATCAAACTGCGCGATGTCACCTTCCGCTACCCCGAAGCCGACCGGCCGGCCCTCTCGGAGATCAACCTGACGATCCACGCTGGGCAGACCATCGCGCTGGTCGGCCACAACGGATCGGGCAAGACAACGCTCGCGAAACTTCTCGCGGGCCTCTACGCACCCGAGACCGGCACGGTCGCCTGGGATGGCGTACCCCTCCAGGAGCTGGACCGGCGCCAGGTATTCGACCAGGTCGCGCTGCTCAGCCAGGGCTTCTTCTGTTGGCCGTTTTCCGTCGCGGCTAACGTCGGCATCGGGCGGCACGCTCACTTCGACGACGAACTGGCTCGCGACGCCGCGCTGCGCGCGGCCGGAGCGGAATTCGTCTACGACTACGCCGACGACCTCAACACCCTGCTGTGCAAGGACTACGACAAGGGAGTCAAGCCCTCCGGCGGCGAGTGGCAGAAGATCGCCCTCGCCCGCTCAGGCCACTTCCGCAACGGCTCGATCGTCATCCTCGACGAACCCACGGCAGCGCTCGACCCGCGCGCCGAGGTCGCCACGTTCGCCGCCGTCCAAAACCTGCTCGCCGACAAGACCGTCATCATGATCACCCACCGGCTCGGCAGCGTCAGACACGCCGACTACATCTACAGCCTGGACGGCGGCCGGATCGCCGAGCAGGGCACGTTCGCCGACCTGCTCGCGGCAGGCGGCCCGTTCGCCGAGCTCTACCAACTCCAGGCCAGCCAGTACCAGTTGGGCGAGATGTGAGCGATTCCAGGGCAGTCCAACCCGAAGCGGCTCACCGCGCCAGCCCAAGACCTAGGAGTAAGCACGTGACCGTGGGCTCGACCGCAACGAAGTTGATTCTCCTGCGCGGGCCGTCTGGAAGCGGCAAGACCACCGTTGCCGCCAGCCTCCGCGCGGCCTACGGCCGGGGGATCGCCGTCATCCCGCAGGACATGGTGCGCCGCGAGATCCTTCGGGAGCGCGACCACCCGGGCGGGGTGAACATCACGCTGATCGACACCATGGCCCGACACATCCTGGACCAGGGCGTGCACGTCGTCCTCGAAGGCATCCTCGACGCCGTGCGCTACGGGCAGATGCTGACCTCTCTGCTGAGCGAGCACGTCGGCGACTCGTACGGCTACTTCTTCGACATCCCCTTCGAGGCGACCCTCGAACGCCACCGGAGCAAGCCGAACCGCGATGAGTGGACCGAGGCGGACATGCGCGAGTGGTACCGCGACGGCGACCTGCTCCCGGACGCCGGGGAGCAGATCATCGGACCAGACAGCACGCTGGAGGAGACCGTGCAGCGCATCCTCGCCGAGACGCAACTGTGCGCGGCCGTTCGGCCCGCGCACTCGGGCTTCGGCGAGTCGGCAGTCAGGGCGCGCGCGTGAGCAAGCCAACGACATCGAACAGCCAAGCCCAGTTCGAGAGCGCCGAGGAGTACTGGGGCAGCTACTGGCCCTCAGCAGGCGAGGACACCGGCGGCATCCCGCCGGTCGATCGGATGCACTGGACCCAGTACCCCGGCCACGGCCCCGGCGCCGAACTCCTCGGCCAACCGAGGACCGCCCTTGAGATCGGATCTGCGACATGCGTCGCCGGCGTCGCGCTCGCTCGGGCGACCGGCGCCGAGGTCACCTGCGTCGACTCCTCCCCATTCCAGGTCTCGCGGGCCGAGAACTGGTGGGCGGACGAGCCCGGCGTCACGGTGCTCGAAGCGGACGTCGTCAGCTTCCTCGCCGAGACCGACTCGCGGTGGGATTGCGTGTTCTCAAACTGGGGTGCGGCGCTCTTCGTCGACCCGGAAGTCCTCGTACCGCTAGTGCACGCGCGGCTCAATCCCGGAGGACTATTCGCCTTCTCCGCCGTCGAACCACTCGCCCCCTGCTTCGGACCGCAGATCAAGTACGGCAACGGATACAGAGGCCTTCGCTTACCGATTGTGCGGTGGATGCTCAGCGTGCAGCAGTGGACCGAGGTCCTTGCCCGGCACGACTTCGACGAACTGGACGTGCACATCCTGCCCGCGCCCACCGAAGGGCACGTCGGCACGCTGCTCGGCCGCGCCCGCACGCCTCAACAACCCACCGTGGAGCTCCCATGACCGCCACTCCGCTTGCCGTCACCGACCCCGTCGGTGGCAACGTCAGACACGCCGTCGGCGTGCACACCGTCCTAATCGACGATCAAGGCAGGATCCTTCTCGGTCAGCGCGCCGACTCGCTGCCGCTGGCCGGCGGGAAATGGTCGACCACGTGCGGAAACCTCGAACTCGAGTCCGCACCGGACGGCGCCGTACGCGAGGTGCGCGAAGAGATCGGGGTCGAGATCGATCCATTGAACCTCCGGTTCGCACACCTAACTCACTTCGTCAACGACCAGGGCTTCGGGCCAGCCATGGCGCTGTTTTTCACCGCCCGGACCTGGATCGGCACCCCCCGGATCTGCGAGCCAGACAAATGCCAGCGCATCGGATGGTTCAGCTTCGACGACCTGCCACAGCCGATCGTGCCCTACGTCGAGAATGCGCTGACCGTGATCCGCGCAGGACTCAGCGACGACCAACTTTCCACGGCGTTCAGCGTCTTCGGGTGGCCTACCTCATGACCCTGCTATCGACCAATGGAGCCTCGGACGCAGTCATGGACTTCAGTGACCACTTGTGGCCCTACGAGGTTCTGCGCGTGTGCGAGTCCGGCGAGGCGTCAGCACCGGCTCCTTCGCTCGTGGCCACGTGGAAGGCACGATGACACCCCGCCGCCGCCAACTCGCGGCAATAGCGGGCTGCGTCGCCGTGGCATCGGCGGTCATTCTCGTCGCCGAGACGCAAGGAGATGGGTACCCGAGCCGCCAAACTGTACGCACCGCCTCCGTCAGCATGATGAACAAACTACTGACGACGTCCGGGTTCACTGGCGCTCGTCAGATCTCCTGGGAAGACGCGGCGTGCGCGAGCGGGGACCACTCGAACGGGAGCTTCGCGATCACCGCGATTCTAGATCCGATTACCTCGGTCCAGGCCCACAGTCTTCACCGCCGCCCAAAGGTTGTGGACGGGCGTCAAACACTCGGTCTCCGATGACACGGTTGAAGCCGGTATGCCAGTGCTATCCGCACAGGACGCTTCGTACAACCTCACGGTCACGACGAGTGGTCACGTCGCGGTCGTCATGATCGAGTCCTGCTATAGCGACCTCGCCCCCGCCACGCCGTCGTACACCGCGACGACGGTTCCCCCTGTGGTTCCCACATCGTGAACCGCGGGTTTTATTCCACTTCCGTTTCGAACGAGGGAACGCTCGGGGGAACACCGTGATGCGTAAAGTCCTACGCGGCGCCCTTCTCGTTATCACCGTCCCATTCACTCCCTACATCGTCGTCGCCCTGTACGCCGCGGCATACGTCAGCAGGTTCCTGCTTAAATGCCCGTGGATCGCCGAGTTCATCATGCGGCGCCCCAAGGCCCGGCTCGACGAGCAGCGTGGGGTGATCCGGCCGGGAGTCGTTCAGCGTGGAGAGCCAATCTTGATCGATCACGCCGACGATTCCGCGCGTGTTCTCGCGGCTCAGCCGCTGCTAGATCGAGTGGCAGTCGACGGGCAGGTGGAACTGCTTCCGCTGGCGGTCCTCCACCTCTTCGCCCTCGGGGCCGTCTCCCGGGTGACGTTCGACGTCGAAGCGGCGCGCATCTGGTTCAGCCGCAGCCAAGAGGAGCGCGACGACGAAACACAGTCGGTGCTCTCCGGCTTCGCTGAGCGCGGCATTCTTCACCAATGCTCGGATTCAAGCCAGGAGCCGACGGGGCAGCACTACCGCCTTAGTCCTCCGCTCGGTCTGATCGTGGCCGCACGCACTCGGCCGTCTTTCATCCTGGCCTGTGAAGTTGAGAAGCACCCTCACCTGCGGGAGCCGGTCATCTACGGCGTGAGTGACCAGGCCAACTCCGTACAGGCGGTGGTGATCGAGTGGCCAGTGCGACCACCGGAAGGACACGAGATCGGCCTTTCCCGCCTTGGGCCGTTCGGCCGCCTCAACCGCTACGTGCTTGCGACCGTCGATTGCGCGGCCGAGACCTTGGCGGAATGGGCCATGCTCCCCACGACGAAGCCACGGATCGGCAAGCAACCGGCTCGGGCGATCTCAATGTCCCGCCACGACGCTGGAGGTGATGCGATGAGAGCGAGGATCGCAGTCCGCGGCGACGGCACTCATGCGCGTCTCGTAGCTTGCTCCGAAGCCGGGGCAGACGTACCCGCCGAGTATGACCGGCAAAGTTTGGCGGATGCCATCCGCGTCATGCTGAGTCTCCGATAGCCGTGACTTCTCACGCCTCGCATGCCAGCGGACCTCATCAGCTAACGCATCCATGCTCGCTTCGCAGCCACACCACACGTCAATCCCGCTCGCGCCGCCCTCTGCCCAAACCCGCTGAATCTGGCACTCCCCGCGGTGCCGTTCCCGCCCGGCAATTAGACCGGGCCGAAAACTCATCAAGAGGCAAGTGATGTACACACCCTCGCCCACTGCACATGAGCGCATGCCGCACGATCGGCAACCGGCCGCTGAGCCTGAGCGCAGCCGACGATGGCAGCTCATCTGGACCGTGCTGCTCTTCGTGATAGCCGGCCTCGTCATCATGACCGACGCCATCGTGTGGTTCGCGGCGGGATGGGCCTCAGTCGATGGGGACGTCGGAGTACCACCGACCCCGAGCGCCACCGACGAGGTCGACCTGTGCGGCATCCCCACTCTCGCCGCAGCGATCATCACGCTCTCGGCCCCGCTCGCCGTGCTCGTCACCTCACGCCGGAATACGGAGCGAACCACGTACGTGGCCCGCTGGGTCGCCGTGACCGCAATCGCGGTCGGCCTGCTCGGATTCGCCGCAGGAGCCTCCGTGATTCAGAACCCCGGGGGATGACCTCGCGCGGTCGACTCACGCCGCCGATCCCGTCGGCTCCACCCGATATGGCTGCCCATAGCTGCCGACCGGCGGCAATCCACGACTCCCGCCGCAGTGACGACTGCGGCCGACTGGAAACACTGAAATGTCACAGACAGACCAAGACGCACAGCTCACCGCAAGCGAATGGAGGAAGGCCTCGGCCTGCTACTTCGCCTGGATGGTCGGCGTCGAAGCCGCGATCGGAGCGCCGATCGGCTACCTCGCCGTGGACCTGCCAGGCCCGTGGCTCGGCATGATGGTGCTCGCCGTCGTGATCCCTGAGCGGTTCGAGCCGCAATTCGTGCGCCGCCAGGGTGAGCGTTTGTTCGGGTTCGAGTACTGGAAGCCGATCGATCGATGACGAGCCCACTGTCTGATATGCGTGTCGGTACCACACCCAACGTGCGGGACCACTTCGCCGAGCGGATCGAGGCGTGGCTCTGCGATCTGCGCCGCGCGGTGATCCGATCCACGCTCTTTCTGCTGGCGCTGCTGGGCGCATTCAGTTTCCTTCTAGACTCGGGCGACTGCGTCGATCTCTGGCTAGGCCTGGGCTGCGTGGGTATCGCGGTGTGGCACTTCGGGGCTCTTGTGCTGATCTGGCGGGCTCAGACTCCGTGGATACGCCAGTTCACGGCCTCGTGTGTCAGCACACTTATAGCGTTCCTCCTGCTCTGGGTGTCCCTGGTCATGCTCTTATGCGCCGTTGTCGGGGGTGGATCGTGACCCGCAACGAGTTCCGCGCACGCGCCCGGGGCGCCGCAATCCCGGTCGGTTCGGCCGGGCGGACCTTGTCCGAACGGGAGCCAGCGCATTGCTGGCGCCGTGACCGGGTATGTCGTTGTGGGGCGATCTGTGCCCTGATACTCTCGCCGCGTCGATGGGGGTACGGCGGGCAGCGGGGCGGTTGCCGAGAGTTGTGCCCGGAGTGGCATGCACTGTTTGGGGAGGGTGGTGGCGGTGGCTATCGAGTTGCCAAGTGAAGTCGCGCAGTTTCTGAACTTCATCGGGGTGCCGTGGATCAACATCAACGAGGACAAGGTCCGGGAGTTCGCATCGCACGTGCGTGACTTCGGGTCCAACATTCAGGACGCGCACGACGGTGCGTCTGCGACGCTCACCCAGCTAGGGTCCGGATACCAGGGGGCCGCGTACGAGGCGCTGATGCGGATGTGGGGGAACAAGTCCACGACGCACGTGAACGAACTGGTCGAGGGCTGCCACATCCTCGCCGGTGCCCTGGACGCGGGCGCTGACTTCATCGTCGCACAGAAATGGGCGTGCATCGGCGAGCTGACCGGAATGGCCATCGCGTTCCTCGCGGATCAGGCCGCAGCGGTGGTTACGTTCGGGGCTTCGGAAGCGGCTATGCCGTTGATCGAAGAGGGGGCGACGAAGCTGATGGAGTTCGCCGAGCAGCAGCTCGAGCAGTACATCATCGGCGAAATTCTGAACGTGGCGCTGCAACCGCTGATGGCGAAGATCGAGAACCTGGTGCAGGGCCTGTTGCTCGGCGGCGGCGGGGAGGGCGTGGCCGGTCCGAGCTTCGAGGTGGACATGGCACACATCGAGACGCACGGGGAGCTGATGCGCTCGCACGCCGAGACCGTCTCAGGACACGTCGCCACCTTTACTTCGAATGTGCGTGGATTGGACTTCAGCTCGTGAGTGACCTCGGTCAGATCGTCAAGACGGCCGCCGACGACGCGGCTGAGGGTGGGGAGAAAGCGGGCAAGGCGATCCTCGAACACTACGAGGGGATCGGCAGTGAACTGAAGGCGGCGGCCGGCCGGTACCGCGGAGTCGAAGGGGACGCCGAGAAGGGCTTCACCTCCATCGAGCAGCAGGGTGCGCAGGAGGCGGAGTCTGCGGCCAGCAACGTTGGGCACGCGGCCGAGAACGCCGCTGCTTCGGTGCGCGGCGAGAGCGCAGCAGCGGAGTCCGAGGCCCAGTCGCTCGCCTCCGAGACGGAAGCCGAGCAGGCTGAGGACGCGCACATCGACGGTGAGGGCGGGGAGAGCGACGACCCGGTCGACGTCGTGACGGGCGAGATGTACCTGCCGCAGACCGACCTCGTACTCCCCGGTGTACTCCCGTTCGCGTTGGAGCGCCGCCACGGCTCGGGATATCGGCGCGGCCGGATCTTCGGCACATCGTGGTCCTCGACGCTCGACCAGCGCATCGAAATCGACGCGGACGGAATCCACTACGCGGGGCCAGATGGTCGCGTACTGCACTTCCCGATCCCGACCGTGCACGGCCAGAAGGTGCTCGCGTCCTTCGGCCCGCGCTGGCGGTTGTCCTGGGACCGGGCCGCGGGCCATGACGAGATACGCATCGAACAGAGGGAGCTCGAACGGACGCTGCTGTTCCTGCCTGGCGAGACGCCGAAGACATGTCGGCCGCTCTCGGCCGTGGTGGATCGCGGTGGGAACCGGGTCACCTTCATCTACGACGCCGAGGGCGTGCCGACCGACGTCTATCACTCCGGCGGCTACCACCTGCGTATCTCCTCGATCTCGACGCGCGGCGGGACCCGGATCTCCTCGGTCAAGCTGGCCGATCCGGCGGGCGGGGCGGACCTGCCGGTGCGCGAGTTCCGGTATGACATGGCCGGGCGGCTGATTGGGACCTATCACCCGGATTCCGCTCTGCCGTTCGTGTTCGACTACGACGAGCACGACCGGATCACGAAGTGGACCGATCGCAACGGCCACTGGTACCAGTACTCCTACCGCGCCGACGGCCGGGTCGCCTCGGCGCACGGGGCGGGCGGCTTCTACGACGTCGAGTTCGACTACGACCTCGCGGCGCGCACGACCACGATGACCGACGGACTCGGCCACGCGCGCACCTACCACTGGAACGCGCTCGGGCAGACCACGCGTATGGTCGATCCGCTCGGCGGGGAGCGGCGTACCGAACAGGACCGGTTCGGGCACGTTCTCTCGAACACCGACCCGCTCGGCCGGACCACGACGATCGCACGCAACGCGTTCGGCGACCCGGTGCGGATCGTGAACGCGGACGGTTCGGGCAGCGTCATCGACTACGACGAGCACCGGCTTCCGCAGCGCGCCGCGCACTCCGACGGGCGCGCCTGGACGTACGAGCACGGCCCGCACGGCAAGGTCACCTCGATCACCGACCCGGTCGGGGCGGTGATCCGGTTCGAGTACACCGAGCACGGCCATCTGATCCGCACGGTCGACGCGCTCGGCGCCGCCACCGAGTACGTGTGCGACAAGGCCGGCCTGCCGATCCGGGCGACCGACGCGCTCGGGGCGGTCACCGCCCTGCGCCGTGACCCGTTCGGCCGGATCATCGAGATCACCGACCCGCTCGGTGCGCGCACAGCGTACGAGTGGTCGGTCGGCGGACGCTTGCTGCGCACCGTGCTGCCGGACGGCGCCGAGGAACGCTGGGTCTACGACGCGGAAGGCAACGTCGTCCAAGGGACCAGCGCGAGTGGCGCGTCCACCGCGTTCACCTACGGGCCCTTCGACGTGCACACCTCCCGCACCGACCCGGACGGCACGGTCTACCACTTCGCCTACGACACCGCGCTCAACCTAATATCCGTGACCGGGCCGACCGGCCTGACCTGGACCTACGAGCACGACGATGCCGGGCGGATGGTCGCCGAGACCGACTTCAACGGCCGCCGAATCGACTACACCCTGGACGCGGCCGGCCAACTGGTCGCCCGCGGCGGCCCCGAGGGACCGATCGAATACGAGCGAGACCTGCTCGGCCGCCTCGTCGAGCATCGCGCCGACGGCCGCTCCACCAGGCTGACCTACGGGACGGCAGGACAACTGGTCTGCGCCGAGAGCCCCGAGTCTGTCCTCGAATACGTCCTCGACCCGCTCGGCCGGATCCTGAGCGAAACCGTCGACGGACGCACTCTGACCCACGCGTACGACCCGACTGGACGCCGGATCGAGCGTACGACGCCGAGTGGGATCACGACCCGCTGGACCTACGACGCGACCGGGCAACCGACCGCGATGACCGGCACCGCCGGCACACTCGCGTTCGGCTACGACGCGGCCGGACGCGAAACAGCCCGCCTGCTCGGCCCCGGCGCGCTCGCCGGCCGCACCTACGACATCGCCGGACGGCCGAGGACCGAAGGCATCTGGTCCTACCCCGGGCAGGACGCCGCGGCCCCGGCCGAGGGAACCGTCCCGGTCCAGGTGCAGGCGCGGATCTTCGAATTCCTGCCTGACGGCACTCCGACCCGGATCCAGGACGCCCTGCGCGGCGAACGCGACTTCGAAACCGATCCCGCCGGCCGCGTCACCGGGATCACTGCCGCCACGTGGCAGGCTTTCTACGCCTACGACGCGCTCGGCAACCTCGCCGCTGCGCGCGACACCTCCGACCCGGACCTTCCCGACGGCCCGCGCGAGGTCACCGGCACCCGCATTCACCGCGCCGGGAACGAAAGCCTCGAACGCGATGCGGCCGGACGCGTCGTTCGCCGCATCCGCCGAACCATCTCAGGGCAGGTCAAGACCGTCGCCTACAGGTGGGACGCGGAGAACCGGCTGACCGGTGCCACGCTGCCGGACGGCACGGTCTGGACGTATCAGTACGACCCGATCGGTCGGCGTACCGGGAAATCCCGTCTCGGACCGGACGGCGCGATCGCCGAGACGACCACCTTCGCCTGGGACGGCCCGCGCCTGGTCGAGGAGACCCGGACCGACCCGGTCGGCACCACGACCGTACGCACCTGGGATCACCAGCCCGGCGAATTCACCCCGCTCGCCCAGACCCGCCGCAGTTGGGCCGCCGACGCGCCCCAGCAGGTGATCGACGCCGAGTTCCACGCCATCATCACCGACCTCGTCGGCGCCCCCACCGAACTGATCGCCCCGGACGGAACCCTCGCCTGGCGCACCGTCACCGGTCTGTGGGGCAACACCACGACGGCTCCGAACAGCACCGCCGAATGCCCGCTGCGCTTCCCCGGGCAGTACCACGACGAGGAAACAGGCCTCGACTACAACCTCAACCGCTACTACGACCCCGCCCTCGGCGCATACCTCACGTCCGATCCGCTCGGTCTGGCAGCGTCACCGAACGACACCGCGTACGTCGGCAACCCGCTGATCTCCTACGACCCGCTCGGCCTGTTCTCCTGTCCGAAGCAAGTCCAGCAGGAGCTGGCGCAGTTCCGGCAGCAGACGAACATGAAGTCCGTCGCCCAGGAGGACGCCGACATCGCCGCGCAGAAGGCCCGCGGTGTCAAACGGCCCAAGGGCGCAAGCACTGTCGGCAAGATGGAGTTCGACGGCGGACGCGACCCGGTCTACGGAATCCAAGGCCAGCTCCCGGAACGCACCGCCGCCTACCCCGGCAAGGGCAACCACCTGACCGCCACCTCCTTCCAAGACCACGCCGAAGGAGATATGGCCTACCAAGCCAAACAACTCGGATACTCGGGCGGCAGCGCAGAGCTCCACACGGACCGGCCCACCTGCGGCTTCTGCGAGAGCTCCATGCGCGGATACGCCGAATACCTGAACCTCGACAAGATCACCGTGTACGGCCCAGACGGACTGATCGGAATCTGGGACCAAACCGGTAGGATCGGCTAGCGTCCCGCGGCAACCCGCACTACACCCACCTGGGAGAACGCACGTGGACTACACCGTCGAGACCTTCATCCCGCACACCAAGGCGGCGGCCACCGAAGCCGACCTGCCCGAGGTGTACGCGAAACTCAGCGAGGCCGCCTCCGCCACCGTGAAGTGGGCGGCTGACCAGGACAACGGCCTTCTCGTCGCGGTCGGTGACGACTACTCCTACATCACCCTCCAACACGACGGCGACTTCTACGCCCTCACCGTCCCCGTCGAAGAGGACGACGAGGAAGACGACGTCCTGCTCATCGGCGGCGTCGACACCACGATCCCCAGAAACCAGATCGCCCCCCGCGAACTCGGCCTCACCGTCCTGCGGAAGGCCCCGGACATCCCCGGACTGCTCACCGAGTACACGTGGGAAGATCAGTAGTTGCGTATCGGTCGCGCGTATCTCGCGTTGGGGTGCCAAAGGTCGAAGGGCTCGTAGCTCGAGGATTGTGCCGTAGCTACGTACTGATGACGAACGCCCGTTTGACCGGCAGCTCTGAGGCCGAGATCATCCAGCGTCTGCGTGCGGTGGGTGTCGACCATCCGCTTGGTTCGGATCGAACCGCATCGGCGTTGTTGTCTTCACCCGAGGTGGTGACCACTACGCGACCGCCTGGCTTGGGCCGTACTGCTACATGGACCGTTAGCTCTCGGGCCACAGGCTCGATGACGCAGCTCACGCGATTCTGATGCCCATTGCCTACGGTCGACTCGGGTTGAGCTGGGCACGGTGGCGGCCCTGCATGAGCCAGTCTGCGAGCTCGTCAATCAGCCTGCGCACTGCGAGGTCCGCGTCCGCAATAAGTTGCTCCTGTCCCGCGGATCCCGCGTTCAACGACTCAAGGGCGGCACGCACAGCGCCGATGCTGTTCGACCAGCGCGCCCCCAGCGCTTCGTCGAACGAGAATGCCGCGATCTCCACGGACGTCGCTGTCACCAGCCACTCCTGACTGCCGGTCGACGGCAGCGAAGCGTCGCGGTCGCTTCGGGCCTGTTCCAGTTCGGCGCCGATGCGCCCGGCCAGATGGAACAGCGCGATCGCCGAGGTCCGCACCTCGCCGCGTAGGGCGAAGCGATGCTCGTGGCGGTGGGTCACGCTCACCACGGCCCACGCGGTGATCGCGGCCACCATGCCGCCGACTCCGGAGGCGATCGTTCCCTGGAGGAGCACGCCCCACCAGCCCTGTGCGCCACCCACTCCAGGTTCACCAGCCTTGATCGGTTCCTGCAAGCTCGGGCACATCGTGCCTCGATCAGCAGCCTGATTCCCGGATCGCTGCGCATTTGAACGCGTCGCATGGGTTCGCGATGGTCGGCGTGCTGCTCTCTTCGCCGTCCCACGAGCGCTGCACCGATGAACTCCTCACGTGGCAGGCTGCTTGGTCCGGGTGCACTTTCGCTTGGTCATCTCTCTATCTGGCGTTCTGCCTCGGCCGCGTAGTGGACAGGTACTGCGTTTGCCTGGGCCGTGAGGGCACGGGCCATGTCTCGCCGGGCGAGGAGCCGTTCGTCGACATCGATGTCGACGCTTCGGCCGGCCTGGCGCGGCGTCCCTGAATGCATGCTCGGACGGCGCTGAGGTGCCCTGCGTCGGCCCGCGGAGCGTGCTTCTTCCCCGTCATCACTCGCGGTGGCCAGCGCGTGAGAAGCCTGCCGGAACGTGTGGTGGTCAGCGCTCGCCGCCGGGATAAAGGGGCCGAGAGGCTGGCTGGGATCGTCGTCGGATATCTGATGCTGGTCGCGGAATGCGGCCACAATGGTGACTTGTTCCTCCGGCAGATTCGCCGCCCACGCCGGTTGCTCGCTCGCGGCGAGTTCCCGGAGCTCTTGGACGCGCAGAGCCGTGAGACCGTGAAGTGTTCGTAGATACTTGTGTAGTTCGGGGTCAAGGTTCGTGTGGCTGCGCTCGGGTATGGTCAGCCACTTCGGTTGGCCGGATGCGTCGCTCAGCGCGCCGATGGGGCGTCTGTCGAGGTAAGCGTTGATGCGCAAGTCGAGTCGTTCGGCCGGGTCGCTCGCCTTGTCCAGGTTCTCGCGGTCGGCGGCCTGCTTGAGCAGGAAGCCGCCGTGGTGGCCCGACTGCTCGGCGGCGATCAGCGTACGGCGCAGGCTCGCCCATGTCGGCGAATCGGTCACCGCTTGCGCGAGTTTGTCATCGAATGTGTCGTACACGAGCCGGTAGTAGCCCGGCCGGGAGACGATCTCCAAGGTGTGCTGGAAGTACGGGGCAAGCGTTGCAAGGGAGCCGGCGAGGCGCTGGCTCTCGCGCATCGACTCGGTCGCCGAGAGTTCGGCGCCTTCGGTATTCATGATGCGCAGCAGGATCTCGATTCCCGCGTATGCGCGCGGGTCGTTACGGGGGTAGTCCATCCGCTCGTCCTCGTCGAGCGGCAGGATGTCGTGGGTGGCGACGTACAGCGTCGTGTGGAACTGGGCGCGGGTGAGCGCGACGTAGAGTTCTTCGCGCGTCATCTCATCGGTGATCAGGGGGTGGGCGGTTTCGACGGTGAGGCCCTGGGTGCGAATGACAGTGGAGGCGTAGAGGAGCTGAACGTGCTCGCGCACGTATTCGGCCGGGAGCGTGAGGCGGCCCTTGTGTTTGTCGTGTTCTACCGTCAGGGCGCCGTCGTCGTGGCGGACCAGGACGGTCCAGCCGTCGCCGTTCTTCACGAAATCGCGCCCGCCGTGCGTCAGTAGCTTGCGGTTGTTATCTCGGGTGATGATCCAGTCTCCAGCGCCCGCGAAATTGCCGTCACGCAGCTCGACGCCGTCGACTTCGACCTGTCCAGCGGCCACGCGGTCTTCACGTGCCTGAGCGGACAGGCGGGTGGTGTCGATGCCGGTGGCGGCGGTCAGGATGGTTTTCTTGCCAGCCAGCATGTCGGCACGCCAGCCCTGATAGGCGGCTTCGGTCATGCCGTCGCGGCTGCCAGTGCGGATTCGCTGGTTCTCGATGTAGAAGTCGAGCGCGCCAGCGTCGCCGACGCGCAACTTGAGGGTGGCTGCGGCCTCGGCCTCGTTGTCGAAACGGTAGAGCCTGGTCAACTCGACGGCACCGGCGTCGTGGGCAAGCAGGCGCAGGGCGCCGCCCGATTCGATGGCGCCGAGCTGCCGGTAGTCGCCGAGCAGCACGATGCGTGCCTGGTGATCGCGGGCGACAGTCAGCAGCCGGTCGAGGTTCGGGGTTCCAGCGAGTCCGGCCTCGTCGACCAGGATGACGTCGCCGGGACGTACGTCGAGATGCTGGAGCCGGGACGGTATTCGGCTGCCAGTTCGCAAGCGGTCGGTGTGGAAGCCATCGACGTGTTCGTACAGGAACTTGTGCAGGTTTTCGGCCGGGACGCCGAGCTGCTGGGTCAGGACGGCGGCGGAGGCCGAGGACGTGGCCAGCGGAATGACGCGGTGGCCAGATTCGCGGGTGAGGGCGGTGAGAGCGCTCATCGCGGTGGTCTTGCCAGAACCCGCTGGGCCGAGCCCGACGGTGATCCGCGCGGGATGGCAGGCAAAGCGGATCGCCAGTTCCCGCTGCCCCGGGTCCAGGACCGTGCCGGATTCGCGTTCGACGCCGGCGAGCAGAGTGTGGGCGAGTTGCGGATCGAGGGTGGGGACGAACTCGTGCTGCGCGGCATGCAGCAACCGCTGTTCTGCTTCGAGGATGCGGGAGCTGGTGTATCGCTCGGCCGCGTGCTGTGTGAAGACGGATTCTCCGCCCGCGCGGCGCAGTTGCTTGGGCTCATTGGTGATCGGCGGGGCATCGACGCGCACCGCGTGGCGCTCGCTGATGGCCTCTTCCACGACGAGGGCGACGGCCCGCTTTTGCGCGTCGAGGCTTTCGAAGCGGTGTTCGGCGCGTACTAGGCGCTCGGCTTCGGCGTGCAGGTTCCATCGCGTCCAGGTCGAGCGGGACTCCTCGACGGTAGTGGTGATCTTGGCCGCGAGGGCGCCGATGTCCGGAGTGTCCATGGTGATGGTCTGGGGGCGCGGGGGGACGGCGTCGGTGATGGCGCGCGCTCCGGCAGATCCGAACGTAGCCAGCAGTGAGGAGTGCCAGGTATCGCGCATCGCGGCGAGGGAACGCGGCTGCTTTTTGCCTTGTCGGGTCTCGAGCGTGGCCTGGCGGGCGAGCTGGTAGGCGGCTTTGCGGCTGGGGTCGTATCCGTGTTCGCGTCGGTAGCCGCGCACCAGTTCGGCGTAACGTGCCTCCAGCGCGGTGCGACGGGAGGAGTAGTGGTCGATCATCGGCAGAGGGATTCCAGTGACTTCACGGACCGGCTGCTTGCCGTCCGGTGTGTCCTCCCGGGGCGAGAAACTGATGCCATAGCGTGCGCTGACCAGCGTTTCTATGCTGGAGTTGTAGTGCTCGGATGCGGCGACCGTCATCCGGAATAGGGCGCGGGCGTCGAGCGAGCGCCAGACGCCGTCTACGCCCTGGACCTTGTTGCTGATGACGTAGTGGGTGTGCAGGTTCGGGTCGCCGTCACGCGAGTCGTAGTGGTCGAATGCGACGGCGACCATGCCGCTGGTGGCGATCTGGGCGATGCCGTTGCGTCCAGTACGGGTGAAGGCCGCGTGGGTTTCCAACATCTCCAGCGCGGAGGCCATAGCCTCTTGGTGAGCCTGGCGAATACCAGCACGCACAGCCGGATCGGGGTGCAGTGCCCACAACAGCGCGACGGACTTGACCGGAGAGAAGACGAGGTCATATCCGGCCACAGCAGCGCGCTGAGCGCGGGATTCGAGCATCATCGCGCGCTTGATGTCGGCCTCGGTCGGCTCCCGGCCGGTCTCCTCGCGGATCGCGTCGAGCCGCTGATCGACGCGCTTTTGGAAGTGCTCGGGCGGCTCGTAGCCTCGGAACGCCCCGCCGAGTTCGGCGGCCTTCTCCGCCTGACGGTGAACCTTCTTGGCCTGCCCAGGAGTTAGCTCCTCGCGTAGATGCTCGGCGAGGTACTCCTGCTTGATTCGTTCGGCTTCGGGGTGGATGCCGAACCCGAACAGGTTGCGCATGGCCTGCTCGCTGACCTCGTCGGATCGCACGTCCAGGGCGGCTAGTCCGCGACCCGCCCAGCGGCCAGGCGGGTTGCCCTCGGCAGCGTAGTAGTCGGCCGCATCCTGGCCGCGTTCGCGCTGCACGTCACCGCCAGCAATGTGACGGGTCAGGTAGGTGTAGCCGTCTCCGGCGGTCAGCTTGTGAAGCGACAACACCCGTCCGCACCCCGTCTCCTTGAGCCTGCTCCCATCCCGTTCGTACACTATAAGCTACAGGAGTGCTGGTGATGCAAGAGGTGTCTTGTTGACTAAGGGCCGAGGGCGGCGGTCCAGTGGTGCGCTGGGACTGGCGTCGGTGTCATCTATGCAGGCAGAACTGCCTTTCTGCTGCGGGGGCATCTGTGCTGAGAATCGTTCGAGGGTTGACAGGTGCCTGTACGCTATAAATTACAGTCTGGCGCTCGCTCGGTCTGAAACTGACAAGGGGAGTGATTGATGGCACGGCGCGGCAGCGGTATTCGGCTAGCGGCTCTCAAGGCGGCGCAGGAGGCAATGCGGGCGGAACAGGTGGCTCAGCGCGAGCAATTGCGGATCAAGACGGAGGCGGTCGCGACCGTCTTGGACGCACGTGCCCAGGCGTCGCATGTGCGGGCTAAGGGCGAGGTGACGATCGGGCGGATCCGTGAGGAGACAGAGCGCGATGCGGCCGTGTTCGACGACAAGGCCCGCGTGGCGCTGCACGTGCTGCGGGGCTTGGCCGCAACCAACGCGGAAGTCGCCGCGCTGGTCGGGTTGACAGCGAAAGAGGTTCGCGAGGCCCTGTCGGCTCCAGGTGCGTCCGAGACCGACGCACGAAAGCCCACTAGGTCCAGCGATGAGACGGAGGTCTCCGAGCAGGTCAAAGCTTCGGCCTAGCAGGAGAAACAGTTTGAGGGGCCGTCGCGAATGGCGACGGCCCCTCAAACTGTTGGATCAGAGAACGACTAGGAGGCCGTTGAGCGGATCGGGCGTTTCAGCGACGGCGGCCCGGTAGGCGAAGGCAAGTAGTTCGAAGCTCGCGCGGTGGCGCCGCAGCCGCTCAGCATGCCGTGCGAGGCTGCGGCGGGCGCGTCGGCGGGAGTAGCGGACGCGGAAGATGGCCTCGGTGTAGGTGTGACCCCACAGGTCCACTGCGATCTCGTGCGCGGTGCGCAGCTGCCGGTTCGCGTCGAGGCGGCAGGTGCACCCAGCGGTGAAGCGCAGGGCAGTGCCGAGGTAGTGGACTGCCACATTCAGGTCGTCGACGGACGTTGCGCTCTGGCCGGTCGGTGGCAGGATCGGCAGATGCCCGCACGGCATCAGTTCGCGGGCGAGCTGGTCGATGACGCGCAGATGCTCGGCTGCGGTGAGCAGGTGGGGCAGGGTGCGACGAGCGCGGCGGGTGTCGGGGAGTGGTTCGAGGATCATGATCGTGCGGGCCTTTCAGTAGATCGGGTGCTGTGCGCCATGCGCCCGGCTGGGGTTAGAGGGAGAGCAGGTCGAGCTGCTGCCAGTCGCCCGCAGGGGCATGTCGGCGCAGGGCCGCAGCAAGGGAGGCCTTAGTGATCGAGCGCGGGACAACGCCGAGCAGTGCGGCGGAGTCCTTACCTGCGGACACGTAGGCGTCGTAGAGCTGCCGGTAGCGGCGCTCCTCGGCGTCGCCGAGGTCGGCGCGCGTGGCCTGGTACTCGCACTCGGCGTCGAGCAGCTTCACGAGGGCGTCGGCGTCGAGTTCCGGGTGGATCTCGGGTGGGTCGATGTCGGACACGGAGGTGTTCCCGTCGTCTCGCACCCCGGAGGCTTTGCGGGGCGGGCGGTGCCGGTGGTCCCGGCGTGGACGGGCTGTGCCCACCGGAGGTCCGCGCCTGGGGCAACTCCGAAGAGCGACGAAGGAGCGTGGGTTGCGCCAGGCGCGGGTTTCTGGTGCCCTCGGGCGATCACGCGGGCGCCGGCCCTCCTCTCGCCCGAGATCCGGGGAACCACGACGCGGCCAAGCCTCGCCCGGCCTCGACCCGAGGGCGGCGCCCTTGGCGTGGGGACGACCTGGATGGCGTAGCGAGCGCGACACTGGGCCGCTGCGCCGATCACGCTTGCCGAGCGGACGGCTTAGGCAGGAGCGGGATGACGAAGGATCAACAGCGGCAGCAGCGGCACGCGTTGATCGCCGCGTTGCGCACGCACCTGCCGTGGGCCCGCGTCGCTGGTCTGAGCGGATGGAGGGGCTTGCCGGGGTTCTCCCTCGCGGTCGGCTGGATGCTGCTGCGCCGCCCGGGGATGCTGCGAGGTGGGACACTTCGGCAGGCCGCGACGGACCTCACGGTCGCAGCGCTCGCCCCGGTCACTCTCGTGGCCGTCGCCCTGGCGCTGGTGCTCGGCGGCTGGCCGCTGAACCTGCTCGTCTCGGTCGGCCTGCCGGTCGTGGACGCGATGGTGTTCACGGTCTCGGCGGCGGCGCGCGGCGGGGTCTGGGTGTTCGACGGCTGGCACGCCGGAGTGATGCTCACGCGCAAGGACCCGTGGGAGGGGTGGGTCCGGTTCGAGGTGGCGCAGTACTGGGCGCTGCCGCCGGGGCGCGGACACGGCCGACGGCTGCGGGAGGAGGGTATGCGGCTCGCGGACCGGCTCGGCGTCGTGCTCGAGTTGGAGGCGATGAACCCGGGCCTTGCCCGCGGGATCTACCATCGGGCCGGATTCGAGATCGCCCCGGGGCAGCAGGAGCACCGACGCCCGAGGATGCGTCGCGTCCCCCACGCACACGGCGGACCGTCCGGACCGCTCGCGGCCACAGACGACGTGGCACACGTGGACACCCCGTAGCCGACGGACGTGTGTCCGAGGCGCTGCCCGATGGCAGCGGCTGGTTCGTCGCCATCCGGCCTGGCGGACTACTCGTTCGGGCGCGCGGGCAGCAGTTCGGCGAGTACGCGGGTGATTCCCGCCGCGTCGGTGCGCGCCAGCGGTCCGCGCTCCTCGGGGCGGTAGGCGAAGAACTCAGCGCCGATCGCGTCGGCGACGGCCAGCAGGTGGCCGGGGAAGTCGCAGATATCTACGTAGGTGCGCCCCTGCGCGTGCAGCCGGGTCTCGATCCGGCGCAGCACCCGGGCCATCGACAGGGCCCGGCCCAGCTCGATGCCGTAGTTCGTGTGGAACTCGTGGCGGGTGCCGTACACCCGCCCGTCGGTGATGTACGCGGCCACGCGAAGGTCGGCGTACTGCTGGGCGTCGTGGCCATGGTCGGTGTAGGAGGGGTTGAAGATCCGTCCGACCTCAGTCGGGTCGAAGGTGTCGTCGGCGGTGGCCACGTAGACGACGTTGCCGGTGACCTGGGTGATGCCGAACTCACGCTCGATGCGTACGGACATGCCGATCGTGCGCTTGCGCGAGGGACGGCGAATGGTGCTCATGGGTGTATGTACTCCAAACGGGAAGGGGCCGCCGGGATCCCGGCGGCCCACGCGGGTAACCGGGGTCAGGCGCGGCGAAGCCGCAGCGCCAGTCGGGCGGCGAAGTAGCCGTAGTGCGCTGCGCGTGCCTCGTAGTAGAAGATCGCCAGACCGAGTGCGGCGGCGAACGGGTCTTCGTCGTCGAGCACGTCGTCCGCTTCGAGCGCGGTGTCCAGCAGGAAGATCCCGAGTTCGCGTCGTGCGAGGGCGAGCGCGGCGTAGGCGGCGGTGGTGTAGGCGGCGCGGTGCTGCTCGGGGGTCTGGCTGGCCCGGCCCAGGGCGAGGGCGAGGCCGAGCACGTGGTGCGCGCCGGGCTCGTCGGTGCAGCGGGAGATCAGCAGCTCGCAGGTGAGGGGCTGGTCGAGCGCATCGAGCAGGTCCGCACCGGTCTGGGTGCGCATGGTGTGCACGGCCGGGCCTTGTCCGCGTACGGCGGCTTCGACCAGCGCGCGCGGGGATGGGCGGGGCGCTGGGGGCGCCGGGGTGAGGCGGGGAGCGTCGAGCAGGATCGTCATGGAGTCCGTCCCGAAGGTCGCGGGGTCGGGCCGTTCGGCCCGCTGGCGCGCCCCGGGCCAGTACACCGATCCCGGCCCCGGTCCAGGCTCGCGCGCAGCGCGACCGCGCAGCGGCTCCGGCCTTGACCGGGCGAGGCCGGGCGGTGTGCTGAGCTACGGGCGACAGCGAGGCCGGCCCGCCATCGCGGCCGGGACCGGTGGCCGGTGAGCCTACGCGCCGCCGACCCGACCGCCGTACGCCCGGGAAGTCGTCGACCGGGCGCAGGCTGAGCGGGTGCTAGGCGGGATCGAGCAGAAGACAGCGCACCGCGCCCTCGGCGTGGGACTCCAGGTGCTCGGGCACGTACGGCAGTTGCGCGCCGGTTCCGCAGGCGTCGCCCAGCAGCAACTGCACCTCGCGGAGATCGCGTGGGTCGTAGCGGCCGAACTCGGCGGCCAGCGGCGCGGGCAGTTCGGGTAGCGGCTCGCCGTCGTCTTCGCTGAAGTCGAGCACCACGGCGCCCTCGGCGGTGAGCGCGAGCTCGAGGTACCGGGCGTCGTCGACGCTGTCGGCGATGACGGTGACATACGCGGCCTCCGGATACATCGCGCGCAGCGCGCGGGAGAGCAGTCCGAAGAGTTGATAGCCGAGCGTGTTCAGGGCGAGGCGTTGTGCGTCGAACTGGTCGGCGAGCGGAAGTCGGTCGGTGGTGTCCATCGGGTTGCTCCTAAGCGTGGAAGGGAGGGGCGGCCGGGCGTCGGGCCCGGCCGCCGGTGAAACCGCCGAGTCTGAGATTCAGACCGGCGGGGCGATCAGAAGGGCATCGGTGCGGTGTCCCGGTCGCGAGGGGTGTGCCGCTCGAAGGCGTCGGCCAGTCCCGGCAGGTCGGTCATGGCGGAGGGGGCGGCCGGGTCCGGATCGAGCCGGTGCTTGACGAAGCGCGTGCCGATGATCTCGCCGATGCGCACGACCAGTTCGGGATAGTCGTGGCGGTCCGGCACGCGCAACCCGATAGCGGCCTGCCTGGCGAACGCCTCGTCGATCTGGCGCATCCGGCGGGCCATCTGCTGGGCCCGACGGGAGCCGATCACGCCGTGCAGCAGCCGGTAGCCGTGGTGCGACTCGTAGAAGTGCCGACCGTCGTAGCGGGCGGTGATCTCGAAGCCCTCCAGTTCCAGCGCGGCGGCGGGGTGGTCGATCTGGTCCTGGCAGCACGCGTGAAAGGCGAGGTCCGCGCGTTCGCCCGGCTCCAGGTGCGCGGGGCGCACGCTGATCTCCGCCGTCAGGTACGTGGACCGGTGGCGCTCGACGTACGTGCCCTGGTGGCGGTCGACGCGCCGCAGGAACAGGCCGGTCTCCAACTCGCGGGCAACCGGCTCGGGGTCGTGTTCGTCGCGGTGCATGCCGCGGCTCCTTTTCAGGTCGAAAGGCTGGGCCGCTCGGCCCGGCCGGGACGGTCGGGGGCAAGGGCTCACGCGGTCGGTGCGCGGGCCGGGGGCCGGGCCGCCGGTAGGCGGCCCGGCGGCGGGGTCACGCCTGCGGCAGCGGCTCGACGGACAGGGTGTTGAGCTGGCGCAGCCGCGGGCCGGTCGCGGGCGGCGGGGTGAGCAGCGGGTGGCCCTGGACGGTGACGCGGGTACCGCGCTTGAGCTGGTCGAACATCACGTCGGCCACGGTGCCGCGGGCGGCGGTGCACTCGATGTGGACGGTGCGCTTGACGGCGGGGGCGCCGGGGGCCGGGGAGGAGGTCAGCTCGGTGGCCAGGGTGAAGTAGGCCAGGCCTCCGCCGCCGGGCAGGTCGCGAAAGCGCGTGTCGGCGGAGACGGTGCCGGTCAGGGTGACGGGACAGGTCGCGGGCATCGCAGTGGTCCTTGTCTGTCTCGGGCCGCCGGTGCGGCCCCGTGGGGGTTGACGGACCAGGTCCAAGCTCGAACGGGCGGCGCGGGGCAAGGCTCGGCGCAGCCGACCGCGAAGCGGCTTGGCCTTGACGCGCGCCGACCGGGGGTGCTGACCTGCTCGGGAAGGCAACCTCCGGGGATGTACCAAGCCCAGAGGCGACAGGACCCGTAGATGCTGCGGTATCCGGAGGCCGACCGGCCCGGCCCGGCGAGCAGTATTTGCACGCCCGGAGCCGGGGCGGCCTACCACCCGGCCACCCGCTGGCCGGCCCCGGCGCCCAAGCTCCCGCGCGCACCGGCAGCTCGGGGGTACCGCGCGCGGTTGGGCCGACGTCGTTCGACCAACCTGCGCGGCGCGTCCCGCCGAGGGCGCCCGCTGCCCGCCGCCTCGGACGGCACAGCTGCCCAGGTCAACCCCGTCGAGCCGGGCTGGCGGAGGTGACCCGCGCCGGGACACGGCGGCCCCGCACCTGCGGTGAGCACCGCCGGAGCAACGGCGCGCCAACGCAGCAACCCGCGCGATCTGAATATGAACCACTTGCCTAGCGGGGTCCGCCGTGTGAGGGTGGGAGCCGGTCAAACGGATGAAAAGGCGCGGATAGTGGACATGGATACCGAGGAGCGGACAGTGCCGTGGACGGCGGCGGCAGCCGCACGGCTGGACCGGCTGGCGCAGGCCGTGCCCGTGATCGCGCGCGAGCCGATGACCGAGGAGCTGCTTGCCCGCATGAGCGGGTCAACGGGCATCGCACCGCTGAGCGCCGAGCAGGTCGCGGCGCTGCGCCACGGCCCCGCCCCGGACGTCGACGAGCAGCATCTGACCGGTCTGACCTCGGTGTACCTGCTGGACGCGGAATACCTGTGGAACGAGCTGCGCGCGGCCGACCTGGACGCGGAGCTCGCCGCGATGGCGCAGCTGCACCAGCGGGGCGCGGTCCTTCACCCGTGCACCCGGTGGGGCAGGCCGCCGCGCCCGACCGTGCTGCTGCACATGATCGAGACCGCCCGTGAGATCGACAAACTCCCCGACAACGAGGACGGCGACCGCGAGACCGATCCGCGGCCTCGACGCCGCTGGACACGCGTGGTCGGCAGACTGCTGCGACGGCACACGGCGACCGCACGCGCGGTCTGACCGGGCGGGCCGATACGGCGCTGAGGGTTGCCGGGCATTCGGCTCCCTGGCCGCGCCGCCCGGTTTACGATGGAGTTCGGCGCCCTCCCCCCGGGCGCCGCGCTCTCCGCGCACGCGCGGATCGAGCCACCTCGGCCCCGCGCTCTCCCCCCAGCGCGGGGCCGTCGGCTTCTTCTGCTGCCCTAAGCGAGCGGCACGGTGCCGTACCCGGGGCGGTTGACGATCGAGGGCGCGTCGATCTGTGTGAAGCCGATCATCGCGACCTTGTAGTAGACGGTCTGGGCTCCCCGCGTCACGGCGACCGTGTCGCCCACACTGAGCGAGCGGTTTCCGCGCTCGCGGTAGTCCACTGCGCGCTGATCCGGTGCGGCGCTCAGGCCGACCTCGGCGGGGTGGTGGCCGATGTTCAGCAGCGCGAACACCTGCTCGCACAGGACCTCGTCGGCGAGGTCGCCGGGGTCGATGACGGTGGTGAACACGACGGTCATCGGGTGGCCCGGCTCGTAGTGCCAGACGTGGATGCCCTCGGCGGTGCCGATGTTGTGCAGCGCGTCCAGGCGCGCGGCGCCCTCGGGGATGCGGTCGGCGTGCGGGCGCTCGGCTTCGGGCGGTGGGAAGGCGGTCATCGGGGGAGCTCCTGTCGTGGCGGGACCGGCGGCCGGTCCATCTCGTGGGGACGGGCCCCCGGTCAGCACGCGGGCACGCCGACCGGGGCAGGGATCGGCGCAGCCGACCGCGTAGCGGCCCTGTCCTTGCCGCGGCCGGCGCGTGTGCTGCGCTGGCTCCGGCCCATGGCGGACAGGCTGACGATCAACTGCTGCCCGTGACAGAGAGCGGAGCCGCGGCTCCTCGGGACTCGGCGCGGCCGTGGTAGAAGGCTGTGCTCCCGCGGTTCGCTGCGTGAGTGGATCGCCGCTGCCCCGCTGTGGGACAGTCGCGTCCGTGCCGGTAGCAGAGCTCGTCCTTAGGTATATCCAGACATTCATTTGGCCGGTCGTTGCGGTCTCTGCGCTCGTTGTGTTGCGCAAGCCCCTTCGGCGTCTACTCGGCCGTCTCATGTCCGCCGAGGTTCCCGGGCCCGTCAAGCTGACGTTCGCGGAACTAGCCGTCGAAGCGCGAGAAGCGGTGGAAAGGGTCACGATCCCGGATGCCGAGCCCGGTCCTGGGCTCTCCGCGGATGCGGGCTCCCAGCCGCAGCGGCAAAGCGGCGCATCCGCCCTCCTGCCGCTGGACTTCAAGCAGTTGCCCCCCGACGAGCAGGCGATGCGTGCAACCAGGGCATGTCAGGAGCTTGAGGAACGGCAGGCGGCGCTGACCGATCCGGATTGGACGTCGGCCACGTCGAGTCGCCGCAGGATTCACACCACGTGGGCGACGCTGCTGGCGAATCTGCACGCCGGTCTCGTCGAGATCGTTCCGCTCGGCTGGTCGTCAACGGATCAGTACACCAATGTGCTGGCGATGCTGGACGGCCTCTATGCCGCCACGGGGATTCCGGCCGTCCGAGCGGTCGGCGACGCGCTGCGGCAGCTTGCCGCCACCGTCGAGTATCCGGCTGTCGAGTTGAGCGAACAGGATGCCGAGGAGTTCGCGCGCACCGCGCAGCAACTCGCGGGCAAGCTGATCTCGATCATGAGGCGGTTCAGGAAGCTGCTGTCGTGGGCGCCGTACGAGGTGAGATGAGGATTCCCGAGTCGGGCGAGGCCTGACCGGCGCGGCCTGGTCTCGCGCCGTCAGGTGCGCTGGACGCACGTGCCGCCGCGCGGGCCAAGGGTGATGCGGAAGTCGGGGTGATCGAACGGGATGCCGGTGTCGGAGAAGCGGTGCGCCTCTTCCAGCATCTCCCGGTCGGCCACGCGGTAGAGGTCGAGGTGCGGGTCACCGCCGCACGGGCTGGCCGAGGCGCGGTCGGCCAGGTCCAGGGCGGCTTCGCGCTGCGAGACGTACTCGTGGAGCTCGGCGCGGCAATATCCGGGAAGCGTCAGGTAGCCCACGTAGCGAGGTAGAGCGGTAATGGCGGACATCGAATCTCCGAGGGTGATGACAGGGGATGTCGGCGGGGGCGGCGTGGCCGTCCCCGCTCGGGGAACGGTTAGGCGCTCAGCGCGCCGAGCTGGAGGAGGTACGGACCGCGGCGTACTACCTCGAGCGATGCCAGGGCGTCGAGCTGGGGTGAGGTGCCGAACAGGTCATCGAGCAGGTCGCGGGCCGCACGCCAGTCCTGCTCCCAGGACCCGTCGGAGGCCAGCGTGAGGCTCCACGGCGCGAGCTGGTGCGCGCGCAGCAGGATCGCGGTCACGGCCAGGTCGTAGGGCAGGGCGCGGGTTTGGACGTAGTCGAGCTTGAACGGCTCGCCGGCCTCGGTGTGCTCGGTCAGGCCCGAGCCCGCGGCGGGGGCCAGGACGAAGTTCTCGCCGGTGTTCGGGCGTACGCCGTTGAACGCGATGATCGACTCGTTCAGAAGCGGCTGCCCGATGCCGGTCGGGCCGGCCAACGCGACCCCGCGCTCGGACAGGCTGGCGAGGATCAGGTGGGCGTCGGCCAGCAGTTGCGGGAACGCCGCCGTGAACTCGGTGGAGTCGGGCTGGTAGGCCCAGTAGTGCGTGTAGACCATGGAAGGGGTCCGTCTCGCTCGGGGCCGCTTGCGCGGCCCGCCGGGTGGTGACGGACCTCCGGTCAATCGCGCCCGGACCGGTTCGGGGCAAGGGCTCGGCGCAGCCGACCGCGCAGCGGCTCGGCCCTTGAGCCGGGCCGGCCGGGGGTGATTCCCCTCGGGCGGCACCACCCAGGGCCGCCGCCTGGAGCGGGGGGACGGATTGACCACGGCGCCCGCGGCGGGGCGTACCGACGGCGCCCAGGTTCGCCATCACCGCTTCCTGCTCGGCCTTCAGACACGCTACGGCGTTCAGATTGACGGAGCGCTGCCCGGAGCGCTCGATCAGGACGCCGAGGCGGCCTGGCGCCAGCGCGTTCAACAGGCCGCCGCTGATTGCGCGGCCGGCCACGGCCCGGTGTCGGTGCGGTGGCCGGGCATCGAGGCGCTCACCGTCCGTCCGGATGAGGCGACGATCGGGGACAAGCTCACCGGTCCTCTGATCGAACTGGACGCCGGAACGCGGCTACTGTCCAAGCTCGACGGCAAAGGTGAGCAGACCAGCGACGCGGGCATCGCGTGGGTGTGGATGGAGGACCACAACGAGGTGATGAGGTTCGTCCCGTTCTCCTCCGCACCACTGGAGAAGAAGATCGCGCAGTTCCACGATCTGGCTGGGGCGCTGCTGGAGCACCACGGGCACCTCGCCGGCATCGTCTGGACCCGTACGCACCGGGCCGGCGGTCAGGTGCGTGCCGTCACCGAGCACACGGAGCAGGGATTCGCGATGGTGCGCGCCCTACCCGGGGGCCGGGCGCGTGAAAGCGTGGTGATCCATCGGCGGATCGTGCTGCCCGATCAGACCAACGCGGTCATGCGGCTGATCGACCGCGAGCCTGAATGGCTTGATCACGCGCTGGCACGCCTGGGATATCCCGGCGGATTCGCCGCGCTGCTCAAAAAGCCGCCGACTCCGGCAACAGCCCTGTGGACGCCGCGATCCTAGGAACGAAAGCTGGCGCAGAGCGGCGCGGGAGCGAGTCGGCGCGGGCAGCCCGCGCTGCCCTCGGCACACGGCCGAGGGCAGCGCGGGCTGCGGTCAGACGGCCGCGAGCTTCATGGCGCGGATGGCGCTGGCTTCCAGGTCGTGCGCCTCGTCGGGGTCGGTGATGGTCTGGGCGAGGCTGGTGACCGCGTGCAGGACGCCTCCGGCGTTGTTGACTCCTCCGCGGATGAAGTGTTCGAGGATGCCTTGGCGTTGGGTCTCGGTGTAGTGCAGTTTCTGCCCGACGCGGGTGATCATCTGCTCGGTGTCGCCGACCGGGGCTCCGGCTGCGCGCTCGATCGCCGCGATCTCGTCTCGGACGAACACGGGGTTGAGCACGGTGCGCACGACGTCCCGGGTCTGCGAGGTGATCAGGGTGAGCAGGCGGCGCTGGGTGGCGTCGCTCCAGGCGATGCGTCCTTCGGCCAGGCGGGAGCCGAGGTGGACGCTGCGGGCGGCGTGGTGGGTCAGGACCAGGCCGTTCTCGCAGACCTTGACCCGCAGGTAGGGCACGAGGGAGAAGGCGCCGGAGCCGACCTCGGAGTTGGAGAAGATGAACCCGGCCGAGACGATCGGGTTGTCGGTGCCGAGGGCTCCGGAGAAGGGGCTGCGGTAGCCGTCGAGCAGGACCGGGGCCAGGGCGGTGACGGAGGGGGCCTCGACGCGCACGTGCATGCGCCGCTCGGAGAGGTCGGCGTTGTTCACGCGGGTTTCGATCCCGGAGTCGCGCACCCCGTCGAGCACGGCCACCAGCACGTCGAGGTTGTCGACGATGCGGTAGGAGTTGGACAGGAACGCGCGGGCGACCGGTCCGGTTCCGTCGTCGGCCAGGGCGCGGACCATGTAGCGGCGTCCGGGCGAGCGGCGCAGCCAGCCGTTGACGTTCGCGTCGTAGAGTTCGGGGGCCTCGGTGCGCGTCTTGCGCAGGTAGGCGACCGGGATGCCGAGCTTGTCGGCTATGCCGGCGTCGCACACGGCGTTGGGGGTGAAGCGTCCGGGCCGGGAGGTGACGCCGTCGGCGGTGATCTCGTGGTCGGCGCCGGCGAGGAGGAGGGCGCCGTTCTCGGCGGTGATGGCCTCGGCGGGCAGGACGAGGTCGAGCTTGCGCTGCTGCTCGCGCTGCAAGACCTCGATGAGGTCTTCGAGGCCGGCGTTGCGCAGCACGCCGTCGGCGGAGCGGGCGCGCACGGGCGGGTTGGCGTTGAGCATCGGGATGCCCCTTTCGGGAGATGGGTCTCGCCTCGGCCGGGTGGCTGAAGCGGGCCCCGAAACCAGCGCGCGACTCGGTCCGGGTCAAGGCTCGCGCGCAGCGCGACCGGAGGCCGTCAGGGCCTTGACCCAGGGAACGGGGAGTGCGCTTCGGTAGGCCCGGATTCGGCGCCGAGCACGAGGTGCCTGCACCCCGAAGGGCGAGCTGTTGACCACGTGCCGGTGACGGCGCGAGGGGGAGGGGACCGCCGTCCAGCTCGCGCAAGCGGACGAAGCACCTGGCTGTGAGCCAGGAGCGATCCCGATCCGGCACCCGCCGCGCACGAGGCGCGAGGGCCCCGGCCGGACGGTGGGAAGGGGCTTCGCGGCCTGGAAGAGCCTCGGCCGGTGAGCACAGGCGGGCGTGTGCGTATCCTGCGACGTTGCGTCCGATGGCGGGGCGTGTCATTGTGGTCGGCACAGCACGCAGGGCTGCCGGCCTTCGCAGGGCCGGGACAGTGGTACAGCAGGCCCCGGAGCCTTGGTCTGTACCCGAGGAGGACCAAGTGGTCCGCTGCGGGAAGCGGTAAAGGCTGTCCAGGTTCGTGCAGTGACACACTTTGATCAAGATCGTCCGGGAGGTCTGGAAGGTCGAGTGTTGTCATGGCTGGACGCCGTCGCAGTCACGAAGCAGCCGCCGCGCGGGCTCGATTCCTGGGTGAAGCGGGTGTCTCCGCCCGCTACGCCGTCGGTACGAACACCACGGTCGTGATCGACGAGTGCTCGCCCGCTCAGCGCTCGGTGCGCGCGCTCCTCGCGCTGCTCGCGCTCAACGACGAGCCGCTGGAGAAATACCCGTTCAACCACACGAACGCTTCCGGTCTGGTGACGTACTCGTTCACCCTCTCCCCGCGCCGGGGGGCCCTGCTGATCGTCTCCCGGGCCCCGGACAACATCGCACGGCGGATCCTGGGGGCAGAGGCGGGGTTCCGCTTCGCCGGTGAGGCGGTGACCACGGCCGGGGAGTACATCTACCGCCTCGTGCATGTTCCGTCCGGGGCCGTGGTGATCTCGACCGAGGACCGAGGCACTCTTGCCGGCGTGCGCTTTGCCATGCGTGAGGATGTGCCGCCGTTCACTGCTCAGGACCTCGGCGTCCCGGTGACCGCGCGGGAACAGGAGATGTTCGAATACGTCGACGGCCTCAGCAGCGATGTCCGCGCGCTGCTCGCGGCGTTATTCGTCCGGTTATCCGCGAGTGATCGACGTACCTGGGCGGTCGGGGCGTTCTTCGGGGATCCGCTTAGACGTCCGCCGGCGCCTTGGTGGGATCCGAACCCGCTTCGCGATGAGCACCGGTCTCTGCGCGAAATCGGCGCGAGATGGGAGCTGCGCTGGACCGGCCCGCCCTTCCCGGGCGACATCGTGGCCGCCTTGACGCAGCCGGTGTGCGGCCTGCGCGGCGCTTCGGCCCATGGACAGGTCGATGCGCGCGAGCGCGAGATCGTCTTCGGCAAAGCGCGCCTTCTGCTGAGGCCGAACTGATATGGCCAGGCAGATCAGCGGAAGCGCTGAGCTCAGGCGTACTGCGCCCGCGTGCCGGGAAGCGGCGTTCGGTCTCGCGCACTGGTCCCGGTCACGCTCGCGTCGCGAACCGACAAGGTGGGTGGCGCGATGATGGCGCAGGTGATCGGCGCTGGCGGTTACGGAGTGGCGGCGCTCGGGCTGCTGTGCGTGTTCTGTCTCGCGGTTCTCGCGCTGGCATTGCGCGGAGCCAACGCCGAGCAACGCCCGGAGATCCTGCGCGCGCTGGCGGAGGTGTTCATGTCGCTGCGCGGGCGCCAGTTAACGCGTAGCGCCGACCGCGCGACAGACCGAAGCTCATCGAGTCTGGCACCCGAGGATGGCGAGCGTGGTCAATGAGCCCCTCTGGTTGACTCGGCCGTTCGCCGTCGAACTCCAGTATCGGCGGGCACATCGGTGCGGGTCGGAGCACGGTGGTCGTGCTCCGACCCGCGGATCGTTTACCGTGCCAGGTGCGCGCGTACCTGCGCGAGCGCGAATCCCAGGAGATTCAGCCCCGGCCAGGCTGCGGGATCGGTGGCGCGCGGGTCGCTGTCGCGTAGGCCGATTCCCCAGATCCGGTCGTAGGGGCTCGCTTCGACCAGCACGCGAGTGCCGGTCGCGGCGAGGAATTCGCCGAGGCGCGGGTTCTGGTGGAACTTGGCGACGTTGCCGAGGAAGACGGTCTCGCTGCGGTGGCGGACCCACGTCTTCTCGTTGAACCCGGCCACTTGGCGGCCGAGCCGCTTGGCGTCGGCCGGGGTCCGGGCGGCGAGGATTCGGGCCTCGGTGTCGGTGTCCGCGAACAGCCGGGCTTTCGCGGCCATCATGAAGTGCTCGGCGCTCGGGTAGCTGACGCCGTTGACGGTGAAGCGGGCCGGGTACCACTGGCTCAGGCAGCCCGTGCCGATCGATCCGTCCGGTTCGGGGCGGTGGCCCCAGAACATCAGCCACTGCGGGTGATCTCCGCCGCGGATCGCGGCGGCCAGTTCGTCGCGGGTGCGCGCCTGTTCGGCGAGGGCGTGGGGAGCGGGGCGGTCGGTGGACATGTTCGAACTCCGTTCGGGAAGGGGAACCGCGGGCGAGTTGCGGGAGGGAAGGCACGGGCGGCCGGGCCTCGATATCGGCCCGGCCGGCTCGGGTCAGACGGCGCGCAGGTCGAGCACGGGCATCCACACATGCTCGCCGTGCTGGGTGCACAGCTCGTCCGGCAGGTCGGCCAGCTCCGCGCCCGCGTCGGCGGCGGAGAGCAGGTAGGCGCGGATGGTCTCGGGCACGCGGTAGTCGACGTGTTCCCAGTCCGCGTCGAACTCGCCGGGCAGGCCGGGCAGATGTTCGTCGGCGGTGAACCGGTGCTGGACCGCGCCGCGCTCGTCGAGCAGCGCGATCAGGCCGAACACGGTGGCGCTGTTGCCGGGATCGTCGCCGTCGAGCCAGACGTAGGCGGCAGCGGGGAACATCGCCGCCAAGGTGCGCGTGGCCAGCGCGATCACCTCGCCGGCCTGCTCCTGATGGCGCTGCTCGGCCTGGTGGAAGGCTTGAAGTGTATGGGGCATAAGGGCTTCCTGATCTCACGGGGCCCGAGGTGCGGGCCGCGGTGGTTTGCGACGCAGGTCGATGACCGGGGCCGGGTCGGCGCCGTCGCGGTGGAGCGCCCGAGCGCAGCGAGGACGAACGACCGGACGCCGACGAAGCCCGGTCCTGGTAGACCCGCGTCGGCGCGAACCGCCACGCGCCCGGCGGCCGGGAACGGAAAGAAGCCCGGAGCCGACCCGCCGAGCGCCACTTCCGGCTCGGTAGCCCGGATCGCTCGTATGGCGGATGGCAGCACCAGTGCTCGTCACTGAGCGTGATGCGTTGGACGCCGGGTGCTAGCGTACTTTGGCGTGGATCATTCACGCCGCAAGCTAGCGCGCGGGACGCAGCGCTCCTCGAGTGCGCCTGAGTGTGCGGCGTTCGCTTCTGACGCGGGCGAGCAGGCGTGTGCGCGGTTGGGTATGGCGCTGGCCGCCGATCCGGCGGATCCGATGCAGATGGTGGCATTGCCCGCGCTGGTGCTGGACACGGTGGTCGCGCAGTTTCCGAGGCTGCCGGCCGGGCGGTGCGTGGACGACTGCGTGGTGCTGATGCACGCCTACGCGGACCTGGGCATCCGAGCGCAAGTACGTGCCGCGGTGATCACCGTGACGGGCGGCGGGGACGGAGAGTTCTTCGTCCACGGCGCGCTGGTTCCGCAGTGGACGGGCGAGGTGTTCGACGGGCACACCGTGCTCTGGCTGCCGGACGCCGGATACCTCGTCGACCCGACGGCACAGCAGTTCCCTGAGATCGCCGAGCACGGCAGCGGCCCGATCCTCGCCTGGGCCGACGGGTCCGGCGCCGATGGCGGCGCGGTGCGGGTGCGGCTACGCCGCGGGACGGCCCGGGTTGGCTACAGCCTCGCTCTAGCCGAGGTGGGCGCGGCGGTTCTCGGCCACCGGGTGGCGCGTGCCGAGGCCCAGCGCAATCGAGACCGAGGCATGAACGTGGCCGCGACCGTGGTGGAGACGCTGGCCGAACTGCTCGACCCCGTCGACGCGGCGCGGATTCCCCATCCGCGCGGCTGCGCGCTCGTGCGCGCGGCGCACGGGCTGCCCTGTGTCGTCGACGACTCCGGCTTCCGGCGCTTCCTGGTCTCCGGCCCGGGTGGGCAGGCGGCGGTGCGCCTCGACCAGATCCCCCTGCCGTCCGGGACGGCGCCGCGCGCCGCCGTGTCGGTGCACGAGTAGCGCACACTGCGGCACCCGGCGAGGGCAACGCGATCCGTCGAGAGCGGATCCACCGGCCGACGCGGTGGCTCGGGTACGACGTGCGGTCGCCGCCGTTGCCTGGTTCACGCCGCGCACGTGCTCAGTGCGAGTCGGGCGCACCGTGGCTCACCGGGTGGGTCCTCGGCGGACGTCGGAGATCCCCGCGTGGCCCCAAGACCGCGCGGGGATCTCGGGGCTACCCCGCGGGCCGGCTGTTCGCGGCGGAGCGAGCCCGCTCGATGTACCGGCTGCTTCGCTCAGCTACCTGCTTGTCCTCGCGGGCGTGGCGGCGGAAGACCTCGGCGTAGCGCGAGGCCCAGTTCGAGTAGCCGGGCACATGGACGTGCAGCTCTGCTTCACGGTCCCAGGAGTCGGCTTCTTGCAGGTTCTCCTGCTCGCTGTACTCGTACTTCTCGGCGATGACCCGGGCCAGGTCGATCAACCCGGGGTCGGCGGGTTCGCCAGGCTGGTCGTTCGCGATCGTGGTCATCGCTCACCTGCCGCAGGGAACTGGACGGGCAGGATCTGTGCTGCGCGCAGGATCTGCGGTCCGCCGCTCAGCGCGACGTGCGCGTTGAGCGGGTCGGCGTCGCTGTCGGCGTCGAACAGGCAGGCCAGCAGGGCGCGGGCCGGCCGCCAGTGTTCGTCCCAGCGTCCGTCGGAAGCGAGTGCGATGTGCCGGGGCGTGAGCTGGTGGGTGCGCAGCAGGACGGCGGTGACCGCCAGGTCGTAGGGCTTGCCGGCGGTCGTGCACTGGTCCAGGTGGAAGCTGTGCCCGGCGGGGGTGTGCCGGATCGTTCCGTTGCCGGTCGCTTCGAGCAGGAACGTGTCGTCGGCGTCCGGGCCGGCGCCGTTGAACGAGATGGCGAGACTGGTGACCTCCGGGTCGCCGTGTCCGGCCCAGTTGGCGATCGGCACCTGCCGGTCGGCGAGGGCGGAAAGGATCTCGCGGGTATCGTCGGCCAACTGCTCGAAGGCCGCCTGGAACGCGGCGTCTGGCATGTAGGCCCAGGAATGCATGTAGCCCATCGCATGTAGTCCGTCTCTGCGCGGGGCCGCCGGTCGCGGCCCGTCGGGTGGTGACGGACCCTGGTCGATCGCGCCCGGCCCGGTCCGGGGCAAGGGTGCGAGCGCAGCTCGCCCGCGCAGCGGCACCGGCCCTTGCGGCGGCGCCGGGCGGTCGTGATTCCCGTAGGGCGCCACCACCCAGGACCGCGCCCAGCCCGACTCGGCAGACGGTCACCGGGTCTCGGCGCGTTGGGCGACAGCGCCTCGACGCGAGCAGGACTAATCCGGCGGGAGCGGGCGCAACTGTGCCTTGCGTTCGGCCGCGAGGTGAGTCTGGGATGCGGCCAGATGCGCGTAGGCGTCTGCGATCAGCGGTTCGCGGTACTCGGCCGGCGCGATCGCGGCGGCGAGCAGGTCCCGGCTGGCGAGGTAGGCCGCGGAGGCGGCGTGGTGCAGCCGGCCGCCTACCCCCGGGACGTTGAGCGCCCCGGCGATCAGGGTTTGCAGGTACAGCAGCTCGGTCGCGGCGTCGTTCTCCTTCCCGCCTCGATTGAGCTGATCGGTCAGACGGTTCGAGGCGTGCTGGCCCAACTCGGCCGGAAGCCGCGCGCACAACCGTGCGAGCAGCGTGGCGAGATCCGCGACGAGGTCGGCGTGCACCCAGGCATCGGAGGCCGTGGCGGATACGGCCTTGGCAAGATCATGCAGCGACGCCGCGGCAGCTTCGCGTTGGGCAGCGGTCAGGCTCGACGGCGGCGGCTTACGCGACGCCACCGGTCACTCGGCTGCGGCGCAGGCGCGCAGCGCGGGGTCGGCCTTGTGCTTGGCGACGCCGAGCGCGGCGATCCACGGATCATCGAGCTTCGCGTGGGTCGCGGCCATCCGCTCATCCCATGCAGCGCGATACGCCGCCACCGAATCCGGATCATCCGCCTCCGCCAACCGGGCGCACGCCGCGTTCGCGGCGTTCCAGCAACGCTGGATCTCCACCACGCGGGCGGGAAAGACCCAGGTCTCGCCCTTGTAGTCAAAGGCGAGCTCGTCAGCCCCAGACTCCGATTCGCTCATATGTTCAATGTAGCCGAGCTGGCCGCCGGATAGCCACCGCCGCGCCGACGGCCAGACTTCGACTGGCCGCGGAGAGGAGGACGTGGGGCTTCAGCATGGACCGAACCTGCCGAGCGTTCCGATCATCGGGCAGCGCGTGAGGGAAAGCGTGGAGTGGGCGTCTCGGCCGGGCCGCGCGGTCGGGGTTCACCGTTGCGCTGCTGGTGCAAGCGCTAAGGGGATCGAGTCCTAAGAGGCGGGCGGCGGTGACGGGTGCCACGATCGTGGCTGCCCGGTGATCAGTCCTCGGCGAGGACGATGCGCAACGGTATGTCACGCGGGCCCGCGCCGTAGCGTGAGCGTACGGTGCGCTCACTCACGCCGAGGGCGTTCGCGACGGCCGCGAAGCCGGGCCCGGCGTTCAGGTCGTAGCTGACGGCCTGCTCGATCACGGCCTCGACCAGGCCGCGCAGTTCGACCGCCGCCAGGGTGTAACCGGCGTTCGGTGCACCCTCGACGGTCAGCGCGTCGGCAGTGGCGAGCAGACGTCGCACGGCGGCGCGCACGCGCTCGGCGAGGTGTTCGCCGAGCGCTTCGGCGGGATTGAATGGGGCTTTACTCGCAGACATGCAGGCTCCTGATAGACGAAGGGCACTGGTTGGGTGGTCCGGCCGGGGATTTCCGGCCGGACCGGGTCAACGCGGTGCGCCGATCGGTTCGCTGTTCGCGGTTTCGGCGTCCCGGTCGCGCGCTGTCTCTGCGGAGACCGGTTCCTCGCGCGCGGCCAGGCGTGCGGTGCGCGCGGTGTGTTCGCGCAGGCGCCGGTTGAGTTCGGTGGCCTTGTTCGTGCCGATGTTCAGTCCCTCGCGCAGCGCGTCGCGCGTGATCGGGCGGCCGTGCTCGGCCCGGTGCTCGGCGTCCAGGCGCAGCGCGCCGGTCCACAGTTCCTGCTCGAGCCGTGTGGTCGCCGCTCGCACCACGTCCCGCCGACCCCGTTCGGGCCTGGCGTCGGACTGAGCGTCGGGAGCAGGTCCGGCTGATTTCTCGGCCTCAACCGGCGCCGCGTCGACCTCGGCCGGTCGCGGCGCCGTTTTCTGCGGCTGCCGAACATACTCGGTCAGCGCGGCTGCGCCGGAGTCAGTGGCGGGACGGGTGTGGATCTGGCGCAGCAGCCACGGGCCGGTGTCGGCCCAGCAGATCAGCAGGATCGGGCCGATCGCCTCGACGGCGGCGGTGCCGTACTGGCCGCGGGTGACCGCGTCGGCGGTGTTCAGCGCGAGGGTGAGCAGCCCGCAGAAGGTCAGTAGTCGGCGCGGCTTGGTCAACTGGTCGTCGTCGTAGCCGAGCGAGGCCAGATGGCGTACGCCGAGCAGCAGGCCGATGACGCTCAGATCGACGCTCGGGCCGATCAGCCAGGCGATCCAGCCCTCTATCCCCAGGCTGACGGCCAGGTGATGGGCGTTGCCGAAGCAGAAGGCGAAGCACATCCCGGATATCAGCAGTGTGATGGCGGTGATAGCGGCGCGGATCGGCCCCGCGCCGGGCGGGGCCGAGGTGCCGGGCGCGGCGGGGTTCATCAGGCGCCGATCAGTTCGCGAAGGTAGTCGTCGAGGTCGAGGTCTTCCTCCTCGACCTCGACGGCGTGGTAGCCGAGCCCGCGCTCTACGGTGTGTTCGGCATCGCCGCCGATAGCGTCGAGCAGGTGCATCAGATCGCAGATCAGGTCTCCGGCCATCTCCTCGACCCCGTCCACGCAGGCGCCGTTGTGCGGGCCGATCTGGCGGGTGCGCAGTCCGAAGGTGCGCAGGGCCTCGGCGGCCCAGGCGGCGCGGTCGAGGTTGTCCGGGTAGCTGTCGGATGGCTCGGGCTGGTACTGATCGAGGTCGACGGGGGTGTTCGCGCGGCCGGGGGCGTGCAGCGCGGTGCGCACGCGCGCGAGGACCGGGCGGGCGGCCTGGTCGAGGGCCTTCGCCGGGACGCTGTCGGCCAGGGCCTCGGTGACGGCGCGCTCCAGCCCGGCTAGGGCGGCGTGGACGCGGTGTAGGTGCGCGGCCTCGTCCTTGAGCGCGAGCGGGGCGGGCGTGTCGATGGGCGGGATGGTGGCTCCGGGTTTGACGACCTGGAGGTGGACGGGTGGCTGCGCGGCCGGGTGTGGGGCGGAGTGGTTCACGGTAGTCGGCTTTCTGTGCTGGTGAAGGGTGTGGGGCCTGGTCGGGCGGGATGCCGCCCGCCCGACCGGGCGTAGGTGGGGCTCGTGCTAGGTCGCGGGGCTGTGGATCACCACAGCTGTTCGGTCTCGAACTGTTCGGCGAGGCTGCACAGGAGGCGTCCGGTGCGGCAGAACTCTCCGCCCAGGACGCAGCAGGTGGTGCAGTGCTCGGAGTGGGTGTCGTAGATCGCTGCGGACAGTCGTGCCAGGCAGTGCTTCTGCGCGGCCAGGAGCCGGTCGAGCGCTGCGTTGAGCTTGGTCATGGCGCCTTCGATGACGGTGGCGGCGGTGGTCGGCTTAGGCCCGGGTGCCGCGCCGGGTGTCCGGCGCGGCCCCGGCGGGTCACGCCGCCGCGGTGGCCCAGGGGTCGGAGCTCTGGGTGGTCTGGCCGGCGTTGCCGCGCGGGTTCTTGGTCGGCTTGGCCTGGGCGTACTTCAGGGTCGGGCCGATCTCGGTGACTTCGAGCTCGGTGACCTGGCGCTTGTTGCCGTCGTCGGTGGTGTAGGAGCGCTGCTTGAGTTCGCCGGTGACCATGACCCGGTCGCCCTTGTTGATGGACTCGGCGATGTTCTCGGCTCCGGCGTTCTTCCAGGCGTAGCAGCGCTGGAAGAGGGTGTCGCCGTCCTTCCACTCGCCGGTGGAGCGGTCCATGTAGCGCTTGGTCTCGGCGACGGTGAAGTTGATGACGGCGCTGCCGTTCGCGGTGAAGTTCAGACGCGGCTCGTCGCTGACGTTTCCGACGATGAAGGTGAAGCTCATGGTGTGCTCTTTTCCGTGGGGTCTGCGCCCCTGCGGTGGGGCGCGGCCGGGCGGTCCGGCTGGTGTCGTGGTGACGGGCCACGGATAAAGCCTGCGGACGTGGTCCGGTGCAAGGGCTCGCGCGCAGCGCGACCGCCGTGGCGGCTTGGCCTTTGCGCCGGGCCTGGTCGTGGGCTCCGATGGGCGAGGAACCACAGCACGGGACGAACCGGAACCTGCGCTCTGGCCGGGGTGATCACGGGAAGGGTCTTCGCGCCGCGCGTGCCGCCGCCGGAACCTCGGGACGGCCGCCGACCGGCTGGAGATGGCGGCTGCGGACTCGCGCCGTCTCACCCGGCGACCGGAGGATGCTGCCCGGTGTGGGCGGGTGGGAGTCGAGCCCGACGCCCTCGCTGCCGCCTTGGATCGGGGTGTGTTGAGCCGTGCTGGTCGGGTGCGGTGCGGGTGGGGTCGTAGACTGGGGAGCGCTTCGATCGCCGATGAACGCCGCTGGTGAGCGCGTGTGGGCGGTGGTCGGGCAGGCGGCCGGCCGGTCCTTATGCCAAAGGCTCGTCGCTCCGCTCGCGGGGTGAGTCGGCCGACCGCCATAGCCTTCCGCCCGGCCCGTCACGGCGCCGAGCTCGAGGAGCGTCCCGGGGGCCGGTGGGCCTTGGCCGCCTGGTCGGCGTAGCGCGCGGCGGTGATCAAGCCGGTGCGGGCCCGGTGGAACTCTGCGGCCACCTCCTTCGGCGTCGCGGTGGCGCCGGTGATCAGCAGCATCCGGGCGGCGGCGGACACAGCCTGCTGGATTGCGGAGGTCGCCGGATCGATCGAGGCGGACAGCTGCGGCGGGTGGATCAGAGCGCTGTAGACGTTCAGGCGGAAAGCCATGCCCAGACGTGGCCGGTTGTAGAACAGCATTCCCAGTCCGGTGCTGTAGCCGGTCACGGCGGCCGGCTGGTACTGCTCGCCGGGCGCGTACAGGTCTGCCCTGGCGGCCAGGGTGTCGATCGCGGCGCTGATCAGCCCGGTGTACCAGGCGATCAGGGCGCCGGGCGGCAGGTTCGGGGCGGGCTGGTCCGGCGGCAGGATCAGCATGCTGGTGCACGCGGCCCGCAGGCCGTGCAGGATCTGCGCCTGCCCTTCGGTCGGTTCGGGCTGCTCGTAGTCGGGGTTCGGGTCGGTCACACGGTTCCTTCGCTGTGGTGGATGTCGGGTGGTTGATCTGTCGGGGTGCGCAGGCGGCGTCAGTCGTAGTCCGGGATCGGCAGGGTGCGCCACCGCTCGCCGGTCCACACCTGCCAGGTAGCGCAGACTCCGGCGTGGGTCGGGCGCGGTGAGAGCTGGCGGGCCAGGGCCGTGAGTTCGGCGTGGGTGCGCGGGCGGTGGTCGACCTCGGCCCAGCCGGTGATCCGCCCGGCGGTCACCTGCCGGGCGTAGGTGCCGGTGTGGCCGCGCACGTCGCGCACGATCGCGGCGCACTCGAACTCCTCGACCAGCAGCCCCATCACCTCCTGCTCGTCGAGCGCGCTCCCGTCGCGTCGGCAGTTGGCGGCGAACGCGGTGAAGTCCGCGGCGGTGAACTCCGGCTCCTGCTCGACCGGGAAGAACTCGGTCTCCTGGCCGTTGCCCGCGTTCTCGATGGTGCCCAGGCGCCGGTCCTCGAGCCGCACGTGCGCGACCCAGCACAGGCCCCTGGCCATGGCCAGTTCGCTCACGGCCACAACCCGCGGGGCGCCGTCCGGAACGAGCAGGCCGGTATGGGGAAGAAGGGGCATGACAAACTCCAAATGTTGAGATGGGGTAAGACAGGGGACTGATCAGGCTGCGCGGCTGAACGGGAAGGCGCGGCCTTCCGTCTCGGCCTGCCACTGGCCGAAGGTCCGATCGCCCCGGCGGCGCTTGAGTTTGGGGATGTTGTTGCAGGCCATGCCGACCGGCGCCGGGCCGTCCACGGCCAGCAGGTCGGAGGTGGCCTGCGAATGGAACTTTGACCGCCCGATCGCCGATTCGGTGGGGAACACGTCGGCCACCCGGTCCTCGCGGGCGAGCAGGACGTCCTGTTTTCCGCCGAGCGAGTACACCCACTTCAGGTTCGGCGGCGGCGCTGGTTCGACCACGTCCCGGAACAGCCGCACCTCCTTGGTGTACGTGTAGAAGCCGACGTGCGGGCTCGCGGCGATCACCGTCAGCCAGGCATCGAGATACCGTGGACTGTAGAAATCACCCCCGTCGTGTATCCTGACCCTGATACCCGTCGCGAATCTGGGATGCGCCAGCTCCCGGATCATCGCGTCCTGCCATCCGCCCAGGTCATCCAGGGTGTAGCGCAGATTCAGCAGGTGCCGCGCCCGCACCGAGGGGATCTTGTACGTACCCTCCCTCGCGTAGCAAGCCAAGGCACATATACCAGCAGCCGGACATGTCCGGACGGTGCTACCGTTCGGCAGACGGGCGGCCAGCGCGGGAAGCGTCCACGTCCAGATCCCGTCCCGGCGAAGGTCCCGGTTGCCGTTGGTCAGCAGCCGAGCAGGCCACCGCGCGCCCCGCTCGTGGTCAGCCGCCATCGCCGCGCTCCGCCCGTACGGCGCTCACCCGCGTCCAGTGCTTGTCGAACGTGGTGAGCTGCTTGTCTGCCGTACCGACCGGCGCGAGCGCGAACAGGCGCTCGGTGGTCGGGTACGTCGTCCCCCGGGCCAGCACCAGGGCGCGGGCGATCCCGTCCTGATCGAACGCCACGCGCCCGCCCGCCGCTGCGGCGCGTTGGGCCAGTTCGCCGGTCATCGCGGCCCGCGAACCGGCCGCCACGGTCTTGACCGAGCGCCAGACCGGGCCCTTGACGTGCGGGCCGTCCTTGCCCGCGTGCAGCACCCGGCGCACCTCGTAGACCGCGAACCGGCTGGCTTCCAGCCGCGCGCGGTAGCGTTCCAGCGCGCCGGTCAGCCCGTGCTCGCGCACCAGTTGGTGCGCGGAGGTCTTGCCGTACAGCCGCATCCGCTCGTTCAGCGCGAGCGCGGTGTGCTCCATCAACAGCACGCCTGCGGCCAGCTCCGGCTCCGCGCGCCACCGCGCGACCAGGTCCGCCAGGTTCGCCTTGTTGAAGCCGAAGCAGCACTCCGCGCAGCACGACCGGCCCCACCGCTCGCCGATCAGGGCCCGGACATAGGCCTCGCACCTGGCTCTATCCCAACCCCACGACCGCAATGGATAGACAGGCCAGCGTAGGGCGGAGGCGTGCTTCATGTCCTTCGCGGCTCGCTTGTCCTCTTCGGCGGCGTAGCCGACGATGTGGAACACCGGCTGATCGCCGTACTCGTCGGCCGCCCACCACTCCAGAGGCTCGGCCTTGGAACGGATCGAGCACAGGTGAGAGGAAAGCTGCGGCAGCGTTCCGGCGCCGGAGAACTCGTCCGAGAGCCGCCACGGCCCGCGCATGACCATCCGGCGCGGGCTGCGGCTATCGTCGAGCACCACGTACCCGCCGGACTGGCTCGCGCGCGAGAGCTGGACCAGCCGAACACTGTGCTCCCGCAGTCTAGGGAGTAAGTGGGTTTCCATCATGCGGCGGGTCTCGTCGTACTCGTCCCCGGTCATCGCGACCGTCAGGGTCACCGTGTCCAGGTCGATTCCGTCCCGGCTGGCGGGCTCCTGAAGCCATCGCAGGGCGATGCAGGCCGAATCCAAACCCATACCTCTCTCGGGTATTCGGTGTTGTTGCAAGGGTGTTGTTCTCCTTCGGTTTCTTCGGCGGGATTGGTTGGTGTGATCTGGCTCCCGAGGCTGTGGAGGTGTCGTCTGCCACGGAAATGTCGGTGCGTTCTGTCACGTCGT
>DATJIF010000064.1:0-2495 GCA_035493475.1 Actinospica sp.
CCAGCTTAGCCGCAGACCCCCGAAATCCGGCGTCCGGAGCCGCGAGGGCTGAGGGGTGGCGTGCGGCCTGCTCGCCGAAGACTGCATCATCTGCCACTGGATGCCCGTGCTCGACGGCCGGCGCGAGCCTGCCGGATGGCGCGCGCCGTGCCCGGTGTGCAAGGCACCGCGCCTGCTGTCGGTCGCGGTCGGCGGACGCTACCCGAAATGGAACCTCTTCTGCCCGTGCGACAGGGACGAAGTGCGCGCGAGGCTTGCGGAACTGCTGCCCGACTGCATTAACAGCCGCCCGCGCAAGATTGCCGTTGACTCGGCTGACCTCGCCGCCTACGCCCTCGACCGCTCGATACCGGAACTGGCGCTGCGGGTGCTCTTGCTGGAAATGAGCGGCATGGGCACCGCCGAGGCGTGCGACCGGCTCGGGATCAGCCGCGCCCAGAAGTACCGGACCGTCTCACAGGTGAGACAACACCGCAGGTCGTGAGATGTCTCTTCGGTGAGACTCGCCGGAATCTCACCGAAGAGACATCGCCGCAGGTGAATGAGGGGTTGACCTGCTATTGACTGTTGGTGCTACTCTCGTCCCGCCGGTAGGCGGCATACGGGGTGAGGGTGCGCGGCGTACGATCGGCACATGGGCTTTCCGGTCGGGCCGTACGTCCCAGTGCTGATGGTGAGCTTGCAGCCGCTCACCCAGTCCTCGTGGGCCGGGCAGCTGCCGAACATCGGCGCTAACGAGGCGTTCTGGGCAAGTTCCCGCGATGCCCCCGGCCTCGTCGCCGCCGGGCAGGCCGTGTACGCTCCTCCCGGTACCGTTGCGCCGTCACCCGAGCCGAGGTACACGGCTCACGGGTCGCCCGGCTTTGGTGCCGGTACTAGCAACTCCTCGCACTGAGCCCCTAAAGCGGCTCGAACCGCTCCAGCCGCAGCGGCGTCCCGCACTGGTCGCACAGCGTCGGCGGGAGGGCGTGCCACGTCCGCCAGAACGGGTGACTTGACGCAGCGATCGCCTTCCGGTGCGCGTCGCACACCGGCCACGGGGACGCCTCGCAGCTGACCGTGTTCTCCTCGTGCGCGAACCAGGCGAGCCACCTGGCCACAGCGGTGCACGGCGGCTCGGTGAGCTGGAAGACGCACGGCACCTGGCCCTCGAACATCGACAAGGCGGCGGTGCGGGACTCCGGCGTGCTGACTGGCGTGGTCATGACGGAAACCTACCGCCCTCGTCTAGGCCGTCAGCGAGACGCGCGCCTCGCCTGTGAGGTAGCTCGACTCAGGGAAAGGCCCGAGGCAGAGCGCGGCGGCCATGAACAGCGCCGTCCCGGGCTTCTGCGCCTTCACCAGCTCGGGATGCGGCACCAGGTCCCCGTCTTCGCCGAGCGGCACCAGGGCGAGGTAGGCGCTCACTACGGCAGGCTGCCTGACATAGTAGGCGGTTCTCCGCCGATGATGCGGAACCCGCCGCCCCCGCCGCTGCCGGCGGCGAGCACTATCTCCCGCTCCATCGCGTACAGGGGCTCGCCCATCTGCGGCTGCCCGAGGACGTTCCTCATCTCCGCGATCGGCGGGACGGCGACCAGCCGCCATCCCTGCGGGCCTAGCTCGCAGACCTCGTCCCACGTGGCGCGTCGGTACTCGAATCCTGGCACGGCAAGCAGTTTAGGGACTCCCGCCGCGCCGTCAACTCCGTGCACGTGCATCCGCGCGTGCATCTGCAATCGCGCGGCATTACGCTGTGCTCAGACGACGTGCCGTTTCCCCGCCCTCGCAAGGAGGCCAGCCATGGCCGATGTCACCGCGACGCCCGACGGCGGCGCGCAGATCACCATCTCGCAGACGGAGACAGCGGGCCTGAAGGCGCTCGCCACGGCTCACCTGCCGTTTCTCGCCCGCGTCCGGGCCTGGTTCAGCGCCGACGTCGCCCCCGAGCTCGCCGAGGCCGAGGCCTTCCTGAAGTCCCTCGCCGCCAACCCGCCGGAAGGCTCCACGCTCACCGTGACAGCGGGCGAGGCGCAGGCGCTGCGGGGCCTGCTCGCCTCTCACATCCCCGACTTCCAGCAGGTGCTCGCCGTCGTCGAGTCACCCGCCGTCCGGGAGCTGCTCAACTTCGCGAAGGTGCTCCTCTAGATGTTCGGGTTCCTGCGCGGGGCCGCGCAGCCTGACGGGGCGCAGAAGGCGGTCGACCGGACCGTCGCCGCGCTGCACTGGCACCTGCGGCAAGGGGAGATCGCGGTCAAGGTCGCCGACGTGCTGGAACTGCTCGGCGCCGGGGCGGAAGCGGAGCCGGAGGCGAAGGCGCCCGCCCGCGACCCGCTGGCCGACCCGCTGACAGGCTGCGCGTCAGTCCTGCCGCAACGTCCGTAATGGGAGGAACGGGAGTTGGAGAGCTTGCTGCCGTGGATCACCGGGCCTATCGGCGCCCTGGCGGTCCTGGTGATAGGGATCTCCCTGTTCCTGGCGGGAAAGATTCACCCCGACCGCGAGTTCGAGAAGCT
>DATJIF010000065.1:0-15513 GCA_035493475.1 Actinospica sp.
CGCGATCAAGGCCAAGGAGCTGTTCAAGAAGGACCGCGACTACGTGGTCATGAACAACGAGGTCATGATCGTCGACGAGCACACCGGCCGCATCCTGGCCGGCCGCCGCTACAACGAGGGCATGCACCAGGCGATCGAGGCGAAGGAGGGGGTGGAGATCCAGAACGAGAACCAGACGCTGGCCACCATCACCCTGCAGAACTACTTCCGCCTGTACGACAAGCTCGCCGGCATGACCGGTACCGCGCTCACCGAGGCCGCGGAGTTCCACCAGATCTACAAGCTCGGCGTGGTCCCGATCCCGACGAACAAGCCGATGATCCGTGCGGACCGCCAGGACCTGATCTACATGACCGAAGAGGCCAAGTTCAAGGCCGTGGTCAAGGACATCGAGCACCGGCACACCGAGGGCCAGCCGGTGCTGATCGGCACCGTGTCCGTCGAGAAGTCCGAGTACCTCTCGCAGCAGCTGCGCAAGGCCGGCATCCCGCACGAGGTGCTCAACGCGAAGTACCACGAGCGCGAGGCGCAGATCATCGCGCAGGCCGGACGCAAGGGCGCGGTCACCGTGGCCACCAACATGGCCGGCCGCGGCACCGACATCAAGCTCGGCGGCAACGACGAGGCGCTGGCCGAGGCCGAACTGCAGCAGCGCGGACTGACCCGCACCGACACGCCGGACGAGTTCGCGGCGGCCTGGGACGCGGCGCTGGAGAAGGCCAAGAAGGCCGTCGCGGCGGAGGGCGAGGAGGTCGTCGAGGCGGGCGGCCTGTACGTGCTCGGCACCGAGCGGCACGAGTCCCGCCGCATCGACAACCAGCTGCGCGGCCGTGCCGGACGCCAGGGCGACCCGGGCGAGTCGCGGTTCTACCTCTCGCTCGGCGACGACCTGATGCGGCTGTTCAAGGCGCAGATCGTGGAGCGCGTGCTGGCCGCCGCCAACGTGGCCGACGACGTGCCGATCGAGTCCAAGATGGTCACCCGCGCGATCCAGTCGGCGCAGAGCCAGCTGGAGCAGCAGAACTTCGAGATCCGCAAGAACGTCCTGAAGTACGACGACGTGATCAACAAGCAGCGCACGGTGATCTACGCCGAGCGGCTGCGCGTGCTCGAGGGCGAGGACCTGCGCGAGCACGTGCGCCACATGATGGAGGACACCGTCGCCAGCTACGTCGGCGCGGCCACCTCCGAGGGCTACTCCGAGGACTGGGACCTGGACAAGCTCTGGACGGCGCTGCGCACGCTGTACCCGGTCTCCATCACGCTGGAGGAGGTCGAGGAGTCGGTCGGCAGCCGGTCCGGGATCACCGACCAGGTGCTCACCGAGGAGCTGACCGCCGACATCCTCGGCGCCTACGACCGGCGCGAGGCGACCCTCAGCGAGGCCATCACCCGCGAGCTCGAGCGCCGCGTGGTCCTCTCCGTGCTCGACCGCAAGTGGCGCGAGCACCTGTACGAGATGGACTACCTGCAGGAGGGCATCGGCCTGCGCGCCATGGCCCAGCGCGACCCGCTGGTCGAGTACCAGCGCGAGGGCTTCGACATGTTCAACGCGATGATGGACGCGATCAAGGAGGAGTCGGTCGGCTACCTGTTCAACCTGGAGGTCCAGGTCGAGGCGGCCAGCGACGACCCCGAGGACCAGGCCCGCGCCGACGCCGCGACCGCCCAGCTGAACGCCAAGGGCCTCGACGCCCCGCAGCAGCCGGCCAAGCTGAACTACTCCGCCCCCGGCGAGTCCGGCGAGGCCGAGGAGCGCACCGTCGTCAACGACGCCGCGCCCCAGGACGCCAAGCCCGAGGCCAAGCGCAACCAGGGCCGCCGCCGCAAGAAGTAGCGAATAGCGGCGAACCATCCGGCTCGCCAAGCACCCCCGACGCCCCGCCAGGCCCCAGCCCGGCGGGGCGTCGCCGTAGGGTCGCCCCCTTCCCCGCCCTGCCACTCCGTGTCTGCTGACCGGCGCAGTGAACCTCACCGTATCGAGTGATCTTCGCGTACGCAGGGCAACGGATGCCCCCGCTCGTCGGTCGTACGTGGCATCAGAGTGTTGAGGGTCTCGACTAGAACGGGGCGTAACACATGCTCGACGACGGCACCTTCTTCATCACGGAGGTCAACATCTCGGACAGCGGCCTGCAACGTGTGGCGGGCGCGCTGGCCGAGTACGGCGGCGCCGGAGGCACCCCGCCCGGCCAGCGCGGCTGGCTCAGGTCCTGGGTCACCGGCTGGACGCACCGCCTCGACGTCGACCCGCTCGACCTCCCGCAGCCCGAGCCCATCGCGGGCGTGGGCCGCCTGGCCGAGGCCGTCGTTGACGTGCTGCTCGAGCGCAGGCCGCTGGAGCAGATGCGCAGATGGCTCTCCCGCGACGTAGCCGGCCAACTGATGCCCCAGTCCCAGCCGCAGTCCCGCGCGGGCGCCACCGTGGACGGCTTCGCCCCGGGTTCCGCCCCCCGCGCCCCCAGATTCGCCTCCCGCTCGATGATCCGCTCAGTGCGCCTGCACCAGCCCGCAGCCGGCATCGTCGAGTCCACCGTCGTAGTCCAAGACGGCCCCCGAGTCCGCGCCGTAGCCCTCCGCTTCGAACAAGGCCCCGCCGCCACCGCCGCCCCAGGCCGCCACGGCACCCCCCGCCCCGGCGGCTTCGACTGGCTCTGCACCGCCCTCCAGTTCAACTGACAGTCAGTCAAGTAGGTCGGGTCCGGTCGCGTCGCGCACACGACCGGACCCGCCGCTTCGCATGAGAAAAATCGCCGCTCCGCGACGGTGAAGATAAAGCGCCGCCCAGCATGCGCTCGGTTCGGCTAGCGCTGGCGGCCTGCGGCCCCGCGTTCGCCCCTACCTCCGGCGTGGTGCTGCGCTCGTTCCTCGCTTCGCACCACGCCTACGTCCGGGGCGATTACTTACCCCGCCCACCCGCCCTATCCAACCAGCCTCCAGGTGGGCGGCACGCTCCCTCGTATCTCGGTCGCTCAACCGCCCACCTACGGCACTGCGCACAGCATCACCTCGACTGACGGGGCGTCGGCGGCCTGCGGTAATGCAGAATCTCCCCTCGCCCGGCCCTCAGTGCCGGACGGCGCGGCGGGCTTCTACGGGTTGGGGGCCCTTGAGGGGCTCGAAGTCGGGGTCGCCGGCGGTTACGGTGCGGCCGGTGCGGCGGCGGTCGTAGGGGAGGGCGAACTCGAGGCCGAAGGCGGCTACGGCGAAGCGGGGGAGGTCCAGCCAGGAGCCGACGAGGACGGCGCGGGGGGTCCAGCCGGGTTGGAACTTGTCGTTGAACCTGTACAGCGACTCGACCTGGATGAGGGGGTCGAGGAGGCCGATCGCGCGGATGGTGGCGCGTTGGGTCTTGGTGAGCGAGGCGGGTTCGGATCTGGCCTGGGCGAGCAGGGGGCGGAAGGCGGCGAAGTTGAGGGAGACGCGGGGGTAGCCGTGGTTCCTGGCGTAGTCGATCACGTCGACGATCAGCCGCTCGTTGACGCCGTTGGGGGACAGCGGGGTGCGGGGCATCACGTCGAGGGAGAGGGCGGCGTTCTGGCCGGCGTGGGCTGTGGGGAGGTAGCGCTGGAAGGCCACGGCGTAGCCCTCGGGGGCCATGGCCACCGCGACCAGGGCGTCCGGATGCACGCCCTTGGCCATGGCGTCGAGGTTCATGGCGAAGCCGTGTTCGCGGCCGGCGGCGCCTAGCCATTCGCGATGGATGCGGCGGAGTTGGCCGGCCAGGCCCGGGTCCAACTGGCGTTCGAGGATGACCTCGGTGACCAGGCCCGCGCGCTCGGTGCGGCGGACGGCTTGGCGGACGTTGCGCATCGGGCGGCCGTGCAGGGTGAAGGCGTGGGTGTCGACGATCACCTCGTCGCCGATGCCGATGCAGCGCATGCCGCGCTCCTGCCACAGCGGCCTGGCGTCGGGGCCGGCGCCGAGGACCGCGGGCCGCCAGCCGCTGCGCTCGACCACGCGGCAGAACTCCTCCACGGCGCCGGGCCACGAGTCGCGGGCGCCGACCGGGTCGCCGCCCGCCACGGCCATTCCGGCGAGCACGCGGTAGCCGATCGCGGCGCGGCCGTCCGCGGAGAAGACGTAGCTCTTGTCGTACCGGAGCGCGAAGGGGGCGAGGGTCTCCGAGTCCGGGTGCGAGATCATCGCGCGGAGGATCGCGCGTTGGGCGCGGTTGCCGGGGCGCGGGGCCGGGGCGGAGGCGAGCAGCCAGCCGGTGACGACGATGACGAGCGCGCCGGTGAGCAGGGCGAGGCCGTTGGTCTGCCAGGCCGGGCCGTTGAACGCGGCCGGGCCCTGGTTGGCCGCGGCCATCGCGACGACCGTGCGGCCGATGTCCGGGGCGGAGACCGGGGTCTCGAAGCGGGAGCGCTCCATGAACAGGCCGCCGCCGCCGACGACCAGGATGGCGGTGACGGAGAGCGCGCTGATCTCGGCCGCCTGCTTGAGCCGGGTGGCGTTCAGCGGGACCCGGAAGCGGGCGCGGGCGTGCCACAGGCCGACGATCGCGATGCCGAGCGGGGCGAGCCGCCAGGGCGCGGCCGAGCCCGGCGCTATCGCCGCCTCGATCTCGGCGACCACGCTCCAGGCGAGCAGCCCGAGGAACAGCGCCCAGGCCGTCTGCCGCCCGCGGGCCAGGCCCCAGGCCAGCACGAACAGCACTCCGGCGAGCAGCACGGCGTGCGGCCCGGTGGGGTTCGCGCCGCACACGGTCAGCGTCACGCCGGTGAGCCAGCCGGGCGCGGACAGCAGGGCGTATCCCAGCATGACCAGGCCGGCCGCGGCCACCAGCGCCGCGAACGGCCACACGGTCCGCTCGTGCCGATCGGCCCGGTTGCTCGCCTCGGCCGGACGGACAGACATCACATTCATCGCCACCTCCCCGCAATAGTGCAACTACCCGCAGTGCGGACGGATTCCCCAACTCGCCCGGAGTTGTCGAGTCGTTATGCAGGTGCATGGGCACAAGGTGACGCGCGGCCCACACGGCGCTCGCGCCCCGTTCATCCCGGCCATCCCGCGCGCCCCCGCCGCCCCGACACGCCGCCCCGTTCATCCCGGCCATCCCGCGCGCCCCCGCCGCCCCGACACGCCGCCGCGTCAGCCACCCGGCCCAGTGCTCCCTAGCGCATTCGGGGCAAGCCGGTCCCGCCGGGGGCTCGCGCATGCCCAACGCGGCGTTATGAGATGGTGATGAACGTGTTGGAGAACGTACGGGCCCGCACCGCGCACGCCGCGCGGCCGTCCGCTCTGCGCCGGGGGTTGGTGCTCGGCGGGGGCGGGACGCTCGGCGCCGCCTGGATGATCGGGGCGCTGCGGGCGATCGAGCAGCAGACCGGCTTCGACGCGCGCGGCGCGCAGCTGATCGTGGGCACCTCGGCCGGGTCCATCCTGGCCGCGCTGCTCGGGGCCGGCGCCTCGGCCGAGGAGCTGTGGCAGCACCAGCGCGGCGAGCAGGTCGAGCACGGCCCGCTGGCCGGGCACATCTTCGACTACGACCAGGCCGCCGGCGGCGCCGCGCCGCCGATGCCGATCCCCGGCTGGCTCGGCTCGCCGCGGCTGATCGCCCGCTCGGTCCGGCATCCGCGCCGTTACCCCGGGACCGCCGTGCTGTCCGCCTTCCTGCCGCCGGGCCGCGGCTCGCTGGGCGACATCGGGCAGATGGTGGAGGACGTGATCCCCTCCGGCACCTGGTCCCCGCACCCCGGGATCCGGATCGTCGCCATGGACTACGACTCCGGCGAACGCGTCGTGTTCGGCCGGGCCGGGGCGCCGCCGATCGGTCTGGCCGAGGCGGTCGTCGCGTCCTGCTCGATCCCCGGCTGGTTCCCGCCCGCCCGGCTCGGCGAGCGGCGCTTCGTGGACGGCGGCACCGTGTCGAACACGAACCTGGACGTGCTCGCGGCGGACGAGATGCCCGGCGGCCGGGCGCTCGACGAGATCTTCGTGCTGGCCCCCTCGGCGGCGCGCGGCTACGACAAGCCGGCCAGCGTGCTCGGCCGGATCGAGCGCAGCTTCCGGCACCTGGTGACGCGTCAGATGCTGCACGAGGTCATCCAGGCCCGGAAGGAGGGCACGAAGGTGCACGTGCTGTGCCCGGGCCCCGAGGACCTCGAGGTGATCGGCGCCAACCTGATGGACCCGAGCCGCCGGGTCGAGGTGCTGGACACGGCGCTGCGCACGGCCGCCGCCACGATCGCGGCCGAGTTCGAGCCGCAACCGGAGCCCGCCGCGCGGCCCCGCCAGTCCGCCGGCTGATCTAATCTCGTCCCATGCGCGTCTACCTGCCTGCCACGATGCCCCTGCTCGCCCGGCTTTCCGCGGACGGCGAGCTGCGGCTGCCGGACGGCTTCGCGGTCACCCCCTCGCTGCGGGACTGGTACACCGACGGCGACGAGGAGGAGCTGGAGTACGCCGCGCTGACCGCCGCCGCGCGCGCGTCACTGCGCCGGCTGGCCGCCGAACCTGACGCGGCGCGCCGCCGGGTGGTGATCGCATCGGACATTCCGGATGGCCGGATCGCGCTCTCCGACGGCGCCGAGGAGCCCGGTGTGATCAAGATCACAGGCTCGGTGCGTTTGGTCGACGTGGCCTCGCTCCACGTGGACGAAGCGGGCGCACAAGAGCACGTTACCGCCGCCGCGCGCGCCCTGTCCGCCGCCGACGCGGGTGACCCCGACGCGGTGTTCACCGTGGACGCCGTCGAGGACTACGACCTGCTGTGGTTCGCCGCGCAGGAACTCGGCGATCTGCTCTGACCGCACCGGAATTCGCTCGGCTGTTCCCTCGTTCGGTCCACACTGTAGGAATCCACAACTCAGACGTAACAACGTGATCGGGCAGGCGCGTCCCGGCGTTCCACTTTGCCGGGTAGCCTTTCAGGCGTACCCGAGGCCGGGAACCGCCCCGGCCTAAGACTCGTTGCCGTGCAAAGGCGCACGGCTGGTATGGAGCGAGCGCTCATGGTGACGCAACTGGACTCGGCGAAGAACGCGCTGCTCGGGGAGGCGGCCGAACTGGCCAGATCCAGCGGGCAGGCTGCTGACGCGGCGGTGGGCGAGGCGGTGATCAACCGCTACTACCGGCACGTCGCCCTCGACGACCTGACCGACCGCAGCCCCGCCGACCTGCTCGGCGCCGCGGCCTCCAGCGCCGCCCTCGCCGCCGAACGGCCGCAGGGCACCGCCAAGATCAGAGTGCTGACACCCTCGGCGGAGGACGGCTGGGGCACCGGCCGCAACCGCCGCAGCGTGGTCGAGATCGTCACCGACGACATGCCCTTCCTGGTCGACTCGGTCAGCGCCGAACTCACCCGGCTCGGCCACGGCATCCACCTCGTCGTGCACCCGGTGCTGGCGGTGGACCGGGACGTCGCCGGGAACCTGCGTGCGGTGCACGACGTGGACCCGGAGTCCGCGCCCGAGGGCTCCAGCGTCGAGTCCTGGATGCACATCGAGATCGACCGGCAGGCCGACGACCCGGCCCGGATCGCCGCCCTCGAGTCCGACCTGCGCCGGGTGCTGCGCGACGTGCGCGAGGCCGTCGAGGACTGGCCGAAGATGAAGAACGCCACCCTCGCCGCGGCCGACGCGCTGGACGCCGCGCAGGGCGCCGCCGCGCAGGCCGCCGGGCTCGACTTCGAGGAGCTGTCGGCCGGTCAGGAACTGCTGCGCTGGCTGGTGGACGGGCACTTCACCTTCCTCGGCTACCGCGAGTACGAGCTCGTCACCGAGGACGGCGAGGACCGGCTGCGCGCCGTGCCCGGCACCGGTCTCGGCATCCTGCGCGCCGACCAGCAGCAGAACACCGCGGGCAGCTTCGCCAAGCTGCCGCAGGAGGTCCGGGCCAAGGCCCGCGAACCGCGGCTGCTGGTGCTCACCAAGGCCAACTCGCGGGCCACCGTGCACCGCCCCGGCTACCTCGACTACATCGGCGTGAAGGTCTTCGACGCCGCGGGCAACGTCGTCGGCGAACGGCGCATCCTCGGCCTGTTCTCGGCCGCCGCGTACTCCGAGTCGGTGCAGCACATCCCGGTCGTGCGGCAGAAGGTCCGCCAGGTCCTCGACATCCACGGCTACACGCTCAACTCGCACTCCGGCAAGGACCTGCTGCAGATCCTCGAGTCCTACCCGCGCGACGAGCTGTTCCAGATCCCGGTCGGCGAGCTCGCCGAGATCTCCGGCGCGGTGCTGCACCTGCAGGAGCGCCGCCGGGTCCGGCTGTTCCTGCGCAAGGACGTCTACGGACGCTACTTCTCCGCGCTGGTCTACGTGCCGCGCGACCTGTACGACACGGCGAACCGGATCAAGCTGCAGGACATCCTCAAGGACGAGTTGCACGGCAACACGGTCGACTACACCGTCCGCTCCACCGAGTCCGTGCTCACCCGGCTGCACTTCGTGGTGCGGATGGACAACGGCCAGCGGCTGCCGGACGTGGACGCCGAGCACATCGAGCGCCGCCTCGCCCGGGCGCTGCGCAGCTGGAACAACGCGCTCGAGGACCTGCTCGAGGAGCAGCTCGGCGAGGAGCGCGCCAGTGCCCTGATCGCCGAGTACAAGGGCGCCTTCCCGGAGGGCTACAAGGCCGACTTCCCGCCGGAGCGCGCCGCCCAGGACCTCGCCAGGATCGAGGCCATCCACGCGGACGACACCACCGACTCCTCGCTCGCCGTCTACCGGCGCACCGGCTCCGCCCCGGACGAGTACCGGCTGAAGATCTTCCGAGTCGGCCGGATGATCACGCTGGCCGAGGTGCTGCCGATCCTGCAGCGCTTCGGCGTCGAGGTGCTCGAGGAGCAGCCGTACGAGCTGCTGCGCGCCTGCGGCGAGGCGGCCTGGATCCTCGACTTCGGCCTGCGCGTCTCCGACCCCGACTCGCTGCTGGAGTCCGCCGCGCGGGACCGGTTCACCGCCGCGTTCGGCGCCGTGTGGTCCGGCATGGCGGAGAACGACGGCTTCAACACCCTCGTCCTCGGCTCCGGCCTGAACTGGCGTCAGGCCTCCATCCTGCGCGCGTACGTGAAGTACCTGCGGCAGGGCGGGATGACCTTCAGCCAGGGCCTGGTCGAGAAGGTGCTCGGCGGCAACACCCGGATCGTGCGGCTGCTGGTCCGGCTGTTCGAGGCCTCCTTCGACCCGGCGCACTCGGACGCCGGCCACGAGCTGATCGACGGCATGGTCGAGGAGATCGAGGGCGCCCTCGACACGGTCGCCTCGCTCGACGAGGACCGGATCCTGCGCTCGCTGCTCGGCGTGATCCGGGCGACGCTGCGCACGAACTTCTACCAGCCCGCCGAGGACGGCTCGCCCAAGCCGTACACCTCGTTCAAGATCAACGCGCCGGCCGTCACCGACCTGCCGATGCCGCGGCCCAAGTTCGAGATCTGGGTCTACTCGCCCCGGGTCGAGGGCGTGCACCTGCGCTTCGGCAAGGTCGCGCGCGGCGGGCTGCGCTGGTCGGACCGGCGCGAGGACTTCCGCACCGAGATCCTCGGCCTGGCCAAGGCGCAGATGGTCAAGAACGTCGTCATCGTGCCGGTCGGCGCGAAGGGCGGGTTCGTGGTGAAGAACCCGGTCGACCCGGCGGACCGGGAGGCCTTCCTGGCCGAGGGCGTGGCCTGCTACCGGATGTTCATCCGCGGCCTGCTCGACATCACCGACAACCTGGTCGACGGCGTGATCGTGCCGCCGCAGAACGTCGTGCGCTACGACGGCGACGACCACTACCTCGTCGTCGCCGCGGACAAGGGCACCGCGACCTTCTCCGACATCGCCAACGCGGTCGCGGCCGAGTACGGGTTCTGGCTCGGCGACGCGTTCGCCTCCGGCGGCTCGGTCGGCTACGACCACAAGGCGATGGGCATCACCTCGCGCGGCGCCTGGGAGTCCGTCCGGCGGCACTTCCGCGAGCTCGGCCTGGACACCCAGACGCAGCAGTTCAGCGTCGTCGGCATCGGCGACATGTCCGGCGACGTGTTCGGCAACGGCCTGCTGCGCTCGGAGCACGCGAAGCTGATCGCGGCCTTCGACCACCGGCACATCTTCATCGACCCGAACCCGGACCCGGCCGTCTCGTACGCCGAGCGGCAGCGGCTTTTCGACCTGCCCCGCTCCAGCTGGGCCGACTACGACAAGAAGCTGATCTCGGACGGCGGCGGCGTCTTCCCGCGCAGCCTCAAGTCGATCCCGGTCACCCCGCAGATCCGGCGCGCCCTCGGCCTGCCCGACGGCGTCACCCGCACCACGCCCGCCGAACTGATGAAGGCGGTGCTGCTGGCCCCGGTGGACCTGCTGTGGAACGGCGGCATCGGCACGTACGTGAAGTCGGCCGGCGAGTCGCACGCGGACGTCGGCGACAAGGCCAACGACCCGATCCGGGTCAACGGCGCGCAGCTGCGGGTCAAGGTGGTCGGCGAGGGCGGCAACCTCGGCTTCACCCAGCTCGGCCGGATCGAGTACGCGCTGCAGGGCGGCCCGGCGGACGACGGCGGCCGGATCAACACCGACGCGATCGACAACTCCGCGGGCGTGGACACCTCCGACCACGAGGTCAACATCAAGATCCTGGTCGACCAGGCGGTGAAGTCGGGCGTGCTCAAGGCCGACGAGCGCACCGCGCTGCTGGCCTCGATGACCGACGAGATCGCCGACCTCGTGCTCGCCGACAACTACGGCCAGAACGTCGCGCTCGCCTCGGCCATCGCCCAGGCCCCGCAACTGCTGCACGTGCACGCCCGCTACATGCGCCAACTCGTGGCGGACGGCGACCTGAACCGCGACCTCGAGTTCCTGCCGCGCGAACGGGTCATCCAGGAGCGCCGGTCCGCCGGGCAGGGCCTGACCCAGCCGGAACTCGCCGTGCTGCTGGCGTACACGAAGATCGTGCTCAACGAGGACCTGCTCGCGAGCGGCCTGCTCGACGACCCGTACCTCGAGGCCGACCTGTTCAGCTACTTCCCCAGCGCCGTGCGCGAGCGGCTGCACGACCTGATCGCCGCGCACCCGCTGCGCCGGGAGATCATCGCCACCCAGGTCGTGAACAACCTGGTGAACAACGCGGGCATCACCTTCCTGTTCCGGATGCGCGAGGAGACCGGCGCCAGCCCGGAGGAGATCTCCCGGGCGCACACCGTCGCCCGCGAGGTCTTCGGCCTGGACAGCTACTGGAAGGCGATCGACGAGCTCGACAACCGGGTCACGGCCGAGGTCCAGACCCGGATGCGGCTCGCCGGCCGGCGGCTGACCGAGCGCGGCGCCCGCTGGTTCCTGCTCAACCGCAAGCACCCGATCGACATCTCGGTGCAGGTCGAGGCGTTCGGCGAGGGCGTCGCCGAGGTCTGCGCCCAGCTGCCCAAGCTGGTCCGCGGCGGCGACGCCCAGCAGCTCGTCAGCTCGACCGCCGAACTCGTGGCCGAGGGCGTCCCCGAGGAGCTCGCCGCCCGCGTGGCCGCCGCCGGCTCGGCGTACTCCGCGCTGGACATCGTCGAGGTGGCCAAGATGACCGGCCGCGCCCCGGTCGACGTCGCCGAGTGCTACTTCGACCTCGTAGACCGCCTCGGCATAGGAGCACTGCGCGACCGCATCACGGCCCTGCCCCGCACCGACCGCTGGGAGACCATGGCCCGCGCCGCCGTCCGCGAGGAGCTCTACGCCGCCCAGGCCGCCCTCACCTTCGACGTCCTGGCCGCCGCCCCGAGCGAGTCCGACCCCGAAGCCCGCTTCGACTCCTGGGTCCACAAGAACCAGGCCGCCGTCGAGCGAGCCAGGGCCGTCCTCGGCGAGATCTCCTCGGCCGACTCCTTCGACCTGGCCATCCTCTCCGTCGCGCTCAGGACGATCAGGACCCTGCTCCGCACGAACTCGATGTAGGTAGATGTAGGTATTCGTACGACTGGTGCCGATGGTCACGCATCCGCGATCCGAGGAGAGAATCGCGGGTGCGTGACCATCGGTGTTCAGCGAGACTGCCCCCATGCCGAACCCCGACCGCGTCACCCGCCTGAATCCCCCCGCCCTGCACCCCACCCCCGGCTACCACCACATCACCATCGTCGAGGCCGGACGCACCGCCTACCTGGCCGGCCAATGCCCCCTCGCCCCCGACGGCACACTAGTGGGCGAAGACGACCTCGACGCCCAGATCAAGCAGGTGGCCACGAACGCGTTGGAGGCCTTGAAAGCCATCGACGCCGGTCCGGAAGACGTCGTCCGCTCCGTCATCTACGTGGTCAGCGACAGCCAGCCGGTACTGTCACAGGCCTGGCGCGAGCTGACGGCTTCCCCACTGGGTGCTGCGTTCACCAGCGCGGCGACGCTGCTGGGCGTCGCGCAACTCGGGTTCTCCGGGCAGCTGATCGAGGTGGATCTGACGGTGGCGGTTCCGTAGTCGGCCCTACCTACGTCACCAGCACTCCGCTTCGCTCCGTGCTGGTGACTACGTCCGGGCCGATTACTTACCCCGCCCACCCGCCCTACTCAAGCGCTGGCCCTACAGTCGCTGCGCTCCTTCGGGAGCCTCCGGCCCGCTACCTACGCTCCCTCGTACCTCGGTCACTACGTCCGCGAGCCTGCAGCGTTCGCGCGGCCGCCGCTCGCCGAACGGAGCGTTGGCGGCTGTGGCTTCGACAGGTGAGGGGAAAATCTGCATCGCCGTAGGCCGCCGACGCCCCGTCAGTCGAGGTGATGCTGTGCGCAGTGCCGTAGGTGGGCGGTTGAGCGACCGAGGTACGAGGGAGTGTGCCGCCCACCGCAGGCTGGTTGGGTAGGGCGGGTGGGCGGGGTAGGTAATCGCCCCGGACGTAGGCGTGGTGCGAAGCGAGGAACGAGCGCAGCACCGCGCCGGAGGTAGGGGCGAACACGGGACAGCAGCCGAGAGCGTGACCCGAGCACCACAACGCCGAAGGCTCGCGGACGTAGCGACCGAGGTACGAGGGAGCGTAGGTAGCGGGCCGAAGGCTAGGGCGGGTGGGCAGGCAAATGCCCGGACGTAGGAGCCGGTGCGAAGCGAGGAACGAGCGCAGCACCGGCGACGTAGGTAGGGCCGGTCGTCGATCGTCAACCGCAGGCCCTGAGCAGGCGCCTACCTCGTCGCCGCGGTCGCTCGCTGGCTCTGGCTCGCCGCCGGGGCCATGGCCGCACGGCCGGCGCTCTCTACGAGGAGGGCGAGGTCGGTGGGGGTGCCGGGCTGGAGGGGGAGGGAGCCGGTGGCGGTGAGGGCGCGGTTGGGGAGTTGGTCGCCCAGGCGGCGCCAGTCGTCTACGGCCACGTGGGCGCGGGCGGTGGCGCTGGACGCCATGCGGCCGCTGACCCTGGGGACCTGGACGGGCAGCACCCTGCCGTCGGGGAGGGCGAGCCAGCCGCGGCCGGGGAGGCTGGGGCGGATGGCGGCGGCGTCGGGGAGGGAGACCATGCGGCGGGATTCCTCGGGGCCGTAGGTGCGCAGCGCGAGGCGCAGGTCGAGTTCCTCGCAGAGTTCGCCGTCGAGCAGCCTTCTCGCCGGGCCGTCGTCCAGGGTCACGCCGAGGAGCAGGTGGATGCCGTGGGCGCGGCCTTCCTGGGCGAGTTCGGTCAGTTCCTTGATGAACCACGGGTGCCGCACGGCCAGGCGGTCCAGGCCGTCCACGCCGATGAGCAGGTGGTCGCTGGCACGGCGTTGGACGCGGGCCGCTTCGAGGACGTGGCGCAGTTCGGCCTCCACCCCCGCCGCGGCGTCGGTGGCGGCGTCGATGTGCAGGACCACGTGCGGCAGCCGGGCGGTCTCGCCCCAGGAGTGGCCGTTGCCGCCCGACACGAGCAGCACGCGCAGCCGCTCGGGCGGGGTCGGGAGGGTGACCGAGCACAGGATGGAGCGCAGCGCCTCGGAGATGCCCGAGCCGGACGCTCCGCCGACCAGGATGTGGTGCCCCGTCAGTTCCGCCCGTACCGCGCCGTGGCTGTCCGCGCCGAGCACGACGGGCAGCATGCTCGCCCCGGACCCGTTCGCCCCGATCCCCGCCCCGCCCCGTTCGCCCCGCGTCCGCTGCTGCTCGCGCGGGCCCGGCTGTTCGCGGGCCGCCGTCCACAGTGCGGAGAGTTTCGTGGGGGTGAGCAGGTCCAGTTCCAGCAGCGGGAGCAGCCGCGCCTCCTCCGGCAGTTGGCGCTGGTTCGTGCCGTGTATGCCCTGCACGCCGCCCTCGCGCGAGTCCCGCAGCGGGGCCAGGGCGTGCGCGAACCTGATCGCCCACTGCGGGGAGGTCAGATCGGCGAGTATGCCCTCCTGGGTGAGCTTCTCGGGCTGCTCGAGCCGCAGCCTGGTGTGCACCTCGCCGCCGACCGTGGCCACCGCGCCGACGGCCTCGGGCAGGTCTTCGCGGCGGTTCGCGAGCACGACCGTGTGCATGCCCACGCGCGGGCCCTCGGCCAGCAGCCGCAGCAGCTCCGGCGGGTACGGGGCCTCGGCCGTGTCGCCGCGGTCGACGAGCAGCACGGTGCGCCGGCCGGGCCACGGTTCGTCGCTGCCGCGCAGGGCGCCCTGGCGGGCCTCCAGACGCACCGTCAGCTCGGCCAGCCGGGCCGCCACCTGGCTGCCGTCGAAGCCGACCATGGCGCGGCAGTTCTGGCCGTCCTGCGGGGCGCAGTGCGGCAGCCAGGTGGTCCAGCGCCAGCGTTCCGCGCCGTCCGTGCACAGCACCACGAGGTCCACGTCCAGCGGCGAGCAGAGCGCGGCCAGTTGGGCGACGAGGCTGCGGGCCAGCGCGCGCACCGAGTACGAGCCCGAGGTGCCGGCGTCGGTGCCCTCGGAGCCGAGCATGTCGTGCGGCGCCGGGTCCGGTTCGAGGTCGTCGTGCCGCTCCGGCTCGTCGGCGGCGACCAGGCCGAGCACGCCGACCCGGGACAGGTCCACGGTCACCGGGGCCGCGGGGACCCTCGGCCGGAAGCTGCGGGCGCCCTGACTGACCGTCACGGCGGATGGCAGCCGGGCCGTGCCGAGCCGCAGCTCCAGCAGTTCCGGCTGGTCCCGGCCGCGGCTCCACAGGCCGAGCCCGGGGCGCAGCGCCGTGGTCAGCAGCGCGGCCGGGTCCGGGTGCCGGGTACGGCGCAGCCCGGACTCGACCGAGAGCGCCGCGGAGATCTTCGCCTCGGTCGCGGCCTTGGCCTGCTCGAACGCGGCCTGGGCCTTGCGCCGGGCGGCGGGCAGGCCGCGCGCGCCGGGGGGCGTCGGCAGTTCGAAGCGCGGCGCGGGCACCGACGGGCTGACCCGGGGCACGACGCGTACCAGGACTCTGCCGAGCCGGTCCGGTTCGACCTCCAGGGACTCCTCGCCGTGCCGCAGCAGCAGGGTGGTCTCGCCGAGCCGCACCGGGGTCTGCGGCGGGAGCATCACCGGCTCCGCGCCGATCCGGCCGCCGCCGAGCACGGTGCCGTTGGTCGAGCCGCAGTCCGCCAGCCGCACCCAGTCCGTGCTCACCGAGAGCACCGCGTGCCGCCGGGACAGGTCCGGGTCCTCGATCCGGATGTCCGCCTCGGCGCCGCG
>DATJIF010000066.1:0-11233 GCA_035493475.1 Actinospica sp.
CCGCGCGGCGTCCCGCAGATCGAGGTCACCTTCGACATCGACGCCAACGGCATCGTGAACGTCTCCGCGAAGGACCTCGGCACCCAGAAGGTGCAGTCGATGGTCATCACCGGCGGCTCGGCCCTGTCCAAGGACGAGATCGACCGGATGCAGCGCGAGGCCGAGCAGTACGCGGAGGAGGACCACCGCCGCCGCGAGGAGGCCGAGATCCGCAACCAGGGCGAGGCGCTGGTCTACCAGACCGAGAAGTTCCTGCGGGACAACGACGACAAGGTGCCCGGCGACATCAAGACCGAGGTCGAGGCCGCGCTCGCGGACGCCAAGACCGCGCTCGGCGGCACCGACATCGAAGTGATCAAGGACGCCACCGAGAAGCTCGCGACCACCAGCCAGAAGCTGGGCACCGCGCTCTACGAGCAGGCCCAGGCGTCCCAGGCCTCCGCCGGCGGCGCGTCGGACGGCCCGCAGGACGCGGCGCCGAACGACGACGTGGTCGACGCGGAGATCGTGGACGACGGCAAGAACTGACCCACCGTCAGCGAGTGGGGAGCCGGCCCGCGCCGGCCGGCTCCCGGTTCGCGCTGTCTCAGCAGGCCAAGCCGTTCGCCCCGACCCGCAGCACGTATCGCAGGAGACCGACGTGAGTGAAGAGCCCTACCGTTCCGATGAGGACTACGAGCCCGAGTCCGGGGCGGCGTCCGAGAACGGCGCGCAGCAGTACGACGAGGCGTCCTTCGCCGACCGGGTCAACGAGGCCATCGGCGAGGGCGTGGCCGACCTCGCGGTCGCCGACCTGATCCAGAAGGTGGCCGAGCGGACCAACGAGCTGCAGACCGCGCAGCACGAGCTGAGCGAGCGGACCGCGGACCTGCAGCGGCTGCAGGCCGAGTTCGTGAACTACAAGCGGCGGGTGGAGCGGGACCGGCAGCAGGTCGTGGAGCTGGCCCAGGGCAAGGTGATCGGCGAACTGCTCGGCGTGCTCGACGACATCGGCCGGGCCCGCGACCACGGCGAGCTCGAGGGCGGCTTCCGGCGGGTCGCCGAGTCGCTGGAGTCCGTGCTGACCAAGATGGGGCTCGAGCAGTTCGGCGCCGCGGGCGACGCCTTCGACCCGAACCTGCACGAGGCGCTGATGCACCAGGCCTCGACGGAGGTCGCGGCGGGCGACGTGGCGGCGATCCTGCAGCCGGGCTACCGGTTCGGGGAAAGGGTCCTGCGGGTGGCCCGGGTCGCGGTCGCCGAAGACGGGGAATGAACTACGTCGCCTGAAAGGCTGAGGCTGAAGCGATGAGCACCAAAGACTATGTGGAGAAGGACTACTACAAGGTGCTCGGCGTTGCCAAGGACGCGACGACCGCCGACATCAAGAAGTCGTACCGGAAGCTGGCCCGCCAGTACCACCCCGACGCGAACAAGGGCGACGCGAAGGCCGAGGAGAAGTTCAAGGAGATCTCCGAGGCGTACGACGTGCTGTCCGACGACAAGCGGCGCAAGGAGTACGACGAGGCCCGCTCGCTGTTCGGCGGCGGCTTCCGCGCGCCGGGCGGCGGCGGATTCCCGTTCGACCTCGGCGACCTGCTGAACAATCAGGGCGGCGGCGGTTCGGGCGGGCTCGGGGACATCCTCGGCGGCCTGTTCAACCGCGGCCGCACGCCGGGCCAGCCGGGTCCGACCGGCACGGCCGGGACCGGTCGGCGCGGCGCGGACATCGAGTCCGAGGCCTCGATCAGCTTCATGCAGTCCATCGACGGGGTGACCATCCCGCTGCGGATGACCAGCGAGCAGCCCTGCCGGGCCTGCTCCGGCACCGGCGCCAAGGCCGGGACCACGCCGCGGGTGTGCCCGACCTGCTCGGGCACCGGACAGACCAGCACCAACCAGGGCGGCTTCGCCTTCTCCGAGCCGTGCCGGGAGTGCAAGGGCCGCGGCCTGGTGGTGGACACGCCGTGCCCGACCTGCAACGGTTCCGGCCGCGCCGCCTCGACGCACACGCTGCAGGCGCGCATCCCGTCCGGGGTCAAGGACGGGCAGCGGATCCGGCTCAAGGGCAAGGGCGCGCCGGGCGAGCGCGGCGGACCGGCGGGAGACCTCTACGTGGTGGTGCATGTGAAGCCGCATCCGGTCTTCGGGCGGGACGGCGACAACCTGACCGTCACGGTGCCGGTGACCTTCCCCGAGGCGGTGCTCGGCGCGGACATCAAGGTGCCGGTGCTCAACGGGATGCCGGTGACCGTGAAACTGCCGGCGGGCAGCGCGAACGGCCGCACGATGCGGGTGCGCGGCAAGGGCGCCCCGCTGCGCGACGGCGGCCGCGGCGACCTGCTGGTCACCTTCGAGGTGGCCGTGCCGGTGAACCTGAGCGACGAGGCGAAGACGGCCCTGGAGTCCTTCCGGACCGCCACCGCCGACAACGACGTACGAGCCGATCTGCTGAAGCAGGCCAAGGACGGAGGTGCCTGAGATGAACATCCCCGAGCACGACGAGACTCCGGTCTACGTGATCTCGGCGGCCGCCGAGCTGTCCGGACTGCACCCGCAGACGCTGCGGCAGTACGACCGGCTCGGCCTGGTCAGCCCGGACCGCGCGCCGGGCCGCGGCCGCCGCTACTCGGCCGGGGACATCGAGCGGCTGCGCGAGGTGCAGCGGCTGTCCCAGGACGAGGGCGTGAACCTGGCCGGCATCAAGCACATCAGGGGCCTGCAGGACGAGGTCTCGGTGCTCCGGCAGCGGGTGGCCGAGCTGGAGGCGGCGCTGGCCGCGGTGGCGGCGACCACGATCCCGGTCGCGGTCCCGGTGACCCCGCAGCCGCCGGCCGCCCAGGCCGCGCAGCACGTGCCGAACCCGCTGCTTCCCGCGCTGCCGGCGTTCGGCCGGTCCACCGCGCTCGTCATCTGGCGTCCCCAGCAGCACTGAGAGGCCTGGCGTGGAAGTCGATCAGCTGACTACGAAGGCTCGGCAGGCTCTCTCCTCCGCCATCCAGGACGCGGGAGTCTCCGGCAATCCGCAGGTCGAGTCGGCGCACCTGCTCAAGGCGCTGCTGGCCCAGGCCGACGGTACGGCCGTCCCGCTGCTCGAGGCGGTCGGGGCGGATCCGCAGGCGGCCGCCGCGGCGGCGCGCGACCTGGTGTCGCGGCTGCCGATGGCCTCCGGTTCCACGGTCGCCGAACCGTCGCTGAGCCGCGGCCTGCGTTCGGTGCTGAGTACGGCCGAGGGCGAGGCCAAGCGCCTGAGCGACGAGTACGTCTCCACCGAGCACCTGCTGGTCGGCATCGCGGGCGGCGCGGACGACGCGGCGAAGCTGCTGGTCCGGATCGGCGCGACGGTGCAGGCGCTGCGCGAGGCCTTCACCCAGGTGCGCGGCTCCGGGCGGATCACGTCGCAGGACCCGGAGTCCACGTTCCAGGCGCTGGAGAAGTACGGCATCGACCTGACCGCGCAGGCCCGCGAGGGCAGGCTCGACCCGGTGATCGGCCGCGACTCGGAGATCCGCCGCGTGGTGCAGGTGCTCTCCCGGCGCACCAAGAACAATCCGGTGCTGATCGGCGAGCCCGGCGTCGGCAAGACCGCGGTGGTCGAGGGGCTGGCGCAGCGCATCGTGGCCGGCGACGTGCCGGAGTCGCTGCGCGGCAAGACGCTGGTCTCGCTGGACCTCGGCGCGATGGTCGCGGGCGCGAAGTACCGCGGCGAGTTCGAGGAGCGGCTCAAGGCCGTGCTCGCCGAGATCAGGGACAGCGACGGGCAGATCGTCACCTTCATCGACGAGCTGCACACCGTGGTCGGCGCGGGCGCCACCGGCGACTCCTCGATGGACGCGGGCAACATGCTCAAGCCGATGCTGGCGCGCGGCGAGCTGCGCATGGTCGGCGCGACGACGCTGGACGAGTACCGCGAGCGGATCGAGAAGGATCCGGCGCTGGAGCGGCGTTTCCAGCAGGTGCTGGTCGGCGAGCCGAGCGTGGAGGACACGGTCGCGATCCTGCGCGGGCTCAAGGGCCGGTACGAGGCGCACCACCAGGTGCAGATCTCGGACAGCGCGCTGGTGGCCGCGGCCGCCCTGTCGGACCGTTACATCACCTCGCGCTTCCTGCCGGACAAGGCGATCGACCTGGTGGACGAGGCGGCCTCGCGGCTGCGCATGGAGATCGACTCCCGTCCGGTGGAGATCGACGAGCTGCAGCGCGCCGTGGACCGGCTGCGCATGGAGGAGCTCGCCCTCGACAAGGCGACGGACGCCGGCTCCCGGGAACGGCTCGAGCGGATCCGCCGGGAACTGGCCGACAAGCAGGAGAACCTCTCCGCGCTGACGGCCCGCTGGGACCAGGAGAAGTCCGGCCTCAACCGCGTCGGCGAGCTGAAGAAGCGGCTCGACGACCTGCGCAGCCAGACCGAGCGGGCGCAGCGGGACGGCGACTTCGAGGCGGCCTCCCGGCTGCTGTACGCGGAGATCCCGACCGCGGAGCGCGAGCTGGAGGAGGCCTCGCACGCCGCGAACGAGCGGGACGCGATGGTCAAGGAGGAGGTCGGCGCGGACGACATCGCCGAGGTGGTCGCCGCGTGGACCGGGATCCCGGCCGGACGGCTGCTGGAGGGCGAGTCCGAGAAGCTGCTGCGCATGGAGGACGAGCTCGGCAAGCGGCTGATCGGCCAGAAGACGGCCGTGCGCGTGGTGTCCGACGCCGTCCGCCGCGCCCGGGCCGGAATCGCCGACCCGGACCGTCCCACCGGCTCGTTCCTGTTCCTCGGTCCGACCGGCGTGGGCAAGACGGAGCTCGCGAAGTCGCTGGCGGACTTCCTGTTCGACGACGAGCGGGCCATGGTCCGCATCGACATGTCGGAGTACAGCGAGAAGCACTCCGTGGCCCGGCTGGTCGGCGCCCCGCCCGGGTACGTCGGCTACGACGAGGGCGGCCAGCTGACCGAGGCCGTGCGGCGGCGTCCGTACACCGTCGTGCTGCTGGACGAGGTCGAGAAGGCGCATCCCGAGGTCTTCGACATCCTCCTGCAGGTGCTCGACGACGGGCGGCTGACGGACGGTCAGGGCCGGACCGTGGACTTCCGCAACACGATCCTGATCCTCACCTCGAACCTGGGCTCGCAGTTCCTGGTCGATCCCGCGCTCGGCGACGAGGCCAAGAAGGACCTCGTGCTGCAGACGGTGCGCGCCTCGTTCAAGCCGGAGTTCCTGAACCGGCTCGACGACATCGTGCTCTTCGACCCGCTCGGCACCGACGAGCTCGGGCTGATCGTGCGTCAGCAGGTGGCCTCGCTGCAGAAGCGCCTCGCGGACCGGCGGCTCACGCTGCGGGTCACCGACGCCGCGCAGGAGTGGCTGGTGCTCACCGGCTACAGCACCGCGTACGGCGCGCGTCCGCTGCGCCGGCTCGTGCAGTCCGCGATCGGCGACCAGCTGGCCAAGGAGATCCTCGCCGGGAACATCCCGGACGGCGCGACGGTCACCGTGGACGTCGACCAGGACGAGACCGACCCGACCGCCGAGCACCTGGTGGTCACGGTCGCCACACATACGGAGTAGTTATCACTCTTTAGTGTGATCACTTTCCGCGCGCCGTCATCCGCCTCCCGCACGCGTGTCCTCCTCCGTGACAGAACGGAACCGGGCACGCAGGAGGCGCGTAGTGCTGGAGCTCGTCGTACCGTACCGAGACACCAGGGCTCAGGATCTGTGCTGGAGCCTTGACCTTCCCGTCCAACCGGCGCTCGCCGTGCGCGGCGTGCGCCTGGGCGGGCTGATACTCGAACTGCGGCTGCTCGGCGCCTCGCACCAGGTGCTCGCGTGGGCCGAGGACGGCGCCGAACTGCTCTGCGTCGAGACGGTCGCCTGCCTGCCGGAGCTGGCCGGGCCGCTGCCGGACCGGGACGCGCGCGTCCTGTCCGGCGGCGGCTACGTGTGGGAGTCCGAGACGATCACGCTGTCCGGCCCCGCCTTCGAGCGCGCCGTGGACCGGATCCGCCGCACGGTCTCGGCCAACCCGGACGCGCTCGCCGGCTGCTATCCCGGCGCCCCCGGAGCGCTGACCGCGGTTCTGCCCGAGGCCGCGCCGACCGGCGTACGCTGGACCACCTGGCACTCCTATCCGCAGGACGGGAGGCTGGTGCGCACCAGAAGCGGGTTCCGGCGTACGCTGAGCCCGAGGCAGCGAGGCCCGGCGAGTCGCGACGATGTTGGGGAAGGCGTAGATGGCGTACGAAGCTACGGTGCCGGTACATCGCCGGTTGCTGTGGTCAGCTGTCACCGACCCTGAGCGGCTCCTCGGCGCGGTGCCGAACCTGGTCGTGGAGGCCAGCACGGACCAGGGCGTGGCCGCCCGGCTGCGGCTGCGCGTCGGGGACCGCAGCATCACCTTCCGCGGGATCGCGCGGCTGGTCGAACTCGTCCCGGAGCAGCTGCGCGCCGTCTTCGAGGTGGAGGCCGTGCACGGCCGCTCGGACGGCGCGATCGACGGCCGGGTCGAACTGCGCCTGGTGGCCGCGGGCGGCGGGACGCGCGTGCTGGTCACACCCTCGCTGGAGCTGTCCGGCCGGGCGCCGACGATCCCGGCCGAGCGGCTGGCCGAGGCCGGGCACCGGTTGATACCCCGCTGGTTCGAGCTGCTGGCGCACACCGCCCCGGAGCCGCGGCAGGGCCCGGCCACGCTCACCGTCGTGCCGGACTCCGCGCCGCCGGAGCCGGTCCCGGCGCCGCAGCCCGCGCTGCCCGAGCCCGCCGTCGGCGCCGCGCCGCCGCCCGCCGAGCCGCACGTGCCGACGCTCACCCTGATCACCGGCGACGCCGAGGACGCGAGCCCGAGCCCGAAGGCGCCGCTGCGGCTGGTGTCCGACTCGGACGAGGCCGCCGCGGCGGAGGACTTCGACACCGAGGCCGATCTGTGGAGCCGGGGCCGCGGGCCGCTGCTGTCCATCCCGCTGTGGGTGTTCGGCACGGCCGCGCTCGGCGTGGCCGGCCTGACCGCGATGGTGCTGCGCCGGCTGCTGCGCCGCCGCTGAGCTGCGGCGCAGGCCCGACCCCCGGCGGCTCTAGCGCCCCTTGGCGTTCCTCTCACTAACGAGTGAGTCTTGTCATCGGATCGAGTGGTTGTCGGCTGAATCTCCGTCGAATGGCCGATTCTTCAGCTTAAGGTGAGCCGCATTCCCGAGATCTACTCTCACCAGGAGCCGAACGCCATGTACGTGGAAGGGTGGAACGCCCACCGAGTCGTCCGTCCCAGCCGGCTGGCCAACGCCGTGATCGAGCGTTTGCTGCTGCGCATACTGGACGGCGAGTTCCAGCCCGGCGGCGACCTGCCGCCGGAGGCCGCCCTGGCGCAGGAGTTCGCGGTCAGCCGCACGATCCTGCGGGAGGCCCTGAAGGCGCTCGAGGAGAAGCGGGTGCTGCGCATCCGGCACGGGCGCGGCACCACCGTCCGGCCGAAGAACGAGTGGAACATCCTCGACCCGATGGTGCTCAGCGTGCTGCTCGAGTACGGCGGCTCGGCCACCCTGGCCACCGAGCTCGAGGAGGTGCGCACCGCGCTGCAGGGCCTGATGGCCGACCTCGCGGCCAGCCGGATCACCCCGGAGCAGCGCCGCGACCTCGACCTGTGCCTGAACCGGATGCGCGCGGCGCTGCCGACCGGACCCGGCCTCGGCGACCCGATCGCCTACCGCGAGGCGGCGCACCTGTTCGCCCGGGTGCTGTCCGAGGCGGCCGGCAACGAGGTGGCCCGCTGCGTCGTGGAGACCATCGACGTGCCGCTGCCCGAGGACGACGCTGACCCGTCGCAGGGTTCGATCCCGCGCACCCAGGAGTTCGCCGAGCGGCTCTACGCGCGGATCACCGGCCTGCCGATCCCGGCGCAGACCGTCCCGGCGGACGAGTCGCTGGTCGGCCTGGCCGAGCCGCAGCCGGGCCCGAACGGCGCCCCGGTCTCGCTGCCGAGCCAGCCGCCGGTGCTCACCACCCCGCTGCGCCGCCGCCCGATGGTGGCCGGGATCTCCCGCTGACGCAGTACCTGACGGCCGTGTCCCACGCACGGCCGTTAGGATCGTGAGCCATGACCGTCAACTACCCGCAGCCCGGCGCCGAGCGCTCCGCCCTCCTCGCGCAGATCAGGGAGAAGGCGCTGTTCCGCGGCGAGTTCACCCTCAGCTCCGGTCTCAAGGCCGGCTACTACGTGGACCTGCGCCGGATCAACCTGCACGGGAAGACGGCGCCGCTGGTCGGCCGGGTGATGCTGGACACGGTCAAGGAGCTCGACTTCGACGCCGTCGGCGGACTGACGATGGGCGCGGACCCGATGGCCACCGCGATCATGTACGCGGCGCTCGCGCAGGGCCGCGAACTCGACGCGTTCGTGGTGCGCAAGGCCGACAAGGCGCACGGACTGCAGCGCCGGATCGAGGGGCCGGACATCAAGGGTCGCAGGGTCCTGATCGTGGAGGACGCCTCGACCACCGGCAACTCGCCGCTGGCCGCCGTCGAGGCGGCACGCGAGGCGGGCGCGGAGGTCGTCGCCGTCGCGTGCATCATCGAGCGCGGCGCGGCCAAGGCGATCGAGGCGGCCGGAATCCCCTACTACGCGGCGTACAACGAGTCGGATCTGCTCGGCGTCTGAGAGCTCCGTCCATATTGCTTAAGTAGTCCTTCAGGACGACGCGGGGAGGCCGCCTACTCCCTGTAGTCTGCTTCGGTGACCATCGAAGCGTTGAACGTACTCGATCCCAAGTCGCTGATCAGCACATTCGGTGTGATCGGTGTCTATGCCATCATCTTCATCGAGCTCGCGGTGATCGTGGGCTTCTTCCTGCCCGGCGACTCGCTGCTGTTCATCGCAGGTATCGCCGCCTCCGGGGCGGCGAACACCATCGTCGGCACGCACCTGAACTTCGCCGCGCTGCTGGTCGGGACGCCGATCGTGGCCATCGTCGGCTCGCAGATCGGCCACTACACCGGCGCCAAGTTCGGCCGCCGGCTGTTCGACAAGCCGGACTCGCGCTTCTTCAAGCGCAAGTACTCGGTGCGCGCCGAGTTCTACTTCAACAAGTACGGCGGCCCGAAGGCGGTCGTGGTCAGCCGCTTCATCGTCGGCGTGCGCACCTTCGTGAACCCGCTCGCGGGCATGCTCGACATGACGGCGCGCAGCTTCTTCCTGTGGAGCTCGATCGGGAACATCTTCTGGGTCGAGCTGATGCTGGTGCTCGGCTACGAGCTCGGCGACAAGGTCAAGGGCAGCATCGACAGCGTGATCCTGCCGATCGCGCTCGTGGTGGCCGTGATCACGCTGATCCCGCTGGCGCTGGAGATGCTCAAGGAGCGCAACGCGGCCAAGCGCGGCGAGGAGACCGACCTGCAGATCTTCGAGCGCGAGCAGGAGTGGCACTACCAGCAGCGCATCGCGACCGGCGAGGCCGTCGCGGTGACCGGGGTCTCGCCTGCTGGAGCGCGGCACCGGAAGTAGATTGTCTCTGCGAGGATAAAAACGCTACGCAGAGTCGCTTGGATTGATTTGGAGTCCCGATGCCCATCGCAAGCCCCGAAGTCTATGCCGAGATGATCGACCGGGCGAAGGCCGGCGCCTTCGCCTACCCGGCGATCAACGTGACCTCGTCCCAGACGCTGAACGCCGCGATCCGCGGCTTCGCCGAGGCGGAGAGCGACGGCATCGTCCAGGTCTCGACCGGCGGCGCCGAGTACCTCAGCGGCAGCCTGAAGGACATGGTCACCGGCTCGGTCGCGCTGGCCGAGTACGCGCACGTGGTCGCCGCCAAGTACGACGTGAACATCGCGCTGCACACCGACCACTGCCCGAAGGACAAGCTGGACGGCTTCGTGCGCCCGCTGCTCGCGATCTCCCAGGAGCGCGTGGACAGGGGCCAGGCGCCGCTGTTCCAGTCGCACATGTGGGACGGCTCGGCCGTGCCGCTGGAGGAGAACCTGCGGATCGCCGCGGAGCTCATCGAGCTGACCGCCAAGGCGAACATCATTCTCGAACTGGAGATCGGCGTCGTCGGCGGCGAGGAGGACGGTGTCGCCAACGAGATCAACGAGAAGCTCTACACCACGCCCGAGGACGTCATCAAGACGGTCGAGGCGATCGGCCTCGGCGAGAAGGGCCGCTACCTGCTGGCCGCCACCTTCGGCAACGTGCACGGCGTCTACAAGCCGGGCAACGTGAAGCTGCGCCCGTCCATCCTCAAGGACATCCAGGACGCGGTCTCCGCCAAGTTCGGCCACGGCGCCAAGCCCTTCGACCTGGTGTTCCACGGCGGTTCGGGCTCGCTGCTCGAGGAGATCCGCGAGGCGCTGGACTACGGCGTCGTGAAGATGAACGTGGACACCGACACGCAGTACGCGTTCACCCGCCCGGTCGTGGCGCACATGTTCAGCAACTACGACGGCGTGCTCAAGGTCGACGGCGAAGTGGGCAACAAGAAGCTCTACGACCCGCGTTCCTACGGCAAGTCCGCGGAGGCCGGCATGGCCGCCCGCGTGGTCACGGCCTGCCAGGACCTGCGCTCGGCTGGCACCCGCCTGAAGTAGCGAGTAAGCTCTTGTTGCAAGAGGCCCGGTGCGCTTGCGCTCCGGGCCTTAAATCTTTGTAGTACCCGGAGGTGTACCCGGAATGCCGGCACTCGTGCTCGTCGGCGCCCAGTGGGGCGATGAGGGCAAGGGAAAGGCCACCGACCTGCTCGGTGGATCCGTCGACTACGTTGTCCGCTACCAGGGCGGCAACAACGCGGGCCACACCGTGGTCATCGGCGACCAGAAGTACGCCCTGCACCTGCTCCCCTCGGGCATCCTGACCCCCGAGTGCGTGCCGGTGATCGGCAACGGCGTGGTGATCGACCCCGCCGTGCTCTTCCAGGAGCTCGACGCCCTGATCGACCGCGGCGTGGACGTGTCCAAGCTGGTCATCTCCGCGAACGCGCACCTGATCACTCCGTACCACCGCACCATCGACAAGGTCTCCGAGCGCTTCCTCGGCAAGAACCGGATCGGCACCACCGGACGCGGCATCGGCCCGACCTACGCGGACAAGATCAACCGGATCGGCGTGCGGGTGCAGGACCTGTTCGACCCGGGCATCCTGGCGCAGAAGGTCGAGGGCGCGCTGCGCGACCGCAACCAGATGCTGGTGAAGATCTACAACCGGCGGGCGATCGCGGCCGACGCGATCGTGGAGGAGTACCTGGGCTACGCCGAGCGGCTGCGGCCCTACGTCGCGGACACCGCGC
>DATJIF010000067.1:0-8511 GCA_035493475.1 Actinospica sp.
GATCTCGAAGTCCTCCTTCGAGGTGCCCTCGCCGCGCTCGTACTGCATGAAGACCAGGTTCCAGATCTCCAGGTAGCGCTCGCCGTTGACCGCCGGGCCGCCCTCCTCGCCGTACGCGGGGCCGCGGTCGTAGTTGATCTCCGAGCAGGGGCCGCACGGTCCGGGCACGCCCATCGACCAGAAGTTGTCCTTCTTGCCCAGGCGCTGGATCCGCTCGGCCGGGACGCCGATCCTGTCCCGCCAGATCGCCTCGGCCTCGTCGTCGTCCTGGTAGACGGTGATCCACAGCTTCTCCGGCGGCAGGCCGTAGCCGCCGTCCGCGACCGGCGAGGTCAGCAGCTCCCACGCGTAGGAGATGGCGCCTTCCTTGAAGTAGTCGCCGAAGGAGAAGTTGCCGCACATCTGGAAGAAGGTGCCGTGCCGGGTGGTCTTGCCGACCTCCTCGATGTCCGGGGTGCGCACGCACTTCTGCACGCTGGTGGCGCGCGGCGCGGGCGGCGGCTCCTCGGCCAGGAAATACGGCTTGAACGGCACCATGCCGGCGTTGACCAGCAGCAGCGTCGGGTCGGAGGCGATGAGCGAGGCGGACGGGATCTCGGCGTGCCCGCGCTTGACGAAGAAGTCGATCCAGCGGCGGCGGATCTCTGCGGAGTCCATGGTCGAACTACCTCGCTCACAACTCTAGAAGGCTTTGGTTTTCCCGGCCCCTATTCTTCCAGCCCGGGGCGGGCGGCAGGGACCGGTTCTACTTCTTCTCGTGCTCGGCCGAGTCCACGGCCAGCGTGCGGTACAGCTCGAACTCGCGCTCGGCGGCGGCGGAGCGCACGTCCTCGGTGAAGTCCTGCCAGGCGGCGGTCAGCCGGCCGGGGACGCCGCCAGCGGAGTCCGCGATGCTGCCCGGGGCGAGCTTCTTGACGGCCTTGGTGGCCCGGTTGACCACGACGACGCCGACGCTCGCGCCGAGGGCGACCCAGAACACGCGCTTGATCACGGCTCAGGCCCCCTTCTTCGCCTTGCGCTCGGCCTTGATCTCGGCCTTCACGCGCTTCTCGACGTCCGCGTGCCGGCGGTTGGCCAGCGCCGAGCGCACGCCGTAGGAGAACGCCGCCGCCTTGATCATCGGACCGCCGACGGTCGCGGAGAAGGTGGAGGCGAGCGCGGAGGCGTTGGTGGACACGTTCGCCACGTTGTCCGTGATCACGTCCACCTTGGAGAGCTGCTCGTTCGCGGTGACCACCGTGGTGGTGATCTCGCCGAGCAGCGGCGTGGTCTGCGCGCTGACGCCCGCGACGAGGTCCTTCGTCTCCTTGAGGACCTGCGAGAGCCGCAACAGCACCACGCAGAGGAAGGCCACCCCGATCGCGAAGAAGACCGCGAAAATCAGTCCGACGACTGCTCCTGCCGACACCGTGGGGTCCGTCCCTTCGCTCGCCCGGTTGCAGGACCGACGATATCGCGTTCCGCCCCGCCACCGTCGCCAGGCTGGACTGGAGTTGTCGCGCCGGGAGTCGGAACGGTCGTACCCTTCAGGGGGTCCGGTAGGCGGGCGCGCACGCAGCGTCTTACGAGGGCGTGTCACCGTACCGCTGCGCACGGACCACGGCCGCACCTGGTATTCATGGTCCGCCGTCCGCATCGCGGGTCCGCTCCGCTGCACGGACAACACTGACAACTGGATGGTGAGTCGCGTGGGGTCATTCGCGTTCGAACCCGTCGGGGCCGACGCGCCGAAGAACGTGAGTCCGTACGAGTTGCGGGCGATGGTCGCGACCGGCCTGCGCGGCAGGACGTACCTCGCGTACACCGCCGCCGGGCAGGCGGTGGCGGTCAAGGTGTTCCGCTTCGGCGTGGGTTCGGATCCGAAGGCCAGGGCGCGGTTCCTGCGGGCGGTGACCGTGGCCCGCTCGATGCACTGCGAGTTCGTGGCGCCCGTGGTCGGCGCCGGGTTCGCCCAGCACAAGCTGTGGCAGGCCGCGGAGTACCAGCCCGGGCCCTCGCTCGCGGACGCGGTCTTCCGGTACGGCGCGCTGCCCCGGGAGGGCGTGCGGCGCCTCGCCCTGGCGCTGACGAAGGTGGTCAGCGAGCTGCACCTGGTCGGACTGTCCGGCAGAGGCCTGATTCCGGCGGACGTGGTGCTCACCGCGAAGGGCCCGCGCGTCGTCGACCTCGGATTCGCCCGGGTGGAGATCGAGGGCGGCGGCGGGGAGGGCACCACGAGCGTGCTGCTGGACGAGATCCCGGGCCGCTACGCCTCGAACGACGCGATCCTCGCCGAGGACGTGCGCGACGTCGCCGAGATCCTGTACTTCGCGGCCACCGGACGGTCCGTGGCGTTCGATCCGGCGGACATCCTGAACCCGGGCACCGGCAACTGCCCGGAGGCGCTCAGGGAGCTGATAGCGGCCGGGCTGCGGCAGGATCCGGCGCGCCGGCCGCGGCTGGCCGAGATCGCCGCGGCGGCGTCCACGGCCGGGGTCCCGGCGAGCACGGCGGCGAACTGGGAGTCGGACGACTGGCTGCCGAAGGGTGCGCTCGCCGACGCGCACGAGCGGGCGGCCGTGGTGGCCTCGATACACCGGCAGCACGCCTGGATCGTGGGCGGCGCGATGCCGGCGGCCGAGCTGCGCACCGGCGGGGCGCCCGCGGGCCTGGCGCGGCCGCAGGAGGTCGAGGACCGCAGGCCGAGCGAGCAGCGGCTGACCGCGGGCGACGTCTCGAAGTCGCTCGCGCGCAAGGTCTGGCGGCGCCGGCCGGGGGCGTGAGGCCGGGCCGGCGCGCTCCCCTGTACGCCCATGTGAGCCCTCGAACCCGGCCGCGGGGGTGCAAACCCCTTGCGCCGGACGGTACCCCCTGGCAAGATCTCCACGTTCGCCTAACGGGGTATTCATCTCAGGAGTTGAGCCTGTGCCTGTCGTTGCCTTCGCCTCGAAGCGCCGCCGACAGTTCTAGCTGCACCGCACGTGACTTCGGCGGCATGCACGTTTACTTCCGCATGCCAACAGAAGGATTCACCACAGTGGACTTCGACGTCCAGCACCACGCCCGCACCCTAGCCCTGCGCGCACCCTCGCACGTCCGGGTCGGGCCGTTCGTCGCCCGTTTCAATCCCAGCTGGTCCAGTCCGTTCGCCAACTACGCGATCCCGGACGACCACGCCGAGCCGACGCAGGAAGACATCAAGGCGCTCGTCGCCACCTTCCGGCAGCAGGACCGCAAGCCGCGCCTGGAGTACCTGCCCGCCTGCGCGCCCGCGGTGGAGAAGGCGCTGCTCGCCGCCGGTTTCGAGATCGAGGACCGGCCGCCGGTGATGGCCTGCCAGCCGCAGAACCTGGCCGTGCCGGAACCGCTGCCCGGCCTCGAGTTCAAGGAACCGCGCGGCGACGACGACCTCGACGACCTCGCCGCGATCCAGCACCGCGCGTTCGGCGAGCCGGGCGAGCCGGAGCCGGGCTCCGGCGCGGGGGCGCGGCGGATCTACGAGAACGGCGGCATCGTCGTGCTCGCCTCCTACCGCGGCGAGCCCGCGGCCGGCGGCTCCTGCTCCGCCCCCGTCGACGGCATGACCGAGCTCGGCGGTGTGGCCGTGGACGCCCGCTTCCGCCGCCGGGGCATCGGCGCCGCCGTCTCCGCGCACCTGACCGCCGCCGCCCACGCCCGCGGCTACCGGCTCGTCTGGCTCGAACCCGCCGACGAGGCCGTCCAGCGGGTCTACGCGAGCATCGGCTACCGCCCCGTCGGCGAGAAACTCAACATCTCGCTGCCGAGGTAGTGACTCAGCGAATCAGGGCCCTTGCGGAGCGCGGTCGGCCGGAGGATACTCCGGCCGACCGGGCCAGCCGAAGGAGGGGGCTTGCATCATGGGCGGAAGATCTCTGCGATCGCCGGTGCGCACGATCGGCATAACGTCGGCCGCGCTGTCTCTCATCGTCTTCGCGCCGGGAGCGGCGTCGGCTACGTCGGCGGTGTCGGCTACGTCCTCGGCTTCGGGTTCGTCCACGTGCCGGAGCGTCGACCTGCCGGTGCCGACCGGGACGACGGAATCGGCGGTGTACGGCGGGGATCCCTCGGGGCGCTACCTCGTGGGCGTGGGTTTCCGCAGCGGCGGCTCCGATGGCCTGCGGTGGGTCGGCGGACGGCTGAGGCCGATCGACCAGCGTCCGCTCGAGCCGTACCTGCAGGTGCAGTTCAACGCCGTCAACAGCAGCGGCGAGATCGTCGGCTACCGCATGACGAACGCGTCCTCGTTCCACACCGACGCTTTCATCTACCGCGACGGCCGCTTCACGCTGCTACCCGCGCCGAGTCCCGGTTACGCGACTGAAGCGCTGGCGATCAACGCGCGCGGCGACGTGGTGGGGATAGCCACCGGGTCCGACGGCCAGATACCGGTCGAGTGGTCCATCGGTCGACACGGCGCCGTCGTACGGGTACTGGCGACGCCGAGCGGTGACGCCGCCATCGCGTCCGGCATCGACACGAACGGCGCCGTGGCCGGCTATCTGATCTCGCCGACGGCCACGATTCCGTACGTGTGGCCCGCGCACGGAACCCCGCACAGTCTTCCGGTTCCCCCGGGCAGCACCTACGGCGTGGCCTATGCCGTCAGCGGCGGCATGGCCGTGGGCGACGTGATCGACCCCACGACCGGAACGAGCGAGCTGGCCGAGTGGAATCTGCGCACCGGGCGGCTCAAGACGTGGCCGAATGTCGAAGGCCAAGCGCTCTCGATCAACCACCAGGGCACGATCGGCGTCGCGGGCGGCGAGCTCGTGCACCGCGACGGCCGGATCGTCCCGGTGACGGGCTGGGTGTACACCGTCTCCGACCGAGGCACCGCCGCGGGCACGACCAACTTCTTCACCGGCCGCGCGGTCCAGTGGCTCGGCTGCTGACGTGACCGACCGGCGGCGTCGGCTTGCGAGCCGGCGGCGCGTTATGCGGTCTGCGCGGCCTTGGCTTCGGCGATCTTGGCGCGGATCTCGTCCATGTCGAGGTCACGGGCCTTGGTGATCAGCTCGTCGAGGGCGGGCTCGGGCAGGGCGCCGGGCTGGGCGTAGACGATGACGCCGTCGCGGACGATCATCAGGGTCGGGATCGAGCGGATCTCGAAGGCGGCGGCCAGTTCGGGCTGGGCCTCGGTGTCGACCTTGCCGAAGACGAGGTCGGGGTTGCGCTCTGCGGCGCGCTCGAAGACGGGGCCGAACTGGCGGCAGGGGCCGCACCAGGAGGCCCAGAAGTCGACCAGCATCGTGCCCTCCGCGCCGACCTTCTCGTCGAAGTTCTCCTTCGTCAGCTCAACCGTGTGCACATCGCTGCTTGCCATGACCGTTCCTTCCGTGGCGGACCTATACCCTGCGGGGTATAGCGCGGGGCGGGCGGTAAATATTTCGAGATTGTCGGGGGCGTCTGCGAGGATGGGCCAGGAAGTAGGAGACCCAGATGCATCTCGCCCGTTACAAGTCCGTTCTCGCGCTGCCCGGCATGCGCGCCTTCATGCTGGTCTCGCTGATCGCCCGGATCCCGGGGACGGCGTGGACCACCGCGCTGACCCTGAGCGTCGTGCTCGACCGGCACCGCAGCTACGCGGAGGCGGGCGCGGCGACGGCGGCGTTCACGGTGGGTCTCGCGCTCGGCTCGCCGCTGGTCGGGCGGGCGGTGGACCGGCACGGGCCGCGGCCGGTGCTGCTGTTGACCGGCGTGGTCTCGCTGCTGTTCTGGAACCTGGTGCCGGTGCTGCCCTACCCGGCGCTGCTCGCCGCGGCGGTCCCCTGCGGCGCGTTGCAGGTGCCGGTGCCGACGCTGGTCCGGCAGTCGCTGGCCGCCCGCGTGCCGGAGTCGGTGCGGCGGCAGGCGTTCTCGCTGGACTCGATGGCCGTGGAGCTGTCGTTCATGGTCGGGCCCGCGCTCGCGGTGCTGGCGATCACGCAGCTCGGCGAGGCGACCTCGACGCTGCGGGTGCTCGGCTTCGGTCTGGGGCTGAGCGCGGCGGTGCTGTACGCGTACAACCCGCGGATGGGTGAGCGGCGTCCGGCTGCCGCACGGTCCGCTGCTGTGGAACAGACTCGATCGCATTGGCTGGCGCCGGGGTTCCTGATGGTCCTCGCGGTGTGCGCGGCGGCCTGCATGATGCTGGCGGCGACGGACGTGGCGATCGTCGCGGTGCTGCGCGGGCACGGGGAGATCTCGTGGGCCGGGATCGTCGTGATCACGTGGTGCGCGGCGTCGCTGGTCGGCGGCTTCGTGCACGGGGCGATGCCCAGGCCGCTGTCGGCGATCGTGCTGCTGCTCCTGCTCGGCGCGCTGAGCATTCCGGTCGGCACGGCCGCGTCGTGGTGGCTGCTGTGCCTGGCGGTGATCCCGGCCGGGCTCGCCTGCGCGCCGACGATAGCCTCGACGGTGGACGCCGTGAGCCGCGCGGTTCCGGCGGAGCAGCGCGGGCAGGCGATGGGGATGCACGCCGCCGCGCTGACGGTGGGCGGCGCGATCGGCGCACCGCTGGTCGGCGTGTTCATCGACGCGGGCGGTCCCGGTTGGGGCATGGCCGCGATCGGTTCGCTGGTCTGCGTGATCGCGCTGGCCGGGCTCGCGGCGCAGGCCGTGCGGCGGCGCGAGGCCGTGACGCGGCGCATGTTCGAGGAGCACTCACCGGCGGGAGCGAACGCATGACCGCGGCACTGTCCTTCGCCGACAAGCCGACGTTGAGCGGCGAACTGGTCGAACTGCGGCCGGTGACGGTCGAGGACGTGCCCGGACTGATCGAGCTGCTCAACGAGCCGGAGGGCACGCGGCTCACCGGCACGCACAGCGATATCGACCCGGACCTCGCCGAACAGTGGTACGCCACGCGCGCCGACCACGACGACCGGCTCGACCTCGCCGTCATCGAGCGCGCGACCGGCACGTACGTCGGCGAGGTCGTGCTCAACGGCCTGGACACCGACAACCGCTCCTGCGGCTTCCGGATCTGTCTCATCGGCCCGCGCGCGTTCGGCCGCGGCTTCGGCACCGAGGCCACGCGGCTGGTTCTGGCGCACGCCTTCGACACCGTCGGGCTCAACCGCGTAGAGCTCGAGGTCTACGACTTCAACCCGCGCGCCCGGCACGTGTACGAGAAGGTCGGCTTCGTGCACGAGGGGACGAAGCGGCAGGCGCTGCTCTGGGACGGCGAGTGGATCGACGCGCACACGATGGCGATGCTGGCGAGCGACCGGACGTAGATCACGAGGTCCGAGTCTGGCGCCGCGGACCCTCAGCCCCTTACCTTTGCTCCCGTGACTAAGCAGAGAACCGTGGGCGTACTGCGGGTGGCGTTCGGACTGCTCGGGCTGACGGCTCTCACGGTCGGCTACGACCGCGACATCCACACCGGCTACACGACCGATTTCTGGTTCTACTTCACCAACCTGTCGAACCTGTTCGGCGCGTTCCTGCTGCTGGCCGGCGGGAGCGCGGTGCTGCGCGGACGGCCGGGAGCGTCCGACCTGGCGCGCGGCGCGGCCGTGCTGTACCTGGTGATCACGGGGCTCGTGTACTGGGCGCTGCTGGCGAACACGATCGACGCCCAGACGATCAAGTGGCAGAACTACATCGTGCACGGCGTGATGCCCGTCGTGCTGCTGCTCGACTGGCTGGTCTCGCCGCCGAGGACGCGCCTCGGCTACGGCCGGGCCAGCGCGTGGCTGGTCTTCCCGATCCTCTATCTCGCCGTCTCGCTCATCCGCGGGCCGATCGTGCGCTGGTGGCCGTACGACTTCCTGGACCCGACGCAGCCCGGCGGCTACACGCACGTGGCGACGTGGTCCGTCATCGTCACCGGCGTCTTCGTGCTCTTCATGCTGCTGATCGTGTTCCTGGGCAATCAGCTCTCCCGCTCCTCGTCGGAGTCGGACCCGGGGTCGGGCAGCCCGAGCAGCGAGCGCAGCTTCTCGACCCGGTCCGCGTAACGCTCCTCGACGCCGTGCCGCGTCGGCCGGTAGTAGCGGGTCCCGTGGATCACGTCCGGCGCGTACTGCTGCGCGGCGACGCCGTTCGGCAGGTCGTGCGGGTAGACGTACTCCGTGCCGTGGCCCAGCTTCTTCGCGCCCTTGTAGTGCGAGTCGCGCAGATGCGGCGGGACCGGGCCGGCCTTGCCCGCGCGCACGTCGGCGAGCGCGGCGCCGATCGCGACCGTCGCGGCGTTGGACTTCGGCGCGAGGGCGAGCGCGATCACGGCCTGCGACAGCGAGAGCTGCGCCTCCGGCCAGCCGATGAAGGACACCGCCTGCATCGCCGCGACGGCCGTCGGCAGCGCGGAGGGGTCGGCGAGGCCGATGTCCTCGCTCGCCGAGATCACCAGCCGGCGGGCGATGAAGCGCGGGTCCTCCCCCGCCTCGATCATCCGCGCGAGGTAGTGCAGCGCGGCGTCCACGTCCGAGCCGCGGATCGACTTGATCAGCGCCGAGGCCACGTCGTAGTGCTGGTCGCCGTCCTTGTCGTAGCGCACGGCGGCGCGGTCCACGGCCTGCTCCAGGA
>DATJIF010000068.1:0-14473 GCA_035493475.1 Actinospica sp.
CCCGCAGCGGCCTGCTCGGCGGCGGTCAGCGCGGCGTAGCCCAGGCCCATGCCGAGGCTGCGCGAGTCGACCACCTCGACCGGCACCGGCGCGCTCTTCGCGGCCAGCCGGGCGGCCTCGCCGGTGGCGGACAGCTGCTCGGACAGGTGCACCGAGACGATGCCGCCCGCGCCCTGCTCGGCCAGCTCCCGGTAGCACGCGGCGAACTGCTCGGGGGAGGGACGCGAGGTGGTGGCGGGCTGCCTGCGCCGCAGCGCGGCCATCAGCGCGGTCTGCGCCCGCGCCGTGCCCTCGGTGTACGAGTCGGTCCCGATCACCACCTGCAGCGGCACCACGACGATGCCCGCCGCGGCCGCCCGCTCCGCCGTGAGGCACGCCGTCGAGTCCGTCACCACCACCGTCGGGCCAGTCATAAATCGCACGATAGCCGAAGATCGCTCAGCGGACAGCGGGCTCGCCCCGAAGACCCTCACCGTTTCGGCGGCATGGTGCTACGAGTCGCTGAGCCGAATGTGTGTCGCCGTTATCCACACCCCGCACTTCGTCCACAGCCTGCGGACGGGCAGGAGACGAGGGCCGGGCGCGCCGCCTAGCGTCCGGATCATGACTCAGAACGACAGGCACTGGCGCTGGGCGACCCCGCAGGCGGAAGGCGTCGGCGCGGCCCCCTACGTGTCCGGCGACGGTTCCGCGCACCTCGGCGGGGCCGCGTCCGCCTCCCTCCTGCCGCCGGTGATCTCCCGCCGCGACCGGCTCCGGTCCGCGATCGAGGACCGGCTGCCGACGACGCTGCGCGGACGCTGGGCGGTGGACCGGACGACCGGCATCGTGCTCGCCGTCAGTGTTCTGCTGGGCGCGCTGCTGATCGGCGGCTGGGCGGTGCTGCGCGCCAAGCCGCACGAGATGTCCGTGGCCCGCGAGCGTCCGCTCGGCCTCGGCACCGGCGACCGCGACCTGCCGGGCTCGCCCGCGGCCGAGTCCGTCCCCTCGATCCCGATCGCCACCGCCGCGCCCACCGGGTCCGCCGCCGGAGTCATCGTCGACGTCGAGGGCAAGGTGGCCAGGCCCGGCGTGCGCACCCTGCCCAGCGGCTCGCGGATCCTGGACGCCCTGAGCGCCGCGGGCGGCGCACTGCCCGGCACCGACCTGACCTCGCTCAACCAGGCCCAGATCCTGAGCGACGGCGAGCAGGTGCTGGTCGGCGTCACCCCGCCGCCGCAGGTCGATCCCGGCTCACCGTCGGGCCGCGGCAAGAAGTCCCGCGGCAGGGCCGGAACCGGCGGCGCCCAACCCGTGCACCTGAACACGGCGGGCATCGAAGACCTCGAACAACTCCCCGGCATCGGCCCGGTGCTCGCCCAGCGCATCGTGGACTACCGCACCGAGCACGGCGCCTTCCACAGCGTGGACGAGCTGCGGCAGGTCAGCGGCTTCGGCGGGCAGCGGTTCGAGAACATCGCGCCGATGGTCGCGCTGTAGGCGGGTGCCGAACCGTGAGCCGAACGCATCCGCCCGCAGCCGACCTGCGCCTGCTCCCGCCGGTACTCGCCGGCTGGCTGGCCACGCGCCTCGGCCTCACCCACGCCCCCGCCGCCACCCTCACGTGCTCCGCGTCCGCGGCAGTAGCCGGCATCGCGACCATCGCCCTCGCACGCCGCTCCTCGCCCCTGATCCCCGTAGCCACCACCCTCTTAGTTGCCGCGGCCTTGGCAACCTCTGCCGCCCTACACGTCTACGCCCTGCGCCTGGGCCCCATCTCCGAACTCGCCCTGTCCCACTCCCGCGTGACCGTGACAGCGGACGTGACCGGCGATCCCAAGCCCGTCAAGGGAATCATCCTGCTCCCCGTCCGCATCGAGTCCATCTCCGCCCAAGGCAGAGACCTGAACGTCCACTCCCAAGCCACCGTCCTGGCCCACCCCGACTCCTCCGACACGTGGTCGACGCTCCTGCCGTCCATGCACGTCCAGCTCATCGGCCGCCTGATGCCGCCCAAGGACCCGGCAAGCGGCGACGCAGCGACACTGACGGTCAATCAGCCGCCCCGCATCATCGGCGGACCCAGCCTCGTCCAGAGCCTCGCGGGCGCCCTCCGCACCGACCTGCACCACGCCGTCGCCGACCTCCCCGACGAGCCGGCCGCCGTGCTCCCCGCCCTCACCCTCGGCGACACGAGTGCCGTCCCGCCCACGACGACCGCCGACCTCAAAACCGCAGGCCTCAGCTACTTAGTGGTCGTCTCCGGCGAGAACCTGGTCTTCCTCTCCGCAGCCGTTCTCCCACTCGCCCGATACGCGGGCCTCCGCGCCCACGCACTGCCCCTCCTCGCCGCCGTGCTCGCGCTCGGATTCACCGCCCTGGCCCGTCCCGGACCGCCGATGGTCCGCGCGACCGTGACCGCGCTGCTGGCGAGCGTCGCGCTGTCCACCGGCCGCCGATTCCGCGGCCTGACGGCGACCGCCGGCGCCGCGCTCATCCTGCTGCTGATCGATCCCTGGCTCGCGCACCAATACGGCTTCGTGCTCTCCGTCGCCGCCACGGCCGGGCTGCTGATCAGCGCTCCCAACTGGCGCGACACCCTGTACGCGGTCTACCACGTGCCGCACTGGATCGCCACGACCGCCGCGTACACGGCAGCCGCCGAGGTCTACTGCGAGCCGCTGCTCGTCACCTTCACCGGATCGCTGCCGCTCTACGCCGTCGCCTCCAACATCCTCGCCGTCCCGGCCGCGCCGCCCGCCACCGTGCTCGGCGTCGCCGCGATGGCCGGATACGCGCTCTGGCCGCCGGCGGGCCACGTCGCCGCCTGGCTCGCGCAGTGGCCGACGCGGTGGATCTGCCTCGTGGCCCACGGCGTCGCGCACGTCCCGGGAGCCAAGGTCCCATGGCCGACCGGCCTGGTCGGCATGTGCGCCCTGCTCGCCGCGTACGCCATCGGCCGCCGACTCACCCGCTCGCTGCACCGCATCCACGACCGACGGAGCCCCGTATGACGCCGCATCGCCGCCACCTCATCGTCATCGCGTCCTGCCTGCTCCTCGTCGGCCTCGCCGCCATCCCGCTGATCCGCCAACTCTCCACCCCGTCCACCCCGGCCGAACCCTGGGCGCTGGCCGTCTGCGACATCGGCCAGGGCGACGGGATGTTCCTGAATCTCGGCCCGCACACGGCGATCGCCGTGGACACCGGCCCCGACCCCGCCAAGGAGGACACATGTGCCCGGCGACTCGGTATCACCGACGTTCCCCTCGCGATCCTCACCCACTTCCATGCCGACCACGTCGACGGGCTCCCCGGCCTGCTCCAAGGCCGCAGGATCGGCGAAATCGAGACGACCACCGTCGATGACCCGCCGTCCGGAGCCGCCCTGGTGAACCGGCTCGCGGCGGCCGCGCACGTCCCGGTCGTCCGCGTCCGGCCCGACGAGCAGCGGCGGCTCGGCGACGTCTCGTGGCGCGTGCTGTGGCCGCAGGCCGAGAACCCGCTCCACGACTCGGGCATGGGCGACGGGAACATGGCCGAGGACGGCCCGAGCGAGAACTCGGGGCCCAACAACGACTCCATCGTCATGGCCGTCACCGTGGACGTGCACGGCGCGCCTTTCCACATCCTGTTGACAGGCGACATCGAAACGCCGGTTCAGCAGATCCTGCTGCGGGACCGCAGACAGTACCTGAAGGCCGACGTACTCAAGGTGCCGCACCACGGCAGCGCGAAGCAGGATCCGGACTTCCTCGCCGCCGTCTCGCCGAGCCTCAGCGTCATCTCCGTCGGCCTGGGTAATCCGTACGGCCACCCGAACGCGCGCACGGTCTACCTCGCGGGTGCGGACGGAGCGCGCGTCTACCGCACCGACCTCGACGGCATGGTCCTGATCAGCGCGCCGGGCGCGGCCGACGCGGCCATCCCGGTCGAGGCCGACCGGGGCGACGGCACGCTGCCGACCGCCCCGCCCAGCCCGACCTACACCTCACACTCGCGCGGCCGCCACGGCCACCGCCGAGGCAACCACTACTCCTCAAGCCTGCCGTCGCGCATGACGACCCGCTTCTGCGCCCGCGCGGCCACAGTGCCGTCCCCGGGGACGGGCCCCGTCAGGCCACCACGTGTCGCATCGTGGACATAGGATCGGGGCATGAAGCCACCCGTCGCGAAAATCCAGCCGCACGAGCGTGTCCAGCACGGCGACCACGTCGAGGACCCCTACTACTGGTTCCTCGACAAGGAGGACAAGGACGTCCGGAGCTACCTCGAGGCCGAGAACGCCTTCACCGCCGCGGCCACCGAGGGCCAGGCCGCGCTGCGCGAGCGGATCTTCCAGGAGATCAAGGGGCGCACCAAGGAGACCGACCTCTCCGTGCCGACCCGCAAGGGCGACTGGTGGCACTACGCCCGCACCGAGGAGGGCAAGCAGTACTCGATCCACTGCCGGATCGCCGCGACGGGACCGAATCCGCCGGTGCTGTCCGAGGACGGGTCCGCGCTGCCGGGCGAGCAGATCCTGCTGGACGGCAACGCGCTCGCGGAGGGGCACGACTTCTTCTCGCTGGGCGCCTTCGACCTCTCCCCGGACGACCGGCTGCTGGCGTACTCGACGGACTTCGACGGGGACGAGCGCTTCACGCTGCGGATCCGGGACCTGGCCACCGGCGAGGACCTGGCCGACGAGATCCCGAACACGCACTACAGCACGGCGTGGGCGGCCGACAACTCGGTGCTGTTCTACACGACCGTGGACGACGCCTGGCGCCCGTACCGCGTACACCGCCACGCGATCGGGACCGCCGCCGAGCAGGACGTGCTGGTCTTCGAGGAGCCGGACGAGCGCTTCTGGCTGGGCGTGGGCCTGAGCCGCAGCGAGAAGTACATCGAGATCGGGCTCGGTTCGAAGATCACCAGCGAGGCCCGGCTGCTGCGCGCGGACGACCCGACCGGCGAGTTCCGGGTGGTCAAGGAGCGGGAGACCGGCGTCGAGTACGCGGTGGACCACTGGGCCCACCCGACCGACCCGGACCGGGACGTGCTGCTCGTCGTGCACAACAGCGACGGCAAGGAGAACTTCGAGCTGGCCACGGCGCCGATCACCGCGCCCGGCGAGTGGACCCCGCTGCTCGCGCACGACCCGGCCGTCCGGCTGCTCGAGGTCGAGGCCTTCGCGGACCACTTCGTGCTCGAATACCGCAGGGACGGGCTGACCGGCGTCGCCGTGCACCCGATCGTGGACGGCGTGCCGAGCAGCGCGGGCCGCCCGATCGAGTTCGACGAGCCGATCTACCAAGTCGACACCGGCAGCAACCCGGAGTACACCGCCGACCGCGTGCGCATCGGCTACGGCTCGATGGTGACCCCGTTCTCGGTGTACGACTACGACATCGCCGGCGGCGAGCTGACGCTGCTCAAGCGGCAGCCGGTGCTCGGCGGTTTCGATCCGGAGCAGTACGAGCAGCGCCGCGTGTGGGCGACGGCCGAGGACGGCACCCGGGTGCCGATCTCCGTCGTGCACCGCAAGGGCCTGGAGCCGGACGGCACGGCGCCCTGCCTGCTCTACGGCTACGGCTCGTACGAGGCGTCGATGGATCCGTACTTCTCCGTCGCGCGCCTGAGCCTGCTCGACCGCGGCTTCGTCTTCGCCATCGCGCACATCCGCGGCGGCGGCGAGATGGGCCGGTACTGGTACGAGCAGGGCAAGCTGCTGCACAAGAAGAACACCTTCACCGACTTCGTGGCCTGCGGCCGGGCGATGGTCGCCGAGGGCTGGTCGGCCCCCGACCGCATCGTCGCGCGCGGCGGTTCCGCGGGCGGCCTGCTGATGGGCGCGATCGCGAACCTGGCGCCGGAGCTGTGGGCGGGCGTGCTCGCCGAGGTGCCGTTCGTGGACGCGCTGAACACGATCCTGGACCCGAGCCTGCCGCTGACGGTCATGGAGTGGGACGAGTGGGGCAACCCGCTCGAGTCCGCCGAGGTGTACCAGTACATGAAGGAGTACAGCCCGTACGAGAACGTGGCCGCGGTGGCCTACCCGCCGATCCTGGCGCGCACCAGTGTCAACGACACCCGGGTCGGCTACCACGAACCCGCCAAGTGGATCGCCCGGCTGCGTGCCACGGCGCTGAACGGGCAGAGCCGGGACATCCTGCTGAAGACGGAGATCGACTCGGCCGGGCACGGCGGCAAGTCCGGCCGCTACGACGCCTGGCACGAGGAGGCCTTCGCGCTCGCCTGGGTCTGCGCCGCCGCCAAGGTGGAGGCGGCCCTGGACGGCGCCGCGGGCGGCTCGGCCGCCGGTGCGGACGCCGCCGGAGAGTCGTGACCGTCGTCCCGCCGCTGACGCTGGTCACCGGCCCGGAGGAGCTGCTCGCCGACCGGGCCGTGGCCGAGGTGGTGGCCGCGGCCCGCGCGCAGGACCCGAGCGTCGAGATCTGCGACGTGGTGCCGGGCCAGCTCGCGGCGGGCGGCTTCGCCGAACTGGTCTCGCCGTCGCTGTTCGGCGAGGCCAAGGTGGTCGTCGTGCGCGGCGTGCAGGATCTGACGGCCGAGCAGACGACCGAGGTGACGCGCTACCTGGCCGACCCGGCGGACACCACGGTGCTGATCCTGGTGCACGGCGGCGGGGTCAAGGGCAAGGCGTTCCTCGACGCGGTCAAGAAGCGCAAGCCCAACCTCGTGGACTGCCCGAAGCTGGGCAAGCCCGGCGACCGGATCGGCTTCGTCAAGGCCGAGTTCAAGCGGGTCAAGCGCTCGATCTCGGACGACGCCGCGCGCGCGCTGTCCGACGCGATCGGGTCCGACCTGCGCGAACTCGCCGCCGCGGCGAGCCAGCTGGTCGCCGACACCGAGGGCACGGTGGACGAGGCGACGGTGGCGAAGTACTACCAGGGCCGCGCCGAGGTCTCCGGCTTCGCGATCGCGGACCTGGCGATCGAGGGCAAGCGGTTCGAGGCCCTGGAGCAGCTGCGCTTCGCGCTGGACACCGGTGTCGCGCCGGTGCTGATCGTGAGCGCGTTCGCCACCGGCCTGCGCCGCCTCGGCAAGGTCGCGGCCGCCGGCGGCGGGGCGAAGGACCTCGGTCTGCCGCCGTGGCAGATAGACAAGCTCCGCAAGCAGGCCCGCAGCTGGAACCCGGGACGCCTGTCGGCCGGGCTGCGCGCGGTCGCCGACACCGACGCCGCGGTCAAGGGCGCGGCGGCCGACCCGTACTACGCGCTGGAGAAGCTCGTCCTGTCGCTGTAGCCGTGGTCGTAGTGCGAAAAAGTCCGGGCCCCGCTCGTCAGGTGACGAACGGGGCCCGGACTTCGATCAGCGTGCGAGCGATCAGGCGCTCAGGCCGTTGACGGCCTTGGCCAGCGCGGACTTCTTGTTGGCGGCCTGGTTGGCGTGGATGACGCCCTTCGAGACGGCCTTGTCCAGCTTGCGGGACGCGTACGCGGCCGCCTCCTGCGCCTTCGCGGCGTCGCCGGCGGCGACGGCCTCGCGGGTGCGACGGATCGCGGTCTTCAGCTCGGACTTGTACGCCTTGTTGCGCAGCCGCGCCTTCTCGTTCGTCTTGATGCGCTTGATCTGCGACTTGATGTTAGCCATGGAGAAAAACAGCCTCTTCCTGTCACTTCTTGGTGGTTAGCGCGGCGAGTCGACCTCGGGCCGACCGTGCGATGTCTTGTCACCACTGCTTTGCTTCAGGCTGGCAACACCGCACTACGAGGCCACGCGATCGACCAGTCTACCAGCGGGGTCCGGGTGCTCCGGACCGTCGTCACAGCTCCACGCGGTGGATCCCGGCGATCGGGAAGCGGCCGGGCTCGTGGCTGAGCAGGATGATCTGGGTGCGGTCGGCGACTCCGGCGAGGATCACCGCCACGTCCTCCAGCCGGCCGCGGTCCGAGTGGCCGAGCACGTCGTCCAGGATCAGCGGGACCGAGCCGACCAGGTCCGCGCAGGCGATACGCGCGAGCAGGCTCAGCTGCTCGCGGGCGCCCGCCGAGAGCGAGTCGAAGGGGACCGTCACGCCGCCCACGGTCTTCGACGCGATCGTCAGGTCCGGGCCGATCTCCACGTGCACGTCCTGGCTGAACAGCCGCTGCGCGAACCGCTCGACCCGCTGCCGGAACGGCGTCGTGTGCCGGTTCCGGGCGGCCTCGCGGTGGCTGCTCAACGTGCCGAACAGCAGCTCAGCCGCCTTCGCGCGCCGGTTGAGCGCGTCGTAGGCACGCTGCGCCCGCTCCCGCTCCGTCTCGGCCAGCGCCAACTGCTCCTCGGGTGCCGCCTGCCCGTGCCGCGCGAGCCGGTCGCCGAGCACCTCGAGCCGCAGCCGCCGCTCGTTCTGGGCCTGCTCCAGGTCGGGCACCAGGCGACGCTGGTTGTCGAGCTGCGAGGTCAGATGCTCCGGATCCAGCCGCGCCAACTGCTCGGCCGTCGTATCCCGCGCACCACGCGTCCGCATCAACTCCGCCTCGGTCAGCGGCGTGCCGAGATCGCTGAGGCGCTTACGCGCGAGCTCCAGCTCGGTCCCCGCGTCCCGCGCGGCACGTACCGCGCCCGTCTGCTCCGCTCGCAGCGTGCTGACGCGACTCTCCTGCCGCTTCGCCGCGTCCTCCGCCTGCCGCCGCCGATCCTCGGCCACCTCCGCCGCGCCACGCGCCGCCAACTCAGCCGTCTGCGCCGCCGCCAGATCCGCCGAGCGGACGTGCTCGCCCGGCAGTCCGGCCACGTACGCGGCGATGCGGGTGCGCAGGGCGCCGAGCTTGGAGCGCAGTTGGTCGGCGGACTCGTCGTACAACGCGGCTTCGATGGCGGTCAGCGCGTTCTGGCGTTCCTCGCGGGCCGAACGCCAGGTCTGCTCGGCCTCGCGTGCGGCGGCGATGTCCGGGACGCCCGCTCGTGCGCACAGCTCGCGGTACACGTCGCCGGTCTCGCGCTCGGCCGCCCGCCTTGCCTTCTCACCGCTGCCTGGCATCACCACGACCCGCACGGCGCCCGGCACCTCGACGGTGCGGGCTTCCAACACCGGCAGCGGGAATTCGCTCTCTGCTGACTCGGCGCCGTCCACCAGCACCGGAGCCTCGCCGAGCTGCGTGACGGCGACTGTGGCGGCGTTGGCGGTGAGCTGGTCGTGCGCCTTCTCCCACGCGCGGTGTGCGGCGTCGATCTCGGCCAGGACCTTGTCGGTGACCTTGCAGACGGTCAGCTTGTTCTCGGCCTCGTCGAGCCGGGCTTGGGCCGCCTCGACCCGGCTGAGCACCGCCTCCAGCTGGTCGGCCTGCGCCTCGTCCTGGCGCCACGCGACCTCCTCGGCCGCCAGCCGGGCCGCCGTCTTCGCTGCCTCGCGTTGCCCGACACACTCCCGCAGCGCCGCCTCGGCCTGCGTCGACTCCTGCTCCGCCGCCGCCAGTTCCGACTGCTTGGCGCCGGCCTCGGCCTCGTGCTCGGCCAGCCGGTCGCCCAGGCGCGCGACCTCGGCCTCCTGCAGCGCGATCGCCTCGGCCTCCGCGAGCGCCGCGTCCAGCTCGCGCAGCCGCGTCTCCGCCTCGACGGCCTCCTTCTGCCGCTGCTCGAACTCGCGCAGCCGCTCGGTCGCCGCCGTCAGCTCCGTGGTCCCCTCGCCGAGTTGGCGCCACGTCCGCTGAAACTCCGTCAGGTCGCCCTCGGCATCGGCGAGCGCGACCCTCGCCTCCTCGGCCTTGGCGCACGCCTCGTCCAGCGCCTCGCGCGCGGCCTTGAAGTCGCCGGTCGGCTGGTTGCGCTTCTCGGTGAAGTACCGCTCGTACTCGGCCTTCGCCCGCTCGAACAGTTCCTCCTCCGGGCCGCGCTGCACCGACGCCAGCTGCTCGGCCTCGCCCGCCATCGCGGGCACCGAGGCGTAACCGCCGACCGACGCCTGCCCCAGCGGCGCGCCCTGGTCCACCCGCAGCCTGCGCCACAGGTCCTTGTCGACGCCGTTTTCCATCAATAGGTTGTTGAAACGCTCGTGCGCCGTGTCGCCGCTGTACTGCGCGGGGACCGGGCTGATGACGTGCAGTTCGGTCAGCGGCGTGCGCAGCCAGCGCTTGCGGTAGACGAGCCGGTGCGGGCCGAGGGTGAGCTCGGCCTCCACGGTCGGGCCGACGTCGCGGCCGGTCGGCCGGGCGGCGACCACGCGGCTGTGCTTCGAGCTCGCGCGCATGTCGATGAGCAGGTCCAACGCGTCCACCAGCGAGGACTTGCCGATCTCGTTCGGCCCCGAGACCAGCGTGATCCCGTGCTCGCTGAACTCCACCACGCGCGTCTCCACGCCCTTGAAGTCGGTCAGCCCGACCCGGTGCACCCGCAGCATCTCGGTTACCGCCCCTTCAGTTCCCGGCCAGCCGGATGAGCAGCCGCAGCGCGTCGTTCGCCGCCTCGCCGCCCTGGTCGCGCAGCGCCGTCGCGGCCTCGGCGACGAAGCCGGTGAGCGCGAGGTCCGCCAGGTCCGCGTCCTCCGGCCGGGCGCGCAGCGTACTGCGACCCGACTCCAGGATCGCCGCGAACCGGTGGCCCCGGCTCTCCAGCCCGGCGCGCAGCCGCTCCGAGTCGGCCAGCCCGAGCACGCCGGAGAGGATCGGCTTCGCGACCGTGTCGGCCTTCTCCGGGAACGCGTCCAGCCAGTCGAAGACCGTGTCCACGTCCTCGGGTTCGGCCAGTTCGAAGCGCTGCTCGCGGAACGTCCACGTGGCGACCTGATGCGGCGTCACCTCGATCGCGCGCTCGGGCCCGAGCTCGACCACCAGCACGTGGCCGGGATCCGGGTCGCGCGTCGCGGTCGGCTCCGGGCTGCCGGAGTACCAGACGCGCCCCGAGCCGCCGACGGAGAACTTCGAGTGCCGGTCGCCCAGCGCCACGTAGTCCACCCGGCGCTGTGTGACGGCCGCCTCCAGCGCCGACGTCGAGATCGGGTCCACGGTCAGCGCCGCGGCCAGCGAGTCGACGCCGCCGTGTCCGAGCGCGATCCGCACCGTGCCCGGCGGCACCGGGTCGAACCGGGCCGCGAGCCGGTCGATCTGCTCGGCCGGGGCCTGCTTGGAGAACCACGGCGCGACCAGCAGTTCCACGCCCGGACGCACCTCGACCAGGCCGGCCTCGGCCAGCACGCGCACGTTCGGTCCCGCCTGCTGCCGGAACCAGTCCGAGCGGTAGAGCCCCGACTCGGTCAGCGGGTCGTGGTTGCCCGGCAGCAGGTACACCGGCACCGGCAGCGCGTTCAGCCGCTCCAGCGCCGGTTCCGCGGTACGCGGCTTGACCTGCGCGTACTCGAAGACGTCGCCGCAGACCACGATGAACTCGCAGCCCTGCTCCTCGGCCACCCGCCCGACCCGCCGGATCGCGCCGATCCGGGCCCGGTCGTACGCGCCCTGATGCTCGCCGAGCCAGTGCCGGGTCATCCCCAGCTGCCAGTCCGCGGTGTGCAGGAAGCGGACGCTCCCGGTCTGCGCCACGTCGCCGCCTACTCCTCGTCCTCGTCCGCGACGTCCTCGAACTCGTACTCGTCTTCCTCGTCCTCGTCGCCGCCGCGCGCCTCGTCCACCAGCTGCTGCAGCACCTCGGACAGGTCCATCCCCGCGTTGACCTTGTAGTCGCGGATCGGGATGGCCTCGTACTCCTCGCGCAGCTCCACCACGTCGTCGTCCAGGTAGACCTGGGTGAACGCGCGGGAGAGGTCCGGCAGCGCCTCGCGCCACAGCCGCAGGCCCTCCTCGCCCAGGCCCCGGCGCTCGTTGGTGAACTCGGCCCACGCGGCGAGCACGGCCGGCACGAGCATCGCCTCGACCTCGGTCAGCTCGATGGTCTCGGCGAACTCGTCCAGCAGGTAGCCGCCCAGGCTGATCGGGCCGAAGCCGACGGCCGTGCGGTCGCTCAGGGCCGCCACGTCGCCGAAGACGGTGGCCAGCGCGCCGGCCAGTTCGGGGTCGGACAGGTCGGCCGCGTACTTCGAGGCGACGAAGGCCTCCGCGGTCTCCCGCACGTCCTCGGCGCTGCCCACGGCGGTGTCCGAGACCGCGGGCTCCGGCAGCAGTTCGAGCCGCGCCGCGAGCAGCGCCCACAGCCCGACCGGGCTGGTCATCTCCAGCTCCTCCGGGTCGAGCCCGGCCTCCTCGGCGATCGCGAGCAGCTCCTCCGGGTCCTCCGGGCCCTCGGACAGCAGCCGGTCCAGCGCCTCGGCGAGCAGCGTGCGCGCCTGCACGGCCGTCAGCTCGCTGATGTGCAGCCGGCCCTCGCCCTCCTCGTTCGCGCGCATCCCGCGGGCCAGCTCGGCCGCGCCGCCGGGCACCACGAGCACCCGCTCCAGCACCGGGCCGCCGCGGTCGGCCACGTAGCAGCTGACGGTGTGCTCCTCGCCGCCGCGCTTGAAGCCCAGGTTGATCGTGCCCGCGTCGCCGAACAGGTCGCCCGCGCGGAAGACGGAGGTCGGCTCGACCTCGTCGGCCCGCTGCAGCCAGCCCGGCTCCTTCACGCCCGCCGCGGCCAGCTCGTCCGCCGCGCGCAGCGCCTCCTCGCGGGTCCAGTCCTCGCCGACCATCGCCAGCGCGCGCAGCCCGGCCAGCGCCTCCGGCCGCCGCTTCTGCTTGCCGAAGTACTCGACGAGCTCGCCGAACTGCTCCTCGAAGACGTCGTCCGGGTCCTCGTCGTCGGACTCGTCCTCGCCGAACCAGGAGGTCTCGAACAGGGCGCCGAGCGCGAAGGAGCCCCACAGCTCGGCCTCGACGACCTCGGTCTCCGGGTCGAGCAGGGCCTTGGCCTCGTCGAGGAACTTGGCGTACGGGGACGCGGGTGCGTGCTGCACGGGCTTGTGCGGGCGCTTCGGCTTGCGGCTGCGGCTCACGGGACTCATGCGCGGAATTCTGCCAGTCCCGCCCGACATACTCGCGCCGTCCGGCAAATTACGGTCCACGGCTTGGTCATGGGACGATAGGTCTTGGTCCCTACCAGCCGAATGGATTTCCGCGTGCCTGCCCTGCCGACCGACATCCCGTTGCCGTCCAAGACGGACCCGGCGCTGATCCGCAACTTCTGCATCATCGCGCACATCGACCACGGCAAGTCCACGCTGGCGGACCGCATGCTTCAGCTGACCGGCGTGGTCGACGAGCGGCAGATGCGCGCGCAGTACCTGGACCGGATGGACATCGAGCGCGAGCGCGGCATCACCATCAAGTCGCAGGCGGTCCGGCTGCCCTGGCGGGTGGACGGCGCGACGCACGTGCTGAACATGATCGACACGCCGGGGCACGTCGACTTCACCTACGAGGTCTCCCGCTCGCTGGCCGCGTGCGAGGGCGCGATCCTGCTGGTGGACGCGGCCCAGGGGATCGAGGCGCAGACCCTCGCCAATCTGTACATGGCGCTGGAGAACGACCTGACCGTCGTCCCGGTGCTCAACAAGATCGACCTGCCGGCCGCGCAGCCGGAGAAGTACGCCGAGGAGCTCGCCAAGCTGATCGGCTGCGAGCCGGAGGAGGTGCTGAAGGTCTCCGGCAAGACCGGCCAGGGCGTGCCCGAGCTGCTCGACCACGTGGTGCGCACGCTGCCGCGGCCGACCGGCGACGCCGAGGGCAAGAGCCGCGCGATGATCTTCGACTCGGTCTACGACTCGTACCGCGGCGTGGTCACCTACGTCCGGGTGGTCGACGGCTACCTCTCCAAGCGCGAGCGCATCCTGATGATGTCCACCGGGGCCACGCACGAACTGCTGGAGATCGGCGTCATCTCGCCGGAGCCCAAGCCCGCCGACGGCCTCGGCCCGGGCGAGGTGGGCTACCTGATCACCGGCGTGAAGGACGTGCGCCAGTCGAAGGTCGGCGACACGATCACCGCGCAGAACAAGGGCGCCACCGAGCCGCTGTCCGGGTACAAGGAACCGAAGCCGATGGTCTTCTCGGGCATCTACCCGATCGACGGCTCGGATTACCCGCTGCTGCGCGACGCGCTGGACAAGCTGCAGCTCAACGACGCCGCGCTGGTCTACGAGCCGGAGACCTCGGCGGCGCTCGGCTTCGGCTTCCGGGTCGGCTTCCTCGGCCTGCTGCACCTGGAGATCATCCGGGAGCGGCTCGAGCGCGAGTTCAACCTCGATCTGATCGCCACCGCCCCGAACGTGGTCTACCGGGTGATCATGGAGAACGGCGAGGAGCACACGGTCACCAACCCGAGCGAGTTCCCCTCGGACGGCAAGATCGCCGAGGTCTACGAGCCGACGGTGCGCGCGACGGTGCTGGCCCCGAGCGAGTACATCGGCGCGATCATGGAGCTGTGCCAGGGCCGGCGCGGCGTGCTGCTCGGCATGGACTACCTCTCCGAGGACCGGGTCGAGCTGCGCTACACCCTCCCGCTCGGCGAGATCATCTTCGACTTCTTCGACCAGCTGAAGTCCAAGACCCGCGGCTACGCCTCGCTGGACTACGACGTGGACGGCGAGCAGGTGGCCGACCTGGTCAAGGTGGACATCCTGCTGCACCACGAGAAGGTG
>DATJIF010000069.1:0-8833 GCA_035493475.1 Actinospica sp.
CGCGTTCTCGTCGGTCGCCACCCAAACCCAGGGTGGCTCCCTCCTCGGCCTTGCCAGACTCGGCCCTCGACCCGCTCCCTGATCCGGCCCCCACTCCTCGGACGCTCTAAGGCTGGTACATGCGGGCCCAGAGCCGCGGCCAGGCGTCGCGGGGGCCGGTGCACAGCCAGATCGGCACGCCCTGGTTGGCGGCCTCGGCGTCGACGTGCGGCAGGTGCACGGTGCCCACCTGGCGCACCGAGTCGAAGTACGCGCCGACCGTGTGGCTGGTGCCGCCGACGTAGAGCACCTGACGGGTCGTCGCGGGCGGGCGGCCCATGTACCAGTAGCCGCGTTCGGGGCCGTACGCGCGCGGGATTCCGTCCGCGCGGCCGTACACGTCCAGCGCGCTGGCCTGCCAGTACGTGTCGCCCATGACGACGGTGTGCGCGCGGGTGCCCGGCGGCAGCTGGTCGTAGGCGTCGGCGGCGGTCGCGGCCAGCTGCGGCCAGCCGATGCTGCTGACGGGCAGGAAGTCCACCAGCGCCGAGCCGGTGAACGCGCCGAGCGGGCGGACCGGCAGCGCGATGTAGAGCCCGAGCAGCGCGGACACGGCGAACGCGGGCCACGTCGGCACCCAGCGCCACCAGCGCGCCGGCATCCGGATCTCGATCCGGGTCGCCGAGGCCGCGAACAGCACCGCGTACAGGCCTGACAGGTAGTAATAGCGTCCGGCGGAGACCACGATCGCGATCGTCACGACGATGGACGCCCAGCCGAAGAAGCGGAAACTCCGCAGCTCCGGGGCGCGCAGCAGGCAGTAGCAGCCGTGGAAGACCAGGAACGCGCCGACGAACAGACCCGCCGTCAGCACGGCCATCGGCACGATCGCCGAGCGGCCGCCCCACGCCTGCTCGACCTGCCCGGCGATGACCCCGGGCATCGAGCGGTACACCCAGCCGTGGTCGGCCTGCCACAGGACCGTCGGCACGCTGAGCAGCGGGGTGATCGCGGCGCCGACCCACAGCAGCGGCCGGCGGAAGATCTCCCGCGGACCGGAGAGGAGCAGGCCGAGGACCAGCCCGGCCCAGAACACGATGATGAGGAATTTCGCCTGCATCGCGACCGCCGTGGCGATTCCGGCGTAGAGCAGCAGCCAGTCGTCGCGCACGCGCACCCAGCGCGCCACCAGCCAGCTGACGAGCACCCAGCAGAACGGATCGACGGTGCACGTCATCAGCAGATGGCCGGTGCCGAGCAGCTGCGGCGAGATCGCGAACGCGGCCGCGGACACGGTCTGCGCCCGCCGGCCGCCGCCGAACTCGCGGGCGATCAGCGCCGTGAGCACCACGCCGAGGGCGGTGAGCAGCGCGGGCAGCACCCGCAGGCCGATCACCGAGCCGGGCGTCACCAGGTCGAAGAACCGGGCCAGCATCGGCAGCAGCCACGGGTTGTCGGCGTAGCCCCAGGCCGGGTGGTAGCGCCCGGACGCCAGGAAGTAGAGCTCGTCGCCGAAGTACCCGAACCGGCCGCTCACCGCGAGCAGCACGGCCGCGGTCGCCCCCGCGATCGCGAACACCGGCAGACGCGCGAAGGGCCCGGGCGCCGCGGGGCTCCGGCGGCCGTCGACCGCGACCGCCGTCATGCGGCGGCCGGGTATGTCTGCATTGTCATAATATGAAGCATATTCAATCCCGGCCGCCCGCGCGGGAAGCGGCGCCGCCGCGACAGGGCCGAACGGTGTACCGCGCCCGCGCCGCCCGGCCGCACGCTGTGAGCGCTATCAGGACGCCGCGATGATCTCTTGACGCGGCGCGGGTGCACGTTAATATTCCCCTTGCGAGGCGACGGAGCCGCGGTCTGCCAGGCTTCGAACGCCCCGCATGCCAGAGGCCTTATACCCAGGGCCTGTGCTGTCGGCCGGAGCTCAGGAGGCGGAACCCACCCGTTTTCCGGCGACGTCCCGTGATCGCCCACAAGGGCTCACCCCGCTGGACCAGCGCGCCCCCGCGGCGCCACGAATGTTAACGCTCACAATCGCAGGACCACCACCCTCACCCAGGGAGCAAGCATGAACGACAACGGAGTCTCCCGGCGCAACGTGCTGCGTGGCACGACGCTGGGCATCCTGGGCGCCGCCGCGCTACCCGCCGCCGACACACTGCTGGGCGCCGGCACCGCGGCCGCGGACAGTACGGCCGCCCCGCTCGCGCTCACCATCGACTCGTTGAATCCGGAGCACGCGGTCAGTCCCGAGCTCTACGGAGCCTTCTTCGAGGAGATCAACTACGCCGGCGTCGGCGGCCTCTACCCCGAGCTGATCCGCAACCGCACCTTCATGGACCCGAACACGCCGACCGCCTGGTACACCGCGGACAGCATCCCGCGCGTCACGGGCGAGTTCGGCAACGCCGTGCAGCTCGGCGGCGGCAGCCCGGCGCAGTACGTGCTGCTGCCGGAGGGGATCGTCGACGGCCTGACGGACTTCACCATCGCGGCGTGGGTGAATCCGTCCTCGGTCAGCACCTGGATGCGGGTGTTCGACTTCGGCACCGGCGAGACCGACTACATGTTCCTGACGATCAACGCCGGGAGCACGCCGCGCTTCTCCATATCCCTCGACAGCTACTACGCGGAGCAGCAGCTCAACGCGCCCGCCGCGCTGCCGACGGGCACCTGGAGCCACCTCGCCGTGACCCTCTCCGGCACCACCGCGACCCTCTACGTGAACGGCGTCGCGGTGGACACGAACACCGCGATGACGCTGAACCCCTCCAGCCTGCCGCAAACCACGCAGAACTACATCGGCCGCTCGCAGTGGTCGCCGGACCCGTACCTCGACGCGAGCGTGGACGAGTTCCAGATCTACAACCGCGCCCTGAGCGCGGCCGAGGTCGCGTCGCTGCAGACGTCGGCGGGCGGTTCGGCGGGCGGCGGAAACGTCGCCTGGTACCGCTTCGACGAGGCCAAGGGCTCGGTCGCGGTCGACTCCTCCGGCAACGGCAAGGACGGCACCGTCGAGCTGTTCGCCAACGACTGGACCGAGGTCGCGGACGGCGGCGCGTCGGCCACACCGGTCCTGGACAGCAGCGTCGGCCTCAACAGCGCCCTGACCCGCTCGCTGCGCCTCGACTTCACCGAGGTCGCGTCCGGCCAGCGCGCGGGCATGGCGAACGGCGGCTACTTCGGCGTGCCGATCGTGCCAGGACAGACCTACCGCGTATCGTTCTTCGCCAAGGCCACGAGCGGTTTCAAGGCGCCGCTGACCGTCTCCCTCGAATCGGCCGACGGCACCACCGCGTACGCCACCTCCCAGGTGCGCGGCGTCGGCGGGAGCTGGCGGCAGTTCCAGACCGTGCTGTGCGTGCCGAAGAGCGCGACCGAGTCGACCGGCGGACGCTTCGTGATCGCCGTGGACAACCGCAGCGGCCACGCGGCGGTGTCGTCAGGGTCCTCCATTTGGCTGCAGAACGTCTCGCTCTTCCCGCCGACGTACCGCGATCGGCCCAACGGCCTGCGTCCGGACCTGGTCGGCCTGCTCAAGGAGATGCGTCCCAAGATCCTGCGTTTCCCCGGCGGCAACTACGTCGAGGGGGACACGCTGGCCACGCGCTGGGACTGGAAGACGACCATCGGCCCCGTCTGGGAGCGCCCCGGGCACGAGAACACCGCGTGGGGCTACTTCTCCGACGACGGCCTCGGCCTGCTCGAATACCTCCAGCTCGCCGAGGACCTCGGCGCGACCCCGGTGCTCGGCGTGTGGGCGGGCTACACGCTCAACGGCACGGTCGTCGCCGAGGCCGACCTCGCGCCGTACGTGCAGGACGCGCTCGACCTCGTCGAGTACGTGACCGGCCCGGTGACCTCCACCTGGGGTGCGAAGCGCGCCGCAGACGGACACCCGGCCCCGTTCGCCGCGCCGTACCTGGAGATCGGTAACGAGGACTGGATCGACGGCAGCGGCAGCTACAACTCGTACCGCTACCCGGCCTTCTACGACGCGCTCAAGGCGGCCTATCCGAAGATCCAGCTGATCGCGACCACGAGCGTCACCTCCCGCCCGATGGACGTGCTCGACCTGCACTACTACGAGAGCGAGTCCTGGTTCGAGAACGCCTCGACCATGTTCGACTCGTACGACCGGACCGGCCCGAAGATCTTCGTGGGCGAATACGCCGGGACCGCGAACGCCGGATCGCTGCCGACCGGCTTCCTCGGCAACTCGCTCGGCGAGGCCGCGTTCATGACCGGCATGGAGCGCAACTCCGACATCGTGCACATGACCTCGTACGCACCGCTGTTCGCGAACTACGGCCACACGCAGTGGAACCCGAACCTGATCGGCTACGACCAGATCCAGAGCTACGGTTCGACCTCGTACTACGTGCAGCAGATGTTCGCGAACAACGTCGGCGACAAGACGCTCCCGATCACGGCGTCGGCGACCGGCCTGTACTACTCGGCGACGATCGACAGCCGGTCCGGCCGCGTCTACGTGAAGATCGTGAACCCGGCGGCCACGGCCGTGAGCACCCAGCTCACGTTCACCGGCAAGACCGGCACGGTCGCGAAGGTCGAGGTCCTCGCGAACGACGACGCCTCGGTCGGCAACACCCTGACCGCGCCCGACGCGATCACCCCGGCGCAGTCCACCCTGACCGGCTCCGGCGGCGTCTTCGGCTACACCGCCCCGGCCAACTCGCTTACCGTCGTGACGGTCCAGCGGCACTAAACGCAACGGAAGGGGCCGGCTGACGGTGTGGAGATTCCGTCAGCCGGCCCCGAGCGCCGCCGACAGCCGGTCCCCCGCCGCGCGCGCCGCCGGTTCGTCGAACTCCTTGAACAGCTCCAGCGCCTCGCTCCGGGCCGCGCGCGCGTCGCGGTACCGGTCGAGCCGCGCCATCGTCTCGCCGCACCGCTCCAGGCTGATCGCGAGGAACCAGCGGTCGCCGATCTCGCGCGAGATGTCGATCGACAGCTCGTGCGAGCCGTGCGCGGCCCGGAGGTTCCCGCGCTCGTGGTGCAGCACGGCGACCCGCTCCAGCACGCGCGCCTCGCAGCAGCGGTCGCCGGTCAGCCGCGTGTGGTCGAGCGCCTCCTGATACGCGGCCATCGCCTCGTCGTGCTTCCGGTTCGCCTGGAGCACGACCGCGAGTTCGAGCATCGCCCGGCCCAGCAGGTTGGCGTCGCTGGTGTGCTTCGCCCGCTCGACGGCTTCGAGGGCGTGCGGCAGCGCGTCGGCCATCTTGTTGTTCGCGCGCATGATCCGGCTGAGATTCCAGGACGTGTCGGCGATGCCCATGTCCCAGTCGAACTCGCGGTGGATGACGAGTGCCTCGGCGACCATCGTCTGCGCCTTGGCCAGGTCGCCGAGTTCGAGCATGCACTCGCCGAGGTTGCCGATGTTGACGCCGTAGATCCGCCGGTAAGAGGCCCGCCTCGTCGCGGCCACGATGTCCTCGACGTAGCCGACGGCGATCTTCCAGTCCCGATTGGCGATCAGCTCAATTGAGCGGATGATCTTGGTGACGGCCTCCCCCTGGCTGTCGCCCAACTGCTGCCAGATCTCGATCGCCGCGTCGGTCGCCTCGCGGCACTCGTCACGCAGCCCGAAGTGCGTGTAGGCCACTGACAGGCAGTCGAGGATCGTCGCCTCGGCCCAGCGGTCCGCCAACTGCCGCGCGGCCTGAAGAGCCTTCCCCTGCACGGCGAGACCCGCGTCACGGCGGTCGGCGCGAAGGTACGTGAAGCGCAGTGTCGCTGCCATCTGCCACACGAGGACCAGGAAACCGCAGCAGTCGGCGATGTCGACCGCCGCGACGATGTTCAGCCACTCGTGTTCGAACCACGCCGCGGCCGTCTGACGGTCCGGCATCGGCGGAGCCTCGACCAATGCGTGCTCGACGTCGATCCCCAGCGGGTGCTGCCAGCTCAGATCCATGTACTGACTCGCGTTGAACGAGCCCTGGAGGTACCACTCGATGACACGCCGCCGGGCCGCCTCGATGTCCGCCGCGGACTCCTGCGCCTCGGCCCGGTCCTTGGCGTACGCGTTGACCAGGTCGTGCATCCGGTAGCGCCGGGCACACGACTGCTCGACCAAATGCGCGTCGGTCAGCACCTCCATCGCGGCACGCGCCTCCTCGAGGGTCACGCCGGCGAGCGCGGCCGCCGCCTCGACGCGCAGGTCGGGCCCGGGATGCAGCCCGAGCAGCCGGAAGAAGCGCGCGGTCCCCGGCGGCAGCGCGTAGTACGACCAGGCGAAGACGCTGTGCACCGCCTCGGCCTCGTTGCCGTTCTCCATCGACAGCGCGCGCCAGCGGTCCGACGAGTCGCGCAGCGCGGTGAGCATGTCAGTGAGCGGAGTCTTGGGACGGTGCGCGGCACGCTGCGCGGCGATACACAGGGCCAGCGGCAACTGCGCGCAGGCGACGGCGAGTTCGCCCAGTTCCGCGTCGTCGTCCGCGCGACCTTGGAGCATTTCGCGCAGCAGCGTGACGGCGTCGTCGTGCCGCAGCGGTTCCAGCGTCAGATAGCCCGCGCCCTCGATCCCGGCGAGCCGGTTGCGGCTGGTGATGACGACCACGCATTCGCTGCCGCCGGGAAGCAGCGGCCGCACCTGCGCCGCCGTGGCCGCGTTGTCCAGGACGATGAGCACTCTGCGATCGGCGAGCAGGCTGCGGTACAGGCCCTCCTTCTCCTGGATGTCGGGAGGGACCCGGCTGTCCGGGATGCCGAGAGAGCGCAGGAACCGGTCCATCACGCGCGTGTGGAACTCCGGATGCTCGACGGCGTAGCCGCACAGGTCCGCGTACAGCTGGCCGTCCGGGAACCGCGTGCGTACCCGGTGGGACCAGTGCACGGCGAGCGAACTCTTGCCCGTGCCCGCCATGCCGGAGATCACCGAGATCGTCGGCGGCGACTCCTCGTCGGGGCCGAGCCGGACCATCCGGTCCAGCCAGCGCAACTGCTCCTCGCGCCCGACCAGCCCGCGCACGTCGTGCGGCAACTGCCTCGGCACCGGCAGCTCGGGCTGGCCGAACTGGACCAGGTTCACGCCCCCGTGCACGTCGCGCGCCTGGACCACGTCGCGCGCGTCGCCGTTGACCTTATTCACCGCGTGCGCGTCGTCCGCCCCGGTCAAAGCCGCCCCCTCGCACCGCAGTGCTCCGTCGTGGGCTCACCATCCCAGCACACTGATGCATCCGGCCGCCGGACATTCGCCGGGGCGTGCGGGACGCTGACCGGATCGTTACCCGCCCGTGCCGCGGCCGCGCTGGGCGGGAATTAAGGCCGGGTTTATTGACGGATGGCCTAGACCTTTCCATACTCTGTGCCAGCTCCGGCTTCGGAAACGTTTACGGAACGAGGGAGTACCCACACCCATGATCCACCGCAGGAAGCTGCTCACCGCCTCCGCCGCCGTCATCGGCGGCTCCGCGCTCGGCATCGGCAGCGGCGCGCTGCTGTCCCGGGCCTCGGCCACCCCGAACACGCTGCAGATCGACATCCAGAACACCACCACGTCCAGCACCGTCTACGCCTACGTCACCGGCCAGGCCATCAACAACGGCAACGCCCTGATGCTGCTCGAGGCGGACGGGCACACCGTGTACTACCCGTCCTCCCCGAGCAGTACCGGCGCCGCGCTCGGCGCGAACTGCGCGATACCGCTCGGCGCGCCCGGATCGACCACCTCGATCACCATCCCGCAGATCGCCGGCGGCCGGATCTGGTTCTCCGTCGGCTCGCCGATCACCTTCCTGCTCAACCCCGGCCCCGCGCTGGTCGAGCCGTCGGTGAGCAACCCGTCCGACCCGAACATCGACATCATGTGGGACTTCTGCGAGTTCACCTTCAACGCCTCGCAGATCTACGCGAACATCAGCTACGTCGACTTCGTCTCGATCCCGGTCTCGCTGGCCCTCACGAACTCCTCCGGCGCCGTGCAGACGGTCAGCGGCATGTCCACCAGCGGCCTGGACACGGTCTGCTCGAACCTGATCGCGCAGAACGCCGCGGACGGCGCGGGCTGGGACAAGCTCGTCGTCACCTCCGGCGGCAAGAACCTGCGGGCCCTGAGTCCGAACAACGGCATCGTGATGAACTCCTCGCTCTTCTCTGGCTACTACCAGCCCTACGTCAACCAGGTCTGGTCCAAGTACGCGAGCAGCCCGCTGACCGTCGATACCCAGGCGTCCTGGGGCAGCGTGAACGGCACCGTCTCCGGCGGCCTGCTCAGCTTCCCCGGCGTCGGCAGCTTCGCCCAGCCGTCGGCCGCCGACATCTTCAGCTGCAGCACCGGCCCGTTCGCCAACGCCTCCGGCGAGATGGGCGCACTCATCGCCCGGATCAGCGCCGCGTTCAACCGCAGCACCCTGCTGACTGACACGAACCAGCCGGACGGCGAGAACCCGGCGAACTACTACACCAACTCGATCACCAACCACTACGCCCGGATCGTGCACGCGGCGAACCTCGACGGTCGCGGCTACGCCTTCCCGTACGACGACGTGACCCCGAACGGCGGCGTCGACCAGTCCGGCTTCGTCGCCGACGGCAACCCGGTGCTCTGGACGGTCGCCGTCGGCGGCGGCACCGCCACCGGCGGCTCGTCCCCGAGCCCCTCCGCCTCGGCCACCGCCACCGGCGGCTCCGGCGGCACCACCGTCAGCGCCTACTCGACCATCCAGGCCGAGAGCTACAGCTCGCGCAACGGCACCCAGACCGAGACGACCACGGACACCGGCGGCGGTCAGGACGTCGGCTACATCCACAACGGCTGCTGGCTCGCCTACAACAACGTCAACTTCGGCTCGACCGGTGCGACCCAGTTCAAGGCGCGCGTCGCCTC
>DATJIF010000070.1:0-25995 GCA_035493475.1 Actinospica sp.
CCGAAGTTCCGACAGCCCCGCCGCGGACGGCGGCTTCCGCTGGCCGGTGCGGCAGTTCTCGTTGGACAACGGCCTGCGCGTGGTGGTCTGCGAGGACCGCACCTCGCCGATCGCCGGGGTGAACCTCTGGTACAACGTCGGCTCCCGGCACGAGCCCGCGGGCAAGCACGGCTTCGCGCACCTCTTCGAGCACCTGATGTTCCAGGGCTCCGCGCAGGTCGGCAAGACCGAGCATTTCAGTGTGCTGCAGGAGGTCGGCGGCAGCGCGATCAACGCGACCACGAGCGCGGACCGGACGAACTACTACCAGACCGTGCCGAGCGCGGCGCTGCCGACGGCGCTGTGGCTGGAGGCGGACCGGATGGGCAGCCTCGCGCTCACCCAGGAGAACCTGGACAACCAGCGCGAGGTGGTCAAGAACGAGCGCAGGCAGCGCTACGACAACGTGCCCTACGGCCGCTGGGCGGAGATCCTGCTGGCGCTCGCGTACCCCGAGGGCCACCCGTACCACCACTCGACGATCGGCTCGATGGCCGAGCTCGACGGCGCGGAGCAGTCCGACTTCACCGCCTTCTACGAGTCCTACTACTCCCCGGACAACGCGGTGCTGACCGTGGTCGGGGACGCGGACGAGGCGCACGTGCGCACGCTGGCCGAGGAGTACTTCGGCGGCCTCGGCGCGCGGCCGCGGCCCGAACCGCCGAAGGTCTCCGCGCTCCCGGCCGTGATCGACGGCCCGGTCTACCAGGTGGTCGAGGAGGACGTGCCGCTGCCGCGCTTCTTCTTCGGCTTCCGCGCCACCCGCTTCGGCGAGCCGGCGGCGGCGGCCGAGGAGATGCTCGCCGTGGTGCTCGGCCGCGGCCGCGGCGCCCGGCTGTTCGCCGAACTGGTCACCCGGCGCGAGCTGGCCCAGGCCGAGGGCTCGTACCTGGCCTCCTGGCAGCTCGCCTGGCACGAGTCGCTGCTGTCCGGCATGGTCACCCCGCGCCCCGGCGTGGACCCGGCCGAGCTGCACGCCGCGTACTTCGAGGTCTGCGAGCAGGCGGCGGTGGACGCGCCGACCGAGGCCGAGCTGGACCGGGCCCGTTCGATGCTGGAGGCGGACTGGGCGCGCGAGCTGTCCTCGGTCGGCTCCCGCGCCGACCAGCTGAGCCGGCACGCGGTGCTGTTCGGCGACGCGGAGCGGGTGCGCGACCGGCTGCCCGAGCTGCTCGCCGTCTCGGCCGAGGACGTGCGGGCCGCCGCCGAGCGGATCTTCACCCCCGGCAACCGCGTGACCCTCGAGTACCGGCCCGTATCCGTCGAAAGCGAGGGGAACTGACGTGACGTCACCCCGACTGGCCTCCCGTCCGACCCCGGCGGCGCAGCGTCCGTACGTCTTCCCCGAGGTGCGCCGGCTCGCACTGTCCGGCGGCGCGGTGGTGGCGGCGCACCTGCCCGGCCAGCCGCTCGCCTGGCTCGGCGTGATGCTCGGCGGCGGCGCGCTGGCCGAGCCGCTGCCCGCCGCGGGCACGCTCGCGCTGGACGGCCTGTCCCGGGCGGCCGTGAGCCTGCTCGACGAGGGCACCGCGAACTACACGGCCGACGAGTTCGGCGCCGCGGTCGAGTCGCTCGGCGGCCACTGGGGCGTGGACAGCGGCTGGCAGAGCACGAAGGTGACCATCGACGTGCCGGTCTCCCGGGCCGAGGCGGGCGTGGGCCTGCTGGCCGAGGCCGTGCGCCGGCCCGCCTTCCGCGACGTGGACACCCGGCGCTTCTTGAGCGACCTGGCCTCGGCCAAGCGCGAGCAGTTCGCCCGGCCCGGCGTGCGCGCCCAGCAGGCGCTGCGCGGCGCGCTGTACGGCGACCAGACCCGGTACGGCCGGCTGGCCGGGGGCACGCCGGAGAGCACCGCCGCGCTGGACGGCGACGCGGTGCGGGCCTTCCACGCGCAGTGGATGCGCGGCCCCGGCACGCTGCTGGTGGCCGGCGACCTGGACGTGCTGGACCTCGAGGCGCTGGCCGCCGCGGTGTTCGGCGAGGCGGCCACCGGGAACCCGGCCACCCCGGACGCCGACGCCCCGCTGGCCGAGCAGGAGCGGCTGACGGTGGCCGACCGGCCCGGCGCGGTGCAGTCCACGCTGCGCATCGGGCACCCGGTCGCGACCCGGACGGAGCTGATGGCGGCGGGCGTCGACATCGTGGCGCTGCGGGTGGCCAGCACGATCCTCGGCGGCTCGTTCAGCTCCCGGCTGAACCAGGAGCTTCGCGAGGTGAAGGGCTACACGTACGGCGCGCACTCGTCCTTCGACCTGGGCCGTCCGCAGGGCCTCTACTCGATGACGACGGAGGTGCAGACGGACTCCACCGCCCCGGCCGTGGCCGACACGCTGCGCCTGATCCACGAGTTCTTCGACGGCGGCGCCACGGCGGCCGAGCTGGAGCTGACCCGCGCCTACCTGGCCGGGGCCACCCCGATCGGCCTGCAGAGCCCCGGCGCGGTCGGCGAGCGGCTGATCGAGATGGTGCGGCACGACCTGCCCGGCGACTACGTGACCACCGAGCACGCGCGGCTGCTGGAGGTCACGCTCGACGAGGTCAACGCGGCGGCGCGCGCGGTGCTGCGGCCGGCGGACCTGGTGGTCGCGGTCGAGGGCGACCGGTCGGTGTTCGGCACCGAGCTGGCGAAGGCGGTCCGGGAGGCGTAGGACCGGCGGGCGGCCCGAGCGGCCCGCGCAGCTCCTGAGCTGCGCTAATGATCCTCACCCGCATGGCGCATCCGCTGCGCCATGCGGGTTCCTTCATTGCGCCACACGGGTGAGGATTGATCGGGTAGGAGGTTCTCCCCGACCAATCGAGGTGGTGACACTATGCGGGTTCTGATGACGGTCGAGATGGACACGGACCGGGCCAACGCGGCGATCGGCTCCAACGCGCTGGCCGAGGTCATGCAGACCGCGATGGACACGATGAAGCCCGAGGCGGCGTACTTCGGGGCGAAGGACGGCAGGCGGACCGGATTCTTCGTCTTCGACCTCGCGGACGCCGCGGACATCCCGCGCATCGCCGAACCGCTCTTCCAGCAGCTCGGCGCCCGGCTCGACCTGACGCCGGTGATGGACTTCGCCGACGTGCAGTCCGGACTCCAGCGCTACGCGGCCGGATAACCGCGAGACGAGCTCAACCGAACTCAGCCGACGGGTTCGTCCGCTGATTCAGATGCGCGGCGCGGCCCCGGGACGGCGGCGGACGTCCCCGTGGCCGCACTCACCTGGTCGACCGAGGCCTCGAACATGCCGATGTCCGCGTAGTGCACGTAGCCGATCTGCTCGTTGACGCGGATCATCCGCGCGTTGTCGGCCGCGTTGTTGGTCACCACGCACTCGAGGCCGGGGAACTCGGCGAGCAGCCAGCGCATCATCGCCGCCTTCAGGACGCGCCCCAGACCGTTCCCGCGGAACCGCTCGACCACGGCCGTGTCCTGCTGCCAGCACAGATCCGTCCGGCCGGGCCGCAGCACCATCTCGGTCAGCCCGGCGACCGCACCCGTCTCCTCGTGCACCGCGACGACGTACCGGGCCTCGTCCCCCGTCTCGCGCACGTCCGCCTCGTTCTGCCGGACGCGTTCGACCGTCCATTCCGCGGGTGCGTAGGACGAATCACCGGTCGGGGCATCGACCATCGCGTTGCGGGCGCTGGCGAACTCGGCCACCAGCTCCTTGGGCGCGGCGTCGACCCACTGCACGAGCCGGTAGCCCGCCGGGACCGGAACGTCCCACAGCGCCCGGTCCACGTGCGCCACGTGCAGCATCTGCCAGCGGTTGTTCAGCACGTTCGCGAAACCGACGGACCGCGCCCACCGATCGCCGACCGAGCCGATCCGGACCTGGTCGTTGCCGAGCGTGACCCGGCCGCGGGATCGGGCGTCGGCGACTATCTCGCGCAGCAGTGCGGTGCCCACGCCGCGGCGGCGGTGCGCGGACCCGACCAGCACGCGGACGATCCCCCAGTCGAGCATCTGCCGGTCCGGATAGACGACCGTGCCGAAGCCGAGCAGCTCGTCCCCCGCGTAGGCGCCCCACGCGTGCCGCGGACCGAGGTCCAGGTAGCGCGGGCTGCGCCAGACCGCGGCGAAGTGCGGGTACGGCTGCAGCGGAAAGCCGGGGAAGTCGCGCTCGCGCTCGCCGACGTAGAGCGCGTACCACTGCCGCAGCTCCGCCTCGTCGGCCTCCGCACCCAGGAAAGGCCTGATGCTCTCCACCGGTTCCCCGTTCTCGTCCGTGACGGCGCGCACCCCGGTGGTAACCGGTGAAGTCGTCTTAGGGTTCGGACTGCGGGTGCGCGACCAGCCACAGCATGCTAACTTTCCGGATCAAGGTCAAGAGTGCCAGCGACAAGCCCCGGCTCGCTGGTCGGCAACCCTTCGTCCGCGATGGGGTGCCCCGGGTGAGGACCGGGCCGTGCGGAAGGCGTACGGCAAGCGCGGATTCACGGTGCCCCATACGCGCCGGTACGGCATTCGTCACGCTGTCACCGAGCCATAACGGTCATCGCGTTTCCCTGAACCCTCCTGGGGTGAACTGCTATGACCGAGAGCATGACTGTCTTCGCAACGGCCGAATGCACTGACGCTCTTCTTCCGGTGGTGGGCGCCGGACTGCCCGTGCCGCTGGTCACCGGGGCCTCGGTGCCCTACGCGAACCTCGACTACGCGGCCTCCGCCCCGGCGCTGCGGGCCGTCGCCGAGCACGTGGCGACCGCCCTGCCGTACTACGCCTCCGTGCACCGCGGAGCCGGCTACGCCTCGCAGGTCTCCACCGCGCTGCTGGAGAACGCGCGCGGCTGTATCGGCCGCTTCCTCGGCGCCCGCGAGGACGACCTCGTCGTCTTCACCCGCAACACCACCGACGCGCTGAACCTGCTCGCGCACTGCGTGCCGCAGGGCGGTTCGGTGCTCTACCTGGACATCGAGCACCACGCCAACCTGCTCCCCTGGCAGCGGCGCGGCGACGTCGTGCTGGAGGCCGCCCCGACGCTGCGCGAGACCCTCGCCGACGTCGAGGCCGCGCTCGCCGCCACCCCGACCGCACTGCTCGCCGTGACCGGTGCCTCGAACGTGACCGGCCAAGTGCTCCCGATCAAGCGCCTGGCCGAGATCGCCCACCGCCACGGCGCCCGCATCGCCGTGGACGCCGCTCAACTGGCCCCGCACCGCCGCGTCTCCCTGACCGAATCGGGCGTCGACTACCTGGCCCTGTCCGGCCACAAGCTCTACGCCCCCTACGGCACCGGCGTCCTCGTCGGCCGCCGCGACTGGCTGGACGCCGCCCCCGCATACCTGGCAGGCGGCGGCGCCGTCCGCGAGGTCGGCACCGCCTCCACCGACTGGGCCACCGGCCCCGCCCGCCACGAAGGCGGCACCCCCAACGTCCTAGGCGCCGCGTCCCTGGCCCGAGCCTGCGAAGAACTAGCCACCGTAGGCAACGCCGCCCTCACCGCCCACGAGAACGCCCTCCGGCAGCGCCTGTTGGCCGGACTCGCGGAGTTGGAGCAGGTCAGCATCGTGAGCATCTGGGCTGAAGAGACTGGCGCACCGAGCGAAACAAACGCCTCGGCCCCCGACTCTGAATCCATTGGTGTGGTCTCCTTCACCATCCAGGGCCACCACGCAGGCTGGGTCGCCGCCTACCTCTCCGCCGAACACGGCATCGGCGTCCGCGACGGCCGCTTCTGCGCCCACCCCCTAGTCGCCAAGCTGGGCCTGGCCGCCGACGGGGCCATCCGCGCCTCCTTCGGCGTGGGCTCCACCTCCGCCGACGTCGACCGCCTCATCAGCGCCCTGCGAACCCTGCTCACCGACGGCCCCACGTGGACCTACGAACTCGTCGACGGCCGCTACTCCCCCGTCGACGACCCCCGCCCCATCCCCGACTTCGCCGGCCCGCGGACCTCGGTCACCTCGCCCTGCCAGGAGGGCTGAGCGCGGGCTGCGGTTCGGTTGTCGGCCCTACCTACGTCGCCGGCACTGCGCTCGTTCCTCGCTTCGTGCCGCCGACTACGTCCGGGCCGATTACTTACCCCGCCCACCCGCCCTACTAAGGCGAGCCCTACAGTCGCTCCGCTCCTTCGGGAGCCTTCGGCCCGCTACCTACGCTCCCTCGTCGCTGGCGCTCCTCGGTCGCTACGTCCGCGAGCCTGCGGCGTTGTGGTGCTGGCGTTGCGTGGTCGGGCTGCGGTTACTCGTGGCGGTGAGGATTCCGGCGATGAGCAGGACCGGGATGCCGAGGAGGAACGGGGCGTGCAGGCCGAGGCGGCTCGCGGTGATGCCGCCGAGGGCCGCTCCGGCGAGGGAGAACGCCGTGATGACGGCACGATTGATGCTGATCACGCGGCCGAGCAGGTGGGTGGGCACGGAGCTCTGGATGATGGTGCGCGCCTGCACGGTCCAGATCGCGAAGGCCATGCTGCTGGAGGCCAGGACGGCGGACGTGGCGATCACCGAGCTCGTGGTGCCCAGGGCCAGCTGACCGGCTGCGGCCAGGGCCAGGCAGGTCAGGGTGGTGATTTTCACGCCGACGCGCCGGGTGAGGGCGGCGGCGAAGAATCCACCGCTGAGACCGCCGATGGCCCCCACCGCCAGCAGGACGCCGTACCAGGCGGAGCTCAGATGCAGCACCTGCTGCACGTAGAGCACGAGCAGCGTGAACCAGGCGCTGTCGGTGACGGCGAGGGCGGCGCTGGTCGCGGGGACCGGCCAGAAGTCGCGGTGTCGGCGCAACCACTGCAGGCCGCCGACGGTCCCGACTCCAACCCCGTCCTTCGACGACGCCGCCGTGGTCCCGGCTCCGGCCGTCAGCTCAGACGACTGAAGGAGCGCCGGGATGCAGGCGACGAGGGCGACCGCGATCGCCAGCGTCCCGCCGTTGACCGCGAACGGCAGCACCACCGCGATGCCGAACAGGAAGCCGCCGAGGGGTGGCCCGATGAACTCGTTGCCGGCGATCTCCGCGGTGACCATCCGTCCGTTGGCGCGGTCCAGATGCTCCAGCGGCACGAGGGACGGCACCAGCGTGCTCGCGGCCGTCGCGCTGACCACGTCGGTGGCGCCGGAGACGAACACGACGACGTACAGGACGCTCATCGTCGCCCAGCCCGAGGCGATCAGGCAGATCAGTCCCAGCAGGAAGGCGAGTCGGACGGCGTCGGCCACGATGACGATCCGCCGACGGTCGAACCGGTCGGCCAGCGACCCGGCGGGCAACGCGAGCACGACGCCGGGAAGCTGCGTAGCCACGGCCACGCCCGAGATCAGGATCGGGTCATGCGTCAGGCTCGCCGCCAACAACGGAAACGCCGCCGCCCGAACGCCGTCCCCCAAGTTGGACAGCAGCGTGGCCGACCAAAGCCGCCGATACGGTGCGCCCAGCGCAACTGTCGCCATCCCCGAGCCCTTCGTGATTAGCACTCTCCGACCGAGAGTGCTAACGAAAGCAGCGTTAGCACTCTCCAGTCAAGAGTGCTAACCGGATCAGAGGCACGAGCCTTTGCCGCGGCTGCCGCCGATGATCTCGAACAGCATGCGTCGAAAGGCGCTGACGTCCTGCTCGATGAAGTGTTGTGCGGCATGCGCGCTCGTGCGTCACCGCAGGGATCGGGTCAGCGCCGCAGGCTCGCGGACGTAGCGAGTGAGGAGCGTCAGCGACGAGGGAGTGAAGGTAGCGGGCCGAAGGCTTGGGGCGGGTGGGCGGGGTAAGTAATCGCCCCGGACGTAGCCGCCGCCACGAAGCGAGGAACGAGCGCAGTGGCGGGGGCGGAGGTAGGGGCGAACGCGGGGCCGCAAGCGGATCAGCGGGACGTCGGCACCGGGCGGGACTCGGCGGTGGCGCCTAGGAAGACTCGGCCGGTTTGTTCGCCGGGCATGCGGGTGGGGACTTTGGTGTCGGCGTCAACTTGGAGGGCCAGGTCCACGTCGGTGGTGAAGCCGGCGGCGCGGAGTTCGCGGGCGGAGACGCAGTCGGCCAGGTCGGTGAGGGAGGCGGGGTGGGTCCAGGCCGAGGCGGCCAGGCGGGCTTCGGCGGAGAGGGAGTAGCCGAGGTGGTCCATCCGGGCGCAGATGGCGCCGGCGCCCAGCCAGTCCTCTATGGCGGGGCGGGTGCCTTGGACTGCCGGATCCACGGAGCTCCAGTGTTCGCCGCACGCTACTACGGTGACGCGGCCCGCTCTGACGGCGGTCATGGTCTGGGCGGCCAGGGCGGCGCAGGCGGTGGCGTTGCGGGGGCTGCCGATGAGCAGGGCGGGTGCCTTCTCGGCGGCGCTGACGACGGAGGCGCCGTTGAGGGAGGTGAAGATGACGCGCTGGCCGGGCTCGGCGTCGAGCAGGCTGGCGGGCGAGAGGGAGACCTGGCCCGGCTCGACCTTCCGGCTGCGGCTCAGAGGTCTGGCTCCGAGGCGGATCGCGGCGGTGGCGGGGCCGCCTAAGGACTCGATCTCGGCGTTGCTGTAGATCAGGCAGGTGAAGTCGCGGGCCGCGGCGATGGACAGCGTTGTCGAGAAGGACAGCACGTCCACCACGACGACCACGTCGCCCCGGGCCGCGGCCAGGGTCGCGCCGGTCCTGCCCCATTCGACGTGGACGGAGGTGTCGGGCCACGGGTCGAAGGTGCTGGGGCGCAGGACTTCGGGGAGGGAGGGGAGCGAGGGGACGGACGGGATGGACGGAGCCGCGGGGCGTGATGCGGGGAGCGCGGTGGCGGGCGCGGGGGGCGGGGTGACGTCGGAGGTCACCGGCGCCGTCACCGGTTCAGCGTCGCGCTGGCGCTCGTGCATCGTTCCCCTCCCAGGCCGGCTCCGGCCATGCTAGACCCCGGAGATGAGAGGCGTGTCCGAATCCTGGAATCAGGGTTCGAATTAGTGAGGCGGTGCCGCCGCGCCACCCCGTCAGCCGTCGGCGGGCGAGAGGGACGCGAGGTATCTGCCGATGCCGGCCACGGCCACCGAGCCCTGGCCGATGGCGGAGCTGATGCGCTTCACGGATCCGGCGCGGACGTCGCCGGCCGCGAAGACGCCGGGGATGGAGGTCTCGGCGAGCAGCGGGGCGCGCTCCTCGGGCCACGGCATCGGGAGCATCTCGGGGCGCCTGGCCACCTCGACGTCGGTGAGGATGAAGCCGAATTCGTCCTGGGCCACGACGTCGCGCAGCCAGCCGGAGAAGGGGACGGTGCCGGTCAGCACGTAGAGGTTGGCGGCGGGCAGGACCTCCGTCGTGCCCGTGGCGCCGAAGAGCAGGACCACCTTCTCCAGCCTGCCGTAGCCGCGCACCTCGCCGATCTCGCTGTCGTACACGACGCGGATCTTCGGCTCGGTGACCACCTGTTCGGCGATCTCGGCGGAGATGGCGGCCTCGTCGAGGGACTGTTCGCGCACGACGAGGACGACGGAGCGGGCGTACCTGGCGAAGTCGAGGGCCGCCGTGCCCGCGGCGTCTCCGGATCCCGCCACGACGACGTCTTCACCGCGGGTCTGCCGTGTCTCCGGCTGCGAATACCCGTAGTAGACGCCTGAGTTGAGCAGGTCCTCGACCCCCGGGGCGTCCAGGCGCCGCCAGGTCATCCCGGTGGCTACGAGCACTGATCTGCCGACGACGACCGTGCCGTCGTCCAGCATCACGCGGTGCGCGCCGCGCAGCGGGAGCAGGCTCGTCGCGACCTTGGCGCTGCACCACTGCACGCCGAGCCGCTTGGCCTGGGCGAGTGCGCGGTGCGCGAAGTCGGCGCCGGTCAGGCCCGCGGGGTAGCCGAGGTGGTTGTCCATCTGGACGGTGCCCGCCGCCTGGCCGCCGGGGCAGTCGTCCTCGACCACGACGACGGTCATGCCGTCGCAGGCCGCTGCCACGGCCGCCGAGAGTCCGGCCGGGCCGCCGCCGACGACGACCAGGTCGTAGCGGTCGAGGGTGGCGGGTTCGGTGAGCTCCAGGGCCTCGGCCAGCTGCGCGATGGAGGGGTCGTACAGCGCGCGGCCGTCGTCGAGCAGGACGGTGGTCGGGGCCGGGTTGGGCAGGTTGAGGTCGCGGGCCAGGGCCTGCGCCTGCGGGTCGTCGGAGAGGTCGAACCAGGTGAACGGGACGAGGCTGCGGGACAGGTAGTCCTTGATCACGTACGCGGACGAGGAGTAGCGGTGGCCGAGCACGGTGACGCCGATCTGCGAACTGCCGTGCTGCGCGGCCCACTCGGCGAGCAGGTCGTCGACCATCGGGAACACCCGCTCGGCCAGCGGCTCGGCGGGCAGCGCGAGGTAGCGGTCCACCTGCGCGAGGGTGATGGCCTGCAGCGTGGCCTCGGTGTCCTCGGGCCGGGACAGCAGGATCCGCCGGGTCGCCGGGGAGGCCGCCTTGACGTGGCCGAACAGCTCTATGGCGCTGCCGTCGGGCAGTCGCATGAGGCTGATGACCAGCGCGATGGGCCGGCCGACGCCGATGGCGTGCGCGAGCGCGTCGGCGGCCTCGCGCACCCCGGCCGCGGCCAGCACCCGATAGCGCAGGCCGAGGTGTCCGCGCAGCCGTTCGACGAGGTCGTCGCGCCGCACCGCCTCGTCGTGCAGGACGAGGACCAGCGGAACGACGGGGGTGGGATCCGGGGTTTCGACGTCCATGCATTGAAACTAAGGCGGGCGCGGGACGGTCGCGCGCTGAAGGGAACGAATGGGCGACGGGGCGACGGGGGTTGTCCACCGTATGGCCGGGAACCCTCAAGGGGACAGGGCCTTCGAGCGCGGGAGGGGGTGGGCGACGGCGTGTACGCGGGCGCGCTCAGCGACACGGCCGCCACCGGGCTGATCCTGGGGGCCGGTGCGCTCGGATCCGGCCTGCTGGTGCTGGGTCTGACGGTGCTGGCGGTGCGCCGCGGCAACCGGGAGGAGGAGCTGCGGCGGCGCGGGGAGGCGGAGCGGGCTCGCGCGCGGCGCACGGCGGCCCGGATCGCGCTGATCGAGCCGGGGGCGCACGATCCGTACCCTCAGCAGCCTTACTCGCCGACCGAGCCGAAGTCGCACCAGCCCTATTCGAGGCCTTATAAGTTGCCCCGGCAGGGCTCGCTGGGGGCGACGAACGGGCACGTGGAGCCGCAGCGGGAGAGGGAGAGCCCGGCGACGGAGGACTGAGCCGGGGCCGGGTCAGGGCGCGAGGGCCTCGAGGGTCTCGGGGCGGTCCGGGACCAGGATCAGGTCGTCCACGCCGACGGCCCGGAACTCGCCGAGCACGGCGCGCACCGCGGCGATCTCGCCGACGGCGGCGACCGAGGCCAGCAGTTCGGGCGGCGCGCCGGCGACCACGGAGCGCACGTGCGCCCCGGACCTGGCCAGCCGGACGAGTTCGCCGAAGCCCGCCTCGCTGAACATCCCGCTGAACCCGGCCGAGCGCAGGTAGGGCACGAGGTCGCGGAGCATCGTGCGGCGCTGCTCGGCGTCCGGCTCGACGGCCACCGGCAGCCACAGGGCTATCTTGGGCGCCCGCTCGCGGCCCACCCGTTCGGCCGCCGCCTGCACGCGGGCGCGCAGCCGGGAGACGTGCTCCACGGTGCCGATCGGGAGTATCAGCCGGTCCGCGCGGGCCGCCGCGACCTCGGTCAGCTCGGCGCCGAAGGCCAGCACGGACAGTTGCGCGTGCGAGGGCGGCAGGGCGCTCTCGAAGCCCTTCGTGCGCACCAGGGCGCCGCTGTAGTCCACCGGCTCGCCGGCCAGCAGTCCGCGCAGCGCCTGTGCCGATTCGGCCACGATCGTCACGGCGTCGGAGCGGGAGCGGCCGTGCCACTCCTCGACCACCGTGGACGTGGATGCGGCCAGGGCCACGCCGGTCGTGCGGCCGGTCAGCGCGGCCACGGTCGCCGCGCCCCGGGCCGTGGTCACCGGGTCGCGCACCGCCGCGGGCAGCGGGCCGAGGCACAGCTTCGCGGGCCCCTCGCCGAGCGCGGTGCCCAGGGCGAACGCGTCGTGCCCGGTCGCCTCGCCGATCATGATCTCGCCGAACCCGAGGCCGTCCGCGAGCCTGGCCAGGGCCGCCGCGGCGCCGGGATCACCGTCCGCGCGTGCCCCCACCAAGACGCCGAGGCCGGTGCCCCGCGCGTCCCCCTGCTCCTGCTGCATCGGCGCCGCGCCTTCCTCCCCAGGCCGTGGATCGCCGTGGAATCGCGATCTGGTGTTGGCCGAAACCGTACCGGCTCGCGACCATGTGATGAAAGGAGTGCCCGCGTCCGCGATAGGTTGGGACGAGCGCCCCCGGCCCGGGCGCCACGGATCGTCCCAGCTTCACCACGAGGAGTGAGCAGTGCGCATCACATCGATCGGCCACGCCGGGCTGTTCATCGAGTCGGCCGCCGGGTCCATCGTGTGCGACCCCTGGTTCACCCCGGCCTACTTCGGGTCCTGGGTGCCGTTCCCGGACAACACGGTGCTCGACCCCGCCCCGCTCGGCGCCGCCGACTACCTGTACGTCTCGCACCTGCACCGGGACCACTTCGACCCGGACTGGCTGGCCGCGCACATGAACAAGGACGCGACCGTGCTGCTGCCGGACTACGCGGTGCCGGACCTGCGCGAGGCGCTCGAGGACCTGGGCTTCAAGCACTTCGTGCAGACCCGGAACAACGTGCCGGTGACGCTGGACTCGGGCCTGCGGGTGCTGATCAACGCGCTGGTCTCGCCCACCGACGGGCCGCTCGGCGACTCCGGCCTGGCCGTGGACGACGGCGAGGTGCGGATCTACAACCAGAACGACTCGCGGCCGGTCGAGGCGGGCCCGATCGAGGACTTCGGCCCGCTGCACGGCCACTTCCTGCAGTACTCCGGCGCCATCTGGTACCCGATGGTCTACGACTTCCCGGAGCGGATGAAGCAGACCGTCGGCACCCGCAAGCGCCGCAACGGCATGGCCCGCGCGCTGAAGTACATCGAGCAGTACCAGGCCGCGCACGTCTTCCCGTTCGCCGGCCCGCCCTGCTTCCTGGACGACGAGCTGTGGGAGTTCAACGACTTCGACCGGGACGAGGCGAACGTCTTCCCGGACCAGTTCGTCTTCCTCGACTACCTCGAGGAGCAGGGCTTCGACAAGGGGCACCTGTTCCTGACCGGGACGAGCGTGGAGCTGACCGGGGACGGCGCGGCGCGCGTCGAGCAGATCCCGGAGCGCGAGGTGGCCCGGATCCGGGACGACCGGCGCGGCTACCTGACGGACTACAAGAAGAAGGTGCAGCCGGTCATCGACGGCATCCTGCGCGCGCTGCCGCAGGACCGCTCGGACCTCGTCGGGCAGCTGCAGGACTGGGTGCAGCCGCTGATGGAGACCGCGGACCACACCTGCTCCGGGCTCAACGGCCGGATCCTGCTGCAGGTCGCGGCCGTGGACGGCGGCCCGGACGAGGAGATCGTCTTCGACTTCCTGGACCGCAAGATCAAGCCGTACGCGGACGAGGAGGTGCGCTTCTCGTTCCGGGCCAAGCGGCCGCTGATCGAGAAGCTGGTGCGCGAGCGCACGCCGGACTGGGTGAACGAGCTGTTCCTGTCCTGCCGCTTCGAGGCCTCCCGCAAGGGCCCGTTCAACGAGTACGTGTACTCCTTCTTCAAGTCGCTCTCGGTCGAGCACATGACCTTCGTCGAGGGCTACTACGCGGAGTCCACCGGCGTGGAGGACTTCGCGCTCGCGGACGGCCACGTGGTGCAGCGGCACTGCCCGCACCTGAAGGCGGACCTCACTCGTTTCGGTACAGTGCGCGACGGTGTCCTCACGTGCGCCTTGCACGGCTGGGAGTTCGACATCGATAATGGTCGGTGCCTGACCAGCGACGACCGCAAGCTGGTGACCAGGCCCGCGTCATCGGACGGCGCGGACGAGCAGTACCCGCGGATCCCGGAGGCCGACGCGCAGGGGTAGCGGCCTCCCTGACGAGGGGGACGATCCTTGGTTCCGTTCGGCTGGATGCTCCGGCTGAGCCGTTGGTACACCCGCAAGCCCAAACTGGTCGGCTTCAGCGCGCTCGCGCTGCTGATCCTCGGGCTCGCGGCGGGCGCGGTGGTCACCGGATTCACCCACGGCTTCTGGCCGAACCTGCTGCTGAACTCCGCCGGGGACATGATCGGCGGCATGATCATTCTGCTGATGATCGAGCCGATCGTGTCCCGCGCGGCGGTGCAGATCCGGCAGCACGCGCACCTGGACTTCCGGCTGTTCGCGCGCCGGATCGTGCAGGCGGAGCGGGAGATCCGGGTGCTGGACACCTACTCCGGGCTCTTCGACACGACCAACGGCCTGCGCTCGCTGCCCGCGCTGCACGCCGCCGTGCTGCGCGGCGTGCACGTCAAGGTGCTGCTGATGAGCCCGGCCACGGACGCGTCCCGGCTGCGCCAGGAGCAGCTGGAGGCGGCGTATCCGGGCCTGTCGATCGACGGGCAGATCCACAACAACATCTCGGCGCTCGGCACGATGGAGCAGCAGCTCGCCGGGGACCTGCGGCGGCTCGGCGCGCCGAACCCGATCCCGGTGCTCGGCGACAGCGAGGACACCGGCATCTACGTCACCCGCCCGCCGATGCCCGCCGACCAGGCCGCCGCCCCCGCCGTCGGCTCCTTCGAGCTGCGGCTCTACTCGGTGGCCGCGCCCTTCACCCTCTACCAGCGTGACAACACCCTGCTGTTCGCGCTGCTGCCCGCCTACCAGTTCGCGCACGACGCGCCGCAGCTGGAGATCAGCGCGGGCTCGCTGACCGGCCTGCAGATCATCGAGAAGTACGACGAGTTGTGGGAGGACTCGCGGCCGGTGCGCCGGCTGGCCCCGATCCGGCTGTCCCCCGCCGAGGGCACCGAGCCGATGTGGGTGCGCTACCTGGAGCTGGGCAACGAGACGTACTACATCTCCAACCGCATCGACCAGACGCTGCTGGCCAAGCCGGACCAGCACTTCTGGCTCGGCGAGCACGACGGCGCCGAGCACGAGGCCGAACCGGTGCCGACCGACTCGACGCTGCACCGCCAGCTGCTCGAACTGCACGACCGCAAGTACACGGCGGAGCGGCGCCGCGAGCCGGTCTTCTACCTGATGTGGCCCGCCGAGAGCCAGCCCGCGCCGCGCGGCCGCACCCTCGACTTCGACCGGCTGCCGACCACGAAGATCCTCGAGTGGCTCGGCGAGGCCGAACGCAGCGTGCGCATCCTGGACACCAGCTCGATCCTGATCGGCCAGGACGGCGACCCGACCGGCGCGGAGGCCTTCGTGCAGGCGGCGATCCGGGCGATGTCGAACGGCGCCACGATCAGGATCCTGCTGCTCGCGCCGACCACGTCCGCCGCGAAGGAGCGCGCGAAGGAGATCCGCGACACGCACTTCGACCAGATGGTCGAGCGCAACATCCAGCGGCTGCGCTACCTCGCGGCCCAGCTGCCCTCGCGCGGCATCGACGCCGACCGGCTCCGGGTGCGGCTCTACGACCAGCTGCCGGAGATCAGCGTGCACCAGATCGACGACCGGGTCGTGGTCGGCTTCCTGCCGTACCGCAGGCGTTCGTCGATGACCTCGCAGCTGGAGACGGAGCGGCACTCCGAGCTCGGCGTCTACGGCGTCGGCCAGTTCGAGCAGCTGTGGACCCGCGCCCGGCCGCTGGACGGGCTGCGGTACGTGATCCTGCGCAGCCAGGGCACGATGGTCCAGGGCGAGCGGCTGCTCGTGCGCGCGTGGCAGGTCGGCAGCACGTGGTACGTCGCCTCGGCCCGGATCGAGGAGCTGGTGGCCGCGCGCGCCTCGTCCCGGCAGGCCGTGCACGCCTGGATAGAGGAGGTGCCGGGCGCGCAGTTCTGGCTCAGCGAACCGCTGGACCGGGACGCGAACATCCCGGTGTGGGACGCGTTCGCCCGCATATACGCGGCCGCCGACCCGGGAGTCCCGGTGCGCGCGCTGGACCGAGTCGAATGAGATGAGGGAACACGTGGTTTCGCTGGACCGTCATGACTGCGCCGCGACCGTGCTCGGCGGCCCGACGACCGTGCTCGACCTCGGCGGGCTGCGGATCGTCTCCGACCCGACCTTCGACGGCGCCGGGCCGAGCGGCTATCTCACGAAGCTGGACGACTCGCTGGTCGATCCGGCCGAGCTCGGCGCGGTGGACGTCGTGCTGGTCAGCCACGATCAGCACCCGGACAACCTGGACACCCGCGGCCGCGAGTTCACCCTCGAAGCCCCGCTGGTGCTCACCACCGGCAGTTCGGCGCCGCAGCTCGGTCCGCGCGCCGTCGGGCTCAAGCCGTGGACCGGCCACACGGTCGCGCGGCCGGACGGGAACGGCGAGCTGACCGTGCTCGCGGTCCCGGCCGTGCACGGACCCGAGGACGCCGAGCGCGACGCGGACGGCTTCGTGACCTGCGAGGTGATCGGTTTCCTGCTGATGGGCGAGGGCCTGCCGACGGTGTACGTCAGCGGGGACAACGCCTCGATCCGCGTCGTGGCCGAGATCGCGAGGCAGGGCACCACGATCGACGCCGCGGTCCTGCACGCGGGCGCCGCGCGCGTCGCGGTCCGGCACCGCGGCCGCCCGCTCTCGCTGGACAGCCGCCGGGCCGCGGCGGCCGCGGCCGTGCTCGGCAGTCCGGTGGTGCTTCCGGCGCACTACGACGGCTGGGCGCACTTCTCCGAGGGCCGGGCCGAGCTCGACCTCGCCTTCGACGAGGCCGGGCTCGGCAGCGTGCTGCGATCCGTGGACCACGGCACCTGGGTCGATCTGCGCGGCTGACCTGACCGGTCGAGCCGCGGGGTCCGCCGCTCAGCCCGCCGACAGGGCGCGGTCCACGGCGTCGAGCACCCGGTCCGCGTCCGGCAGGTACCAGTGCTCGTACTTGGGCGGCGGGAACGGGACGTCCAGGCCGGCGACCCGGGTGACCGGGGCCTCCAGCTGGTAGAAGCAGCGCTCCGCGATCCGGGCCGCGAGCTCCGCGCCGAACCCGCCGAAGCCGACGCTCTCGTGCACGACGATCGCGCGGCCGGTCTTCGCCACGCTGCGCTCGATCGCCGCGTCGTCCAGCGGAACCAGGCTGCGCAGGTCGAGCACCTCGAGTTCGATGCCCTCCTTCGCCGCCTGCTCGGCCGCCGCCATGCAGATCGGGACGGTCTGGCCGTAGCAGACCAGCGTCGCCTGCGTGCCGGGCCTGCGCACGGCCGCGGTGCCGATCGGGCCGGTGCGGGCCGGGAGCGCGACGTTCGCCTTGCTCCAGTACAGCCGCTTGGGCTCGAAGAAGATCACCGGGTCCGGCGAGTCGATCGCCTCGCGCAGCATGCTGTACGCGTCCTCGACCGTGGCCGGCGTGACCACGTGCAGGCCCGGGGTGTGCGCGAAGTAGGACTCCGAGCTGTCGCTGTGGTGCTCCACGCCGCCGATGCCGCCGCCGTACGGGATCCGCACGACGACCGGGACCGGCACGGCGCCGCGCGTGCGGTTCCGCATCTTCGCGAGGTGGCTGAAGATCTGCTCGAAGGCCGGATAGGCGAACGCGTCGAACTGCATCTCGACCACCGGCTTGAAGCCGTAGACCGCCATGCCGATCGCCGTGCCCATGATCGAGGCCTCGGCGAGCGGCGTGTCGAAGCAGCGCTCCTCGCCGAACTTCGCGGTCAGGCCGTCGGTGACCCGGAAGACGCCGCCGAGCGCGCCGACGTCCTCGCCGAACACGACCACCTTGTCGTCCTCGGCCATCGCGTCGGACAGCGCGGCGTTGATCGCCTTCGCCATGGTCAGCGGCGCCGCGGGAGCGGAGATCTCCGCGCTCATGCGGCCACCTCGCTAGCGCTCGGCGGACGCATTCGCGTAGGCACTGTGCTCATCGGTTCGCTCGCAAGCTCGCTCACTGAGCCGCCCCTTCGCCCTCGCCCGAGCCGTACTCGGCGCGCACCATCTCGCGCTGCGCCAACAGTTGCGTGGTCGGCTCGGCGTAGACGTGCTCGAACATCTCGTCCGGGTGGTACGTCGGCTCCTCGGCGAACTGCGCGCGCATCCGTTCGCAGTACTGCTCGCACTCCTCGTCGATCTCGGCCTCGACGGTCGCGTCGAGCGCGCCGATCGCCGTGAGGTAGCGGGCGAGCCGGTCGATCGGGTCCCGGTGCCGCCAGTACTCGACCTCGGCGGACTGCCGGTAGCGCGCCGCGTCGTCGGCGTTGGTGTGCGCCTGCAGCCGGTAGGTGACCGCCTCGATCAGCGTCGGGCCGCCGCCTGCGCGGGCCCGGTCCACCGCCTCGCCGAGCACGGCGGTCAGCGCGATCAGGTCGTTGCCGTCCACCCGGACGCCGGGCATGCCGTAGCCGACCGCCTTGTCCGCCAGGCTCGTCGCGCGCGTCTGCTTGTGCAGCGGCACCGAGATCGCGTACTGGTTGTTCTGCACCAGGAACACGACCGGCGCCTGGTAGACGGCGGCGCTGTTGCAGGCCTCGTGGAAGTCGCCCTCGCTGGTCGAGCCGTCGCCGAAGAAGCACAGCGCCACGGAGTCGTCCCCGGCCAGTTTCGCGGCCAGGCCCAGGCCCACCGCGTGCGGGCCCTGGGTGGCGAGCGGGGTGCACTGCGGCATCGTGCGCCACTGCTTCGGGTCGTAGCCGCAGTGCCACGTGCCGCGCAGCAACGTGAGCGCGTCCACCGCCGGGATGCCGCGCAGCACCAGGGCGGCGGAGTCGCGGTACGTCGGCAGCAGCCAGTCCTGCTCGGTGAGCGCGTGCACGGCGGCGACCTCGCAGGCCTCCTGGCCGCGGCAGGACGGGTACACCGCGAGCCTGCCCTGCATCACGAGGTTCGTCGCCTCGGTGTCGAACGCGCGGGCGAAGCGCAGTGCCCGGTAGCCGCGCAGCAGCGCGGCCGGTGCGAGGCTCTCGGGCCGGGGGCGGGCGCCGCCCTCCACGGGAGCCCCGTGCTCGTCCAGGTAGCGCAGAGGTTCACTGTCCCAGGCGGGCCGCACGGCGATCGCCGTCGCACCCTCCCGGTCTCGCGCGGACAGGTCCAACAGCGTCATGGGGTCTCCATCGGCTGATCCAGCGGGTGTCCAGTTCCCGACCGGACGGTCGGTAGGTTGTGCTCCCAGTCTGGCCGCGGGCCCCGTGAATTGTCCAGAGTGCGGACACCCCCCTCTGGTGGACCCCCGTCCGAATCCAGACCCTACCAGGGGAGCGATCACCAGGACTCGGCGTTCGCCTCCGCCCCGAACCGGTCCGCCGCCTCGCCCCGGACCCGCAGCGCGACCAGCGGAAACAGCAGCACGGAGAGCATCCCGGCGCCGACCAGGGCGGCCGCCGTGCCGCCGTCCAGCTTCCCCGCCTCGGTGCCGATCGTGGTGATCGCCACCACCATCGGCAGCTGGGTGGCCCCGAACAGACCCAGCACCGAACGGTCGGTCGGCGACGTGCCGCGGTCCGCGAACAGCGCCACCGGGACGCCGCGCAGCAGGAGGAACAGCAGCAGGAAAAGCGGCACAAGCGCGAGGGTCGAGGCATGGGCGGTCAGCGCGCCGAGGTCGAAGTCCAGGCCGGTGTTGACGAAGAAGACCGGAACCAGGAAGCCGAAGCCGACCGCCTCCAGCTTGCTCATCACCGTGCGCTGCGCCTGCGGGGAGGCGTGGGACAGCAGCATCCTGCCGATGATCCCGGCGGTGAACGCGCCGAGCAGCATGTCCAGGTCCAGTTCGACGGCGACGTACACCATCAGCGCCAGCACGAAGATCATCATCCGCACGGCGAACTGCCCGCTGGTGTGCAGGGTCCGGGCGACCAGGCCGCGCATCCGGTCCCGGCGCCGGACGTGCGCCGCGCGCCAGACCGCCAGCGCGGTCACGGCCGCGAACAGCAGCAGCACGACCGCCGAACGGCCAGGCGAGCGGCCGGACAGGAACAGCGCGACCGCCACGATCGGCCCGAACTCGCCGACCGAGCCGACCGCCATGATCGCCCGGCCGAACGCGGTGTCCAGCAGTTCGGCGTCCCGCACGATCGGCAGGATCGTGCCCAGCGCCGTCGTCGCCGTCGCCGCGCCGACGTACACCGCCTCGCTCGCGTCGTCCGCGATCAGCAGCGCCGCGCCCATCGCCAACCCGAGCCCGAGCAGCCATCCGGCCGCGGCCCGGCGCAGCGGCGACCCGGCGATCGCGCCGAAGTCGATCTCGTAGCCCGCCAGGAACATCAGCGTGGCCAGACCGAAGTCCGAGAGGGTCTCGATGAACTCACCGTGCACGCCGAGCCCGATCCCGTGCGGGCCCAGCAGCAGGCCGAGCACGATCTCGAACACGACCAGCGGCACCGGGATCCAGTGCGCCGTGCGCGCGGCCAACACCGGGGCGAGCACCGCGACCAACGCCATCAGGACGAACGCTCCGACATCCTGCGGCATCGTGTCCCCTGTCCCCGTTCCGGGTGAAAAGCGGCGAATATCAGCACTCATCATGACATCTCGGGGCAGCGGACCCGGAGATGGAGCGAACTTGCAACAATCCGGTCTCAGGATCTGCAACCGATTGGGCGACGATGGAGTCGGGGTAAGGCAGATAATCGATCAATCTGTTCCAGACACCGGAAAGGGAGTCGGTCTGCATGGGCGACGGGCGGAGTTGGTATCCCGGGGACGAGGACCCGCGGTACGACCCGTACGCGCCGCCGCAGCAGCCCCCGCCCGGCTACGGGCAGCGCCCGCCGCAGCAGCGGCCGCAGGGCGGCGCAGGCGGCGGCCAGCAGGGCTACGGCCCGGGGCCGCAGGGGCAGGGCCAGCGTCCGCCGCAGGGCCGCGGTCCCGGCTACGGCCAGGGCGGCCCGTACCAGAACCCGCCGCGGGAGCAGGGCTACGGCGCGGCGCCGGGCTACGGCCAGGCCCCGCCGCGCGCCCCGCAGCGCCCCGATCAGTACCCTGACGGCCGCGGCGTGCCCCGGCAGCGGCCCGCGCAGCCCTGGGACCCGGAGCCGGAGGTCCGCACCGAGGTCTGGTCGCCGGGCGGCCACGCCGACGACCAGGACGAGCTGTCCGCGAGCGGCCGCCGCAGCCGGCGCCGCGGGACCCCGGCCGCCGACGAGCGCGCCGCGTCCGCCGGACCGAGCCACGTCAACGACGACATCGACCTGGACGAGGTGGACCCGCAGGGCAAGGCGCAGCGGGCCTGGGCCAAGCAGCAGGAGCTCGCCAACCGGCCCAAGTCCAAGGCGAAGCAGGCCACGAAGTGGACCGCGCTCGGCGTGGGCCTCGTGGTGCTCGCCGCCACCGGGTTCGGCGCGTACGTCTACGAGACGACGGTCGGCTCGATCAAGCACACCGCGCTGCTGCCCAACGGCATGACCGAGGCCTCGCTGCCCGCCGACCCGTACGGCCACACCGCGCAGAACATCCTGCTGATGGGCTCGGACACCCGGGACAGCAGCGCGGACTGCCACCTCGGCGGCGACTGCATCAAGAACGGCCAGAACCCCGGCGCGAACGCCGACTCCGAGATGATCCTGCACGTCGCGGCCGAGGGCACCGACGCGACGATCATCAGCATCCCGCGCGACACCGTCACCAGCCTGCCGAACTGCTCGGTGAGCAACGGCGTCACCTCGCTGACCGGCGGCTACAGCACGTACCAGATCAACTCGGCGCTGCAGGACGGCCCCGAGTGCCAGGTCGCGGCGGTGCACTACCTGACCGGCGTCACCATCACCGGCTACATACTGTTCGATTTCAGCGGCATCGTCACGATGTCGAACGCGCTCGGCGGCGTGCCGGTGTGCGTGACCAAGGCGGTGCACGACAAGAACTCCGGGCTGCGGCTGCCCGCCGGCACCAGCACCGTGAAGGGGCAGCAGGCGCTCGAGTTCCTGCGCACCCGCGACTCCTTCTTCGACGGCTCGGACCTCGGCCGCGAGGAGGCGACGCACTACTTCCTGTCGCAGATGATCCAGACGCTGCGCACCAGCATGAACTTCAGCGACCTCAGCACGCTGATCTCGCTCGGCCAGGCCGCCGCCGGATCGACCACCGTGAGCGACAACTACGCGGGCCTGACCAACCTCGAGGGCCTGGTGGAGAGCCTGAACCGGGTGCCCACCAAGAACATCACGATGCTGACGATGCCCTGGGAGTACGACCCGAACAACCAGAGCCGGGTCATACCGTCCCCGGCCGCCAAGTCGGTGTTCGCGGCCGTGCAGAGCTCCACCTCGTTCACCACGACCACCTCGACCAAGGCGGCGTCCAGCGCGAAGGCCACGACCGCGTCGCCCACCGCCGCGGCCAGCACCACGGCGAGCGTGAACAAGTCCTCGGTCCCGGTGAACGTCTACAACGCGGACGGCGTCAGCGGCCGGGCCACGACGATCAAGCAGGCGCTGGTCGGCGACGGCTTCTCGAACACCGTCTCCTCCGGCAACGCGCCGAGCGTCTCCGCGAGCCAGGTGACCTACGACCCGAACGAAGTCACCCAGGCCGACGCCGAGGCCGTCGCCAGCGCGCTGGGCATCTCCTCCTCCGAGGTGACCGCGACCACGAACTGGAAGGGCGTGAGCGTGTTCATCGGCCAGGACTTCACCAGCGGCACGAAGCTCGGCGACACCGGCTCGGCCGTCGCCACCCCGTCCGTCAACACCAGCGGCGCCGCCACCGCCCCCGCGGACTCGCACGAGAGCTTCGCGAGCGGCTCGGCCAACGAATGCATCCCGGTGGAGAGCGGTACCCTGACGATGGTGAACAAGTAGGGCGGCGCGAGGAGCCGGAGAGCGGATGCGCGAAGGCACGATCGAACGTGACGGCCGGTCCATCCTGTTCCGCTTCGAGCTCCAACTGCCGCATCCGGTGAAGCGGGTGTGGGCGGCGATCACCGAGCCCGCAGAGGTCGAGCGTTGGGCGGGCAACCGTCCCGAGATCGAGCTGCGCGACGGCGGCGAGTACGTGAGCTACCACGGTGACGGCATGCGCGTCGTCGACGAGGTGCTGCGCGTCGAGCCGCCGAGCCTGTTCGAGCACAGCTTCTGGCGGCACATCAATCCGGAGTCGCGAGTGACCTGGCGGCTGGCCGAGTCCGACGACGGCTGCGCACTCAGCTTCACGCACCGGCTGACCGAGGCCGACATCGCCAACGCGATCGCCACCGTGGCCGCGGGCGCCGACCCGGAACAGGTCGTATCCCGCAACGCCGCGGGCTGGCAACGCCTGCTGGACCGCCTGCAGCAGTCCCTCGACTCCTGATTCCCCGGCTGACCCGAGCCGCCTACCGCGACCGCAGCCCGTCCAACACCAGCGACGCCAGCGCGTCCGCGACCGCCGGACCGGAATACGGACCGCCCGGCCGGTACCACTCCACCATCGAGTTGACCAGGCCGAACACGAGCCGCGCCGTGAGCCGCGGGTCGAGGTCCGCGCGCAGGTCCCCGTCCGCGATCGCCGCCGCCGCGAGCTCCGCCACCTTGTGGTCGAACTCGCGCCGCAGCTCCAACGCCTCGCGCTCGGTCGCCGTGTTGCCGCGGACCCGGAGCAGCAGCGTCACGTACGGCAGCTTCTCCACTAGCACCAGGCACTCGCGCCGGATCACGTACGCGAACCGGTCCACGGCCGGACCCTGCGTGGCACCGGGCTCGGTCAATACGCCGAACAGGCCATCCAGGGCACGCGATACCGCCAATCGGAGAAGTTCTTCCTTGCCCGCGACGTGATGGTAGATCGACGACTTGGTGATCCCGGCCGCCTTGGCCAGATCCTCCATCGACGTTCCGTCGTAGCCGCGCACGTTGAACACGTCCACCGCCACCGCGAGCAGCGACTCGGGGGTGTGCCGATCCGCGCGCTTGGCCACTGCCACTTCGGGAAGCTCCCTCTCTCCGGGGCCGGTGTGCGCAACCGCACCCAAGGTCCTCTTCGATCCTACCGAACGGTCGGTTAGTCTGGCTCGAAGAAGCAGCCCGTCCTTCGCCTGCCGACCCAGCACGAGGAGCGCAGATGACCGCCACCGTCGACGAACTCATCGCCCGGCACCGTCCGACCCTGGACGCGGCCCTCGGCGCGATCCGCTCCCGGGAGTACTACACGCGCTTCCCGGAGAACGCCAAGGCCTACCCCGCCGAGGCGAAGGACCAGGCGCAGGCCGCCTTCGAGGCCCGCCGCGGCACCACCTGGTCGCTCGGCCAGACGGGCGCGGACGGCACGACCGTCGGCGGCGAAGTCTCCCCGTACGGGTTCGAACTCGGCATCGGCTACGAGCACGTGGACCCGGACGTGCTGCTGCCCGCGATGCAGGCCGCGATCCCGGCATGGCGCGACGCGGGCCCCGAGGCGCGTGCCGCCGTGTGCATCGAGATCCTGGAGCGGCTGAACGCGCGCAGCTTCGAGGTCGCCTTCAACGCCATGCACACCACCGGCCAGGCGTTCATGATGGCCTTTCAGGCGGCCGGCCCGAACGCGCAGGACCGCGGTCTCGAGGCCGTCGCGTACGGCTACTCGGCCCTGAACGCGCACCCGGACAAGGCCGTCTGGGAGAAGCCCACCGGCCGCGGCGAACCCACGAGGCTGGCCAAGAAGTGGATCGCCGCCCCCCGCGGCGTGGCCCTGGTCGTGGGCTGCAACACCTTCCCCACCTGGAACGGCTACCCCGGCCTCTTCGCCTCCCTGGTAACCGGCAACGCCGTACTCGTGAAGCCCCACCCCTTCGCCATCGCCCCCCTGGCCCTGACGGTCGAAGTAGCTCGCGAAGTCCTGGCCGAAGCAGGCTTCTCCCCCGACCTGGTAGCCCTGGCCCCCGAAGCCAAGGACGAAGGCCTCGCCAAGACCCTCGCCCTCCGCCCCGAGGTGAAGATCGTCGACTTCACCGGCTCCAACGAGTTCGGCGACTGGCTCGAGGCGAACGCCCGGCAGGCGCAGGTCTACACCGAGAAGGCCGGCATCAATACGATCATCGTCGACTCGTTCCTGGAGGACGAGTACAAGGCGGCGCTCGGCCACCTGGCCTTCTCCCTCTCGCTCTACACCGCGCAGATGTGCACGACCCCGCAGAACATCCTCGTCCCCCGTACCGGCATCCGCGTCGGCGACGAACTCAAGTCCCCCGAAGACTTCGCCGCCGACCTGGCCGGCGCCGTGGAGAAGCTCCTCGGAGACGACGCCCGCGCCACCGCCATCCTCGGCGCCGTCGTGAACCCCTTCATCCTCGAACGCCTGGACCGCGCGGCGAACGTGGGCAAGACCGTCCTCGCCTCACGCCCCGTCACCCACCCCGACTTCCCCGACGCGACCGTCCGCACCCCCCTCATCGCCGCCGTGGACGCCGCCGACGCCGACGTCTACACGCACGAGTGGTTCGGCCCCATCTCCTTCGTCATCTCCACCGACTCGACGCAGGACTCGATCAACGTCTACCGCGACTCCGTCAAGGAGCACGGCGCCCTCACCGCCGCCGTCTACGCCACCACCGAAGACGTGATCGCCGCCGCCGAAGAGGCCACCTGGGACGCCGGCGCCAACCTCTCCATCAACCTGGTCGGCCCCATCTACGTCAACCAGACCGCCGCCTTCTCCGACTACCACGGCACCGGCGCCAACCCCGCCGCCAACGCCACCTACGCCGACCACGCCTTCGTAGCCGGCCGCTTCCGCTTCATCCAATCAAGGCGCCCGGCATAACCTCGCGGTGCGCGAATGCGGGATGCAATATTTCCCATCACCGTCGCGCACCAACTCACATGGTTTTCCAGGGAACTTGAATGGCCGTCAGATCGTCTATCAGGTAGGCGAATCCGGGGTGTGGTCGGGTGAATGTGAGGGGATCTTTCACATCGCCCGCCACCCCGACAAATCCCACGCCGAGCGCAGCGCATAGCGACCCTCGGAGGTTGGGGTGCTCTCCTCGCCTGGCAGGCGTAGCCCGGTTACCAGGGTTCTGCCGGGGCCGCAAACAGCGAAGCAGATATTTACACCAGCGGGAGCCACCGCTGTTTGCGGCCCCGGCGGGTTCCTGGTCGCCTTCGGCGCCAGGCGAGGAGAGCACCCCAACCGGACCCCACCCCAGACA
>DATJIF010000071.1:0-35166 GCA_035493475.1 Actinospica sp.
GCGCCGAGGAGCGCCGGCTACTTCTTGTTGCGACGCTGGATGCGCGTCTTCTTGAGCAGCTTGCGGTGCTTCTTCTTGGCCATACGCTTGCGACGCTTCTTGATGACAGAGCCCACGTCGGGTCCCTCGCTCACTTCTTCATGGAGCAGCAGGTGCTGCGGACATAGAACAGGGAACCAGGGTACCTGCCCGCAGCCGCTGCTGGGAAAACGGGGCGAGATCGTGGGGAGAGCGCGGGGAGAGTGCTACCGGGAAAGCGTCGGTCACTGCGTCTCGACGTAGGCCGCCGAGAGGTACTCGCGGACCGCCTTGGCGGGCACCCGGAACGAGCGGCCGACCCGCACCGCGGGCAGTTCGCCGGAGTGGACCATCCGGTAGACCGTCATCTTCGACACCCGCATCACCCCGGCGACCTCGGCCACCGTGAGGAAGGCCATGTCGCTGAGGTCGATGTCGGCCGCGAGGATCGGACGGTTGGTGCGTGCTGCGTCTGATTCGGTCATAGAGGCTCCACGCTCAGGTGTCGAAAGTGGCGAAGCGGGTGGGCACCCGGGATCGGGCGCCTCCCACGCGCCTCGGCGCCGTCCCGTCTGTGTGTGCGCTTCGTTTCTAAGCGTAGTTGGGACCGGTGTGGAAGGGGAGGCCTTAGCGCAGAAAAAGGGAGTTTTCGCCGAAGCCGGATTACGGCGTTTCCGGTATATTCCGGGCAAATCGGCGAGTCCGGGCGGCGATGAGCATCCTGATTCCGGCACAATCGGCCGGATGCGGAGTGCGCCTCAGGACCCTGCCATCGCGCGCGCCGCCTCGATCCGGCCGAGTACGTAGTCCCCGAGCGGCGCGTACGCGGCGGGTTCCAAACCGTCGTCCAGCGGCACCGCGACCCGCACCACGCCCTCGTATTCGCCCACGAACAAAGCCGGGTCGTTGCAGTCGGCGAAACCGATCGCGTCCACCCCGGCCTGCCCGGCGCCGCCGCACCAGCCGTGGTCCGCGACGACGAGGTCCGGCAGCGCCCGGCCGGCGGCGGCCAGCGCGGCGAACGTGGCCCGGATCGGCCGCGCCGCATGGCTGTGCACCGGCCCGCCCGCGTCCTCCAGCGCCGCGACGTCGCCCGAACCGTCGGTGTTCTGATCGCTGAACGCGGCCGCGTAACCGATCGTCAGCCGCTTCACGCCGTAGCGGGTGCTCGCGTCGTAGCCCCAGCCCTCCCCGGCACGCACGATCGGGCAGCCGTACCCGCGCAGAGCGTCGGCGAAGCGCTGGTAGAGCTCGGCCAGCTGGTTGGGGTGGCCGCTGGCGAAGTACACGCTCTCCCGGCGCAGCACCGCCTCGGCGAGCCGGTCCGCGTACCGGTCCAGCGCGGCCACGGTCAGCGCCGGGTCGATGGTGTCCACCCCGGCGCGGAAGCCCGGATCCGGGCTCACCCCGACCCGGTCCGCCATGAGTTCGAGCACGGATTCGTCCGTCCAGTCCCGGGACGGGTCGAGGCCGAGCAGGTAGTACGGATCGCGGTCGGCCAGCAGCCGGTAGTGCAGCAGGTTGTTCTCCCGCGGGGTGGCGACCCGCCCCGCGATCCCGGACGCGGTCAGGTGTGCGAGCAGCGCGGCCGGGTCCGGGGAGTTCATGGTCACGACTCTAGTGCGGCGGCGCTCTGCGCGGCGGGACCTCGCCGCAAGCACGGCAGGGCCCCGGATCCGCCCACACCCGGATCCGGGGCCCTGCCAGCACTCTCAGCACTCTGTGTCAGCTCAGCATCGTCCGTCCGCCCAGGCCCTACCTCCCGTCCCGATCCGCAACACGCGCCTCGTCCATCGCCTCGCGCAGCCCGCGGGTCGCGCGCACCGGATGCCGCAGCGCCAGCAGCAGCATCCCCGGGCCGGCGAGCAGCAGCCCGGGCCCGCAGCAGGTGGCCGGTCCGAGGCAGCAGCCCTCGCCGCCGCGTCCCCAGCCCATGCCCCGGGGCGGCGGCGGCCCGCCCGGACCGCCGCCCATCCCGAAGCCGCCGCCGAACCCGCCGGGCCCACCGCCGGGTCCACCGGGACCGCCACCGGGCCCACCAGGCCCTCCGCCGGGACCGCCGCCCCATCCCATCGCGCACCTCCCGCTCGCTCGCGCCTCGTCGTCCTTCGGGATCGACCCTAGGGACGCTTTCTGGGAGCCGCCCTCATGAGGAGCTTGAACGAATCCAAAAGAATCCAGAGCCCCGGATGAGAGACCCCACCTTGACACTGTCATATGACAGTGTCATTCTGACGGTGTGAACGAAGCGCAGTGGACCCTCGACGAGCTCGCCAGACGTGCCCGGCACGCCCTGGCCGCCGACGGCGTGCGCGCCCCCAACGGCCGCGTGCGCGAAGTCGGCACCGACGGCCGGGCGATCCGCTGGTACGCCATGAAGGGCCTGGTCGACCGCCCGGTGATCGGCGCGGGCCACGCCGCCCGCTACGGCCTCCGGCACCTGACCCAGCTCGTCGCCGTCAAGCGCCTGCAGGCGCAGGGAAAGACACTCGCCGAGATCCAGACCGAACTCGCCGGAGCCACCGACGAGACCCTCACCCGCATCGCCGCCCTGAGCCCGGACGCGCTCGCGCCGGAGCCGCCCACCGCGGCTCCGGTCGCCCCCGCTGCCGAATCCGCACCCGAACCCCGCTTCTGGGCCCGCCCCGCAGCCGCCCCCGCTCCCCCCGCACCAGTACCCGCCCCCGCGCCCGAAGTCCGCTACACGATCCCGCTGACCCCGACCGCCGACGTGACCCTCACTCTCCCCGCGCACCCCGACGCCGCCGATCTCGCCGCGATCCGCGCCGCCGCCGCTCCGCTGCTCGACCTGCTCGCCGCCCGCGGCCTGACGACGACCGACCAAGGAGACTGATTTCCCATGGGCACCATCACGCGCATCGACCCGCTGCCGCAGACCCGGGAGCCGGAGACACCGGAGGAGACCGCGGGCTTCGGCGCGCTGCGTACCGAGCGTGGAAATCTGCCGCTGCACCGCGTGGACCTGCGCGCCGACATCACAGGCCTGAGTTCGGCGATCCGACTGACGCAGGGCTTCCGCAACACCTTCGACGTGCCGCTGGAGGCCACGTACATATTCCCGCTGCCCGACCGCGCCGCCGTCACCGCGCTGACCATGACGGTGGCCGGCCGCGTCGTGCGCGCGGACCTGCGTGAGCGCGGCGAGGCCCGGCAGGCGTACGACACGGCGATCGCGGCCGGACAGCGCGCGGGCATCGCCGAGGAGGAGCGCCCCGACGTCTTCACGCTGCGCGTGGGCAACATCCTGCCGGGCGAGGAGGCGGTCGTGGAGCTCACCCTCGCCGGACCACTGCCGATGGTCGACGGCCAGGCCGAATTCCGCTTCCCCCTCGTCGTCGCACCCCGCTACATCCCGGGCGCCGCGCTGAACGGCCCGAGCGTCGGCAGCGGCCACGTCGCCGACACCGACGCCGTCCCCGACGCCTCGCGCATCACCCCGCCCACGCTGCTCCCCGGCTTCCCGAACCCGGTGGACCTGTCCATCGAGGCGCGCATCGACCCGGCCGGTCTGGAACTCGCCGGTGTCGCCTCCAGCCTGCACGCGGTAGCGGAAGGCCCCGACGGCGTCCTGCGCATCACCCCCGGCGAACGCCTGAACCGCGACTTCATCCTGCGCCTGACGTACACCAACGCGTCCGACTCCCTGGTCCTGGTCCCGGACCCCGAAGACACCGACACGGGCACCTACCAACTCATCGTCATGCCCCCGGCGGATATCCACCCCGACTCCCCCCACTCCCGCCCGAAGGACCTCGTCCTCCTCCTGGACCGCTCCGGCAGCATGGACGGCTGGAAGATGGTCGCCGCCCGCCGCGCCGCCGCCCGCATCGTCGACACGCTCACCGACGCCGACCGATTCAGCGTCCTGCTGTTCGACCACTGCGTCGAGCACCCCGACACCCTGCCCGCCGGTCTCGTGCAGGCCAGCGACCGCAACCGGTTCCGCGCCGTCGAGCACCTGGCCAAGGCGGACGCCCGCGGGGGCACCGAACTCCTCGAACCCCTCCGCGACGCCGCCGACGTGCTCACCGACTCGTCCCTCCGTGACGGTGAGCGTTCCCGTGACCGCGTGCTCGTCCTCGTCACCGACGGCCAGGTGGGCAACGAGGACCAGATCCTCGCGCAGATCACCGACCGGCTCGACGGCGTACGCGTGCACACCGTCGGCATCGACCAGGCCGTGAACGCCGGATTCCTCGGCCGCCTGGCCGCGATCGGCGGCGGACGCTGCGAACTCGTCGAGTCCGAGGACCGCCTCGACGCCGCGATGGACCGCATCCATCGCCGCATCGGCTCGCCGACCGTGACGGACCTGCGCATCGAGGACGCCGAGGGCCTGCGCACCGTCGCCGACACCGCCAGCCCCGCCCGAGTCAGCTCCCTGTTCCCCGGCGTCCCCCTCGTCCGCTCCGGCCGCTACGCAGGCGCGCCGACCGGCACCTCCACCGGCGCGCTGACCATCAGCGGCCTGACAGTCGAGGGCGAGCCCTGGACCCGCACCGTGCACGCCGCCGTGGCCACCGAACGCACCGAGGTGGCCGCCATCTGGGCCCGCGCCCGCCTCCGCGACCTGGAGGACCGCTACGCCGTCAACGCCACCGACGCGCTGGAGCAGGAGATCGTCCGCACCTCGCTGCACCACAACGTCCTCTGCCGCTTCACCGCGTACATCGCCATCGACGAGGAGATCGCGACCGACGGCACCGCCAAGCACCAGGTGACCCAACTAGTCGAGCAGCCCGCCGGCTGGGCGATGGACCAGATGGACCTCATGGACCTGGAGGAGTCCCGCAGCATGGCGCCCAGCCCCGGAGCGGTAGGCGGTGGCGGCAGTGGCCCCCTGCCGAAGCCGCAAAGCCCCGGCCTCTACCGCTCCGCCGACCTCGCGTCCCCATCCGCATCCGTGCCCCCGCCGCCCCCCGTCGCACTCTCCGCCCCGATGCCCGTCCCCACGCCCTTGATGCCCAAGATGCCCAAGCGCCGCCCCGCCTTCGGCGCCGGTCCCGGTGCCCAGGCCGAACTCTCCGCCCTGGACGAGGGATACACCCTCCACGACGAACTCCGGGCCATGGTCCGCGAGCACGCCGCCACCGAGGCAACCCGACTCCGCGACTCCGCCACCGAACCCACCCTCCACCGCCGCGACCTCCTAGACGACCTGGCCAGCCGCCTAGACGCCCTCCTCCTGCACCTCACCTCGTACGCAGGCGACGAAGAGACCGCAACCAAGCTCCGCACCCTAATCGCCCTCCTCCGCGACGAGCAGACCCCCCTACCCGACCGCTGGACCAGTGCCCTGACACTCCTCGACGAACTGGCCGCCGAACCCAAGAAGCAGGAACACCCCGAGTACCCCACCCCCCGCCCCTTCTGGAAGCGCGGCTGATCCCCCCTGCCGCTCGATGGCCGCCGCAGGCGTCAGGCTGCGGCGGTTCGGCTCTCGTCGAAGCCGTATGCGAAGACGAACATGAGGATGGCCAGGGCCGCGGGGATGATCCAGCCGGGGCGGTAGGGGAGGCCGCCTTGCCAGAGGCTGGTGAGGAGGGGGGCGCCCAGCAGGAAGCCCACATAGTTGAAGACGTTGAGGCGGGCTACGGCGATGCCGGTTTCGTGGGGGTCCAGGCGGCCGGCGGCGGCGAAGGTCAGGGGGGCCATGACGGAGATGCCCAGGCCCACGATGGCGAAGCCCGCGAGGGCCAGCCATGCGTCGGGGGCGATGCCTACGACGATGAAGCCCAGGACGGCGCAGACGGCGGCTACGCGGGCGATGGGGACGCCGCCGAAGCGGTCGGTGAGCTTGTCGCCGGCGAATCGGCCGATCATCAGGGGGACGGAGTAGACGGCGTAGACGGCGGTGTACTGCCAGCCGTGGGCCAGCAGCTCCTTCTCCATGTAGACGCCGCCCGCGCTGGAGACCGTGGAGTCGCCGAGGTAGGCCATGGCGATGACGGCGCAGATCGCGCCCATGGGCTTCCACGGGATCTTGATGGTCTTGGACTCGGCGGACAGGGTCTCGTCGCCGATGCCCCGCAGCAGCCTCGGGCCGAAGGCGAGCAGGATCGGGACGAGGACGATGAACGAGCCCAGATACAGGTTGCTGTAGACCTTGCCGTCGAAGCGGGCGGTCAGCGACGCGGCGGCGGAACCGGCGAAGGCCCCCAGTGCCCATGCCCCGTGGAAGGACAGGATGATGGACCGGCCGTAGCGCTTCTGCAGGGCCACGGCCTGCATGTTCGTGGTCGCGTCGACGCCGCCCAGCGCGAGGCCGAACAGGGCCAGCACCGGGAGCATCAGCACGAAACTGGGCGTGTAGCCGGCCAGCAGGATCGCGACGAGCACGATGATCTGGGAGTAGCGCAGCACGACGCTGGTGCTGAACCTGCCGACCAGGAATCCGGCGAGCACGGAGCCGACGCCCGCGATCACGGGGACGACGGCGAGCAGGATCGAGAGCGTGCCGTCGTCGATCTTCAGCTTGCTCTGGATGTTGGCGACCTCGCTGGTCAGCGCGCCGAAGGCGAAGCCCTGGGCGCCGAAGGCCACGAACGTGGCACCGCGGGCGCGCCGGAGCACCTCGCTCACGGCGGGGTACGCCTTCGGCTTCGACGCGGACGCGTCGGTCGTGGCCATCTACTCCTCCAAGCTCGCCGGGTCGCGTCAGCGTATGCGGGAAGACTCGGGCGCGAAAGACCCCGGCGCCAAAATGTGATCCTGAGTTCATGTTGACCAAGGCGGCCCCATGAAACAGCCACGTGGAGGAGACGGGCGGCGGCCGCTCAGTCGCCCGCGGCGAGTTCCTTGGAGCGGTCGCGGGCGGCTTCCAGGGCCTCGAGCAGGGCCGCGCGGACGCCGTGCCGCTCGAGTTCGCGGATGGCGGCGATCGTGGTCCCGGCCGGGGACGTCACGGCCTCGCGCAGCTTCACCGGGTGCTCGCCGGAGTCGCGCAGCATCACGCCCGCGCCGACGGCCGCCTGCACGATCAGGTCGTGCGCGGTGGTGCGCGGCAGGCCGAGCAGGATCCCGGCGTCGATCATCGCCTCGACCAGGAAGTAGAAGTACGCGGGGCCCGAGCCGGACAGCGCGGTCACGGCGTCCTGCTGCGACTCCGGCACCCTGATCGTCTTGCCGACGGGGCGGAAGATCTCCTCGGTGCGGCGCAGGTGCTCCTCGGCGGCGTGCGCGCCGGGCGAGATCGCCGACATCGCCTCGTCGACCAGCACCGGCGTGTTCGTCATCACGCGCACGACCGGGAGTCCCTCGATGCCGAGCTTGCCCGCCACGTACGCCGTCGTGATTCCGGCCGCGCCCGAGACGATCAGCCGGTCGGACGGGACGTGCGGCGCGAGTTCGACCAGCAGCGCGCCCATGTCCTGCGGCTTCACGGTGAGGATGAGCGTGTCGGAGTTCTTCGCCGCGTCCGCGTTGCTCACCGAGGCCACGCCGTACCGCTGCGTCAGTTCGGCGGCCCGGTCCGCACGCCGCGCCGTGACGACGACCTCGTCCACCGGCTTGCCCGCGCGCAGCATCCCGGAGACCAGGGCCTCGCCCATCTTTCCGGTGCCCAGTACGGCGATCCGCTGACCCATGTGCCCGTTCTCCTTAGACCGTGATCTGCTTCGTCTCGCCCGCGCCGTCGGAGTCGCCGACCACGAGGTGCCGCCGCGCGTACGTGAGCGCCTCGGCGAGGTCCGCGTCCCGCGCGTCCTGGTTCTGCGCGCGCCGGGTGTTGACCTCCAGCACCACGTTGCCGTCGAAGCCGTTGCGGCCCAACAGTCCCAGGATCTCCGCGCACGGCTGGTTCCCGCGGCCCGGCACCAGGTGCTCGTCCGCGTTCGAGCCCGAACCGTCGGCCAGGTGCAGGTGCGCGAGCCGGTGGCCCATCCGGCCGAACATCGCCATGGTGTCGCGGCGCGCGGTGGCCGAGTGCGAGAGGTCCAGCGTGAAGTGCGGGTAGTCCTCCTCGGTCGGGTCCCAGCCGGGCGAGTACGCCTCGACCCGCCGCTCCCCGATCACCGGCGCGGTGGCCCGCCACGGGTACATGTTCTCCACGGCGAAGCGGATGTCCGTCTCCTGCTGCATCCGGCGCAGCCCGGCCACGAACTCGGCCGCGTACTTGCCCTGCCAGACGAACGGCGGGTGCACCACGACGGTGGACGCGCCGAGCTCCTCGGCCACCATGCGGGCCTTGACGAGCTTGCCCCACGGGTCGGTGCCCCAGACCCGCTGCAGGTTCAGCCAGAACAGGCACGGCGCGTGCACGGCCAGGATCGGCACGTTCAGCCCGTCGCGCAGCCGGCGCAGCGAGTCGATCGACTGGCTCACCGGGTCGTTGGTCACCATGACCTCGACGCCGTCGTAGCCGAGCCGCTGCGCCGTGGCGAAACCGGTGGCCGTGTTCTCCGGGTAGACCGAGATCGTCGAGAGCGCGACCTTCGGGAGAGACACCTGTTCCACCGCTCCGCTACCGCTGACCGCCCATGTCACGTGTCCGAGCGTAGCTCAGCCGCGGCACCGCGTCAGAGCCACTCCTCGGGCAGTCCGTCCAACCTTCGGAGAATAATTCCCTCGCGCAGCGCCCACGGGGAGATGTCGGCGACCTCGGCCTCGAAGAGGTCTATCGCCGCCTCCGCCACGATCGCGCCCGCCAGCATCTGCTTGGCCCGGCCGGTCGAGATGCCGGGCAGCTGCGCGCGCTCGGCGCTGGACATCCGGGCCAGCTTGCCGATCCACTCCGACAGGTCCGCGCGGAACAGGCGCCGCGGCACGTACAGCCCCTCGGCGCTCGGGGCCGCGCCCGCCATCCTGGCCAGCTGCTTGAAGGTCTTGGAGGACGCGACGACCCGGTCGGGGCGCCCGAAGCGCACCAGGTCGCCGACGACCTTGCCGATCTCCGCGCGCACGTGCCGGCGCAGCGCGCGCACCGAGGCCTCGTCCGGCGGGTCCTCGGCGAACCACTCGCGGGTCAGCCGCGCGGCGCCGAACGGCAGCGAGCGGGCCACCTCGGGCATCTCGTCGTTGCCGGACGCCATCTCGAGCGAGCCGCCGCCGATGTCGAGCACCAGCAGCCGTCCGGCGGACCAGCCGAACCAGCGGCGTACGGCGAGGAAGGTCAGCTGCGCCTCGGCCTGGCCGGGCAGCACCTTCAGCTCCACGCCGGTGCGCGCGCGGATCCCGGAGAGCACCTCCTCGCCGTTGGCCGCCTCGCGGATGGCCGAGGTGGCGAACGCGATCAGCTCCTGCACGCCCTTGTCCTCGGCGATGCGCAGCGACTCGGTCACGAAGGCTTCGAGCCGGTTGCGCCCCTCCTCGACGATGTTGTTGTGCTCGTCGATGAGGTCGACCAGGTGCAGTTCCTCCTTGTGGGAGGAGGCGGAGAGCGGGCGCGCACCCTGGTGCGCGTCCACCACGAGCAGGTGCACGGTGTTTGAGCCGACGTCCAGGACTCCCAATCGCATGCTCACGAAACTAGTGCACCGCGCCGCGACCTGCCGGGCAACCCCGCGATTCCAGGCACGCCGAGCGGGGAAGGTTTCGGCTGGTTTTCACCCCTGAGCCCCCTATGCTCTTGAGTTGTGCCTGAAGTTGCCCTTGATTTCCCGCGTGCGTGGGTCGAGTTCCCGGATCCCGAGAACGACGAACAGCTCTTCCGCTGCGACCTGACCTGGCTGTGCTCCCGCTGGCAGTGTGTCTGGGGGTCCGGATGCCAGGGCATCAGACCGGGCCGCGCCGCGGACGGCTGCTGCACCCTCGGCGCGCACTTCTCCGACAAGGACGACGAGAACCGGGTGAAGGAGGCGGCGAAGCGGCTGACGCCCGAGGGCTGGCAGTTCCACGCGCAGGGCGTGCGCCGCGGCAAGCTGAACGTCGTCGAGGTGGACGAGGACGGCGACCGGCAGACCCGCGTGCACGAGGGCGCCTGCATCTTCCTGAACCGGCCGGGCTTCGCGGGCGGCGCGGGCTGCGCGCTGCACGGCCTGGCGCTGCGCGAGGGGATCCACCCGCTGGAGACGAAGCCGGACGTGTGCTGGCAGCTGCCGATCCGCCGCACGTACGACTGGGTGGAGCGGCCGGACGACACCAAGATCCTGGTGATCAGCATCGGCGAGTACGACCGGCGCGGCTGGGGTCCGGGCGGCCACGAGCTGAACTGGTGGTGTACCGGCAACACCGAGGCGCACACCGCCTTCGAGCCGGTCTACGTGTCGTACAAGCCGGAGCTGGTCGAGCTGATGGGCCAGGCGGGCTACGACGCGCTGGCCGAGCAGTGCGAGGCGCACCTGGCGTCCCGTCGCCCGTTCGCGCCCCATCCGGCCGACCCGGAGAGCTGAGCAGCGTGTTTCCTCATGGTGCGTTGGTATCGTCTCGGCGGTGACCACAGTGTCGAGCCCGCCCGCAGCGCCGCCCGTGCCACGTGACCGAGTACGTGACCGGCTCCGCGGTCGGCTCACGTCCTTCGGTCGGGAGCAGCGTCCGTCGGTGATCGTCGGCGGACTGGTGTTCGTGTTCTTCGTGGCGATGGCCGTATGGCTGCCGTGGGCGGACGACCTGATGCTGCACATAGCGGTGATCAGGCGCCTGATGCTGAACCCGCTGCATCCGGGGAATCCGGTGATCGACACCGGCGGGAGCAGCATCTACTACAGCCCTTACATGCTCGGACTCGCGTTGCTGGGCAAGGTTTCCGGCATCAGCGCATATCCGATGCTGAAGCTGGGCGCGGTGGTGAACATCACGCTGCTCGTGACCGGCGTCTACCGCTTCGTACGCACCCTGAGTCAGGCGCGGTGGGCGCCGCCGCTCACGTTCGTCGGCCTGCTGTTCTGGTGGGGCACGAAGGTGATCGCGTTCAGCGGCTTCATGTCGCTGATCTCGCTCGGCGACACGGAGGCGTATCCGAGCACGCTCGCGACCGGCCTGACGCTGCACCTGTGGACGTGGCTGAACGACGGCGGCCGCACGCTGCGCAGCCCGCGCCGGTCGGTCGGGATCGGCGTGCTGTTCGGGCTGATCCTGCTCATCCACCAGTTCACCGGCCTGAGCGCGATCGTCGGCGCGGCGGCGATCCTGGTGGCACAGCACCGGATCGTGCGCACGAGGGCCGTGCTCACGTCGCTGGCGCTCGGGCTCGTCGCGTGCGCGGCGGTGGTCGCGGCCTGGCCGTACTACCACCTGTGGAGCGTCAACCAGGGCGAACTGGACGCGCTGGACCCGATCCACCACGCGCTCTACGCCGAGGTCGTGACCTGGTACGGCATGGGGATCGTGCTCGGGCTGGCCGCACTGGGCCTGCGCTGGCGGCGGAACCGGACGGACGTGCTGGTGCTAATGTTCGTCGGCATCGGGGCGGTCGTGGCGTACGGGAAGGTCACCGGGCACTGGTCCTACGGCCGCAGCTGGCCGATGCTGATGCTGGTCGCGCAGGTCGCGGTGGCGATCGCGCTGGCCGAGGCGGTGACCGTGCGCACACGCTGGGCGTGGGGGATCCCGGTCGCGCTGGCCACGGTCGTGGGCGGCTGGACGCAGTTCAGCGGCGGCTTCGTGAACCTGCCGCACCTCGACGCGCTGGACGCGTACTTCACGCCGTCCGCGGTGGTCGCCGCGTCGGATCAGCTGGCGATGTACGAGGTCTCGGCGCACGGCAGCTATGGCGTGACAGCACCCTGGTATCTGCCGGAGATCCCGCGCGCGGTGCAGAACCAACGGAACGCGGCGGTGCGGACGATCTTCGCCAAGAAGACCCCGGCGGCCGAACGTCTCGCGCTGCTGGCCGAATACGACGTGACGTGGGTGCTGCTCGCACCGCATCAGCCGCTGCCGAGCGGTATCTCGGCACGACTCGTGGCGCACGACTCCGGCTACCGGCTCTACGAACTCACCGGCGCCGAACCAGCCCACTGACACGCGGATGCGAGGGCCGGGCCCGACCCCCGCGAAGGGTCGTGAGATGGGCCCGGGCCCTCGCCTCGGATCCTCAGCGCCGGTGCGCCGGCACGGAGGACGGCGGCGTGATGGAGGGGTCGCCCGTCGCCGTCGTCGTGCCGCTCGCGCTCGGGTCCTGGGATCCGCTCGTGGAGTCGCTCGTGCTCGCCGTCGGCTGGCCGCTGCCGTCTCCGGTGCTCCCGGTGGCCGTGGACGACGGCGGCGGGGTGGGCGACTGGGTGGTGGAGGTGGGGGACGAACTCGGGGACGCGCTCGTCGTCGGGCTGCTCGGAGTAGTGCCGCCGGTGCTGCCGCCGCCGGTGCTCGCCGGGATGCCGCCGTGCAGCGTGACGACGATTCCGCCCGGGCTGAACACGATCTGCGCGGCCCACTGACCGCTCGGCGCGCCGCTGGTGGCGGTGGCCGTGACGGTCGTGCTCTGCCCGGCGGCCAGCGTGCCCGAACCCTGACTCAGCACGAGCCAGGACTGGGACGGCGCCGCGGACCAGTGCAGCGGCCCGTTTCCGGTGTTGCGCAACAGGATCCGCACGCTGTCCGGATCGCCGTCGCGCTGGTTGACGCTCACGAAGAACGCGCCGGACGTCGCCGACGTGGACGGACTGGCGCCGGTGCCGGCGCTCGTACTCCCGTTCGGCACCAGGCCGACGCTGACGCCGGACGCTCCGCTGAGCAGGCCGGTCGAGCCGGTCGACGCGGTGGTGACGGAGACCGTCATGCGGCCCGCACCGCTGGAGGAGTCGGCGCTGCTCGTCGAACTCGTGCCGACGTTCTCCGTGCCCTGCGGTCCGTCCAGCGCGGTCGTGTTCGCGTGCGGATTCGACCCGACGCCGAGCATCGCCGCCGCGGCCGCGGCCACCGCGCCGATCGCCCCGAGCGCCATCGCCGAGACCACCGCCTGCCGCATCGGCCGAGCCCGGTGCCGAGCGCGCACCGTGGCCGCGGACGACGTGGCGGTACCAGCCCCGGCCGACGTCACCGGCGCGGGCTTCGGACCGGTCGCGGTCTGCTTCGTGTTGCCCGGACCCGTCGTGGAATGCGGGGGCCCGACGGGATTCGCGTACCGCGGCAGCCGCGCGCCGCCCGCCACCGGAGGCCGGGCCGGGGGCGCCGCGGGCCGCGCCGGACGCACCGCGAACCGGCCGGACGGCGTCTGCACGAACGTCGGGCTCGGATCCGGCCGCCACGGTCCGGGCGGGCCGGGCACCTGCGTCCCCGGCGCGGGCGGCGGCAGCACCTTGTCGGCCCAACTACCCTGGGCCCGGAACAGGTCGTCCGGCTCGGACGTGCGCGGCGGCGGGTTTTTTCCACCGGGCGCCGGAGGCTTGTTCACAGCCTGTGGACGCGTCGACGTGACCGAGGGCGTCGTCCGCTGCGGACGGCTGTTGCTGCTCGTGGTCCGACGCCGCGGTCCACGCCCGGCACCGGCGGCAGTGGTCGTCGAAGAACCCTGCTGCGTGGCCGACGAGGACTCCGCGCGGGCCGGGAAACCCTCGGGCCCGAACGTACCGCAGCGCCTGCTGAGCGCCGCCAGGTCGATGCCCGCGTCCGAGGCCAGATCCGCGGCCGCCAGCTCGCCCAGCAGGATGTCCCGCAGCGCACGCGGCGCGGCCACGAACGGCAGGATCGTCGGCGCGGACGGCGTGCCGATGACGGTGTGCAGGTAGTGCTGGCAGCGCGAGCAGCGGTCCACGTGGTCGGTCAGCGGCGCACGCAGCGTCGCGTTGAGCTTGCCGCTCCAGCCGAACGTGAGCTCGGCGAGCTGCGCACAGTTCTCCCGGCCCGAGCCCGCGACGGCCGCGGCGGCGAGCGAGCGCTCCAGTTCGCGCCACGCGTCCGCCAGCAGCCCGAATCCGTGCGACGGCGCGAGACCCGCGGCGCCGCCGCCCTCGCGCAGGCCGAGCACGAGCGCGAGCCCGCGGCTGTCCAGCCCGTGCCGGATGGTCAGCTCCAGCACCTCGCGGTGCGCGGGCGCCAGGCCCTCGACCTCCGGCCACGCGAGCGACTGGAACTCGGCGCGCCGCAGGTTGCCCTCGAGCTGCAGCAGCGAGGCCGTGACGCCCGACTCCTCGAGCGAGTCCGCCTTAGGCCGCAGCCGCTGCGACACCGGCTTCGGCGCCTCGGCGACCTCCTTGGCGCGCAGCCGGCATTCGTGCCGCAGCAGCGCGTACAGCCAGGGCTGGATCTGCTCCGGCTGCTGAAGGTTCGTGTGGTTCCGGTCCGCGGCCACGAACGCGCAGTACACGGCGTCCGCCGCCGCGTCGTGGTCGTGCAGGTACCAGAGTGAGTAGGTGTGTAGTCCGTCGGCGTAGGCATCGTAGGCGGCGGCGCGCCCCCAGCCGTCGCCCGCAGTACCTCCGAGCACGGCTCCGGCGACGGCGTGCCCCCCGCCCGAAAGTTCAGCATTCACCCGAACGACGCTAGGCGCGTGAATCGCCATACGTCACCGTATTTATGCCCAATCACCCTCACGGGTGAGGACGGTACGGTCGCGTCTCACCCGTTCGGGTGGACCCCACCCGAACGGCGTCATGCATCGAACAGAATGATCAATTACAGGACGATCAGGCAGCAGGCGACGTCGAGGTAGTAGTAGCCGTCGAGGTCGGCGTAGTAGCCGTGGCCGTAGGCGTAGTCGCCGTGGCGGTCGGGGTCGACGTGGTCTTCGTAGCCGTCGGCTTCGAGGTCGTGTGCGTCGCCACGGGCGTCGTGGACGTCTTGGTCGCCGCCGCCGAAGAAGTCGTCTCCTGCACGGACGTCTGCTGGTTGTTCGCCGAAGTCGTGCTCGCCGACGAGGACGCGCTCGAACTCGCCGACGCGCTGGCGCTGCTCGCGCTCGCCGATGACGTGAGTTCGTTGAAGGACGACGACGGCGCGGCGGAGCTGCTGGTCGCCGAGTTCGTGGACGTCACGTCGGCGGCGGCCTTGGGGTGGTCGTTCGTGATGATCATGATCACCGCGACGAGGCAGGCGACCGCGGCCACACCGGCCGTCGGCAGGATCCACTTCTTCATCGAGCCGGCGCCGCCGCGGCGGTTGCCCGACGTGGGGAAGCCCGCCTCGTCGAACTTGCCGGAGCGCTCCACGATCTGCTCGGCGAATGCAGCGCCGGCCGGGTCGCGCAGGGCCTCGAGCACCCGGGAGCGCACGCCGGGGGGCATGAACGCGTGCGGCAGCTCCTCGAACAGGCGCAGCGGGCGGCGGTTGCGGATCGCGTCGCCGCAGATCTGGCAGCGTTCGATGTGCTTGCTCGCGCCCTGCAGCCAGGCGGGGATGCCCTTGCCGTCGATCTCGTCGAACTTGCGCCCGAGGTCCGCGGCCTCCTCGCAGCGCGGGTCGCCGGTGCGCGCGGCGAGCACCACCAGCAGCGCGGTCTCCAGGTCGGACTGGGCCCGGGTCACCTCGACGGCGATCCCCGACTCGTCGCGGCCGAGCACCAACGCGAGGTCGGCGTCCACCAGCCGGTGCCGGAACGCCAGGTCGAGCAGTTCGCGCTGCTCCGGCTCCAGCATCGAGTAGACGTCCAGGGCCAGCCGGGCGAGCCGGTCGCCGCGGGCCGCGCTGGCGGCGTCGGCGGGTGCGTCGTCGCTGATGCCTATTCGCATGCACTCGGCCCGGGCCAGCGCGTACAGCCAGGCGCCGAACTCCTCCGGCTCCGCCAGGTCGCGGATCCGGTTGACGGCCACGATGAAGGCGTCGCGCAGCGCGTCCGCCGACATCCTCGGGTCGGCCAGCAGTTCGTGACAGTACGCGTACAGCCTGGTGCCGTAGACGTCATAGACCTGCCCGGCCGCCAGCCGGTCCCCCGCCCTGAGGGCGGCCACCAAATCCCGGTCGCTCACGGGAGGACGCTAAGCCATGACTTGATTCGAAATCCACTGTGCGGGGACAAAAGTTATCTCACCTTGCCGGAAACATCCGGATATACCCGAAAGTTCACCGGCCGCTTCCGCACGGCGCACCGCCGCCAAGTCGCCCCCGCGTCAGCACCGTGCCGCCGCCGTCTTGTCGGCGCCGCCCGCTACCGTCTCTACCCATGGCGAACTCGACCAAATCCGCGCGCCCCGGCTATCGCTGCGCCGAGTGCGGCGCGACCGCGGCGAAGTGGCTCGGCCGCTGCCCGGAGTGCCAGGCGTGGGGCACGCTGGAGGAGCTCGGCGTGCCCAAGCCGCGCACCGTGAAGGCGGGCCCGGTCTCGGCGCCCGCGCGGCCGATCGGGCAGGTCGACGCCACGATGGCGAAGGCGCGGCCGACCGGCGTGGACGAGCTCGACCGGGTGCTCGGCGGCGGTCTGGTGCCCGGCGCGGTGGTGCTGCTGGCCGGCGAGCCGGGGGTCGGCAAGTCCACGCTGCTGCTGGAGGTGGCCGCCGCGTACGCGGGAGGCGACCGGCCCGCGCTCGTGGTCACCGGCGAGGAGTCGGCGGCCCAGGTGCGTTCCCGCGCGGACCGGATCGGCGCGCTGCACGAGGACCTCTATCTCGCCGCGGAGACCGACCTGTCCGCGGTGCTCGGCCAGGTCGAGGCGGTCGATCCGGGCCTGCTGATCCTGGACTCGGTGCAGACGGTCGCGTCCGCCGAGGTGGACGGCGTGCCCGGCGGCATCACCCAGGTGCGCGAGGTGTGCGCGGCGCTGATCCGGATCGCCAAGGAGAAGGACCTCGCGACGATCCTGGTCGGCCACGTCACCAAGGAGGGCAACATCGCGGGCCCGCGGGTGCTCGAGCACCTGGTCGACGTGGTGCTGCAGTTCGAGGGCGACCGGCACTCCACGCTGCGCATCGTGCGCGCGGTGAAGAACCGGTACGGCCCGACCGACGAGATCGGCTGCTTCGAGATGCGCGAGTCGGGCATCAAGGGGCTGCCCGACCCCTCAGGGCTTTTCCTGTCGCAGCGCACCGACCCGGTCCCGGGCACCTGCGTCACCGTCACGCTGGAGGGCCGGCGCCCGCTGGTCTGCGAGGTGCAGTCGCTGGTCGCGCCGAGTCCGCTGCCGCAGCCGCGCCGGGCCACGTCAGGGCTCGACGGTTCCCGGGTCTCCATGGTGATGGCCGTGCTGGAGCGGCGCGGCCGGGTGCCGCTGGCCAAGAACGACGTGTTCGCGGCCACGGTCGGCGGCGTGCGGCTGGTGGACCCGGCCGCGGATCTGGCCGTGGCGCTGGCGATGACGACCGCCGCGATCGACGCGCCGCTGCCGCCGACGGTCGCGGCCTTCGGCGAACTCGGGCTCGCGGGCGAGGTGCGGCCGGTGGCCGGACTGGTCCGGCGGCTGTCCGAGGCGGCCCGGCTCGGCTTCCGCACCGCTCTGGTGCCGCGGCCCGCGCCGGGCGGCGAAGCGGTCAAGCCGCCGCCCGGAATGCGCGTCGTCGAGGTCTCCGACATCGCCGACGCGCTCGCCGCCCTCCATACGATGATCAGCCGCTAGAATCACAAGTACAGCAATTCGGGACATGCACTACGCGTCCCAGCCCGGCGGCATCAGCGCCACCTGATGCCGGTGAACCGTCCGGAAGCAACGGAGCGTCCCGCATGGCAGCCACCGACCCCACGGACCAGGATCTGCAGCGCACCACGCTCGCCACCCTGGCCCCTGGCACTCCGCTGCGCGAGGGCCTCGAGCGGATCCTGCGCGGACGCACCGGCGCGCTGATCGTGGTCGGCTTCGACAGGACGGTCGAGTCGATCTGCACCGGCGGCTTCGTGCTCGACGTCGAGTTCTCGGCGACCCGGGTGCGCGAGCTGTCCAAGATGGACGGCGCCGTGGTGCTCACCAAGGACGGCTCGCGGATCGTGCGCGCGGGCGTGCAGCTGGTCCCGGACCCGCTGATCCCGACGGTGGAGACCGGCACCCGGCACCGCACCGCCGAACGGGTGAGCAAGCAGACCGGCCTGCCGGTGGTCTCGGTCAGCCAGTCGATGCAGCTGATCGCGCTCTACCACCAGGGCGTGCGCACGGTGCTGGAGGACTCCAACGCGATCCTGTCCAAGGCCAACCAGGCGCTGGCCACCCTGGAGCGGTACAAGCTGCGGCTGGACGAGGTGGCCGGGACGCTCTCCGCGCTGGAGATCGAGGACCTGGTCACCGTCCGCGACGTGGCCCAGGTGGCGCAGCGCCTTGAGATGGTGCGCCGGATCGCCCAGGAGATCGAGGGCTACGTGGTGCAGCTCGGCGTGGACGGCCGGCTGCTGGAGCTGCAGCTGGACGAGCTGGTCGCCGGCGTGGACACCGACCGCGAGCTGGTGGCCCGCGACTACCTGATCGAGCGCAGCGGCCGCCGGGCCAAGACCGTGCCGGAGACGCTGGCCGACCTGGACGGCCTCGACCGCGGCGAGCTGCTCGAACTCGGCGCCGTGGCCCGCGCGCTCGGCTTCTCCGGCAGCTCCGAGGCGCTGGACGGCGCCGCCTCCCCGCGCGGCTACCGGCTGCTGGCCAAGGTGCCGCGGCTGCCCGGCACGGTGACCGACCGGCTCGTCGACCACTTCGGCGGGCTGCAGAAGCTGCTGGCCGCCTCGGTCGCGGACCTGCAGGCGGTCGAGGGCGTCGGCGAGACCCGGGCGCGGACCGTGCGCGAGGGCCTGTCCCGGCTGGCCGAGTCCTCGATCCTCGAGCGGTACGTCTAACCGTCCCTCAGTTGAGGACGAACTCGATCGCGCTGGTCGTCACGCCGTCCGCCTCGGCGTTCACCGTGTACGTCCCCTGCGGCACCGTCGGCAGCTTGGAGACCGGGCAGGTGGTGCCCTGCGTCTCCCAGCGCTTCCACACCACCGGGAAGGTCTGCGCATCGCCCGGGCCGAGCACCCGCAGGTCGCTGGCGCTCGAGCAGACCGCGGAGGTCCAGATCGGCTTCGTGGTGCCGAGCGGCATCACGCTCACGACCAGGCCCTTGCCGGAGACGTCCACGGTGCAGTTGGCCGAGCCGCTGTCCGACGCGGTGATCTTGAAGGTCGGGTAGGTGCCCGCCGGGTACTGCACGGCGCCGGAGGACGCGGTGCGGTCCAGCGCGATCGTCAGGCTCAGCGCGCAGCCGGCCGCCGCGCCCGAGGCCGGATGGGTGATCCCGGCTCCGGCCGTCGATCCGGTCCCGGCGGACGCCGAGCTCGTGCCGGTGCCGCCCGAGCCGCTGCCGGCGCTGCCCGAGTTCGAGGGGCCGGTCGGGTACGAGTTACCGGGCGGGCCGGACGCGGTCTCGCTGGCCCCCGGTGTGATGATCGTGCCGGACGGGCTGGAGCTCGCGGTGCCGCCGCCCCCAGGGGAGGCCGTGCTCTGCGGCGAACTGGAGGTGCCGGTGCAGGCGTAGGCCACCAGGGCGATCACGAACAGTGGGATTCCGAGCAGGATGATGCGCCGCCGCCAGTAGACCGAAGAGGGCAGCGGTCCAACCGGGTTACGGAAGGTTCCCACGGGACGTCACCTTAGGGCATGAGAGACAGACTGCGCCGGATGTTCAGTGTGTGTTTTCGATGATGGGAGAATATTCTCATGTCCGTTATCGAACTCACCGTCGGGTGGTTCGCCGAGCACCGGCGGGACCTGCCCTGGCGCCGTCCGGAGGCGGGCGCCTGGGGCGTTCTGGTCAGCGAGTTCATGCTGCAGCAGACCCCGGTCAGCCGCGTCCTGCCGGTGTATCAGGTCTGGCTGGAGCGCTGGCCGAAGCCCGGCGACCTGGCGGCGGAGCCGAGCGGCGAGGCGGTGCGCGCGTGGGGCCGGCTGGGCTATCCGCGCCGCGCACTGCGGTTGCACTCCGCCGCGACGGCGATCACGGAGCGGCACGGCGGCGTCGTCCCGGCCGAATACGACGAACTCAGGGCTCTGCCGGGCATCGGCGACTACACCGCCGCGGCCGTCGCCTCCTTCGCCTACGGACGCCGGCACGCGGTGCTGGACACGAACGTGCGCCGGGTGCTGGCCCGCGCGTACTCCGGGGAGCAGTACCCTGCGACGTCCGTCAGCGCCGCCGAGCGCGCGCTGGCCGAGAGCCTGCTGCCCGAGGAGCCCTCGCAGGCCGCCGCGTGGGCCGCCGCCTCGATGGAGCTCGGCGCGCTGATCTGCACGGCGAAGACCCCGCGCTGCACGGCGTGCCCGGTCGCGGAGCTGTGCGCGTGGCGCAAGGCGGGCAGTCCCGAGCACACCGGCCCGGCACGCAAGGGCCAGAGCTACGCGGGCACCGACCGGCAGTGCCGCGGCGCGCTGCTCGCGGTGCTGCGTGCCGCGGAGGCGCCGGTCGAGGCCGAGGCGCTGTTCGCCGCGTGGGCCGACGAGGCGCAGCGCGGCCGGGCGCTGCGCAGCCTGCTGGAGGACGGGCTCGCGGTGCGCACGGCCGAGAATCAGTACTCCCTGCCCTGAGCAAGATCGGAGTAAACGCTTCGGACGCGGCCAGTCGCGATCTCCCGGTAACCTTGGAGGGTGACTCTCCGCCTTTATGACACCGCCACACGCAGCGTGCGTGACTTTGTCCCGCTGGTTCCGGGCAAGGTCTCGGTCTACGGCTGCGGGCTGACTGTCCAGGGCGCGCCCCACGTCGGGCACATCCGTTTCGGTCTGGTCTTCGACGTGCTGACGCGCTGGCTCGAGTACCGCGGATTCGAGGTCACCTACTGCCGCAACGTCACCGACATCGACGACAAGATCCTGCGCAAGGCCGCGGACCGGGGCGTCGAGTACTGGCGGGTGGCCAGCAGGTACGAGCGCGAGGCGACCGCCGCCTACACGCTGCTCGGCTGCCGTCCGCCGACCGTCGAGCCGCGCGCCACCGGGCACATCCCCGAGATGATCGCGATGACCGCCGCGCTGATCGAGCGCGGGCACGCGTACCCCGCGAACGGCGACGTCTACTTCGACGTGAAGTCCTTCCCCGAGTACGGCGCGCTGTCCCACCAGCGGGTGGACGACATGCTCAGCGCGGACGACGCCGACCCGAAGAACGCCAAGCGGGACGCGCGCGACTTCACGCTGTGGAAGGGCGCCAAGCCGGGCGAGCCGTCCTGGGAGAGCCCGTGGGGTCCGGGGCGTCCGGGCTGGCACCTGGAGTGCTCGGCGATGACGCACAAGTACCTCGGCCAGGCCTTCGACATCCACGGCGGCGGCCTCGACCTGATCTTCCCGCACCACGAGAACGAGATCGCCCAGTCCAAGGCAGCCGGGGACGCGTTCGCGCAGTACTGGCTGCACAACGCCTGGGTGACCACGGCGGGCGAGAAGATGTCCAAGTCGCTCGGCAACTCGATGCTGGTCGAGGAGGTGGCGCGGCGGCACCGGCCGGTCGTGCTGCGCTACTACCTCGTCTCCCCGCACTACCGCTCCATGATCGAGTACTCGGAGGAGGCGATCGAGGAGGCGGGCGTCGCGTACGGCCGGATCGAGCAGTTCGTCGCCCGCGCCACCGAGCTGGCCGGGCCGACCGAGCCGACGCCCGAGGTCCCGGCCGAGTTCGCCGCGGCCATGGACGACGACCTGGGCGTTCCGCAGGCGATGGCCGTGCTGCACAACACCGTGCGCGCCGGGAACACCGCGCTCGCGGCGGGCGACAAGGACACCGCGGGTCGGCGGCTGGCGGAGACCCGGTCCATGCTCGGCGTGCTCGGCATCGACCCGCAGGCCGAACCGTGGGCCGACGAGGCCTCCGGCGGCGCGGCGGCCGACCTGCGGGAGACCGTGGGCAAGCTCGTCTCCGTCGCCCTCGAGCAGCGGCAGGCGGCGCGGGCCCGCAAGGACTTCGCCGCGGCCGACGCGATTCGCGCACAGCTCGGCGCGGCCGGCGTCCAGATCGAGGACACCCCGGCCGGCCCGCGCTGGACGCTGAGCTGAACTGTTTTCCCCCGTTTTCTCTCTGCAACTGAACATCCATCAGAAAGGCCCGCATCATGGCAGGCGGTAAGGGCGGCGGCCTCGGCGGGCGCGGCAACAAGGCGGGATCCTCGCGCAAGGGCGCGCAGATGGGCTCGGGCGGCCAGCGCCGCAAGGGCCTCGAGGGCAAGGGCCCGACCCCCAAGGCGACGGACCGGACCAAGCACCCGGCCGCCAAGCGCGCCGCGGCGGCGGCCAAGCGCGGCCAGGGCGGCGGTCCGGCGGGCGGCCGCGGCGGTCGTCCCAAGGTGCCGTACAAGGCGAACCGGCAGATCAGCGAGCTGATCGCGGGCCGCAACTCGGTGGTCGAGGCGCTGCGTGCCGAGATCCCGGCGACCACCCTCTACGTGGCCGCGCAGATCGACATCGACGACCGGGTGCGCGAGGCGCTGACCCTCGCCACCGGGCGTGCGCTGCCGATCCTGGAGGTCTCCCGGCAGGAGGTGGACCGGCTCACCGACGGCGCCATCCACCAGGGCATCGCGCTGCAGATCCCGCAGTACACGTACGCGCACCCGGACGACCTGATCGAGCGCGCGCAGGACGCGGGCGAGGCCCCGCTGATCGTGGCGCTCGACGGCGTCACCGACCCGCGCAACCTCGGCGCCGTCATCCGCTCGGCCGCCGCGTTCGGCGCGCACGGCGTCGTCGTCCCCGAACGGCGCAGCGCGGGCATGACCGCCGGAGCCTGGAAGACCTCGGCCGGCGCCGCCGCCCGCATCCCCGTAGCCCAGGCCGGCAACCTGACCCGGGCCCTCGAGGCGTACCAGAAGCAGGGCCTCGTCGTCGTCGGCCTGGCCGCCGGCGGCACCATGGACCTGGCCGACCTCGAGGCGGGCACCGACCCGATGGTGCTGGTCGTCGGCTCGGAGGACAAGGGCCTGTCCCGCCTGGTCGAGCAGACCTGCGACCTCACCGTCCGCATCCCCATCGCCGCGGCCACCGAGTCGCTCAACGCGGGCGTCGCCGCCGCGATCGCCCTCTACGAAGTGGCCCAGCGCCGAGGCCGCGCGGGCCGGCTGTAGCGACGGGACCCAGAACACGGGACATACGAAGGCCCCCCTTCCGGCTGACGCCGGAAGGGGGGCCTTCGCTCGTTCATCAAGCCGAGATGCGGATGCCGCTCTCCGCCGCGAAGACGTGCGTCTCGCCCGCCTTCGGCACGACGTACAGGTCCTCGCCCTTGGCCGGGGTGTTGCGGGCGTCGACCCGGACGATGACGTCCACGTCCTTGCCGTTGGCCTTGGCGGTGCCGTAGGCGAAGGCGTCGGCGCCGAGCTCCTCGACGACGTTCACCTGCACCTTGATGCCGCCCTGCGAGCCGTCGGGCTGCAGGTCGAAGGACTCGGGCCGGACGCCCACCGTCACCGTGGAGCCCTCGGCGCGACCGAGCGTGTCACGGTCGATGGCCACCAGCGCGCCGTCGAAGTCCACGCCGCCGTCGCCGACCGGGGCCTCGATCAGGTTCATCGCCGGGGAGCCGATGAAGCCCGCGACGAAGACGTTCGCCGGCTTCTCGTACATCGCGCGCGGGGTGTCACACTGCTGCAGCAGGCCGTCCTTGAGCACCGCGACGCGGTCGCCCATGGTCATGGCCTCGACCTGGTCGTGCGTGACGTAGACGGTCGTGATGCCGAGGCGGCGCTGCAGCGAGGCGATCTGGGTGCGGGTCTGCACACGCAGCTTCGCGTCCAGGTTCGACAGCGGCTCGTCCATGAGGAAGACCTTGGGCTCCCGCACGATCGCGCGGCCCATCGCGACACGCTGCCGCTGACCACCGGAAAGCGCCTTCGGCTTACGCCCGAGGTACTCGGTGAGCTCCAGGAGCTTCGCCGCCTCCTCGACCTTCGACCGGATCTCCGCCTTAGGCGTGCCCGCGATCTTCAGCGCGAAGCCCATGTTGTCCGCGACGGTCATGTGCGGGTAGAGCGCGTAGTTCTGGAAGACCATCGCGATGTCGCGGTCCTTCGGCGGGAGGTTCGTGACGTCCCGGTCGCCGATGCGGATCTCCCCGGACGTCACCTCCTCCAGGCCGGCCAGCATGCGCAGCGAGGTGGACTTGCCGCAACCCGAAGGCCCGACGAGGACGAGGAACTCGCCGTCCTGGATGTCGAGGTTCAGCTTGTCGACGGCGGGACGCTCGGCCCCGGGGTAGACGCAGGAAGCGTCTTCGTAGATGACACCAGCCATGGTGAGGTACACCCTTTCAACCGGCAGGAACGTGCCGGACGATCCGAGTTGGAAGGTTCACAGCCCACCAGCCTCCGCGAAGAGGCGAAGCGGACCTCTAGCGACCGTATATTGTGACGATCGCTTTGCCAAGTGGCACGGCCCCCTTATCGGCTGTCCGCACCCCGCGGCTCCCGGTACCATGGCAGCGGCCGACCCGCAGCGCAACCGCGGCAAGCCGACAACCGAATCCGCCGGCGTGGCGCAATTGGCAGCGCACCTGTCTTGTAAACAGGTGGTTAGGGGTTCGAGTCCCCTCGTCGGCTCCTACGAAGCGGCCTTCGGGAGCAGTGCGCAGAGCTCCTCGAACGTGAGCCACGGCTTGATGCGATGGATCATGCGGTGGCAGTTGGAGCAGACAAGTACCAGGTCGACGAGCCTGGTTTTGGTCGGTCCGCTCACATGCAGCGGTACGCGGTGGTGGCACTCGATGTAGTCGAGACCGCGGTCGCCGTAGGTAGCGGCGAAGTCGAAGCCGCAGGCCTCGCACGCGATGAGTCCAGTCGATCGCCGCACGGCATCGATCTTGCGGGCGCGAAGCTTCGGGTCCCGCTCGCGGGCAAGGTGCTTTCGCTCGAGGATCCCGCCTTCATCGGCTGAGTCGTTGTCGATGTCGACGCCGTCCGGCTCGCGGAGGGCGACTGTGCCTGAGGCGGAGTCCCGGATCGCTTGGGCCAACGCGGCCATGGTCTCCGGATCGCGAAGGAAGTCCTTGAGCACCGAGGCGTCGTGGCGGCCGCCGTGCGTCGGCTTCCCACGGTAGTCCGGGTGCTGCGTAGCGATGTCGGCGGTTTTGCGCGCCACTCCGTTCGGGTTGCGGAAGTCCGGGCCCTGCTCGTTTTCAGGATGAACGCCGAGCCGCCGCAGCAGACCCGAGAGCTCGACGACCTGCGGATCCTCAGCGGGCAGATATCGCCAACCGTTACGGGCCACCACGTCGCAGGCCAGGATGACCTCGTCCCGTGTCCACGACGGATTTCGGGTCGTGATGACGATGAATCCGCGGCGGCGCAGAAGCGCCACGACAGTGTTCTCACCACCGGAGAAGTCAGCCGGTGTCAGCGGCGTGCCATGGCTGAACTTATGGGCTACGCCAACGATCGCCTTCGAGTCGTACCGCTCACCGTCGTGCAGGAGGAAGTACTGGTTCGCCCGACCAAAGCCGTACCGATCAAGGAACGTGTCCCGCCCGAGCGACTTGCACTCGGCGATCGCCGCCAACACGTCGGACGCGCTCACATCGCTCATCACCACGAGGAGCAGCCTAAGGGGACTTGTCTGAAGCAGCGGGCACAATGTCCGCGTGATTGACACGGAGTCCGGCGCGCGTGAGGTGGCTCAGCGTTGGTTGGATGCGAACATGCGGGAGCCGGCTGGGACGTTCTGCGTCAGGGGGGTGGCTGACGTCGGGCCGATCTGGCGGGTGGTTGTGGGGTGGGGGGCGATTCCCAGTTGGGCCAGCGCTTTGCGGGTGGATAAGGGGACGGGCGAGGCGCAGCTGGATTTCTCGCCGTCTAGCAGGGTGGGGGCTTCGGCGCGGGAGGGGTACGTGGCGATGATGCGGGGGGTGGTGGTGCCGGAGCTTCGGCGGTTGGGGTTTGTGGGGTCGGGGCGGAATTTCACGCTGCCCGCGCCGGATCACTACGCCACGCTCTCGTTTCAGCAGTCGCGTGGGAATGTGTGGACCTTGGCGAGGTTCACGGCGAATCTGTCGGTGATCTCGCATGAGGAGTGGTCGGAGTGGTCGGCCGCGCAGGTCGGGGCGACGGAGCCTGCTGACAGGCCGCGTCCGGGTTGGTCTTACGCGGTGGGCTGGAGTGAGCGGCTCGGGATGGTCAGCCAGCATGACCACGACTACTGGTGGTCGGTGTGGGCCGGGTTTCCTACGGACGACGTCGCGGCTGATCTCGTGGCGGCGATTCGGGATCATGCCGTACCTGCTATGCGGGAGATGCTCGGCTAGGGCTGGGGCGGCTACTTCTCCTCGAAGATCTCCAGGGCCGGGCCCTCTACGGCGATGGCGGTGAAGCCTACGTCGGTGCCGGAGGTGTGGATCTCGCCCTCGTCCCAGCGGGCTCCTTCGCCGGCCTGGATGGGGTGCTTCTCGCCATCGGCGCCTGATACCCAGCCGGAGCCGGTGACGACGAGGAACACCTGGCCGCCGACGGCTGCGTGCGTGCCGATGATGCCGCCGGGTTCTACGGTCAGGCAGGTCACGCGCACCTGGCCGGAGTGCTCGCCGTGCGCGATCAGGGTGGCGAAGGCGCCCACGCTGTCGAAGCGGGGGATGCGGAATTCCTTGCGGTCGAACGTGAACGTCTGCACGTCACTGCCCTCCGAGGTCTGTCTGGGATGCGGGTGCGAGCATAGTGCGCCTCACCGGTGGGTTTCCGCCGCGCCGCCCGGCCTCCGCACCGCCTCACCGCCGTACGTGCGCATGCGCGTACGTCCGTACGTACGCATCTCGTAACAGGCGGCTCGGCGGCAAGGCATTGGTGTACTGTCATCATGCTCAGACAGGCTCATTAATTTGATAAGTGGTCTTCCATAGGGGGGAAGAATGCGCGTACGTGGGCTTGCGGCCTCGACTGCGCTGCTCCTGACCATCGGTACGTTGGCGGCGCCTACCATGGCGCGGGCGGCTGGTGGGGGCACCATCTACGTGGACGACGCGTCGGGGGCCGGTTGCTCCGACTCGGGGTCCGGGACGCAGGCGGTGCCGTTCTGCTCGATCCAGTCCGGGGTGGACGCGGCGGTGGCCGGGGACACGGTGCTGGTCGAGGACGGGTACTACAACGACACGAAGACGATCACGATCAGCAACACCGGTACGGCCGCGGCGCCGATCACGATCGAGTCCTCGGATCCTCGGGTGAACATGTCGCAGATGCCGGTGTCGATCTCCACTTCGACGATGGTGCCCGCGTTCACGTTCTCGAACGCGTCGTATGTGACCGTGTCGGGCTTCGACATCGGCACGGACGGCGGTGAGGCGGCGTTGATCGGCGGCTCGACCCACGTGACCGTGGACAGCCTGTTCGACGTCGAGGGGAACGCGGACTCCGCTCCGGTCATCCACGTCACCGGCACGTCCTCGGACGTGACGCTCAGCCGGAACGACCTCGGCAACACGTCCGGGCACCAGCAGTCGATCCTGGTCGACTCGGGCAGTTCCGGCGACGTGATCACGACGAACTACGTCAGCGGCTGGTCCGGCGGCATCGTCGTGAACGGGGGCGTCGGCACCGATATCACGGGCAACACGGTGGCGACCGACTGCAACCAGGGCATCGTGCTTTCCGGCGCTTCTACCGGCTCGTACATCGAGAACAACGTCGTCACCCAGGTCGAGAGCAACAGCGACAACAGCAACTGCCCCGTCACGTCGGCCCCGCTCGTCGCGATGGAGGTGGACAGCGGCGCGACCTCGGGCACGACGCTCGACTACAACGTCGTCTATCCGCTGGGCGGCGCGCCGAACTACACCTGGGCCGGGAACACCTACACGGACCAGCCGTCGTTCAACGCGGCCACCGGCCAGGGCGCGCACGACATCGACGACGACCCCGGGTACACCACCCCGGAGCCGCTCTCGAGCACCTCGAACCTGATCGACTCGGCGAACGCGGACGCGCCCGGCGAGCTGAGCACCGACCTCCTGGGCAACGCGCGGGTGGACGACCCGCTGGTCGAGAACACCGGCGCCGGTTCGGCCACGTACTACGACCGCGGCGCGGCGGAGTACGAGGACCCGATGGTCCCGGCCGTGACGATGGACTCGCAGACCGGTTCGGCTCCGGCGACGGTGACCGCGACCGAGTCCGTGGGTACGCACGGCTGGGCCACGCCGACGTCCTGGACCATCGACTTCGGTGACGGCAGCGCGGCCAAGACGACGAGCACGCCGAGCGCGGTGCCGCACACGTACACCACCGCGGGCACGTACACCGTGACCGTGACGGCGAACGACGGCTACGGCTCGGACGGACGCGGTTCGGCGAGCACCACGACGACCGAGCGGATCCTGTCCGACTCCGTCTTCCACCCGGTGGCGCTGACCCGCATCCTGGACACCCGCGCGGGCACCGGCACCAACGGCGTGATCGCCGCGGTGAAGGCGAACACCGCGCTGGTGCTGAAGATCGACGGCACCAGCCCGCTGCCCGCCTCGGGTGTGCAGGCCGTGACGCTGAACGTGACGATGACGAACGCGACCGGGCACGGCAACATCGACGCGTACGCGGACGGCGCAACTCGGCCCTCGACCTCGAACATCAACTTCGGGGCCGGGCAGACGGTGGCGAACCAGGTGATCGCGCCGGTCGGCAAGGACGGCTCGATCGACCTCTACAACCAGGGCACCGGAACAGTGGACCTGGTCGCGGACGTCGCCGGGTACTACGCCACGGGCGCCGGCCTCGGCATGGAGCCGCTGGGCAACCCGACCCGGCTGCTGGACACGCGCAAGGGCACCGGCACGAAGGGCGTCATCGCGGCGGTCCCGGCGAAGGGCACGCTCAAGCTGACCTCCGCGGACACCGACGGCTGGCTGAGCGGCGGCACCACCGACGTCTTCAACGTGACGGTGACCAACGCGAAGGCCGGCGGCTACCTGAGCGTCTACACGGACGGCACGACGCGTCCGGGCACGTCCAGCCTCAACTTCGGGGCCGGGCAGACGGTGGCGAACGAGGTGGTCGTGACCGAGGCGAGCGACGGGACGATCGACTTCTACAACAACGCCAGCGGCACCGTGGACGTCATCGCCGACCTGCTCGGGATGTTCACCACGGCCGGCGGCTCGGGTTACGTGCCGATCAGCCCGCAGCGGCTGCTCGACACGCGGTACGGCACCGGCGCTCCGGAGGCGGCCGTGGCCCCGTTCGGCACCGTGCAGGTGACCGTGCCGGGCGTGGACGGCATCCCCAGCGGCCTGGCTGCGGTGGCGGCGAACGTGACGGTGACCGGCCCGACCGCGGGCGGCGACGTCGAGGTCTACCCCGAGTACCTGTCCTCCCGGCCGGGCGTCTCGACGCTGAACTTCGGCAAGGGCGGCACGGTGGCGAACGCGACGACGATGACGACCGAGGACACCGGGCTCAAGCTCTACAACGAGAGCCCGGGGTCGAGCGAGCTGATCCTCGACGTGTTCGGGTACTACCAGTAAACGGTGGGTGAAGGGGGCCGCGGGACGATTCCCGCGGCCCCCTCGTCGTCTCCGGATGCGGCAGACTGGTGTGCGTGACCGACGAAACGCCCGCCCAGGCCGCCCCTAACCCCGCCGGCGGGACCGCCGCGGCGGACGGGGTCACGTGGCTGGTGCTGATCTACCGCATCCCGTCCGAGCCGACCCGGCTGCGCGCCACGGTGTGGCGGCGGCTGAAGGGGCTCGGCGCGGTGTACCTGCAGAACTCGGTGGCGACGCTGCCCGCGGGCTCGGCCTCGGAGCGGGCGCTGCGCAAGCTGCGCCGGGAGATCCTGGAGATGGGCGGCACGGCGCAACTGCTGACCAGCCAGGCGCTGGCCGGGCAGCAGGACATCCTGGCCGTCTTCCAGGCCGCGCGGGACGACGAGTACGAAGAGATCGTCGACAAGTGCCAGGACTTCCACGGGCAGCTGCAGAAGGAGTACGACGCCGGGCACTACACGTACGCCGAGCTCGAGGAGAACGAGGAGGATCTCGTCAAGCTGCGCAACTGGCTGGCGAAGATCACCGAGCGGGACGTGTTCGGGGCGCCGCGGCGGGGCGCGACGCTGGAGGCGCTGGCGTCGTGTGAGCAGGCGCTGGAGGAGTACGCGGCGCGGGTGTACGCGGAAGAGGCCGAGGGGCACTAGGCGCGGAACGGCGACGGGGGCGTCGGCCGCGTGTCGCGGTTCGGCGCCCCCGTCGGGTTCCACCCACCAGGGTCAGTGCTTGCGGGCCCGCCAGAGGCTGACCGGCAGGATCAGCGCGACGGCCGCGGGGATCAGCCACCAGGCCGCGACGGAGGTCTTGGACAGGCCGAAGGTCGCCAGCAGCGCGAGCAGCACGACCACCGCCACCCGCCAGTCGTCGCCGACCACGAAGTCGTACCAGAACGCGCCGAAGTCCTTCAGGCGCTTGGCCACGGTGTTCATCTCAGACTCCTTCGCTGACCAGCACGGGCGCGGCGGGCTTGGGGGCGCTGCGGCGCAGCACGGCGACCAGCCCCAGCGCGTAGAGCGCGACGCAGGGCACGATGACGAGCAGCGCGGCGTCGCTGCCCGGCCAGTGCGCGTCGGCACCCTCGGCGCCCCAGAAGATGCCGAAGCTGGTCAGCATCGTGCCGACCACGAACTTCATGGTGTTCTCCGGGACCTTCGCCAGCGGCGCCTTGATCGCGAAGCCGACGAGCACCACGAGGACGACGGCGACGACCGCGGCGAGGGCGGCGAGCGGCACGTCGTGCGCGTTGGCGCCGAAGGTCAGCACGATGAAGACGACCTCGAGCCCCTCCAGCACGACGCCCTTGAAGGACAGCGTGAACGCGTACCAGTCGGGGACGGAGAACCTGCTGTCCGACGCGGCCGCCTTGGCCGCGGCGAGTTCGCGGGCGAAGATGGCGTCCTCGTCGTGCAGGTCCTTGTGGCCGCTGGCCCGCAGCACCGCCTTGCGCAGCCACTGCAGGCCGAAGACCAGCAGCAGGCCGCCGACCACGAGGCGCAGCGCGCCGAGCGGGATCGCGGTGACGGCGGGGCCCAGCGCGGCGGTGATGACGGCGAGCACGGCCAGACCGGCGCCCACGCCGTAGCCGGCGGACTTCCAGTCCCGGGCCGTTCCGGCGGCGAGCACGATGGTCACCGCCTCGACCGCCTCCACCGCGCACGCCAGAAACACGGCGGCGAACAGCGCGCCTCCGGTGCCGGTCATTCGGTGACTCCTCGGTTGATCGCGGCGGGTTCCTGGCCCGCCGTAACAGTTGTTACTTCCTTATCGTAACTGATCTCGGCCTCGCCGTTAAGGGGGAACGCGACGCAACCGGCCGGGTCGAGCGAAAGCTTTGCCTGCGTGCCGCGCGCCCACGGACGGACCGAGAAGACGGACGTCAGATGCCGGTCCCCGCAGGCGATCACGTGGTCGTATCCGCGGCCGCGGTAGGCCACGTCGATCACCGCGCCGGAGACGGTGCCCACGGTCGACTCATCGTCGGATTCGGCGAGCGCCGTGGCCGACGGGCGGATCAGCACACGTACGGCGTCGCCCGCCTTGAGCGCGTGGCCGGAGCGGGCCTTCACGCGCCACTGCCCGACCTCGATCACGAACAGTTCGTCCGCGTCGGGTCCGACCACGGTTCCGTTGAGCTCGCCGCTGAGCCCGGTGAAGCGGGCCACGAACGGGGTCGCGGGCTTGTGGTACAGCGTCTCCGGGTCCGCGAGCTGCACCAGACGGCCCTGGTCGAGCACGCCGATCACGTCCGCGAGCGCGAAGGCCTCGGACTGGTCGTGCGTGATGTAGACGGCCGTCGCGCCGCTCTGCCGGGTCAGCGTGGAGATCTCGACGCGCAGCCGCTCGCGCAGGTCCGTGTCCAGGTTCGACAGCGGCTCGTCGAACAGCAGCAGCCCCGGCTGGGCCACGATCGCGCGGGCCAGGGCGACGCGCTGCTGCTGACCGCCCGACAGCTCGTGCGGATAACGCTCGGCCAATCCGACCAGGCCGACGCGTTCGAGCGCCTCTATCGAGCGGGCCTTCGCCTGATCCGACGCCAGTTTCCGCCGCTTGAGCGCGTATCCGACGTTGCCGAGCGCGGTCAGGTGCGGCCAGAGCGCGTAGTCCTGAAAGACCATCGCGAGGTCGCGCTGCTCCGGCGGCACGTGCGTGCGCGGACCGCTGACCGGCCGGTCGCCGATCCGCAGCTCGCCCTCGTCCAGCCGCTCGATGCCTGCGAGCGCGCGCACCAGCGTCGTCTTGCCGGAGCCGGAGGGGCCGAGCAGCACCAGGAACCGGCCCGCCGCGACCTCCAGATCCACCCCGGCCAGCGCGCGCACCGCGCCGTACCGCTTACCCGCGCCGACGAGCGACACCCGGTGGCCGCCCCGATCGTCGAGACTGTTCATAGCGTCCTTCCCAGTCGGCGCCAACCGGCCGGGGCGACCAGTTGGAAGATGCCCCACACGAGACCGATCACGGCCAGCGCGGCGAGCACGGCCAGCACTTCCATCGCCGTACCGCCGGAATAGTCGTACTTCGAGAGCGCGTTCTCGATGCCCACGGACACGGTCGGGTCACTAGGCGGATAAAGCAGCTGCGAGACCGGCAGTTCCAGCAGCGTGCCGCCGAACGTGAGCGACCAGGCGGCCAGCAGCGGACGCGCCAGCAGCGGCAGCATGACGCGCAGCCAGGAACCCGGCGCGGTCGAGCCGTGCACCCGGGCCGCCTCGCGCAGCGACTCCTGCACCTGGCCGACGCTGCCGAACAGCACGCGCGAGGCGGGCGGCAGTGCGGTGGCGATGTAGGCGAGCGTGAGCAGCGTCGTGGTCTCGTAGAGGTGGATGCCCAGGTCGTTCACCTGCGGCAGGTTGTACGTGAAGATGTAGCCCGCCGCGAAGACGATGCCGGGCAGCGCGACCGCCGCGAGCAGCAGCAGATCGAGCATCCGCGCCGAGGTCTGCCCGCGCTTCGAGGTCAGCAGCCGGGCCACGACGAGGCCGAGCAGCACCGTGACCGTCGCGGTGATCGTGGCCAGCAGCGCGGAGTACTGCAGCGGCTGGTAGAGCGCGGGCGACGTCAGGGCCCTGCGGTAGTTGTCCAGGCTGAAGCCGGAGCCGCCCTCCAGCGTGCCGAGTCCCTGCATCAGCGACGCGGAGATCGCGCCGAAGGTCGGGACGCCGAGGCAGAGCAGCAGCAGGAGCGACATCCCGGAGAACGCGCCGATCCGGCCGGACGCGGACAGCTCGCGACGCCGCGCGGGCCGGGTGCGGCCGCCGAGCACCCGATAGCTGCGGCCGCGCAGTGCCCGGTGCTGGGCGTAGAGCGCCAGACCGGCCATCGCCAGCAGGATCCAGCCGACCGCGGCGGCCACCGGGAACTGCACCGGGAAGTTGTCCACGGCGTTGTAGAGCTCGAACGTGGCGACCGGGAAGTGCGCGTCGTTGGCCAGTGTGGACGCGACGCCGAAGTCGCTGATCGACTCGGCGAACACGATGGCCAGCGAGGACCAGATCGCCGGGGCCAGCAGCGCGGCCACGGTCCGGGTGACGGCCCGTCGGCCGCCGCCGTGCACCCGCACCGCCGCCTCGAACTCCTCGCCGAGCCCGCGCAGCCCGGCCGAGATCGCCAGGTACGCGAACGGGATGCCCTTCACCGTGAGCACGGCCATCACGCCGACCGGGCCGAACAGCAGGCTGCGCGCGAAGCTGTCCGGCACGTGCAGCAGATCCAGCACGCCCATCGGCTCCAGCAGCCGCTCCCAGCCGAGCGCGATCAGGTACGACGGCACCAGCAGCAGCGCGAACATGCTGCCGGACCACAGCCGTCGCCCGAACACGTTCGTACGCTGCACGACCCAGGCCACCGCGAACCCGATCACCGCGGAGGCGACGGCGGTGACCGCGCCGATCATCAGCGTGTCGGCGATGCCCTGCAGCATCTGGTCCTGGAACGCCGCCTGGAAGCTGCTCAGCGTGAACCACTGCGGGCCCTGCTGGAACAGCCGCGGACTGACCGCGACCGCGAGGAACAGCGCGATCGGCACCAGCAGGATCGCCGCGATGAGCAGCCAGAACAGCGCGAACGGCGTCGCGCGCAGCCAGCCGGCCGCCGCGCGGGCCCGCGCGGCGGCCGGCAGTGTGATGGTCGACATCGGGACGCTGCTTCTACTTGATGTTCTGGTCGAACCAGGTGTTCACGGCCGTCTCCTGCGGACCCCAGTACGTCGGGTCGATCCGCTGGTAGGCCGTCGGCATGGCGCCGATCGCGGTGACCGGGTCGATCCCCGGCACGATCGGCCAGTACAGCGAGTCGCCGGTCGGGTCGCCGTGCTGCATCACGGCCTGGCCGGCGGGAGACAGCACGTACTGGACGAACTTCTCCGCCTCCTGCTGCACCTTCGCCGACGCGCCCTTGTCGATGCCGATGACACCGGGCAGCAGCGTGGTGGTGCCGAGGTAGACGACCTTCGGGTCGTAGTTCGCGCTCTTCTTCGCGGTGGCGACCTCGCCCGCGGCGGCCGAGGACTGGATCAGGCCGTAGTCGATCTGGCCGGTCTCCAGCGCGTGCAGCGTGTCCCCGTTGGTCGGGTGCACCTGCAGGCCGTTCGCCTTCAGCTCGGTCAGGAACTTCTCGCCCGCGGCCACGCCGCCGGACTCGCCGCCGAGCTCGTTCATCAGACCGGCGATCAGCGGGAACGTCGGGCCGGACTGCGACGGGTCGTTCATGCCGACCTTGCCCTTGTACTGCGCGCCGAGCAGGTCCTGCCAGCTCGTCGGCACGGCGGAGACCCGGGCGGCGTTGTAGACCAGCGCGGGCACGGCCGTGGTGCTGACCGGGCTGTAGGAGTGGTCGGCCGGGACGAGCTTGGTGCCCGCCGCCGTCAGCGCGACACCCGGGTTGTAGTCGAGCAGTTGGCCCTCCTTGTCGAGCTCGGCGAACGCGGTGTCGCCGTCGACCCAGAGCAGGCCCCACTGCGGGTTGTTGCGCTCGGCGCCGACCTTGGCCAGCAGCGGGCCGGTGCTGTCGTCGTCGAGGGAGACCGGGATGCCGGTCGCCTTGGAGAAGGCCTTCGTCACCGCCGAGTCGTAGCCCTGCGAGGAGTACACGACCAGGGTGGCGGCGCCGCTGTTGCCTGACACGGAGGACGAGTTGCCGTTCGAGGAGCTTGAACAGCCGGCCAGGGCGCCCAGTGCCAGGGCACCGGCGAGGGCGGCGCCGAGGGCCGGCCGTCGGTTCCACGAGTTCATCGAGATCTCCAGATTCTCAGTCATGAGCGAGATGTAACGACCGTTAGAGATGCTGAATGACAGAACTGGAATCAGAGCGAGCCGCGGGTGTCGGTTCGGTGAACAGGCGGCAGCGACCGGGGAAGCCACGCCGGGCGCGATCAACGGCTACCCGCAGGGGAATGGGGCATATAACTTGTCATAAGACCTCGGACGGGAGTGCACAT
>DATJIF010000072.1:0-64351 GCA_035493475.1 Actinospica sp.
ACCTTCCCCCGAACTGCGCCCGAGCGCGAGTACGAACGCGACTCATTCTTGACTGCTTATCAGCTTTGCCCCAGAAGAGCACACCTTGTGTCGGAACCCTCACGTATACTAAGGGTACACTGTTAGAAGCAGTAGGTGACCACGGGGGCGTTGTGAACGAAGAACGCAGGTCTGCGCGCAGCGGCCGTGCAGATACTCGCGCCGTCCGCGACGACCATCGAAGCCGGACTCGGAAGCCATGTCGAATTCGACATCAGCACGGACACAAGCCGTGCCGAATCCGACGCGGAAGAAGAGAGCAGCCGAGCCATGTCGAATTCGACAGCGGATCCACCCACCCCGCCACGCGTCGACCCGGCGGGCACGGCGGACGCATCCGGGTTCGCCGCGAACGCCTACGGCAACCTCGCCCGCGACCTCACAACCCCATGCGAAATTCCACAGCGAACTGGGCCCGCTCCAGCCCCATGCAGAATTCCACAGCGACTGAGCCCGTCCCGACCGGATGCGGAATTCCACAGCGACCGGGCCCACCGCGCCCGATGTGGAATTCCGCAGCGAGCGACCTGTCGAGCCGGGCGCAGCCCAGACCGGTCCGCGAGGGGGTGTGCTCTCTCCTCGGTCGGGCAGGCGCAGCCCCATCAGGAACCTGCCGGGAGGTCCAGCGGCGAAATTCCACATCACCACCAGCACAGGCCACCGCCGCTTGACCTCCCGACAGGTTGCTGATTGCCTCCGGTGACCGGCCGAGGAGAGAGCACACCCCCGCACCCGACCACCCCGAACCGCAGCACGCCCGCCCGCTGCACCACGCACCCCTCTCCGAGGGAAGGGCCCCCGCCGGAGGCGCGGCTGGAAAGCACGGAGCCGACGCAACGCAGGCCCCGGCGAAGCCACGCGTGGTTGAGCCCCCGAGCAAAGCGTAGGGCAGCGGAGCGCAGGCCTCGACGACCAGCGGGAGATAGAGCCGAAGTCGAATTCCACCGACCCCGAGAGCAGCAAACCGAACAAACAGCAGAATGTGTGCGTCAATAGCAGGCTCCCCGCCCCCCGCCGTGAAGCGCGGGGAGCGGGGAACCGACGACGAGGCCTTAGGGCGCCCACGCGGGCTGGGGAAGCCAGCTCACGTCATCGCTCCACGACGTCGCGTTGTCCCAGGCGTCCGCGCCTCCGTCGCTGGCGACGTACAGCTGGCCGCTGTAGTGCCGGAGGTAGTCGGCCGGGGTGGTGTTCCAGGACAGCGATTCGCCTTGGCCGTTCTTCCCGGGCGTCGCGCAGAACGTGGCGTCCGAGGCGAATTGCGCGGTGCCGTCGTTCTGCTGCTGGTAGACAGCGCCGCTGGTCTGGCGCAGGTAGCCGTTCGGGTAGTCCTTGGACTCGAAGGACAGGCATGAGCTGTTGGCGAGTCCGGGGCGGACGATCCAGGTGGCGTCCTGCTTGTCGAGCGTCGGGTTGGCGACGGTGATGGGGGAGAGGATCGCGCGGCCGTTCTGGTGGCGGATGAAGTCGCCCGTACAGCACGCGGTGGTGGCGCGGAAGGAGACCTCGGTGCCGGGGGAGAGCGCTACCGCGGTGAGGTAGTTGAACTGCTGCGACGCGGATCCGGCGCAGGCCTCGATGTCGAGTTGCGTGCCGTCGGCGGTGTTGTCGCCCGGGTCGGTGAGACAGAGTCCTGACTGCGGGTTGACCAGCGTGCCGTCGGCCTGCTGCACCCACTTCTGGCCGCCGATTCCGTTGCACGCCCACAGTTCGACGTGCGCCCCGGACGCGGTGCTGTCGCCGTCGATGTCGAGGCACTTGCCGAGGTCCTGGAACGTCTGGCTCGACGGGTCGTAGGTCCAGTGCTGGTCCACGGCGTACGACTGGCAGTCCCACAGTTGCAGCTGCGGGCCGATGGCGCCGTAGAGGTCGTTGCCGGGGACGTCGATGCACTTGCCGCCCGGTGCGCTGATCGGGTGTCCGCTGTTGACGAAGAACTGCTGGTCAGCGGCTCCCTGGCAGGCCTCGATGTCCAGGACGGTTCCGGCCGCGGTGCTGTCGCCCGGGTCAGTGAGGCAGAGTCCTGATTGCGGGTTGAGCAGCGAGCCGTCGAGTTGCGGCACCCACTTCTGGCCGCCGACGCCGTTGCACGTCCACAGCTCGACCTTCGTGCCCGCCGTCGTCACGTTGCCGTCGATGTCGAGGCACATGTTGAGCGCGGAGATCGAGTCGTCGCCGTTCTGCCACCAGTACTGGTCGGCGTTCTGCCGAGTGCACGCCGCGATGTCGACGGCGCTGCCCGCGACGGCGGCCGCGCCCGCAGTGCTGCCCACGCACTTGCCGGTGGGTGCCGAAATCGTCTGGCCTTGGAAGAGCCAGCCGGGGGAGATGAGGAACTGCTGTGCGGCGGCGCCGGTGCAGGCCTCGATGTCGAGTACCGTGCCGTTGCTCGTACTTCCACCCGGGCTGGTGAGGCAGAGCCCTGACTGCGGATTGAGCAGCGTCCCGTTCGACTGCGGCACCCACTGTTGGCCGCCGACGCCGTTGCAGTCGTAGAGCTCGACCTTGGTTCCGGAGGCCGTCGCGTTGCCGTCGATGTCTAGGCAGCGTCCCATGGTCACGAGTTCCTCAGCGTGCTGCCACGCGGGGATCGCCGCGCCGGAGGGCAGGCCTTGGTCGGGTGTCGTGCGCAGGTACTGCCAACTCTGGTCGACGGCGTCGTGCTGGCAGCTCCAGATGTCGAACCGGCGTCGTGTCGCCGCCGTTGTCGTTTCCGCTCACGTCGAGGCACGTGCCGCCCGGACCGGTGACCGGGACGCCCGCGCCGCCGCCGCTGGTGCCGGTGTACGAGGTCGCGGCGATGTTCGACTGAACGGATCCGATCGTGGTGTTGGACGCGTAGCCGGAGACGATGGCGCCCTCGAAGAACGCGCCCGGCGCCATGTCGCTCTGGTCGCCGCCGACGCCGAGCCCGATGCCGCCCTCCTGCTTCATCGGCGCGTACCCGCTGGGCAGCGCGCCCGAATACAGCGAGGTCAGCGTGGATTGGGTGGCGTCGCCGCCGTCTAGCGCGAATTGGCTCGTCCCGTTGTTGCGCAGGACGGCCGTGATGAACTTCGAGTTCTCACTCACGTTGGCCGGGTTGGCGGTGGACCCGTTGCCCATGTAGACGCCGTTCTCCATGTCGGCCTGGATCCACGGGCCCTGGCCGCTGCACGGTGGCACGCCGCACCAGGTGGAGAGGATGAGCGCGTCCATGTGCGCGTTGCCGGTGTCGGTGTAGCTGGTCTCCATGTTGCCGAAGTCGAAGCAGCAGTGGTCGGTGGCGTCGGTGCCGCTGGCGACCTCGTACATCGATTCCGGCTGTCCGTTCTGGGCCATGCCGGGCGCCGGTGTCCCCGCGGTGGTCGGCACGTAGCGGTAGCCGACCTTCGCGGTGATCCGCACGCCGTACGCCTCGTGTCCGTTGACGGTCACCGGCAAGGCGTCGGCCCGCGCTCCGATGTTGGCGGAGCCGGAGCTGCCCGCGGGACCTAGGGTCAGGTCGCTGTGGTTGCCGGACTGGTCGTAGATGCGGGTGATCGTGCAGACCGTGTTCGCGCAGAAGCTGTCCTGCGCGGCGGCGTTCGCGTATCCGCCGACGCCGAGCAGCCCGATGTCGGCCGCCGTCCCGTCGGATTGGCGGGTCACCTGGTAGAGCGGCCCGCTGTAGTCGGCGGCGAGCGCGCGGACCGTGCTGTAGGCGGCGACGCAGGTCTGGCCGCCGGCGGCGAACGTGTCGCACGGCAGTGTCGAGGCGTCGGCCTGCGCGGCGCCTGCGGATATCTGGGTGAGCATCGTGATCGCGAGGAGGACGACGCACACCAGGGACCACGTCCTCGTGGCGGCGGTGCGCAGCTTCAAGGATCTCTCCGATCGTGAGCTGTGAGCGTTGGACGGGCTGAACCTGCTGAATCTGCTGAATCGTTTGAGCAATTGGATGGATGGCAGCAGCGCTGGAGAACATAGGGTCACCCCGGCGCGTGGTCAAGGGCGGTCGCAGGTCTTGACACGTTCCAGCGGGCTACTTAAGCTCACGCTCCGGAAGGTGCTCAAACGTTTGACTGAAGATTCAGGGAATAATCGACTCATGGCTGCCTCCGAACAACGTCCCCCCGCCGCGCCGGGCCGCGGTCCCGCGACGCTGCGCGACATCGCCTCGGTCGTCGGCGTCTCGCCGAGTGCCGTCTCGATGGCGCTGGCCGACCATCCGCGGATCGGCCGGGAGACGAAGGAGGCCGTGCGCGCCGCGGCCCGCGAGCTGGGCTACGTCGCGAACTCGGCCGGGCGCGCCCTGCGTTCCGGGGGCTCGACCTCGATTGCGGTGGTCGTGCCCAACACGGCGCAGCACGTGTTCGGCCATCCGTACTTCATGCACCTGCTGGTCGGGGTCACGGCCGCGGCCAACGCGCACGACGTGGCGGTGCTGATCTCCACGAACCCGGCCAGCGACCACGACCCGGCGGCGTACGACCGGATCCTGCGTTCGCGCGCCGCGGCCGGGGCGATCATCGCGTCGGCGGCCATCAACGACCCGAACGTCAGCCGCATGGTCGACGGCGGGCTTCCGGTGGTGCTGATCGGCCGGTATCCGCACCTGCCGCACGCGGTGTCGGTCGGCATGGACGACATCGCCGGCGCGGCCGCGGCCACCCGGCACCTGATCGTCGACCACGGTCTGCGCCGGATCGGGCACATCAGCGGCCCGCTCGAGCACCAGACGGCGCTGGACCGCTACCAGGGCTTCCGCGACGCGATCGCGGAGAGCCCCGAACCGTGCGCGCAGGCCCTGGCCGTCGGCGACTTCGGCGAGGAGGCCGGGCGGGCGTGCGCGGCCCAGCTGCTCGAGTCCATGCCCGGGCTCGAGGCGATCTTCGCGGCGAACGACGAGATGGCCTACGGCGCGCTGCTCGAACTGCGTTCCCGGGGCCTGCGGGTGCCCGAGGACGTCGCGCTGGTCGGCTACGACGACTTCGGCGTCTCCCGGCTGACCACGCCCGCGATCAGCACGATCCGGGTGCCCGCCGAGGAGCTCGGCAGGCAGGCCGCCGAACGGCTGTTCGGCCTGATCTGGGGCACCGACGAGCCGGTCACGCACGAGAACGTGCCGATCGAGCTGGTCACCCGCGAATCCTGCGGCTGCCGCCCCGCTTCCTAGAACTCGGGACCCGCGCCCGCGCGGACCCCCGCAACCTTTAAATAAGGAGTTTGATATCAATGATGATAATCAATTCCCGCAGACGCGCCGCGTGCCTGGCGGCAACGGTCGCGGCCGCGGCGCTGGTGGCCGGATGCGGGAACAACGGGGTGGCCTCCACCTCCGCCGGCGGGGTGGTGCAGCTGACCATGCTCACCGGGTTCACCGGCCCCGACGAGCCCTCGTACCAGGCGCTCGTCGCGGAGTTCAACAAGACCCACCCGGACATCCACGTCACCATGACCGCCGAGCCGTGGGCCACCGTCGCGCAGAAGCTGCCCGCCGCCTGGGCCACCGGCGGCGGACCCGACCTGGCCACGCCGAGCTCCGACCCCGGCTCGATCTTCAACTACATCAAGACCAACTCGGTGCTGCCGCTCGACAGCTCGGTCGGCACCGGCGACGACCAGATCCAGTCCGCGGCCTTCCCGACCGCCGTGCGCAACGCGTTCACCGTGGACGGCAAGCTGTACGCCGTCCCCGCCAACATGGCCACGCTCGTCCTCTACTACAACAAGGACATGTTCACCGCGGCCGGGATCACCGCGCCGCCGAAGACCGAGGCCGACTTCATCGCCGACGCCAAGAAGCTCACCGTCTCCTCCGGCGGCAAGGTCTCGCAGTACGGGCTCTCGCTCGCGGACAACAACACCATTCAGATGTGGCCGATCCTGCAATGGATGAGCGGCGGCGACATCGTCGACGCGAAGGGCTGCGGCGTCGTCGACTCGGCGGCCAGCGTCGCCGCGCTGACGCAGTGGAGCCAGCTGGTCATCCAGAACCACATCAGCCCGATCGGCCAGGCCGGCGCCGACGCGGACACCCTGTTCTCCTCGAAGAAGGCCGCGATGGAGATCAATGGCCCGTGGGCCGCCGCCGGCTACAAGTCCGCGGGCATCAACCTGGGCATGGCCGAAGTGCCGGTCGGCTCGGCGGGCCCGGTCACGCTCGCCTCGACCGTGCCGCTGATGATCGAGCGCAACGGCCCGCACACCGCGCAGGCCGAGCAGTTCCTCGCCTGGTACACGAGCAAGACCGCGCAGCTGAAGTTCTCGCAGGTCTCCGGCTTCCCGCCCGCCCGCACCGACCTCGGCAGCGCGCTCGCGGGCAACGCGACCGTCTCGCTGTTCGCCCAGGCGCTGCCCTACGCGAAGCTCTACCTCGCCGGGCTGTCGCAGTCCACGGCGATCGACTCCGACGTGTACGTGCCGATGATCCAGCAGATCGAGCGCGGCGCGAACGTCCAGTCCGCCGCGAGCAGCGCGAACCAGCAGATCGACAAGCTCACCGGCTGCACGTCCTAGACCCGGGGAACAGTTGATGGCAACGACAACGCTCAAACCCTCATCCGGCCCGCCGCGGCGACGGTCGAGGCGGCGGTTCAACTCCGCCTACCTCTTCGTCGCCCCGAGCGTCGTGATCATCGCCGTGTTCATCGCGGAGCCGATCGTCCAGTCGGCGTGGATGAGCCTGCACGACTGGACGATCGGCGCGGCGAGCAATCCGTTCACCGGCCTGGCGAACTACCGCTCGCTCTGGCACGACTCGCGCTTCTGGAACGCGCTGCGGGTCACGCTGATCTACACCGCCGCCGTCACGGTCGGGCAGGTCGGGCTCGGCCTCGCGATCGCCTCCCGGCTGCGGCGCACCACGTGGTACTCCTCGCTGCTGCGCACGGCCTACTTCTTCCCGTTCGTCGCGTCGCTCGTGGTCGTCGGCATCATCTGGAAGTTCCTGCTCGACCCGCAGGTCGGCCTGATCGATGCGTGGCTCGGCGACCTCGGAGTCGGCAACCCGCCGCAGTGGCTGCAGTCCACGTCGCTGGCGCTGCCGACCGTGATCGTCGTCGGGATCTGGAAGAACGTCGGCTTCACGATGATCGTCCTGCTCGCCGGGATGCAGCAGGTCCCGGCCGACCTGTACGAGGCGGCGATGCTCGACGGCGCGGGCCCGTGGCGGCGCTTCACGGCCGTGACGCTGCCCGCGCTGCGTCCCGCGCTGCTGTTCACGACGCTGATCGCCACCATCACCGGCCTCCAGCTGTTCGACCTCGTATTCGCGATGACCAGCGGCGGCCCGGTGTTCAGCACCGAGTCGGTGGTGATGTACCTGTACGAGAAGGGCTTCGTGGAGTTCCAGATGGGATACGCCAGCGCGATCGCGTGGGTCCTGTTCATCATCATCCTGGCGGTGTCCGCCGTGCAGCTCAGGGTTGCGAGGAACCGCGATGGCGACTAGCGAGACACTCACGCGCCGGGACGCGGCCGAGCGTCACATGACCCTGACACCGACACCCGGCCCCGGCGCACGCCGCCTCGTACGAATGGCCGGAAAGCTCGGCGGCACGCTGTCCTGGCTCATCGTGGTCCTCGGCGCGGTCGCGATCATCCTGCCGTTCCTCTGGATGCTCGGCGTCGCGTTCCGCACCAACCCGGACCTGTACGGCGATCCGGCGCGGCTGTGGCCGGACCAGTGGACCCTGCACGGGGTACGCGCCGTCCTCGACCAACTTCCGTTCACCCGCCTGATCGTCAACACGTTCGTGTTCGCGGGCGGCGCCACCGTGCTGCTGCTGCTGTTCGACTCGATGACCGCGTTCGCGCTCGCCCGGCTCAACTTCCGCGGGAAGAACGTGCTGTTCGTGGCGATCCTCGCGACGCTGATGGTGCCGTTCCAGGTCACCCTCGTGCCGGTCTTCCTGACGATCTACCACTTCGGCTGGCTCAACAGCTATCAGGGCCTGATCATCCCGCGGGCCACCAGCGCACTCGGCATCTTCCTACTGCGCCAGTTCTTCCGGCAGTTGCCGCGCGAGCTCGACGAGGCGGCGCGCATCGACGGGGCGGGCGACTTCACCGTCTACTGGCGGATCATCATGCCCAACGCCAAGCCCGTGCTCGCCACACTCTTCATCATCCAGTTCGCGGCGCTGTGGAACGACTTCCTGTGGCCGCTGGTCATCAGCAGCCAGACCCGAATGCAGACACTCCCGGCCGCGCTGACCCTGTTCTCCAGCCAGTCCGGCGTGGACCACGCCGCGCTCATGGCGGGCGCCGCGATCTCGCTCACCCCGCTGGCCATCGCCTTCCTGCTGCTCCAGCGCTACTTCGTGCAAGGCGTGGCCACCACCGGCATCAAGTAAGACGAGTACGACAAGTAAGACCCCTCACATGTCTCGAAACGGAGCCTCCGTGTTCACCACCACCGCCACGATCGACCCCGACTTCACCATCGCGGCCGTCCCCCAACGCCTGTTCGGCTCCTTCGTCGAACACATGGGACGCTGCGTCTACGGCGGTGTCTTCGACCCCGACCACCCCTCCGCCGACGCCGACGGACTGCGCACCGACGTGATCGACCTGGTCCGGGAACTCGGGGTGAGCGTGGTGCGCTACCCCGGCGGGAACTTCGTATCGGGCTACCGGTGGGAGGACGGCGTGGGCCCGCGCGAGCAGCGTCCGGTCACCCTCGACACCGCGTGGAGCTCGATCGAGCGCAACACCTTCGGTCTCAACGAGTTCATGACGTGGGCCAAGCGGGCGAGCGTGGAGCCGATGATGGCCGTGAACCTCGGCACGCGCGGAGTCGAAGAGGCCTGCAACCTGCTGGAGTACACGAACTTCCCCGGCGGCACGCGCTACTCGGACCTGCGCAGGTCGCACGGCGTCGCCGACCCGCACGCGATCAAGCTGTGGTGCCTCGGCAACGAGATGGACGGCCCCTGGCAGATCGGCCAGAAGACCGCGCTGCAGTACGGCCAGCTCGCCGCCGAGACCGCGAAGGCCATGCGTCGGATCGACCCGAGTATCGAGCTCGTCGCCTGCGGCAGCTCCAACGAGCGGATGCCCACGTTCGGCAGCTGGGAAGCCGAGGTGCTCGACCAGTCGTACGAATACGTGGACTACATCTCGCTGCACGCCTACTTCGAGCAGACCCCGAACAACCGCGCCCGCTTCCTCGCCTCGGCGCACACCATGGACCGCTTCATCGAGGGCGTCATCGCGACCTGCGACCACATCGGCGCCAAGAAGCGCTCGCCGCGTCGGCTGAACCTGTCCTTCGACGAGTGGAACCTCTGGTACGAGAGCCGCTTCGCCGGTCAGGACAATCTGGACTGGGCCGAGGCCCCGCGCCTGATCGAGGACGAATACACCACTGAGGACGCCGTCGTCGTCGGCAGCCTGCTGATGAGCCTGCTGCGGCACAGCGACCGCGTCACCGTCGCCTGCCTGGCCCAGCTCGTCAACGTCATCGCCCCGATCCGCACCGAGCCGGACGCCGACGCGTGGCGCCAGACGATATTCCACCCCTTCGCCCTCACCGCGCAGCACGCCCGCGGCGAAGTCCTCCGCGTCGAGCCGGTCGGCCCGCCCGCCCGCGACGCCGAGGGCCTCGACGCTCCCGCCGTGGACGTCACCGCCACCCGCGACCCGGAGACCGGCGAGATCACCCTCTTCGCCGTCAACCGCGACGAGCAGCAGGAAGGCCGCCTCGACCTGAAGCTGCGCGTCGAGCAGGACCTGCGGGTCGTCGAGCACGTCGTACTCGGCGGCGGCGAGTTGCTGGAGACGAACTCGCAGCAGAAGCCGGACCGCGTCACCCCTCGCCCCAGCGCCAGGCACGAGCTCACCGCCACCGGTACCGGCCTCGGCCTCACGGTCGAACTGCCGCAGGTGTCCTGGAGCATGATCCGCCTCGCGCCGACCGCCTAGGCCGTGCTGCTCCCGTCTCCCGCGAACAGGCTGATGACGCCAGCCGGAGCAGTGGCACCGAAGATGAACTCGATCGTCCGGTGGGCAGCCTCGGCCGCCTGCCGGCTGCGCGGGAACATCCTGCTCTCGTAGTCGGCGAGCGCGGTCTCGACGTCGTCGGGATGAGCCGCGATCGCCGCGCCGAGTTCGGCGCCGTCGAGCATCGCGAGGTTGGCTCCGTCGCCGCCCGGGACCGTGGCATGCGCGGCGTCGCCGATGAGGGTGACGCCGGGGACGCGGTTCCAGCGGTGGTCGTCCGGAAGTTCGTGGATGCTGCGGAGTACGGGCGCGGACTCGCCGTCGGTGATCAGGGCCAGCAGTTCCGGTGCCCAGCCGTCGAATTCCGCCGCCACGCGCGCCTTCGCGGCCGGTGCGTCGCTGAAGTCGATCGCGTCGAACCAGTCGAGGGGGCGGTGCAGCACGACGTACGTGTGCACGACGTCGCCGGCCTCACGGTGGGCGAGGAAGCCCTTGCCGGGGACGAGGGCGTAGAGGGCGCCGTTTCCGACGAGCTCGGCCACCTCCGGATGGGCCGTGTCGACGTCGTGCAGGTAGGTGTCGACGTAGCTCATGCCCGAGTACACCGGCCGGTGATCTGACAACAGCGGCCTGACCTTGGACCAGACCCCGTCCGCCCCCACGAGGATGTCGGACTCGGTAGACGTACCGTCCGCGAACGAGACCCGGTGCCGCCCGTTCCCGACCGGCGTCGCCGACACGAGCTTCCTGCCCCACTGCACCGTCTCGGGCGGCAGCGATTCGAGCAGGATCCGGCGGATGTCGCCGCGCAGCGTCTCCGGCCGCTCCAGGGTACCGTCGTCCGGCTTGTCGACGACGATCTGCCCCTTCTCGTCGACGACGCGCCGTGCCCCGCCGCCCCGGTGGATGATCGCGCGGTACTGCTCGGTGAGCCCGGCCATCTCCAGGGCGAGCTGGCCGTCCTCCTCGTGCAGGTCGAGCTGCCCGCCCTGGGTGCGCGCGCCCTCGGCGGCCTCCGCCTCGTAGACGGTGGCGGGGACGCCGCGCAGGTGCAGGATCCGGGCGAGGGTGAGTCCGCCGAGACCCGCGCCGATGATCGAGACCGAGATCGTCATGGTGATGCCCTTCGCGGTGGTCCGGTGTCACGAACATTGTTCCACTGGCGATCATTGTTCGTCAAAGGGTAAGGTGGGCACGTGGCAGGACGACGGGCAGCCCGTGACGCGATATCTCGGGATCAGTGGGTGGCACTGATCTCGGCCGACCCCGGCCAGGCTCCGGGCGGCGCGAAGGCGGCCATCACGGTGGACCGCATCCTCGACGCCGCGCTGGAGGCCATCGAGGAGTCCGGCTTCGAGGACCTCACGATGCGCAAGGTCGCCGCGCGGCTCGGCACCGGCCCCGCCTCGCTGTACGCGCACGTGCGCAACAGGTCAGAACTCAGCGACCTGCTCATCGGACGGCTCTGCTCCCGGGTCGCCCTCCCCACTCCCGACCCCGCGTGCTGGCGTGACCAGTTCCTCGACGTGTGCGCACAACTGCGCGACCAGATGCTGCACTACCCCGGCATCGCCCAGGCCACCCTCACCATGGTCGTCCCCGCCGACCTGGCCACCCTCCGCGTAGCCGAGGTCATGCTCGCGCTCCTGCTCGCCAGCGGCGCACCGGCCCAGCAGGCGGCGTGGACCAGCGACGCGGCATTCCTCTACATCGCAGGCTACTGCCTCGAGGCATCCGCGGCCCGGCGCCAGAGCGAGGACACCGACGGCCAGGCGATCGACCGCGAGGAGATCCGCGAGCGGCTACGGATGCTGCCGCCCGACCAGTTCCCGCACACCGTCGCCCACGCAGGCGACCTCACCTCGGGCACCGGCCACGACCGCTTCACCTTCACACTTACCCTGCTACTCCAGGGACTCGCCTCCCGCGAAATCGATGGCGCGCACGGCTGGGGAGCTCAGGCCTAGGCCAGGCCGGTCAGGTTGCCGGGCCTTGACAGAGGTCTCATGAGGATGCAACTTAAGTCCTCGAAAAGGCACGAAATGTTAACGCTCACAATGATCTTCCATCCCGAAGAAGCGAGGGAGAAACCTGTGGACATCATTCGCGGCAGGCTGCGTCGGGGCCCGCTGATCCGGGTCGCCGTGGTGGCGACCGCGCTGGCGGCGGCCACGATCGGGCTGAGCGCGGCGGCGGTTCCGGCGCAGGCGGCGGCGCAGGGGCCGTGTGACATCTACGCGTCGGGCGGCACTCCGTGTGTGGCTGCGCACTCGACCACCCGGGCGCTCTACGCGGCGTACTCCGGGAACCTGTACCAGGTGCGCCGCTCCTCGGACAGCACGACGCTCAACATCGGGGTCACCAGCGCGGGCGGGTACGCGAACGCCGCGGCTCAGGACTCGTTCTGCTCTGGGACCACGTGCGTGATCACCGAGATCTACGACCAGTCCGGGCACGGCAACAACCTCACCGACGCCCCCGCGGGCGGTGCGGCCGGCGGGCCTGACGCGCTCGCCAATGCCGCCGCCGCGCCCACCACGCTGAGCGGCCACGAGGCGTACGGCGTGTACGTCGCGGGCGGCGTCGGCTACCGGGACGACTCCACCAGCGGCATCGCGACCGGCGACAACCCGGAGAGCGAGTACGCCATCTTCGACGGTACCCACTACAACGGCGGCTGCTGCTTCGACTACGGCAACGCCGAGACCAACAACGACGACGACGGCAACGGCACCATGGAGGCCATCTACTTCGGCAACAGCACGACCTGGGGCTCCGGCTCCGGCAGCGGCCCGTGGATCATGGCGGACATGGAGAACGGCCTGTACTCGGGCATCAACGCGGGCAACAACTCCAACGACCCGACCACGAACTACCGCTACACCACCGCCATGATCGAGGGCGGGGCCAACCAGTGGGCCATCCTCGGCGGCAACGCCCAGTCCGGCACGCTGGCCACCGACTACAGCGGCGCGCGGCCGAACGTCTCCGGCTACAACCCGATGCACAAGCAGGGTGCGATCATCCTCGGCATCGGCGGCGACAACAGCAAGAGCTCGGCCGGCACGTTCTACGAGGGCGTCATGACCACCGGCTACGCGTCGGCGTCCACGGAGGCGGCCGTGCAGGCCAACATCGTGGCGGCCGGGTACGGTTCCGGCGGCACCACGGCCACGAGCGGTCCGCTGCACGCGGTCGGCGCGGGCAAGTGCCTCGACGATCCGAACGGCACCACCACCGCGGGCACGCAGCTGCAGATCTACACCTGCAACGGACTGGCCCCGCAGAACTGGACGCGCAACTCGTCCAACGAGCTGACCGTCACCAACTCCGGCACCACCGACTGCCTCGACGCGAGCGGCAAGGGCACGGCCGCCGGGACGAAGGTCATCATTTATCCCTGCAACGGCCAGACGAACCAGCAGTGGACGTTCAACGCCAACGGCACGGTCACCGGCGTCCAATCAGGCCTCTGTCTGGACGTGACCGGCGCCTCGACCGCCAACGGAGCCCTCGTCGAACTGTGGACCTGCAACGGCGGGTCGAACCAGCAGTGGACGCTCGGCTAGCACACAGCGGACCACGAAGATAACGCAGATAACCGCGGCGGCGTCCCCTACACGTTCGTGACGGGGACGCCGCCCCTCGCGCTGCCGAGCAGGGTCAGCGCGACGGTGCCGGGGCCCGCCGCCGTGGTTCCGTCGGCGAGTACGGCCAGGGCGAGCACGTTCTTCGCGTCGGCTCGGAGGATTCCGTTGGGCAGCACGAACGTGTGCTGCGGGCCGACGTCGTTGATGTACTGGCCGAGGTTCCAACCGTTGAGGAATAGCTGCACGCGGTAGGCGCGGGTCGAGTCGTCGGTCAGCGTCAGCCCGATCGAGGCGTCTACGCCGTGCGGGGGAGTGAACCTGAAGCTGCTGCGATACCAACGCACGCCCTGGAACGTGTCGGCACGAGGCAGCGAGACGGATTGCCACGAGCGGTCGCGGAACGTCGGCAGGTGCCAGCCGTTGCGTTCGCCGTAGAGACCGCCGGTGTTGAGCGGGCCACGCGTCGCGTCGGCCGTGGTGCTGCCGCCCTGGATACGCCACGTGAGCGTGGGTGTGGCTCCGGCGAAGGTGACGGCGGTCAGGCCACGCGCGGTCTTGTGCGCGTCGTTCGCCCCGCCGTCCTCGCTGTGCGCCATCGGACGTACGAGGGCTGAGAGCACGTGGCTGCCGCTGTCGCTGAGCGTGGCAGGGATGTCGAATGTGGCCGTGGAGGTCCAGTTCTGCGTCGTGGCCTGCGCCGAGGTCGGTATCGGCAGGCGGTTCGTGCCGAGCGGCGTGCCGTCGAGCCAGGCCATCAGCAGGCCCTGGGTACCGGAGGAGTACGCGAGGCTGACGGAGGTCGCACCGGACGTGCCGCTGTAGTGCCCGCGGTACCAGACGTCGCCGTAGTGGAAGCCGTAGTCGTCGGCGAACAGCACCGGCTGGCCCGAGGGAATCGGCGTGACGCTCGCGGACGTGGTCTTGTCCGCGAGCGTCCAGCTCGAATCGTCGAACGCCGACGCTGACTCAGGGTTCTCCGACGCGTACCGCCACCCCGAGAGCGTCGGCAGCGACACTGCCACCGGACCGGCAAGCTGCGTGGCGGCGAGCATGCTGCCGGAGGACGTGCGGGACGTGGTCACGGGCGCTCCGTTCCAGGTCACCGACCTGATCGCGGTCGGCGCCCAGACCTCCAGATCGCTCGCGGCCGTCGTGTCGCCGGTCAGCCGCACGATCGAACCAGAACTCTGACCCGACCGTACGAGAGCCGGTCCGCGCACGAGCACCGGCCCGGCCGATGTCACCTGCCGCCACAAGGTCCAACTCGCCGCGTCGTCGGCCAGCAGGACGAGCAGCGGAAGACCGCCGTCCCCGAAGTCGACCAGGACCCTGATCAGTCCGGAGAGCGTCGCGTTGACCTGCAACCGCTGGTTCGTCGCGTCGTACGTTGACGTCGCCGAGCCCGCGAGCACGGTGACGGACGGAGTCGTGGCGGCGGGGAGCATCACCTCGGTCGTATCACCGGTACGTCCCGCGAACACGGCCACGTCCTGCGCGCCGATCGTGGCCTGATACATCGGCTGCACGGTCGAGTAGAGCAGGGTTCGATGACCGAGTGCGATCCCCGTGGCCAGCGCCTTCATGTCCTTCGCGGTGAACTGCATGCCGCCCGAAGCGGGAATGGTCAGTGTTCCGGCGCTCGTCGTGACCGGCAACGTGACCGAGGAGACCGTGGCGCTCGAGTCGTTGCGCAGGAAATAGACGTGCGCGCCGGTCGTCGGATTGCTCAGGTGGTACGGCTTGATCGAGCTGTTGGACGCGGCAACGCTCGCGGCTGCGTCCAGTTCGGCCAGGTCGGGCACGGACTCCAGCATCAGCCCGATCTGCTTCATCGCAACCAGCTTCGAGGTCTGATTCCGCGCCTCGTCGAACGCCGCGCCGTAGTCGTACGAGGTGTAGACGACGGGAGCGGGCAGCCAGCCCCAGGACGTGCCGCCGAAGGTCATGTAGACGTTCTGCAGCTTGATGCCGTTGGCCAGGTTCGTCAGGTAGAACCGGCGCTCGTACACCGCGTCACGCGTCGCCCGCGCCCCCGCGTAGCCAGCGCCGGCGAACTCGGCGCCGCCCCAGCAGTCGAACCAGCCGCCGCCGAACTCGGCCTCGAAACCGGGCGTCGTCGGGCTCGCCGTCGAACCGCCGGTGGTTCCGCCGGTGCCGAAATAACCCCAGTCCGGTGGCGTGCTGCTCGGCGACGGGTAGCCGTCGAACGCGTACAGGTACTGGCCGGTCTCGCCGCCGGTGCCGAAGCTGCCAGGAATCCAGTCGCCGTTACGGCCCTTGTCGTTGTGGAACAGCGGGACCGTGATCCCGTCCGCGCGCACCTTCGCGTAGAGGTGCGCCATGTACGCCGAGCCGACCCCGTCGGTCAGGTGCGAGGCGTACTCGTTCTCCAACTGGTAGAGCAGGACGGTGCCGCCGCCGTTCGTGTACTGATACTTCGAGACGATCGCGTTCACGGCGGTCAGCCACTCGTCCACGTAGCCGAGATACGTGGCGTTGTTCGTCCGCGCCGTGCCGGAGGTGGCGGTCATCCAGCCGGGGAAGCCGCCCGCGTCGACCTCCGCGTTGATGTACGGCCCCGGCCGCACCGTGACGAACACCCCCGCAGCCGCCGCGTCGCGCAGGAACCGCCCGAGGTCCCGCACGCCGGAGAAGTCGTACGAACCGGGCGCCGGGCTGTGATAGCTCCAGTTCACGTAGATGCTCACCGCGTTGTACCCGTTCGCGCGCATCTTCTGCAGCATGTCAGCCCACAGCGACGGACTCGGCAGCCGGAACGGATGGAACTCCCCGGACCACAACACGAGCCGCTGCCCGTCCACGATCAGCGAGTACCTGTCGAAGGTGACCGAGCGCGACGTAGCGGCCCCCGCGACGCCCCCGACGCGCGGCAGCGGCACCGGCAACGCGAGCGAGGCGGCCACCCCGGCGGTGAGCGCGGTGAATGATCGACGGCTGATTTCCGGCATCACGACTCCTGCGTGGGACGAACACGGCGTTGTGATCGATCACATTCATTACTAGCAGCGCACGCGACGTCTGGCCACAGCCGATGCGTACGTATCCTGTTCGGAACACCGCGCACGATGAGCGCGGCGGAACGGGGAGCGTGATCCGAGTGGCCCTGCGCAAGCTCACCGAGCTCGTGCGTACTGGAGCGAAGCCGGTTCTCTCGGCGAACGACTTCGAGAACAAGAGGAACGCCTTCTACCGGTACAGCGACACCGGCGACATCGCCGTGGTCACGTTCGGGGACCCTGGGACGGTTCCCAAGCCCATGGCCGCCGCCGAGATCGGGATCGGCTACAGCCCGCGTTACCACCTGGAGTTCCTGAAGGATCGCGGCAACGAGGAGATCTACGTGCCGCACTGGACGGAGGCGATGTTCTACTGGCGGCTGGTTCCGCCTGAGGTGGCGTCCTACGCGCCGGAACGTGGTCAGCCGTGGAGCGAGTGGTGGATGCTCGGGGACCGCACCTCGCAGAGTGCCGAACTCCTCGCGTCGATGCTGGCCGACGAGGTGATTCCGGAGTTGACGGCGCTGGAGTCGCTCGACGCGCAGTGCGCCGTGATCGCCGATTCGACGGGCAAGATTCACGTCGGACCGTTAAGTTGGGGTCCGGTGTTTGTGCGCCTCGGCCGCGTTCCCCGCGCGGAGGTCGAGGCGGCGATCGACGCGATCCCCTACGAGCCGATGCTCGCCGAGTTCGATCCGGGCTTCCGGAGTTGGGCGCGTCGGAAGCTTGACGAGCTCGAAGGTGCCTGAGGCGCTGGCGCGGGGGAGCGGTCCCTGTTGAGATCTGCTGTGCTGGACGCCTGAGCCGAGGCAGGGGAGGGGCAGCGTGGACGGGTGGCGGGTCGGGGCGGTTGTCGAGGGGCGGTACCGGGTGGTGGGGGAGCTCGGGCGGGGTGGGATGGGGGTGGTGCATCGGGTGCGGCATCTCGCGTGGGACATCGACATGGCGGTGAAGAGCACGCTTGAGGACGTCTTCCGGTCGGCGGGTGCGCAGGGGGCGTTCGTGAGGGAGGCGGAGGCTTGGGTGTCGTTGGGGCTGCATCCGCACGTGTGCGCCTGCTACTACGTGCGCGTGATGGACGGCGTGCCGAGGGTGTTCGCCGAGTACGTGGCTGGGGGCAGCCTGCGGGACTGGATCGGCGATGGGCGGCTGTACGCGGACGGGGACTCGGCGGCTTTGGCGCGCGTGCTGGATGTGGCGGTGCAGGTCGCTCGCGGTCTGGAGCATGCGCACTCCCGGGGGCTGGTGCATCTGGATGTGAAGCCTGCGAATGTGCTGCTCGACGAGTCGGGGGACGCGAAGATCACTGATTTCGGGCTCGCGCGTTCGAAGGCGGCTGTCGCTGTCGCTGCTGCGGGGTCTGGCGGCGCGTCGGCGGGCTCTGATGTGAGTGTTCTGGTTCCGAACGGCGGGATGACGTTGGCGTACGCGTCGCCGGAGCAGCTTGCCGGGCAGCGGCTTGGGCGGCGTAGTGACGTGTACAGCTTTGCCGTGTCAGTGCTGGAAATGCTGACCGGCGAGGTGCGTTGGGAGGCTGGATCGATCGCGGGGGCGGGGCTTGATTCCTATCTTGCGGATCCGGGGAATCTGGTCGCGGTGCCTCCCCGGCTGGGCGAGCTGCTGGGGCGGTGCCTGCGGCGTGACCCGGCTGAGCGTCCGTCGTCGATGGCTGAGATAGCGGCCGAGCTGGCTGGGATCTACGAGCAGGTGACGGGGCGGGGTTATCCGCGTGCTGCCGCGCCCGAGGCCGCGTTGCGGGCCGACGAGCTCAGTAACCGGGGTCTCTCGCTGCTTGACCTTGGCCGGGCGGACGACGCTGAGGCTGCGTTCGCGGAGGCGCTGGCGGTCGATCCGCGCCATCTGGGGGCCGTGTACAACGGCGGGCTGCTGCGGTGGCGCAGGGGCGTGATCAGCGATGTTGAGTTCGTCGCGCAGTTGAGCGAGGTCGCCCAGCATGACGAGTCCTGGTCGGCGAGTCATCTGCTGGCGCAGGTCCATCTCGAACGTGGCGACCACGAGGCCGTGCGTGCGTTGCTGGACGAGCTCGCGCACCGGCTGCCCGGCCCGGGTGACGACGAGCTCGCGAACCAGATTCGGGCGGTGTTGGGGTCCGGGCGTGTGGCCGATGCTCGGTGTGTCGGGGACAGGACGGTGACGAGCCTCGAGGAGCTTCCGCGGCCGCCGATCGAACTGCTGGCGCGCCACGAGGTGACCGGGTATCAGGCGCAGCGGTTCAGCGCGGACGGACGGCTGACGCTCACCGGTCATTGGGACGGCACGGTCCGGCTCTGGGACGTCGCGGACGACAGGCTGCTGCGCACGCTCGAAGGGCACCGCGGCCAGGTCATGAACATCGACTTCGACGGCGACGCCCGCCACGCGCTGTCCACGGGATACGACGGCACGGTGCGGTTCTGGGACCTGCGCACCGGCCGGTGCCTGGCCGTGTTCCCGGCCGGATCCGAGACCCGGTTCAGCCCGGTCCGGCTCAGCGCGGACGGACGGGTCGGGGTGTGGGTGGGCGAGAGCGGGCGGGTGGAGGTGTGGGATCTCGGGCCGGGCGTGCTCCGGGCGGTGCTCGGATCCCCGTTGCGGGACAGCTCGATCGAGGACTCGACGTTCCAGGTGAGTGCCGACGGGAACATCGTGCTCACCGCGGAGGAGAGCGGGGCGCGGGTCTGGGATTCAGTGTCGGGGCGGTCCCGGGCGCTGACGACTTCGGCACCGTCCAAGCCGCGCGACCTGTGCCTGAGTCCTGACGGCCGGTTCGCGGCGGTGGCGACGGCAGATCGCGCGATCCGGATCTGGGATCTGGTCGAGGGACGCCGGGTGCGCAGGCTTACCGGGCACACCGCGGCGGCGGGCACGCTGGCGTTCAGCAGCGATCTGCGTTACCTGCTGTCCGGTTCGATCGGCGACCGGACGGTGCGGTACTGGGAGCTGGAGACCGGCCGCTGCCTGCGCACCTTCCCGGACCACGACCGCTACGGAACGGTGTGGGTCGGCCTGCCCGCCGACGATGCACGGATTGCGTTGTCCTCCGAGAATCACAGACCGCTGCCGCAGCCCGTCTACCGGTGGCGGCTTCCCACGGGATACACCGCCGAGCCCTTCGTGATCCGGCCGCGCCGATATGCCGAGGTCAGCAGGCTCGGCGGGGAGGTGGACGCGCTGCTTGAGGAGGCGGATCGGGAGCTTGCCGATGCACGTCCCCGGGCTGCATTCGACCTGCTTACGCGCGCTCGGGCGGTGCCTGGACACGAGCGGTCTCCGCAAATACTCGCTGCCTGGCGCGAACTCGGGAGCTCGGATTCGGTTATCCGGACGGGGTTGCGCGGCGCGTGGTCGAGGAAGCTGGCGGACGGGCCGGCCACGCTGGGCGACGTCGTCTCGATCGCAGTGTCCGGCGACGCCCGGCTGGCGGTGACCGCGCACTACAAGTCCGTCGTGCGCGTCTGGGACCTGGCCGACGGGGCGCGCACGCTGGTTCTCGAAGACGACCGCGGCTGGCCTGCCTTGGTCGGGCTGAGCGGGGACGGCAGGCGCGCGCAGTGCCACAGTCTCAGCTCGATCAGCTCGTGGGACCTCGAAACGGGCGAGCGCAGCGTGATGCCGGTGGACCGCGAGTCGACCCGGGCCGTGTGCTTCATCGCCGATGGGCGGCAGGCGCTGTTCGGGGGCGGCGACGGCGTGCTGCGTCGCTGGGATCTGCGGGCGAACCGCTGCCTGGCGACCATGCCCGCGCCGTCTGTCGGGGCCAACGAGATCGCCCCGTCCGCCGACGAACGGCTCGCGGCGGTCGGCGACAGCACGGGCGCGGTCCGGCTGTGGGATCTCGAACGTGGCACGATCCTGCGATCCTGGACGGGGCACCGCAGGCCCGTCCTGTCCGTCGCGCTGAGCCGCGACGGCCGACGGGCTCTGTCCACCGCCATGGACGACCCGGTGATCCGGCTCTGGGACGCGTCGTCCGCGACCTGCGTGCGCGAGTTCGCGGGCCACGGGGACGGCTGGATCTCCACGGTCCGGTTCACCCCGGACGGCCGCTTCGCCTTCTCCGCGGGCCACGACAGGACCCTGCGTCTCTGGGACGTCGAGAGCGGGGACTGCCTGCACGTTCTGGAGGGGCATGAGGGCTTCGTGCGGCACCTCGAACTGTCCGACGACCTGCACCAGCTGGTGTCCGCGGGAGACGACGGCCTGCGGCTCTGGGAGCTGGACTGGGATCTGTCGGTCGATCAGCGATCCGGCTGAGCAGTTGTCAGCTCGTCAGAATGTCAGCACAAACTATTGACGAGCTGATTCCGGCGATGCATTCTCGTCTCCAGGCACCAGGGCGACGCGGCCCCGGCGTTCGGGCGGCAGGAGGAGCGCTATGGCTCGGATCGGCGTGGCGGGGGTTGGTCGTATCGGTCGCATGCACGCCGGGACGCTCGGCTCGCTGCCAGGGGTCGATGAGCTGCTGATCGCGGACGCCGTACCCGAGCAGGCTCGCCTGGTCGCGGCGGAAGTGGGCGGCCGGGCGGTCGGCGACGTGGCCGAACTGCTCGCGGCCGGAATCGACGGCTTGGTCGTGGCCGCGCCGACCGATGCGCACGCCGACGTCGTGTCCCGGGCGGTCGAGGCCGGAGTGACGGTGTTCTGCGAGAAGCCGCTGGCCGCCGGGGTCGAGCAGAGCGTGAAGCTCGCGCGGTGGATCGCGGAGTCGGGCGGACGCGTGCAGATCGGCTTCCAACGGCGGTTCGACGCCGGGTACGCCGCCGTCCGGGAGGCCGTCGTCGGCGGGCGGCTCGGGCGCGTGCACACTCTCAGGGGACTGACCGCGGATCCGGCACCGCCGCCGGCCGCGTTCATCAAGAACTCCGGGGGTATCTTCCGGGACTGCTCCGTGCACGACTTCGACGCAATCCGCTGGGTGACGGGGCGTGAGGTCGTCGAGGTCCAGGCCATCGGGTCGGACGCGGGCGCGGACTTCTTTCGCGAGTACGGGGACGTCGACACCGCCGCCGCCCTGTTGCGCCTGGACGACGACGCGATCGCGCTGGTCTCTGCGACGCGCTACAACGGCGCGGGGTACGACGTCCGTCTTGAGGCGCACGGATCGCTCGGCAGCCTCGCGGCCGGTTTCGACGAGCGGCTGCCGTTGCCGTCCGCGGAGCGCGGCGTCGACTGGCCCGCCGGACCGCCGTACGGCGGATTCATGGAGCGCTTCCAGCACGCATACGTCGCCGAACTGGCGGCGTTCGTGCAGTTCGCCACGGGTGGGAGTCAGAGCGACCGGGGACTGGGGGCTGGATCAGGGAGCGGGTCGAGGGCCGAGTCTGGCAAGGCCGAGGAGGGAGGCACCCTGGGTTTGGGTGGCGACCGACGAGAACGCGGCCAGGCGAGAGCCATCGGCCCGCGAGCCCAGCCCCCAGTCCCCGGTCGCTCTGAGAGCCCGTGCAGTGTCGAGGACTCGCTGGAGGCGCTGTACGTCGCCGAGGCGTGCGAGCTCTCGCGCCGCGAGCACCGGCCGGTGGCGGTCGGGGAGGTCCGTCCGTGAGCTGAGCGCCCACGGAATATCACTAGGGCAAGGAGGCCCGATCGTGAAGCGTACTCGCAGGTTCCTCCTGGGGCTGTTGGCCTCGACGGCACTGATCCTCGCCGGATGTACCAACTCCGGCTCCCCGAGCAGCGGATCGTCGGACTCCGCGGGTGGGAATGAGTGCCCTTACACCTTCGCCGTGATCACGCACGGGGACAACGGCAGTTTCTGGAGCGTCGTCTACAAGGGCGCGAAGGCCGCGGCGCACGACTACGGCTGCAAGCTCAGCGAGGTCTACGGCTCGCAGCAGCAGGGCCAGGCGCAGCCCGACGACAACGCGGAGAACGCGCAGATCCTCGACGCGATCAACCAGCACGTGAACGGGATCGCCGTCTCGGACCACGACCCGTCCATCATGAACTCGACGCTGGCGAAGGCCAAGGCGGCGGGCATCCCGGTCGTGCTGCTCAACGCGGGCTGCGACAACGCTGACATCGCCGCGTCCGGGGCGATGACCTGCGTCGGACAGCCGGAGACGCTGGCCGGGCAGCATGCGGGCGCGCGCTTCCTGCAGCAGGGCGCGAGCAACGTGCTCTGCGTCGTGCACCAGTCCGGGCAGAACCTGCTCGACCGCTGCAACGGCGTCGCCCAGGGATTGGGGCTGAGCGGCAACTGCTCGACCGGCGCCCCGCCCTCCTCCGGCCCGGGATGCACCGAGCTGATCCTCTCCACGCCCAACGCCGCGTCCAACCCGCAGCAGGCGATCGGCCAGGTCACGTCCTACCTGCAGTCGCATCCGCAGATCAATGCCGTGATGGCGCTGAACAACGCGATCGGCACGGCTCTGGTCTCGGCGCATCCGTCGAACGTGAAGATCGCCACCTTCGACCTGAACGCCGCGGTGCAGCAGGACATCCAGTCCGGCAGCCTCGACTTCGCCGTCGACCAGCAGCAGTTCCTGCAGGGCTACCTCCCGATCTCCTTCCTCTACCTCTACAACAAGGACCACGGGCAGAGCACCGGCGGCGGGACCACCGTCGCGAGCGGCCCGCTGCTCGTGGACAAGTCGAACATCTCCAGCGTGTCGTCGGCGATCTCGGCGGGTGACGACTGAGATGGGAGCTCCCGTCGCGGACGTGCAGGCCGGTCCCCCCGGAGCGGCGCGCGACGAGCGGTTGGAGGCGGTCGGCCGTCTCACCCGCTCGTTGCGCCGCCCCGAGTTGGGCGCGCTGCTCGGCGCCGTCGTCGTCTTCATCCTGTTCGGCGTCACCGACTCCACGGCGCAGCACCTCTGGTTCACGCAGACCGGATTCGAGGCGTGGGCTCAGCAGGCCGCGTTCTTCGGCATCATGGCGGTGCCGGTCGGTCTGCTGATGATCGGCGGTGAGTTCGACCTCTCCACCGGCGGCATGACCGGATTCACCGCGATCCTGATGGCGCTGCTGATCGGCCAACTGCACTGGAACGCCTGGCTCGCCGTCGTCGTCACCTTCGCGTTCGGCGCGCTGGTCGGGGTGCTCAACGGCCTCGTCGTGGTCAAGTCGAAGCTGCCGAGCTTCATCGTCACGCTCGCGACCTACTTCGTCTTCCGCGGGATGAGCATCGGCGGCGTGCTGCTGGTCAACAACGGCAGCACCGAACTGAGCCTGACGAACCCCAACGGCGGCGGCATCGGCGGCGCACGCGCGGTGTTCGGCAGTTCCTTCGGAGCCAACAAGGGCCTGCCGAGCGGGTATCAGACCGCGATCCTGTGGTTCATCGGCGTCACGATCGTCGGGGTGTGGGTGCTCGCGCGCACCCGCTTCGGCAACTGGATCTACGCGGTCGGCGGCGACCTGAACGCGGCGCGCAACGTGGGTGTGCCGGTGGCCCGTACCAGGATCCTGCTGTTCGCCGGCACCTCGACGGCGGCCGCGCTGGTCGGTGTGATCTCGTTCCTGCAGACGTACTCCGCGGTCTCCGAGCAGGGCGTGGGCTACGAGTTCTACTACATCATCGCCGCGGTCGTCGGCGGTTGCCTGCTGACCGGCGGCTACGGTTCGGCGCTCGGTGCGGCTCTGGGCGCCTGCATCATCGGCATGGCGTTCCAGGGCGTGATCTACGCGGGCTGGGACAGCTCGTGGAACTTCACGTTCCTCGGCGCGATCCTGTTCCTCGCGGTCGTCGTGAACATGGTCATCTACCGTCGCGCGCACCGGGCACGCCGATGAGCGAGGAGAGGCAGGACACCGCGATGCTCGAGGTGCGCGACGTGAGCAAGTACTTCGGCAGCGTCAACGCGCTCAGCGGCATCTCGGCCACGGTCCGCGCCGGCGAGGTCACCTGCATCCTGGGCGACAACGGCGCCGGCAAGTCGACGCTCATCAAGATCCTGTCCGGCGTCTTCCCGCCGGACAAGGGCGAACTCCTGCTCGACGGCGAGGCCACGCGCTTCGGCGGTCCGCACGAGGCCCGGCAGCGCGGGATCTCCACCGTCTACCAGGATCTCGCGATGGTGCCGCTGATGCCGGTGTGGCGCAACTTCTTCCTCGGCAGCGAGCCGACGAAGGGGTGGGGCCCGTGGCGGCGCTTCGACGTGGACACCGCGAAGGAGCTCACCCGCCGCGAACTCGCCGGCATGGGCATCGCCATCCGCGATCCCGACCAGCCGGTGGGCACGCTGTCCGGCGGCGAGCGTCAGGCCGTCGCGATCGCCCGCGCGATCCACTTCGGCGCGCGCCTGCTGATCCTCGACGAGCCGACGTCCGCGCTGGGCGTCAAGCAGGCGGGCGTCGTACTCAGGCGGATCACGCAGGCGAGGGAGCAGGGCATCGCAGTCATCTTCATCACGCACAACCCGCACCACGCCTACCCGGTCGGCGACCGCTTCGTCATCCTCAGCCGCGGCAGCAGCCTCGGCGAGTACGCGAAGGCCGACATCGGCAGGGACGAGCTCATCCGGCTGATGGCGGACGGAGCGGAACTGGAGGCCCTGGCCCACGAGCTGAACCTCGTCGCCGAGCCGGAGAATCCCTGATTTGAGTACCCGGTACTCACGACCCGTAGGACGGTGATCCTGGACTATCGAAGTGGGCGATCGCGCGCCTGGCACAACCATTGAGGGGATCTGGTGTGCTCGTCACCGCGCTCGCGCTCCCGGCGGTCGATCGACGCCGGGGGTGCGGGCGCGTGCGCGCGTGACGGAGCGGAGCGAGTAGGTGGAGGAAACCCCGTGTCCAAGTTCGGCTTGTTCTGGTGCTTCGTCGCGGGGTTGGGGTTCGCGGCGTTCGTCGTCGGGTTCCCGGTCTCGTTCTCCGGGGACGGCGCGGGCGGTGCGTTCATCGCGCTCGGCGTGAACGTCTGGTGGCTGACCGCCCTGCTCGGGTACGGCCTGCTCGCGGCGCGCGCCGGACGGATCCGGCAGCGGGTCCTGGCCGGCTCCGAGGTGATGCGCACGGCGTTGGCCAAGGTCGAGACCGCGCAGGCCACCGGCGAGGCCCCGCGCTTCTCGGTGCGCATGGGCCTGACGGTCGCGCCGGACGGTGCCCCGGCCTTCCGCGTCGACACGATCACCGGCGTCAACGTCATGGACGTGGACGCCTATCGGGCCGGCAGGCTGCTGGTCGTCACCTACGACGAGACGCGGCCGTGGCGGGTCACGGTGGTCACGCGGCCGACCCCGGAGTGGGCGCAGCGCGTGACGCACGGAGCCGTCGACTCCGCGCCGATGGAGACCCGGATCGAGGAGCCGCGCACCGTCCTGAAGTCGCGGCGCCGGTGGGCCCGCGCCGGAACCATGGCGATGCTGCTCGGGATCGCGGTCGGCCTGGCGTACTTCATCTCCACGCACGGCTGGTAGCCGACGAAAGCTGCTAGGTTTCCGCGATATGGGAGATCACAGCCGCAGTACGCCTCTCCGGACGCTGGTGACCGAAGCCGAGAGCGGCGTCCTGCTGTTCGGCATCACGCCGCCCAGGCTGAGCACGTCTCCCGAGCGAGTCCGCGAGATCACCGCCGCCACCTTGGCACGGCTGGCCGACCTCAACGTGGATGGTCTGGCGCTCTACGACATCGACGACGAGAGCGACCGCAACCCGCAGGAGCGCCCGTTCCCCTACCTGCCGACCATGGATCCCGCCGCGTACCACGCGGACTATCTCGGCGACTGGGACCGCGCCGCAGTCATCTACCGCTGCGTCGGCAAGTACCCCGAGCCGGAGCTTGCGGGCTGGCTGCGGACGGCCGACGTGGACCGCGTGCTCAGCGTCTTCGTGGGCGCCTCCTCGAAGGCCAAGACCGTGCACACACGCCTCTCGACCGCGCACGGCCTGCGCCGCGACGTCCGCCCGGATCTGCTCCTCGGCGGCGTCGCCATCACCGAGCGTCCGGACGAGCACCTGCGCCTGATCGCCAAGCAGGAGGCGGGTTGCGCGTACTTCATCTCGCAGGTCGTCTACAGCGCCGACGCGGCCAAGAGCATGGTCTCCGACTACTACTACGCCTGCCGCGACCAGCAGTTCACGCCGCGCCCCATCCTCTTCACGCTCTCGGTCTGCGGCTCCGCGAAGACCCTGGCGTTCCTCAAGTGGCTCGGCGTGGACGTCCCGCGCTGGCTGGAGAACTCACTCCTGCACGCCGAAGACACTCTCGCCGAGTCATACGAGCACTGTCTCGCCAACGCCCGCGACCTCATCGCCTTCTGCCGCAGACTCGGCATGCCCTTCGGTTTTCTCGTGGAAAGCGTCTCGATCCGCAAGGTCGAGATCGACGCCTCCGTAGCCCTCGCCCGGGAACTCAGTCGGCTGCTCGGACGGACGGCGGAATAACAGTGGAGCACGTGGGCGGCTGACCGGCGTGATGCCATGACTTTCACATCCCCCAGGTCGGACGGGGCGGCGAAAAGGTTGCCGACGAATTTCCGCCGGTATTTTCCGGCTTTCTCACTGTGTAGCGAGGCGCGAATCTCATAGCTTTTCCATAGATCACTCTTTGCCTCTCCATGGTGGCGGCCGCGCGGGAATCTCGGACAACCTCGTGGTTCACATCCTCGATCCACCTTGGGAGTTCATTCGTGTCCATACATCGACGTGCCCTCGTCGGGCTGCTCGGCACGTCCGCGGCCGTCGCGGCGATCGGCGTGTCCGCCGCGGTGATCGCGCCGGCCGCGCAGGCCGCGCCGCCGCCGGGGGCGATCCACCTGCCGCGGCACCTTTCGCACCACCGGAAGCACGACGCCGCGTCGTCCAGCTGGGCCGGGTACGCGGTCGCGGGCGGCACGTACCACTCCGTCACCGGGAACTGGACCGTGCCCGCCCTCAACTGCTCGGTGACCTCGGGCGACGTGTCGTTCTGGTCCGGGATCGACGGGTACGGCACCTCGACCGTCGAGCAGATCGGCATCGACGCGGTGTGCAACGCCGACGGCACGTCCGAGTACGACCCCTGGGTCGAGATGTACCCGGCCGACTCGATCTACTTCGCCGAGACGGTCAAGGCCGGGGACAAGATGACCTCGGCGGTGACGACGCCGGGCAACGGCACCTTCACCCTCACGCTGGGCGACACGACCCAGGCGTGGAAGAAGACGTACACCTTCTCGACCACCGCGGCCTCGATCTCGACGGCGGAGGTGATCGTCGAGGCGATAGGCGACCAGAGCTCCACGCCGCCCACCCCCGACTTCGGCACGATCATGTTCACCCACGTCACCGCGAACGGCACCACGTTCGCCAAGGCCGGGGGCACGGTCTACCCGACCGACCTCGAGCGGAACGGCGTGGTGATGACGAAGGAGAGCCCGTTCAGCAAGACCTACTTCGCGACCACCTGGCTGCACGACTAAGGGTTCGAACAGGACTCCGAACGCGAGTGGCCGGCCCGACGGAGTGTCGGACCGGCCACCACGCGTGCGTCTCAGGCGTCTGCTACGAGAGCGGCACCGACGCCGAGCCGAGGCAGGTGTTCGGCGGAGTGGCCGAACCCAGCGTCTGGGCCGCGCTGTCGTTGGGCACCGTGCCCGTCATGGCGAACTGGGCGTACTGCGCGGTCGCGAGGGCGACGGCGTCGTCGGTGGCCCCGTTGGCCGCGGCGAACGCACCGGAGGTGCCGCCCGTCAGCGGAACGGACCGGAAGCCGAACGGCGTGTGGCCGCCCGCCTGGTTGGCCGGGTTGGCCCAGCCGCAGGCGTTGTGGAACAGCGCGTCGCTCGCCGCCGCGCCGACCGTGATGACCAGGTCGGAGCCGCTGGAGTCGTCCGTCCACGCGGTGGCGAAGTCGCCGGTCACGCTGCCCGCGGGCAGGGCGAGCTGCTGCGCCTGGGACTGCGCGATCGCCATGCTGTCGCTGTCCGCCGCGTAGAGCACGACCGGGGAGGCCACCGATGTGCTGCTGCTGACCAGCAGGAACGTCTCGGTGATCGGTCGGCCGTTCGCGGACGCCGTGACGGGCACGTTGTACCGTCCGGCGGCCAGCGATCCGTCGGTCGAGACCTTGACCGGGATGCACACCTTCTTGTTCGCCGGCACGACCACGGTGCCCGACGACGGCCACACCGAGACTCCGGAGGGCGCGTCGGCGTGCCAGTTCACGACGGCGCTCTGGCTGCCGCCCTGGATCACCAGGTTGGCGCTGCCCTTGCTACCGGACGGCACCGTCAGCGCGGTGGGCTGGTCCGTGAGCGTGGGCGGGTTCGCGTCCGTGGTGCCCGGGTATCCGGCCACTGCGGCGTTCACGACGTCGCTGTCGACCTCGAGGGTGTCCCCGCCCCAGGTCTCGTTGTGGTCGCCGTAGTACTGGTGCATGATCGCGTTCGGCCAGTCGGTGGTCGGCGCGTACGGGTTGACCAGCACGGGGTTGGTGTTCCAGTCCGCGAACCACACGTCGTCCGGCGAGGTGTAGCTGGTGTTCGTGTACTGCGATGCGAGGTCCGCGATGCCGGTCGCCGCGCTCGAGTACACGCCAGAGAGGTAGCCGGCCGCGTGCAGCCCGGCCGTCCAGCCGCCGAGGAACGTCAGCGTCGCCTGGCTGCACCCGGCGATCGTCGTGTCGTAGCTCTCCATGTCGTAGTAGATCGGCGTCCCGGCGCCGTAGCCGAACTGCTCGGCCGCCGCGACCGCGCTCGCCGCCTCGGCCTCGCCCTGCGCCTCAGCGTTTGCCGGGTCGATGATCGTGGTGTTGGTGAGCTTCGTGCAGGAGGCCTGCGGGCCCACCCAGATCGGGATGAACTGCCAGCCCTCGGCTGCGACCTGGCCGACCCAGCCGGTGGTGAAGTCCCCGTAGGTGCAGGCCCAGTTCGCGCCGCCCAGGTACGTACTGATCACCCGGTACGGCGAGGCCAGCCAGTCGCTCATGGTCGCGGCGGACGGCACGGTGCACGTGTCGATGCCGAGGCCCTGCGCCTGCTCGCCCGACAGGCCGGACGCCGTCGAACCGCTCGTCGCGGCCTTCGTCTTCGTCTTGGCCTTGGCCGAGCCGCTGCCCGTCGCCGCCGACGACGCGCCGGACGCGAGCGCCGGGGCGCTGAACGTGGGTGCCTTGGCGGTGGTCTTCGCGGTCATCTTCGCGCCCGCGAGGATGGAGCGGATCTGCGACGCGTCATTCCCGTACGTCGCGGTGACCTGCACGCCCGGCCCCGGGGCGGCGAACCGCACCGTGTGGCCGACCGTCTCGTTCGTGGAGAGCGCGCCCGAGAAGGACGCGGTGTCCGAGCCGAGTTCCGTCGTGCCCGCCGGGATGGTGGACTGCTCCGGCTGCACGAGCACCGCCTCGGTCCGCCCGTACGCGCGCGTCGGGCAGTGCTGGGCGGTGCCCGGCGTGCCGAGGTAGACAGCGTGCTGATTGAACAGCACGCACCGACTGGGGTCGGCCGTCAGGTCGTAGACCGGCCAGGACGCCGGAACCTGGAATTCATACCCGTGATAATTGATGGTCTGAGAAGTTGTGGTGGATGCTACTGCCGGAGATACAGCTACCCCGGTCAGCACCATCACGGTGGCCCCGATAGTGAGTTTTCGCAACACGACGCGACCGTATCGTGTCTTCAGCTTAGCCGCCGGAATTAAGAGGTCATCGTATCGATGATGTCGTGCAGTACGTCGATGACCTGGGCACGCAGCCAGGCGTGAGCGGGGTCCGTGTCGAAGCGGTGGTGCCAGGCCACGATGACGGGGGCGTCGGGCAGGTCGAACGGGAGGGCGCGGGTCCGCAGACCGAGCGCGGACCACTGCGGCCGGCTGGCGCGTTCGGCGACGACGGTGATCGCCGTGGTGCGCGCGACCAGGTCGAGGGCGGCGCCGGTGGTGGGCAGGGCGGCGATGACGTGGCGACTTAGACCGAGCTCGGCCAAGGCGTCGTCGATGGGCCCGGTCAGGCGGCCGCGTCGGGAGATGGTCACGTGGGTCGCCTCGGCGAAGCGTTCCGGCGTCAGTTCGCCCTCAGCCAGCGGGTGGTCGGGGCGCATGACGGCGACCACGTGGTCGGTGCCGATCAGCTGGGCGGCGATCTCGGGTCGTTCCGGTGCCGCGGAGCCGACTTCGAGGTCTGTCTTGCCGCGGCTGAGGTCGGTGACGTCGCCCGCGGGCTCGGCGAGGAACCTGAGGGCCACGCGCGGTGCGTCGCGCGCCACGATCTCGAGCAGCGGCGCGGCCAGGACGGTGGCCAGCGCGTCGTGGCAGCGCAGCACGAACCGGCGGTCGAGGGTCTCGAGGTCGGGCGCGGTCGCCGGGGTGAGCACGGCGCGGGCGCGGACGACCAGCTCCCGGGTCTCCTCGCGCAGCTGCAGGGCGCGCGGGGTCGGGGTCATGGTGCGGCCGGTGCGCACCAGGATGTCGTCGCCGGTGGCCTTGCGGATCCGGGCCAGCGTGCGGCTCATCGCGGGCGGGGACAGGTGCAGCCGGTCGGCGGCCGCGGCGACGCTGTTCTCTTCCAACAGCGCGTCGAGGGCAATGAGCAGGTTGAAGTCCACATGCACGAGGGTAACTTCTGGGCTTACAAGAGTGCACTGGCAATCATCTGACGAGGCTTCTAACGTCGAAGTCGTACGGAACGGAGAGCCCGTTCCGCTCCTTCGAAAGAGGCTGAATCATGTCTGTTTCCACTGCTCAGTCCACTACCTCCACCGCCGCCGACCGCGAACTGCTCGCCGCGGTCGTCGAGATCGCGACCAAGGCGGGCGACGCGGTGAATGCCCGATACTCGCCCGAGTCCCGACCGCCGGACCGGACCGCGATGTTCCACGCCGGGACCGCCGACGGAGAGGCCTCCCTCGCCGTGCTGCGTCCGGCCCTCACGGCGCTGCGTCCCGAGGCGCGGTGGCTGACCGAGGAGCTCGAGACCAGCGAACTGCCCGCCGGGGAATGGTGGGTGGTCGACGAGGTCGAGGGCAACGTCAACCACGTGCACGGGATGGCCGAGTGGGGCGTGACCGTGGCGCTGGTGCGTGACGGGGAGACGGTGCTGGCCGTGGTCCGTCAGCCGGTGGATGATCTGACCTACACCGCGGTGCGCGGCGGCGGGGCGCAGGTGAACGGGGCGCCGCTTCGTACGTCGGCCAAGGTCGAGCTCAATGCCGCGATCGTGGCGACCGGGCAGGCAGAGGCCGAGCAGGCCGGAACCTACGAGCGGATCGGCCGGTCGATCACGGCGATGCTGGGGGAGGCGCTGCTGGTGCGCGCGTCGGTGCCCTCGACCTTCCCGATGCTGCTGGTGGCCGCCGGACACAACGACGTGTTCTGGCAGTACGAGCCGACCCTGCCGGGCGTCGCAGCCGGAGCCCTGATGATCACCGAGGCGGGCGGCGTGGTCACCGACATCGACGGCGACACGTGGCGCCCGGGGGCCGACACCGTCCTGGCCTCGGCGCCCGGCCTGCACGCCCAGTCCGCCGCCGTCCTGGCTCAGGTGGTCTGACGATGCATGTGGCCATCCTCGCTGCATCCGGCGGCACCGGACTCGCCCTCACCGAGGAAGCGCTCGGCCGCGGGCACACCGTCACCGCGATCGCCCGCACCCCCGCGCGGATCACGGTCCCCGACAACCCGCTGCTGACCCGCGTGGCGGGCGACGTCAACGACCCGGCCTCGATCGCCGCCGCGCTCAAGGGCACCGACGTCGTACTCTCCGGCCTCGGCAACGCGAAGGGCGCCAAGCCCAACGCGCTCACGGCCGGAGCCAGGGCCCTTGTCTCCGCAGGTGCCGAACAGATCGTGTGGCTCGGCGCGTACGGCACCGGCCCCTCCGCACCGGCTGCGGGTCGGCTGACCCGCACGCTACTCAAGGCCATGGGCGCGGAACTCGCCGACAAGGTCACCGCGGACGCCGAGATCCTGGCAGCCGGCCGCACGGTGTTCCACGCCGGTCCGATGTCCGACGGCCCGCTCAGCCCAGACCGCCGCACCGTCGGCCTCGACCAGGCACCGAAGCGGCTCTTCCCGGCGCGTGTCAGCAGGCGAACGGTCGCCGCCGCGATGCTCGATGAGGCCGAGGCACCGCGCTGGCAGGGCCAGATCGCCCTTCCGTTGGAGCGCTGACGGGGTCTCCGTGCTACAGCGTCGTGCTGCTGAGGACCGAGGAGTTGGCGATCTTCCAGGCGCCGTCGATCTCGACGAGGCCGAAGGTCGTGCGCTCCCGGACGGTGCGGCCGTTCTTGTAGTGGTAGTCGATCGTCGCGATGGCTGCGGTCGGCGGCGCGGCCTCGAGGTTCGAGATCGACACGCTCTGAATCTGGCCCCAGAACTGCTGATACGTGGCGTAGCTGGTCGCGCGCTCGCGTTGGTAGTAGGCGGTCAGATACTGCCAGGACTGATCGAGGTGGTCGGGCACCAGGCTGTAGTAACGCGAGATCGCGGCGGTCATCTGGAGCCCGACGGTCGAGGTGGCCGAGGCGGACGGCGTGTCGGGTTGGTTCGTCGCGGCGGCGCTCGCCGTGTTCGTCGCGCTCGAGTTGCTGTGCGCGATGAACACGGCGACGGCCGTCGTGGTCAGCACGGCCGCGGTGGCGACGAGGATGCCGGTCAGTGCTCGCGATCGCTTACGTGGAGGTGCGGCGTCTTCTACGTGGTCCGCCGCTTCAGGTTCCTCGCGCATGGTCATGGCCGATTCGAGCTTCCGGCGTACGACATCCATGGTCGGCCGGTCCGCCGGATCGTGGCTCAGCATCCACATCAGCGTGTCGATCAGGGCGCCGGACTGCTCGGGTCGGCGGACCTCGCCGTTCGCGATCCGCATGACCACGGCCATCGGGGTCGGGCCGGTGCCGAACGGCGGCACGCCCTCCACCGCTGCGTACAGCGTGGCGCCGAGGGAGAAGACGTCGCTCGCGGGATCCGCGCCGCCGCCGCGCGCAACCTCGGGCGAGATGTAGGCGGGCGTCCCGAGCATCTCGCCCGTCGCCGTCAGGGTCACGTCGTCGATGGCGCGGGAGATGCCGAAGTCGGTCAGCTTCGCCACGCCGCCCACGCCGCCCACGCCGTCTTCGCCGCCGTCGTCGGCGAGGAGGATGTTGCCGGGCTTGATGTCGCGGTGCACGATGCCCGCCTGGTGGGCCGCGATGAGCGCCGACGCCACCTGCGCGCCGAACCTCGCGACCACGTTGGCCTCCAGCACCTCGCCGTCGGCCAGGATCTGCGCGAGGCTGCGCGACGGTACGTACTCCATCACCAGGCACGGACGGCCCTCGTGCTCGACCACGTCGTGGACCGTGACGGCGTGCGGATGCTGGAGCCGCGCCGCGATCCGCGCCTCGCGCCGTGCCCGGCTGTGCGCCTGCTCGATCTGGCTGCTGCTCAGGCCGATCGAGCCGCGCAGCAGCTTGACCGCGACGGTACGGCCGAGCACTTCGTCGTGCGCGCGCCACACCACGCCCATCGCGCCGCCGCCCACGCGCGATATCTGGCGGTAGCGGCCAGCTATCCGCTCTGCGCCGTCGGTCATCATGGCGGGCCCGTTCCTCTCGCAAAGCCGGATGCTCGAAGCAGCATGGTCCGCTTCGAGCCCCCATGATGACCTATCCCGGTGTTCTATCGACGCGCCGAAGCAGGCCGGGTGAAGAAGTTGACGAGATTGCCGTCCGGGTCGCGGATGAGCAGCGAGCGGTTGCCCCACGGCATCGTGGTCGGCTCCCCGTTGACGAAATCGGTGAACGAGCCGCGCAGTTCGCCGTGGAGGGCGTCGACGTCCGCCACCTCGAACTCGATGATCACGCTGCGGTTCTCGGCGGGCCGCGCCGAGTCGGGGGCGAAGAGGGCGACGGTACGCGTGCTGCCGATCGCGAGCGTGGCCCGCGCCGTCCTGAGCTCGGCGAAGTCCTCCGTCGCCCACGTCGCCTGCACGCCGGTGGCCTTCTCGTAGAACGACACGAGGCGCGCGACGTCGCCGGTGATGATGCGGATCGAGACGAATTCCATGGTGCTTCTCTCCTCGGGTGGTTGAGCCGTTGCGCTTCACACCGTAGGAGTAATAGTGGTCAGAACCTGTCCGCTATTCGAGTTAGTCTGGAAACATGAATCGTCCGACGAGCCGCGTGCTCCAACTGCTGGAACTCCTGCAGTCCGGCGGCACGCGGACGGTGGCCGAGCTCGCCGACCGGCTCGGCGTGGACGGACGTACCGTGCGGCGCTACGTCGACCACCTCATCGACCTCGACGTCCCGGTCGAGTCCGTACGCGGTCGCTACGGCGGCTACCGGCTCGCCCCCGGATACCGGCTGCCGCCGCTCATGCTCGGCGACGACGAGGCATTGGCTGTTCTGCTCGGCCTGATCGCCGGGCGGCGTACCGGCCTGACGACGGCGTTGAGCACCGCGGGCGAGACGGCCGCCGCCAAGATTCGCAGGGTGCTGCCGAAGCCGCTGGCCTGCAGGCTGGAGACCGTACTCGACTCGATCGCGTTCACGCACGAGCCCGACGACGACGGCTTCGCCACGCCCGACGCGACCGTCCTGCTGACCGTCGCCGACGCCGTACGCCACCGACGCCCGATCTCCATCACCTACACGGACCGAGACGCCGTACGGAGCAACCGCGTCGTGCACCCATACGGGATCGTGAGCCACGAGAACCGTTGGTACGTACGGGGGATGGACCCGGCGATCGGCGAGGAACGCACCTTTCGGATGGACCGGATCGAGGGTGTCCGAACGCTGCCGGGAGAGTTCGACGCCCCCGAAGCGCCAGAGCAGCAGGACCAGGCCCGCAGCGTGCTGACCGGCTTCGCCACCGCCGCGTACCGATACGAGGTGACGGTGTGGATCAACGGGACGGTCGAGCAGATCCGCGCCCGGCTCCCCGCCAGCGTCGCCGTCCTCGACCCGGTCAGCGAGAAGGAGGCGGCGGAGCAGTGGGTACGGGCCGAAATGCGTGCCGAGTCACTCGATTGGCTGCCCGCGGTGCTCGCCTCACTCGATCGGCCCTTCGAGATCGAGCGTCCGAACGAGCTACGTGAGCTCACCATCGCCTTCGCCGAGAGAATCCGGAGTTCTGCCCGCGCAGTCGTCCCCGCCGACCGCCGACATCGATAGCTGATAGTGGACCCTGCTCCGACTGGCCAGTGGGTATCGCATACCTACTGGCCAGTAGTAATCTCCGTGCGAGGGCGACGAAGCCTTCACGCGTTGACGTCGGAGGATGATCGTCATGGCAGCGACCGAACTGCGGGCGGACGAGCGTGCGAAGCCGGTGAGCGAGGCGATCCGGTGGGGGATGCTCGCGCCCTTGGTCGCGGCGTCCTGCTACACGGCGCTCGTGCTCGTCCCGTTCGCCGGGCACACCGCCTTCGCGTTCGCGTGGACGATGGCGCCGCTCACGGCCTGGCTGCTCGGCTCCGCGTACGCCGGGAGCGCGGTCATGCTCGTGCTCGCCCTGCGCCGCTCCGAATGGGCCGACGTGCGTATCTCGGCGTATTCGACGTCGATGTTCATGGTGCTGATGCTCGCGGCGAGCCTGCTGGGCCGGCACACGATGCATCTGGCCCACGGTCCGATCATCGCCTTCTTCGGCGCCTGGATCTGGATGCTGATCCACGTCGCGGTGCTGTTCGTCGGCGCGGGCGTGCTGATCGCGCAGGCGTTTACTCGTGGCCGGACCACGCCGCGAGCGCCGGGCCCGCCGCTGCTCATCGGCGGCCCGATGCTCTTCGCCGCGACCTGGCTCAGCGCGCTCGGCATCGCCGTGACCGCCGCTCCGTCCTGGGCCGTGCGCAATTGGCCCTGGACGGTCTCAGAGCTCGATGTTCGGGCACTGGGCGCCTGGTGCCTGACCTACGGCGTCTCCACGTTCCTCGCCTGGCGCGCCGGTGACCTGACGCGCACGCTCCCCGGACTCATCGCCCTGATGACCACCGGCCTGCTCGGCCTCGTCGGCGTCATCCGCTACAACGGCTCGCTGCACAACGACCTGGCCACGTGGCTCATCCTGCTCGTGCTCGTCACGCTCGTCGGCATGGGCACCACCGGCGTGATGTTCGCCCCGGTCACGGTGCCTTGAGCGCGATCTCCAGCCGCCGCAGCCAGTCGTCCCCCGAACCCGTCGCCTGCGGATGTTCGCGCTGGAACTCGCTCCAGCTGAACTCCACGTCGATGTCGCCGAGGTCTGCGAGCCGGTCCGCGCCCAACTGCTCGAAGACCTCCAGGAGCGTCGTACGCAGCACTCGCCGGTCGATCGAGTCGTCCTCGGCGAGCAGCACCGCGTCGTAGAGATCCTTGGGCTTCGGCTCGAAGTCGACCAGCAGCCACGACAGTTTCCAGGCGAGCGAGATCGGCTTAGGCGCGACCCGCAGCCGCACGCCGGGCCCACTCCGGGAAAGCGCGATCACCGCCGTCTCAGGCTCGATGCTCACCTTCTCGCCGAAGACGAAGTCCAGCTGCACGCTGCCGCCCGGGAACGGCATCGTCAGCCGACGCCCCGGCGCCCGGTCGTACTCCCAAATACTCTCGATCCGCGCCAGCCCGCTCCCGAAACCCGGTGCGGACATGAGCTCGGCGAAGAACTCGTCGGTGGCCGGGTCGTCGATCTCCCAATCCTCCGCGAGTACGACGAAGTCCAGGTCGCCGGGCTCGCGCGCCTGCGTCGGATACCACGTGCTCATCAGGGCACTGCCGCGCAGCATCAGATCATCGGCGCGCCCGCTCGCCGCGACGGCCGCCAACGCGAGGTCCAACGCCTCGGTCCGATCCACTCGATCCACCCGGTCAGCCTCGCACGCGGGTCTGACAAAGAGGTGCGACTCAGTCCCCTGCGCCCAACGCCGGGTCGGCCGGGCCGCCGATCGAGATCCACGTGGTGCCGGTGCCGGAGTAGATGTCGACGTCGTTGATGAAGTCCTCGGGGCGGATGAGCGCGACGGTGCCGCCGTAGAGACTCGTGCCGCTCTCCACGATCGGGAGCACGGCGTCGTCGGCTCCGGACGAGATCATCGGGGTGATCGCCGACCAGGAGTTCGGGGTGCCGCTGTACTTGAGGTACGTCCGGTAGTAGGCGTTCGAGTCGTCGATGTAGACGCCGTCGTTGCCCGCGATCAGGCCGTCCAGCTCGTCGCTGCTGGAGACGTTGAGGATCGGGGTCCAGGTGGTGCCGCCGGTCCACTCCTCGACGGTGGTGGCGCCCGTGTCGATCCGGTAGACGGCGCTGGAGCCGACCGCGATGGCCGTGTCGGAGTAGATGCTGTCGTTCGGCGCGCCGATGTCGGTCCAGGAGTTCGGGGTCCCGTTGTAGTGCCACAGGTCCTCGCTGGACATGATCGCGCCCGTCGCGACGAGCCCGTAGGGACCCGCGTAAATGCCCGTCGAGCCTCCGCCGATGATCGTCCAGCTGCCCGGTGTGCCGTTCCACTCCGCCACGTAGGACCTGTCCGGAGCGAGGCCGTAGAGGTGGCCGCCGCCCTCGACGAACTCGTCGCCCGGGCCGCCGATCGCGGTCCAACTGCCGGGCGTGCCGTTGTACTCGAAGATGTCGCCGGTGTTCGGGTCGGTGGCGAACACGCCCGCCGATCCGGCGTAGACGTGGCTGGCCGGGCCGCCGATGATGGTCCACTTCTGCGGCGTGCCCATCCATTCGGCCACGTAGCTGCCGGTCGGGCTGAGCGCGAAGACCGTCTGCTCCGCCCACGTGTAGCCGCCCACGACGCTCGCGTTCGCGGTGCTGGCGAGTACCGGAGAGACGAGCCCGACCACCATGGCCGCGGCGACGGCGGCCGATCTCTTGCAACCCATACGCTCATCGTGACCGGCACGTCAGGGTGCTGTCGTGAGTAGCGCGTACTCAGGCGAGGTCGAGCGGAGCCTGTGTGGTGAGGCAGAACGGATGCCCGGCGGGGTCGATCATCACACGCCACTCGTCCGGGCACGGTTGGTGGGCCGCGCGTGTCGCGCCGAGGGAGAGCGCGAGGCTCTCGGCTGCTTCGAGGTCGTCGACGGCGATGTCCAGATGCATCTGCTTGGGCGTGGCACCGTCCGGCCAACTCGGCGGTACGTATCCCTCGACGCGCTGCGTGGTCAGCAGGAAGCCCGCCCCCTTGAGTGCGACCACGTCATCGACGTCCAGGAAGACTTCGAGGTCGAGCAACTGCTGGTAGAAGTCCGCGAGGCGGTGCGGGTCGTCCGTGTCGAGGGAGACGCCGGCGAGCCGTACGAGTGCTGATGACATGAGGGATATCGCTCCTGGGTCCGGGGCCGCAGATGCATGTGACTTGGATCACAAGCAATGGTACGCGTGGTGATCGTGTGCCTTAATGGACTTAGAACCATGCCATTAGAGTTCGGAGTACGCCGCATGAACGACGTTCCCCCCACTCCAGTTCCCTCGACCGCCACCCCCTCCCACATCCCACCGCTGCCGCAGGTCCGCACGCTGCTCGACCCGCCGCCGGAGTTCACCGCCCGGCGTGGGCGGCGGCCGATCTCCCGGGTCGCGCTCTGGGGCGAGACCACCGCTTGGCTGATCACCCGGCACGACGAGGCGAAGGCCGTGCTGGCCGACGCCCGCTTCAGCGCCAACGTGTCGAAGCCCGGCTTTCCCGGCATGACCCCGTCCGCGCCGCCGCGTTCGCCGGGGCACATCCAGTTCATGGACCCGCCCGAGCACGGCCGGCTGCGCCGGATGGTGTTGCCTGACTTCACCTTCCGGCGCATCGAGCAGTTGCGGCCGGCGATCCGGCAGACCTGCGAGCGGCTGATCGACGAGCTGACGGCGGCCGGACCCGGCACCGCCGACCTCGTCGAGACCTTCGCTCTTCCGCTGCCCACGCTCGTGATCTGCGAACTGCTCGGCGTGCCGTACGAGCGCCGCGCGTTCTTCCAGGAGCACAGCCAGGCGTTCTTCAACACGTCCTCGACCCGCGAGCAGATGTTCGCCGCGCGGCTCGCGATCCAGGGCTATCTCAGTGAACTGCTGGCGGCCAAGAGCGCCGAACCGGCGGACGACCTGCTGAGCCGGCTCGCGGTCGATCGGGTCGCGACCGGCGAGGCCGGCGCCGAGGAGGCCGTCGGGCTCGCCTCGCTGCTGCTGGTCGCCGGGCACGAGACGACCGCGCACATGTTCCCGCTCGGCGTCGTCGCCCTGCTGCGGCACCCGGAGCAGCTCGACAAGCTGCGCGCGGACCCGGACGGCTGGCCCGAAGCGATCGAGGAGCTGTTGCGCTACCTCACGATCGCGCACACCGGAATGCGCCGGATCGCGACCCACGACGTCGAGGTCGGCGGCGTGCTGATCCGCGCGGGGGAGGGCGTGGTCGTCGCGCTCGACGCGGCCAACCGGGATCCCGAGGTGTTCGCGGACCCTGACACGCTCGACCTGTCCCGGAACGCGCGTGCCCACCTGGCCTTCGGGTACGGCCTGCACCAATGCGTGGGCCAGTCGCTCGCCCGGGCCGAACTGCAGATCGGCCTGCCGCTGCTGTTCGAGCGGCTGCCGGAGCTGCGGCTGGCCACGGACGACCCCGAGCAGTACATGCTGCGCGGCCGGGCCGTGCACGGCGTCTCGCGGCTGCCGGTCGCGTGGTGACGGGCGAGCTGGACGAAACCGTGCTGGCCAACGCCCGACCCGACGTCGCGGCGTGGTTCGACGGATTCCGGGCCCGGCACGGCGCGGTGGCGGGCTGCGTGCATCTGGCGCGGCATGACGGCCTGGTGCTGGTGGCGGCGAGCAACATCCCGGCCGCGATCCAGAACACGGTGGCCTTCGTGACCCTCGGCAAGGGCGTCGCCGGGGTCACGGCCGAACGCGGGGAGCCGGTCGTGCTCCGCGACGTGCAGACCGACGAGTCGGGCGTGGTGCGTCCGCGCGCGAAGACGGTCGGCACGCGCGGCTCGGTCAGCGTCCCGGTGCTCGGCGCGGACGGCGCGGTGCTGGCCGTGGTCGGCGTCGGATTCGCCGACGAGCGGCTGTTCGACGACGCGGAAGTGGCCGCGTACCAGGCCGACGCCGCCGGTCTGCTCCACGCGATCGAACTCTGAATCCCTACCAGAACATTGACAGCCGGGCTCAGCGGGCCCGGCGATGGGAGGTGCCTTCTCACGTGCGTACGGGAATCTGGCTGATCGGGGCGCGCGGCTCCGTGGCCACGACGGCGATCACCGGCGCCGCCGCGATCCGCGGCGGGTTCGCGGAGCCGAACGGATGCGTGTCAGAGCTCGAACCCTTCGCGGGGCTCGGGCTCCCGGCGTTCGACGAACTGGTCTTCGGCGGGCACGACGTGGCCGAGACGCCGCTGACCGAACGGGCCGAGCAATTGGTGGGCAACGGCGTCCTGCCGACCGGGCTTCCGGCGCTGGTGCGCGCGGACCTGGAGGCGGCCGACGCCGAGATCCGCCGGGTCGTCGAGGACGGCCGCGGTCAGGCCGAGGTGATCGACGGGCTCGTCGCGGACCTCGAATCATTCCGGGAGCGGACCGGAGTCGCGCGGATTGTCGTGGTCAACGTCGCCTCCACCGAACCGTTCGCCGAGCCGGACCCGGCGTGCAGCTCGCTCGACTCCCTGCGCGCGGAACTGGCCGCCGGTCGCAGTGTCCTGCCGTACAGCTCGGCGTACGCGTACGCGGCGTTCCGGGCCGGGTGCGCGTTCGTGGACTTCACTCCCTCGGTCGGCGCGCGGATCCCGGCTCTCGACGAGTTCGCGCGCGAGAACCGGTTGCCGTACGCGGGTAGCGACGGCAAGACCGGCGAGACGCTGCTGAAGTCTGTGCTCGCGCCGATGTTCGCTCAGCGTGCGCTGCGGGTGCGGTCCTGGTCCGGGACGAACCTGCTCGGCGGCGGGGACGGCGCCGCGCTGGCCGAGCCCGAGCGCGCGAAGAGCAAGATCGACTCGAAGCAGCGGCTGCTGGAGGAGGAGCTCGGCTACGCGGTGGACGGCGGCGTGCACATCCACAACGTCCCGGCGCTCGGCGACTGGAAGACGGCGTGGGACCACATCGCGTTCGACGGCTTCCTGGGCACCCGGATGAGCATGCAGTTCACGTGGCAGGGCTGCGATTCCGCGCTGGCCGCGCCGCTGGTGCTCGACCTGGCCCGGTTCGCCGCGCTGGCGCACGCGCACGGGATCGGCGGCCCGCTCGACGCGCTCGCGTTCTTCTTCAAGGACCCGGTCGGCACGTCGGTGCACGCGCTGGGGGAGCAGTTCACGGTGCTGCGGACGTGGGCCGACGAGCTGAGGTCGTCGTCGTGATGAAGGCACTCGAACCCTGGCTCCGGCTGGTCCGGGCACCCGCTGCGTTGACCGTACCCGGCGACACGATCGCGGGCGCGGCTGCTGCCGGTGGTCGGCCTCGGGCGAGTGCGGCCGCCGCGTCGGTGTGCCTGTACTGGGCCGGGATGGCGCTCAACGACTACGCCGACCGGGAGTTGGACGCGGTCGAACGTCCGGAGCGGCCGATTCCGTCCGGCCAGATCTCCCCGCGCGCCGCGCTGGCCGCAGCCGTCGGGTTGACGGGCGCGGGTCTCGGCCTGGCCGCGCTGGCCGGGCGGCGCACGCTGGCGGTGGCGGTGCCGCTGGCCGGGGCGGTCTGGGCATACGACCTCGTACTCAAGGACACGAGCGCGGGCTGCGGCGCGATGGCGGCCGCTCGCGGTCTCGACGTGCTGATGGGCGGCGCGGCTGCGGGCGATGTAACCGCGGCACTGCCTGCCGCCGCTGTTGTTAGCGCGCACACATACGCGGTCACCGAACTCAGCCGGGCCGAGGTGAGTGGAGCGGAGCCCGCACTGCCCGCGACCACGCTCGCGGCCACCGGAGTCATCGCGGCGGCCGCAGTGAGCCACGCGGGCCTCGTCGGTGATCAGCATCCCGCCGACCGGATCGCGAGCGCGGCGCTGGCCGCCACGTACGCATTCGGATTCGGTCGGCCGCAGCTGAACGCGCTCTCGGACCCGTCGGCGCCGAACGTGCGCAAGGCCGTCGGCGCCGGAATCCACGCGATGCTGCCGCTCCAGGCCGCGCTCGCCGCCGCGAAGGGCGCCCGGATCTCGCCGCTGCCGCTGGCCGTCGCGCTGCCGCTGGTCAAGCGGCTGTCCCGGAAGGTGTCGCCGACATGAGCCTCAGATTCGGCTTCGGTACCAACGGTCTGGGCGACAACCGATTGCCGGACGCGCTGCGCCTGCTCGCCGACCTCGGCTACGACGGCGTCGCGCTCACCCTCGACACCGGCCACCTCGACCCGTACGCCGAGGACTTCGAGCGCGACCTGCCACGTATCGCCGCGCTGCTGGACAAGCTGGACCTCGCGGTCGTCATCGAGACCGGCGCCCGCTACCTGCTCGACCCGCGCCGCAAGCATCACCCGACCCTGATATCCGAGGGCAGCGAGCAGCGGATCGGCTTCCTGGAACGGGCCGTGCGGATCGGTGCCGAGCTCGGCGCCGAGGCGGTCTCGTTCTGGAGCGGCAACCGGCCCGCCGACGAGGCGGTCCCGGACGACGAGCTGTGGGGCCGCCTCGTGCGCGGCGTCGAGCGGGTGATCACCGTGGCCGAGCTGCACGGCGTGCGGCTCGGTTTCGAACCCGAACCCGGCATGCTCGTCGAGGACATCGCAGGATACGAACGTCTCATCGCAGCGCTCGGCGACCCCGGTGCGCTCGGCTTGACGTTAGACCTTGGGCACTGCCGCTGCCTGGAGGAGCTCTCGGTCCCGGACTGCGTACGCCGCGCCGGGGACCGCCTCGTCAACGTGCAGATCGAGGACATGCGGCGCGGCGTGCACGAGCACCTCGAGTTCGGCCGGGGCGAGATCGACTTTCCGCCGGTGCTCGCCGCGCTCGCTGAGGTCGGCTACCGCGGCCTGGTCTCCGTCGAACTTCCCCGGCACAGCCACGATGGCCCTGGAGTCGCCATGCGCTCGATCGAGTTCCTCCGCGCCGCCGCCCCCGGCAGCGAGCCCGACCTGCGCGACCTGGTCGCCGGGTACGCCAAGCCGGGCGGCACGGACTGGCTGGACCAGCAGGTCGCCGAGATCGCCCTCGACCAGGCCGTGATCCGCCGCGTCTTCCCGCTCGTCGGGCTGCGCTGCGGCCGGACCCCGGCGGGCGACTCCGGGCTCTGCGTGGACGACGCGGCCCGGATCGTGCTGCTCGAAGCCCTCGGCCTGCACGGACCCGAGCTCACCGCCGAACTGACCGACCTCTACCGGTACGGCGACGCGGCCGAGCGGCGCGCCGTTCTCCATGCCCTGAGTCACCTCGCGGACCTCGATGACAGCGCTGTCCCGCTGGTGCTGGACGCGGTCCGCAGCAACGACACCCGCCTGATCTCGGCTGCCCTCGGCCGGTACGCCGCCGCGCACCTGGACGACGACGCGTACCGGCAGGCAGTGCTCAAGTGCGTGTTCACCGGCATCCCGCTCGCCGACGTCGCGGGTCTCGCGGAGCGCACCGACGCCGAGCTGCGCCGGATGTTCGAGCACTACGCCGCCGAGCGCCTGGCCGCCGGCCGCACCGTCCCCGACGACGTCGTCACCCTCCTGGAAGGCCCCGCCTGATGCGCATCTTCGACCCGCACATCCACATGACCTCGCGCACCACGGACGACTACGAGGCGCTGCGCGGCGCCGGGGTGCGCGCCGTGCTGGAACCGGCCTTCTGGATCGGCCAGCCGCGCACCTCCGTCGGCAGCTTCGTCGACTACTTCGACGGCCTCGTCGGCTGGGAGCCGTTCCGGGCCGCGCAGTTCGGGATCAAGCACTACTGCACGATCGCGCTCAACCCGAAGGAGGCCAACGACCCGCGCTGCCGCGAGGCCCTCGAGGTCGTGCCCAGGTATCTCGCGAAGGAGCAGGTCCTCGCGGTCGGCGAGATCGGCTACGACTCGATGACCCCCGAGGAGGACGAGGTCTTCGCCGCCCAGCTCGGCTACGCGCGCGAGTACGGGCTCCCGGTCCTCGTGCACACCCCGCACCGGGACAAGCCGCGCGGCACCGAGCGCACCCTCGACGTCGTGCGCGAGTCCGGCATCGACCCGTCCCACGCGCTCGTCGACCATCTCAATGAGCTGACCGTGAAGACGGTGCTGGACGCGGGCTGCTGGGCGGGTTTCTCCATCTACCCGGACACGAAGATGGACGAGGCCCGGATGGTCGCGATCCTGCAGGAATACGGCCTGGAGCGGATCCTGGTCAACTCGGCCGCCGACTGGGGCCGCAGCGACCCGCTCAAGACGTACAAGACCGGCCTGGCCATGCTGGAGGCCGGGTTCACCGAGGACGACGTGGACCGAGTACTGTGGCGCAACCCCGTCGAGTTCCTCTCCGCGAGCGGCAAGCTGGACGTCGCAGAACTCGAAGCCGGGACCGAGTCCCCGTCCGGCGCACTGTTCGAGGGCAACTCGATCCTGCGCGGCAGCCGATGACCCGCTACCTGCACCCCGACGGCACGACCGTCCACCTCGCCTACTGCGCCAACGTGCACCCGGCGAACGAACTGCCCGAGGTCCTCGCGCAACTCGAACGCTACGCCGAACCAATCCGGCAGCACCTCGGCACCGACCGCCTCGGCCTCGGCCTGTGGCTGGCCCGCGAGGCGGCCACGGCACTCGTCGAGGACCCCGCCGAACTCGCCCGCCTGCGCCGCGAACTCGACGCGCGCGGCCTGGAAGTCGCCACCCTCAACGGCTTCCCCTACACCGGCTTCGGCGACCCGGTGGTCAAACACCGCGTCTACCGACCCGACTGGTCCGAGGCCGAGCGGCTCGACTACACCACCGACCTCGCGCGGATCCTCATCGAACTGCTCCCGGACGACGTGACGCGCGGCAGCATCTCCACCCTCCCGCTCGGCTGGCGCACCCGCCCGCTCGACGAACCCGGCTGGTACGACGCCGTGGCCCGCAACGTCGCAGCCCTCGATGACTTCCTCGCCGCGCTGCCCCGCCCCGTCCGCGTCGCCTTCGAACCCGAACCCGGCTGCCTCGTCGAATCCACGCAGGAAGCGGTCGAACACCTCGGCCACCTCGCCTCCGAACACGTCGGCCTGTGCCTAGACGCCTGCCACCTCGCCGTCGCCCACGAAGACCCCCACGCCGCCCTCGACTCCCTGACCGACGCGGGAATCAGCATCGTGAAACTCCAGGCGTCGGCCGCGCTCACCGCCACCGACCCGCGCTCACCCGAGACCACTGCCGCCCTCGCCGACTACGCCGAACCGCGCTTCCTGCACCAGACGCGTGAACAGGGAGGCGGCGGCACCGACGACCTCCCCGAAGCGCACGCCGAACTCCCCGGCGACGCGCCGTGGCGGATCCATTTCCACGTCCCGCTGCACGAACAGCTCCCCGCCCCGCTCGGCACCACCTCCGACGTGCTGTCACAGACCCTTGACGCGCTCTTCGGCGGCCCGCGCGCGCTGACCGACCACATCGAGGCCGAGACGTACACCTGGCCGGTCATGCCCGGCGCCGACCGCGACCTCGCCTCCTCCATCGCCGGAGAACTGGCCTGGATCTCCCGCGCCCTGACCACGCTCGGCCTGAAGGAGATCCGATGAGCCCGCGCCTCGTCGTCCTCGACATCGTCGGCCTGACACCCGCGCTCCTCGCGCACATGCCCAATCTCCGCGCCCTGGCCGACCGCGGCTTCAGCGCGCCCCTCGAACCCGTCCTGCCCGCCGTCACCTGCTCGGTCCAGGCCACCTTCCTCACCGGCGCGCCGCCGTCCGAACACGGCATCGTCGGCAACGGCTGGTACTTCCGCGACCTCGGCGAAGTCCTGCTCTGGCGCCAGAGCAACGCCCTCGTCGGCGGCGAAAAACTCTGGGACGCCGCACGCAAGCAGAACCCCGACTACACCGTCGCGAACGTCTGCTGGTGGTACGCGATGGGCGCCGACGTCAACTGGACCGTCACCCCGCGCCCCATCTACTACTCCGACGGCCGCAAGGAACCGGACTGCTACACCGTCCCGCCCTCCCTGCACGACGAGCTCGAAGCCAAACTCGGCACCTTCCCGCTGTTCACGTACTGGGGTCCGACCGCAGGCATCGCCTCCTCGAAGTGGATCATCAACGCGGCGCGCTGGATCTTCCGCAAGAAGAACCCCGACCTCACCCTCGTCTACGTCCCGCACCTCGACTACGACCTGCAGCGCTTCGGCCCCGACAGCCTCGCCGCACGCCGCGCCGCCGCCGAAGTCGACCTCGCCCTGCGTCCACTGCTGGAAGAGGCCACTGCAGACGGCGCGACGATCGTGGCCCTGAGCGAATACGGCATCACCCGCGCCTCGAACCCCGTCGACATCAACCGGGTCCTGCGCCACGCGGGCTACCTCACCGTGCACACACAAGACGGCATGGAGTACCTCGACCCCTACACGTCCCGAGCCTTCGCCGTCGCCGACCACCAGATCGCGCACATCTACGTCCGCGACCCCGCCGACATCGACCACGTGCGCGAACTACTGGCCGGAGTCGGCGGCATCGATCAGCTCCTCGACGCCGAAGGCAAGCGCGCGGCCGGGCTCGACCACCCCCGCTCCGGAGAACTCGTCGCGATAGCCGAGCCGGAAGCCTGGTTCACCTACTACTACTGGCTCGACGACGAACGCGCCCCCGACTACGCCCGCAGCGTCGAGATCCACCGCAAGCCCGGCTACGACCCCGCCGAACTCTTCTTCGACCCCGCCGACCCCCTCGTCAAGCTCCGCGCAGCCACCGCACTCGCCCGCAAGAAACTCGGCGCGCGCTACCGGATGACCGTCGTCCCCCTCGACCCGGCCCCGGTCAGCGGCAGCCACGGACGCATGCCCGACAACCCCGACCACGGCCCGATGCTCATCTGCTCCGACCCGTCCGCCGCCCCCGTCGACCGCATCGCCGCCACCGACGTCAAGGAGTTGCTTCTCAAGCTGGGGCTCGGGGCTGCGGACGCGGACTAGACCTGCGACATCAGAGCGAGCGGATGGCCGTCCGGATCGTCGAAGAAGGCCATCCACTCCTCGGTGCCGTCCTCGTGCTTGTGGATCAGGTGCGGGGCCCCGCGGAAGCTCACGCCGCGCGACGTGAGCTCCGCGTGGGCCGCGTGGATGTCGGGGACGCGGAAGTACAGGCAGGAGGGCTCGGACCGGGCGCCCTCCGCGCTCAGGAACAGCCGGACGCCGTCGCAGTCGAAGAAGGCCAGGTCGCCGAAGGTGTAGAGGTGCGTCAGACCGAGCACGTCCCGGTACCACGCGACGGCCTGAGCCACGTCGCTCACCGACCGGGCGACCTGCCCGATCGGGCCGAGCCGGACCTCACTGGGCATGGCGGTGCTTCCTTTCCCGCGTAGTCGTTCCAGCGCGGAGCCCTGTCCGCTGCCGGCCGGGGCGCCGACCCAGTGCCGCAGTTCGGCGCGTGAGCCGAGTCCGAGCTTGGCCAGCGCGTTGGCCACGTGGAACTTGACCCCGTCCGCGCTGATCCCGCGGCGTGCCGCGATCTGCCGGGTGGACATCCCGTGCCGCACGGCGTCCACGACCCGCCACTCCGTCGGAGTGAGCAGGTCAGGGTGCCTGGGCCGCCCGCGTGGGCTCCTCATGCCGATCAACCTAACAGGCAGCCCGCCGAATTACCCTCCCCCGGCGGGTCGTAGCTGTAGATCCAGCCGCTGGCGACGAGGGGGTCGGCGGCGGCCAGGGCCTCGTCGCGGGCGCGTTGGCCGGGGCCGTCGGGGAGGTGGTTGACCTGGGCGCGGCCGCGGCTGGCCTGCTGCAGGCGGGTGGTGCGCGGGATGCGGGCCGCCTCGTAGCGCCGGAGTGCGGCCGCCGGGTCGTCGCCGGGGTGCTCGGCCAGACACGCGGCGAGCGTGGCCGCGTCCTCGATCGACTGGGCCGCGCCCTGGGCGAAGAGCGGGAGCATCGGGTGGGCGGCGTCGCCGAGCAGGGTGACGCGGCGGGTGCTCCAGCGGGTGAGCGGCGCGCGGTCCAGCAGGGCCCAGCGGCCGGGGTCGCCGCCCGCGCGGATCAGGGCCGTGACACGGGGGTCCCAGCCTTCGAACTCGGCCAGGAACTCGTCCAGGGTGGCGGTGGCGCTCCACGACTCCTCGACGGCGGGGGAGGTCGGCGCGACGGCGACGAGGTTGACCGACCGGCCGCCGTCGATCGGGTAGTGCACGAGATGGTGTCCCGGTCCGAGCCATATCGTGTGGGCGCGGCGCAGCGCGAAGTCCGGTGCCCGGTCCGCCGGGACGATCGCGCGGAAGGCGCAGATCCCCGCGTCCTCGGGCGGCGAGGGTTCGGTGACGGTCTCGCGCACGACCGAGTGGATGCCGTCGGCGCCGATGACGATGTCGGCGGTGGTCGTGCTGCCGTCGGCGAACCGGACGGTCACGGAGTCGTCGTGCTCTTCGATCGCGGTGCAGCGTGCGGCCAGGTGGATGGCGTATTCCGGTATCAGCGCGCGGATCGCGTCGAGGAGGCGGGCGCGGTGGACGACGTAGGTGGCCTCGCCGTAGAGCTGTTCGCAGACTCCTGACAGCCGCTCCCGGGAGAGCACGGCGCCGTCCTGCCAGCGCCGGAACTCCCAGCCCCACTCCAGCTCCACCACGTCGCCCTCGAGCCGGTCAAGCACTCCCAGCCGACGCAGCGGCCGCGCGGCGTTCGGTGCGAGGATCAGCCCGGCGCCGACCTCGGTGAGCCGCCGAGCCTGTTCGTGCACGGTGACGGCGAACCCGGCGCGCCGCAAGAACGCGGCCGCGGTCATCCCGCCGATCCCGCCGCCGATGATGGCGATGCGCGGCATGTCACGGCTCCATCGCGGTCATAAGGGGACTGTCGATCGGATCGATCACGGTGCGGACGGGGTGAAGGCTAACGGGCTCGGTCGGCGCGCGCCAGCACGGCGCGCGCCGACCCTCCGCCACTTAGTCAGAGAAACGCCGTGATCCGTCGGCGGAGCGAGCTCGCGTCGAGGCCGTGGGCGGCGGCGTGGTCGGCGGGGGTGCCGTAGCGGCGCAGCTCCTCGCGGGCCACGCCGAGGCCGAGGACGCGGTGGGGGATGTCGAGCAGCGCCTCGTTCACGGCGTGGTCCGAGGTGCCCGCGAGGTAGGGCTCGACCAGGACGACGTCGGGCTTGGCGGCGTGCTGCGCGGCGCGTCGGAGGGCCGCGGCGTCGAAGGGGCGGACGGTGGTGGCGTACAGGACCGTGACATCGAGGTCTGCGACGGCTTCGAGGGTGGGGTCCAGCAGCGGGCCGACCGCGATGACGGTGCCCGCCGCGTGCGCGCTGCCTTCGCGCACAGTGGTGAAGCGGCCCGGGCGGACGGGGAGCGGCTGCTTGTTGGCCTCGCCGGACAGGCGCACGTAGACGCGGGTGTCCTGCGCGGAGGCGGCGTCGCGCAGCAGGATCTCCGCCTCGTCGGGGTGTCCGGGTACGTGGATGGTCCAGCCGTCGAGCGTGTCGAGCAGGGCCACGTCGCCGGGCGACTGGTGCGTGCGGCCCATCGACGCCATGTCGTAGGAGGCGCCCGAGCTGACCAGCACCGCCCCCACGTCCTGGTGCCCGAGATCCAGCTTGACCTGCTCGAACGGGCGCTCGACCAGGAAGGACGGGAAGGTGTGCGCGATCGGACGCAGCCCGGCGAGCGCCAGGCCGCCCGTCACCCCGATCAGCAGCTGCTCCCTGATGCCCACGTTGATCACCCGCCCCGGGTGTTCGGCGGCGGCCGGTGCGAACTTGTCCGCGCTGATGTCGGCGAGCACGACGGCGAGCCGGGGATCGGTGTCCAGCAGGTCGGTGGCGGTGGCGACGAAACGCTCGCGCATGGTCTCCATGGCAGAAGCTCCTCTGAATGTATGGGGGTGGGCTAGTTCTTCGGTTCGACGACGGCGACGACCGCGTGCGGACGGCCGGGGCGCGCGGCGGCGAACGCTGCTTCGATCGCGTCGTGGTCGCGGCCGTTCACGGTGCTGGTCGTCCACCCCTCGCGCTCGAACCGCGTGGCGATGCCGCCGGACCAGCCGTGCGTGGCGGACGCGTTGTCGATCACGACGGCCCGCAGATTGTCGAGGCCGACCGCTCCGGCGTACGCGATCGCCTCGTGGTTCGAGCCCTCGTCCAACTCCGCGTCGCCGACCAGCGTGAAGACGCGCGCCCGGTCCAGTCCGCGCAGCCGCAGGCCGAGCGCCGTGCCGACGGCGAGTCCGAGGCCGTGGCCCAGCGATCCGCTGCCGATCTCGACGCCGGGGATCAGGACCCTGTCGGGGTGGTGCCCCAGCGGCGAGTCGAAGGAGCCGAAGCCGGGCAGCAGGTCCTCGTCGATGAACCCCTTGGCGGCGAGGACCGCGTAGTACGCCATCGGGCCGTGCCCCTTGGACAGCAGGAAGCGGTCGCGGTCGGCGTCGTGCGGATCGACGCCGCGCAGGACGCGGTCGTAGAGGACCCAGAGCACGTCCAGGGTCGAGGTGGCGGCGGCGTCGTGCTTCTCGTCGCCGGTCATCAGCGCCATGAGACGCCGGAGGTCGCCGTATCCGCGGGTTGTCACGGCGGTGGTCGCGGTGGGCATCGTGTTCGTCATGGACACCAGCGTGCAACTTCAAGCCGACTTGAAGTCAAGCGCTAGGATCAAGCCCCATGCCACCGCTTTCGCAGCACCTGACCATCGGCGAACTCGCCCGCCGCGCCGGGGTCGCCACCTCCGCGCTGCGGTACTACGAACAGCTGGGACTCATCAGCGCCGAGCGGACCGCCGGAGGCCAGCGCCGCTACCCGCGCGCCACGCTGCGGCGCGTCGCCTTCGTGCGCGCCGCCCAGCAGGTCGGACTGAGCCTCGACGAGGTGAGCGCGGCCCTCGGTCGCCTTCCCGAGGGCCGCACGCCGAACAAGGCGGACTGGAACCACGTGTCGGCCACCTGGATCCGCCGCATCGACGAGCGCATCGCGGAACTGGAGCGGCTCCGCGATCGGCTCAGCAGCTGCGTCGGCTGCGGCTGCCTCTCCCTGCGCACCTGCGGACTCTCCAACCCGGGCGACACCGCGGCCACCCGGGGATCCGGCGCACGCTGGCTGCTCGGCGACACGCCGCCGAGCTAGGGCGCGCTTGAAAGGTATCGTCGGGGCCGCGACGCCTGCCACGCACGCTCGCGGCGTTGCAGGAGCGGTTACAGACGACCGAGTATGCGCCCGCCCCTGCGCCTTGCGAGCGCACGCGTCAGACACCGCGGCCTGATCCGACGCTACCTTTCAAACGCGCCCCGGTCGCCGACCTCAGAGGCAGATGCCGAGGACGCAGAGCACGGGGTCCTGCGTGGAGGTCGCCGTGGGTGTGGCGGACGTGGTCGCCGGAGTCGTCGTCGTGGTGGTGGTCGAGGACGACGTGGAGGCCGCGGTCGTGGGGGTCGCCGCCGCCGTGGTCGCAGCCGCCGTCGGGGTGGCCGTGGTCGCGGCGGACGTGGCCGTGGCCAGCGGCGTGGACTGCGCTGCGTGCCGCGGCGTGTAGCCCGAGGTCTGGTCCGAGTTCTGCGTCGCGGACGAGGCGGTCGCCGTCGCGTTCTGCCGGGCCGCGGCCGTGGTCGCGGCGCCCCGGCTGGAGAGCGACGTCTGCTGCGTCTGCGTCTGGGTCCGGCCCGCCGCGTTCGAGTTCTGCGTCGTGTTGGAGGCGGCCTGAGCCGGCACGGACGAGATGGCGACGGATCCGGCCGAGGTGCTCGTGTGCGCGGTCGTCGACAGGTTGCCGATCGCGAGCGTGCCGAGGACGGCGATACCCGCGAAACCTCCCGTGGCGGTGGTGACCCGCGCCGCGAGCGAACGTCGCCGGTGCGAGTGCCGGACCCGTCGCGCGCTCGCGTTGGCCGCGGCCGCGTCAGTGTGGTCCACGAGCGCGATGTTGTCGTCGACGACGAAGAACGCCGACCGCGGTGCCGCGTGCGCACCGACCCGAGCCTTCGCCCGGCCGCGCTCGGGACCGGCGCCCGGTCCGGCAGCGGCGGCCGCGGCGCTCGCCGAGCCCGCGCCGTGGTTCGCCCGTCGTGGCACGGGATTGCGCGCGGGCATCATCGACTCGACGATGGCCCCGCATCCCGGGCAGGACACGACGCCGTTGAGTTGCCTGAGGCACGAGGTGCAGTAATTCACCGTGGTTCCTGAACGTTGAATAAACGGGCATCTGATCACGCAGGCTAACGTGTGCATGCGCCGCCGCATGTCCGGCGAAGGTCTGCTGAAGGCAAAAGCCACGGAAAGAATCGGGTATCCCGCCAGGCCCGGCCGCGCCAGCTCTGTGCCACCGCGTGCACGTCCTCAGGAGCCTGATTCATCATGATCAACAGGGCTGTCGCGTGCACGGACGTCCTGCGCGTAGCATCCGGTCCGACGGATTTCCGGCGTTTCTGTTTTCTGGCCGCGCCGGGTCCGTCTCCTAGTCGTCCGACCGGAATCTGACAGGGAGCGACGGTGTACGACAGGAATCGGAACCCGGCGGCCGACGAGGCCGCCCTCGTCACGGCGGCCAAGAAGGGCGACCACGTCGCGCTCGACGTGCTGGTGGAGCGCTACCTTCCGCTGCTCTACAACATCGTGGGGCGCGCGCTGGAGGGCAGCCACGAGGTCGATGACGTGGTGCAGGAGACCCTGTTCCGGGTCGTGGACCGGCTGCGGGACCTGCGCGACCCGGCCGCGTTCCGCTCGTGGACGGTGGCGATCGCGATGCGGCTGGTGCGCGACCGCTGGAGGTCGCGCCAGGCGCCGTCGACCGCCCTGCTGGACCGGGAGGCGCAGTTGGACGCCGCCGATCCCGGGGCCGACTTCGTCGATCTGACGATCCTGCGGCTCGCGCTGACCGACCAGCGCCGGGAGACCGCCCTGGCCACGCGCTGGCTCGACGACGACGATCGCGAACTGCTGGCCCTGTGGTGGCTGGAGGCGGCCGGGGAGCTGACCCGCGCGGACCTCGTCGAGGCGCTGGGTCTGAGCGCGGGCCACGTCTCGGTGCGGGTCCAGCGGATGAAGGCGCAGCTGGAGGCGGCGCGGAGCGTGGTGCGCGCGATCCACGCCGTGCCCCGCTGCCCGGACTTCGACATGCTGTCACGCCGCTGGGACGGCCGCCCGTCCTCCGCGTGGCGCAAGCTCTTCGCGCGCCACGTCCGCGAGTGCGTGACGTGCGCCGTGCACCTGGAGGGCCTGGTCCCCGCCGAACGGCTGCTGGTCGGCCTCGGGCTGGTCCCCGTCCCCGCGCTGCTCGCGACCCGCATCGCGAACGCCACTCACGCGTCGATGTCGGCCACCGCGCTCCAGCCCAAGCAGGCGAACGTCTCGCGCTCGGCCTCGCACGGCCGCCGCGCCGTCAAGCACGGCCGCACGGCGCGCCGCTTCGCGCTCCACGGCCCGGCCAAGATGATCGCCGCCGTCCTCGTCGTCACCACCGTGGCGGTAGGCACCGTCTACGCGGCCACCCGCTCCACGCCCGCCAACACCACCGCCTCGACCACGGTCACCGCGTCCGCCAAGGCAGCCGTGACCTCCGCCAGCCCGGCCGCGTCCCCCTCGCACAGCGCGTCGCCCTCGCCGTCGAAGTCCTCCGCCTCCCCGAAGGCCGCTGTTCCGGCAGTTGCGGGCGGCTGTTCCCGCACGGTCGGTTCGTCCCCGGTGGTCAAGACGACGGAGGTGAACGTGGGTGTGTCGGTCACCGGCTACGGCGGCCAGTCGGACACCGAGCCGTTGCCGATGGCGATCGCCGCGACCCCCTCGGGCCGCTCGTGGCTGGCGTGGCTCGGTACGAACGGCAAGGTGTACCTCGGCAGCCTCGACTGCAGCGACCATCTCGTCGGCACTCCGACCAGCTTCACCGGCATCGACCTGGAAGACGTCGCGGCCGACGCCAACGGAGGCGTGCTGCTGCTGACGCGCAAGGGCGACTGCCACACCGGCCCGCTGTGCGGCGGCACCTCAAGCCCCTGTAACACGATGTGGATGATCCGCTTCAACAACTCGGGCCAGGAAGTCTGGGAGCAGCAAGTCACGAACCTGAGCTCCAGCCTCGGCGGCTACGACAACGGCGCCATGTTCGTGTGGTGGTACCAGCACCACGGCCGCTTGGCCTACGACGGCACCAACTACGCTGCGTACTTCGCCGATGCGATCACCGTGCAGAACGGCAGTTGCGTCGACATCCACGAAGGCGACCGTATGCAGGTCGTCGGCCCGACGGGGAGTCTGCTGTCCGGGCACGGCAGTTTCTCGCTCGGATGCAGCCATAGCTGGGACACGCATATCGTCTGGGATCCACGCGTCGGCCGCTTCGTGATGGTGTGCGCGACCGACAACGACTGCCGAATAGCCCAACCGGCCGACTACCAAACCGTGGCCACAGGGACCTGCGACGGCACCTTGTTCGGCGGTGACATCGTCCTATCGAGTAACGCAGGGTATTGGGTCGGCTGGAGTCAGGGCGGCCACGCGCGCCTCGACCACTTCACCACCGGCTCCTCGAACAAGACGGTGACCACCTCTGCCGATACGAGCCATCCGCACCTCGTCACGTACGGCTCCCGGATGCTGCTCGCCTGGGGCTCGGGCTCTGAGATGGACGCGCAGGTCTACAACTCGGCTACGGGCGCGACCGTCGGCAGCCGGTTCACCATCGACGTCCCCGACCACGCCTACATGTCCTTCAAGGCCTACACCGACGGCAGCGCCGCCTACGCCGCCGCCGGACCGACCAGCGCCACCATCGTCATCGCCCGCGTGATGCCGATGAGCTGACTCAGGCGGGGCTTTCGAAGAACTTTGCTTTACGTAGGGCCGGCCTTCTCGAGTTCGTTGACTTGGCGCATAGAGTCCTCAGCATGCCCAAGGACAATGACAGTGAACGTAGTCCCTCCGGTGCTCGAACCCCGTTCGTGTGGGAGGAGGGCTCGGACGCGTCCACGGGCGGCGGCGGTGAGAAGACCAGCAGGGTGCCGCGGCGGCGCGTGGTGCTGATCGGCTCGGGCGTATTCGTCGTGCTGGTCGGGGCCACGTGCGGCGCCTACGCGTTGACGTCGGGGCAGCACTCCGACACGGCCAGCACGGCGGCTTTGACACAGCAGAGCCCGCAGATGCCGAAGCTGACCGGTGGGCTGCCCACCGCGTCGGCGAGTCCGAGTGCGAGTTCCAGCACTAGCGTGAGTAAGAGTTCTACGCCCAGTCCTTCGGCGGTTCGCTCCACGGCCGCGGCCGCGCAGCATCCTGCGTCGGCCGCGACCACGGCGCGCGCGGCGGCTGCGGGTCCGCCGGCACTTCCGGCGGCGGCGGGGGACTGGCTGCTGAATCAGACCACTGGCAACGTCGCGGTGGACTCCGCGGGCGGGCACGACGGCACGGCGCAGGACGGCTGGTGGGCGGGCGGCACCTTCCTGGTCAACGGGACGAACAGCCAGATCTACACGAACGGGCCGGTGCTCTCGACCGGTCCCGGGGCGAGCTTCACGGTGTCGGCCTGGGTGGACATGACCGCGCTGCCCGCCAGCGGCATCTACGACGAGAGCGCGGTCAGCCAGGACGGCGGCACGGCCAGCGCGTTCTACCTGCAGTACGACGAGCCCACCAACCGCTGGGCGTTCTCCCGCGCGGGCGGCAATGTGGAGAGCTCGGTCGTGTACCGGGCGCTGTCCGCGAGTGCTCCGGCGCTCAACACGTGGACGCATCTGGTCGGGGTCTACGACGCGGCGAACAAGACCCAGTATCTGTACGTGAACGGCGTGGCGCAGGGCACCGCGACCGATGCCACGCCGTTCGCCGCGCCCGGTGACCTGGCGATCGGCCGCGCGCAGTACAACGGGCAGGAGCAGGACTGGTTCAAGGGTGCGATCAAGAAGGTCGAGGTGTTCGGCACGGCGCTCAGTTCGGCCCAGGTCGCCGAGCTGAGCTGAGCTGAACTGAGTTGAACTGAGCGCCGTGCCGTACCGGAAGCGGGCTCAGTGATGGTGCTTGCGGTCGTGCCCTGACTCGGCGGCGATCTCGGCCTGGGCCTTGGCGATGCGCTCCTCGTCGTAGCGCTTCAACGTGGCCTTGGCGTCGGCGATCGTGCGCTCGTGGAGGGCCTCCAGCGCGGGCATGTCGATGACGGCCTTCGTGTGGTCGTCCGGGTCGTAGCGGACCGGCACCTTGTCGCCGACGCGGAGGCTGCCGACCTGCGCGCGCTTGGTCCAGCGGTGCACGATCTCGGTCTCGGTGCCGTCCTCGAACCGGACGCGGACGTGCATCGAGTAGTCGAGTTCGCCGCCGTACTGGTCGTGCGAGATCTCCTTGTGGCTCGTCACCACGCCCTGCGTCTCGGCGCCGTGCTTGAGCAGGTGGTGTTTGTCGAACATCCCGATCCTCACGCTCCCGCGGCCAGGTTGGGGTTGGCGGGGCCGCCGATGACGGTCCAGGTGCTGCCGGTGCCCGAGTAGATCTCCACGTCGGTGGAGGCGGTGACGCTGACGTTGTCGTTCATGGTGACGCCGTACAGTCCGGTCCAGCTTTCGACCATGGGATACAAGCCGTTGCCATCATAATCGATCGAGCTGATCGCCGACCAGCTGTTCGGGGTGCCGTTGTACTTGAGGTACGAGTCGGTGGTGCTGGTCACGTCGTCGAGGTACACGCCGTCGTCGCCGGCGATGAGGCTGCCGAGGTGCTGGCTGCTGCCGACGGTCAGGATCGGGTTCCAGGTCGTGCCGCCGGACCACTCGTCGACCACGGTGACGCCCGCGGAGGTGGCCGGGTTGACCCGGTAGACGCCGCCGGAGCCGACGGCGATGTCGTTCAGCGAGGCGAAGCCCTGCGGCCCGCCGATGACGGTCCAGCTGCCGGGAGTGCCGCTGTAGTGCCGGATGTCCTCGCTGGTGCCGTACGGCTCCGTGTCGACCAGGCCGTAGGGGCCCGCGTAGATGTTCCCGGCGGGCCCGCCGATGATGGTCCAGCCGCCGGCCGTCCCGTTCCATTCGGCCACGTAGCTGCTGTCCGGCGCTAGGCCGTACAGGTGGCCGCCGCCCTCGGCGAACTGGGCGCCGGGGCCGCCGATCTCGGTCCAGCTGCCGGGGGTGCCGTTGTACTTGTAGATGTCGCCGCTGGTCGGGTTCGTGGCGAACACGCCCGCCGAGCCCGCGTAGATCTCGCTCGCCGGTCCGCCGATGACGGTCCACCCGTTGGACTGGCCCATCCACTCGGCCACGTAGTTGTCGGTCGGGCCGAGCGCGAAGACCGTCTGCTCGGTCCACGGGATGTAGATCGCGCTCGCGGTCGCGGCGGTCAGCACGGGCGACCCGATCGCGAACACGAAGGCGGCGGCGACCGCGGCCGATCTCTTGCGCAGCATGGTGATGCTTCCCCTCCCGGGCTCCCGCCGGGCGCGGGAACTCCCACACCGATACTCCCGGCCGGAACGGGAGCCGTCGTGAGTACGGACTACTCACTCCCCGTTTTTGAGTACGCACTACTCACGGCGGCAGGCGTGCCGGGGACGAACACTGGGCTCAGCGCGGCGGGTGGCCGCGCCTCGGGAGGGAATCAGCATGCTGCACCGGAGAACCCTGTCCGCGGCCACGGCGTTCGTCACCGCGGTCGCCTTCACCGCGACCACGGCCACGAGCGCGAGCGCGCGGTCCATCATCGACTACTGGCCGCGGGAGACCGTGTACGTGCTCGGCCCGGGCGGCAGCTACGTGGCCGAGTGGATGGGTGCGTCGACCGGCTGGACGACGATCGGCGGACCGGCCGAGAACATGTACGCCGGTTCCGCGGGCCTGTTCGTCACCGACCCGACGACCGGCGACATCGAGGAGTACAACGGCACGCCCGGCAGCTGGACCGTGATCGGCGGGCCCGGCTCGGAGTTCGTGCAGAGCGACGGCCACCTCTACGGCCTCGGTCCGGGCCAGAAGTACGTGGCCGAGTGGAACGGGACGCCCGGTGGCGGCTGGACGATCATCGGCGGACCGGCCGGGAACATCTACGGCGGCGCGTACGGCCTGATCGCCACCTCGCCGGGCGAGGGAGACGACGGGAGCGTCTTCTACTACAACGGCACCCCGGGCAGCTGGACCGACATCGGCGCCGTCGGTTACGACTTCGCCGTCGGCACGACCGCGATCTACCGGCTGAACGAGGACGGCGACAGCGTCTCGCAGTGGACCGGCGGCACCACCTGGACGTCGGTGGGCACGCCGAGCGGGCAGCCGGTGGCCATCGACGCGGCCGGCGACGAGGGTCTGGTCGTCCAGGTCGGCATCAACGACGTGGATCTCAGGTACAACGGCACCCCGGGCAGTTGGACTCAGATCGGTGAGGGGTACGACTCGCCCGGCGCCGAGGCCGAGAGCCTGACCAGCCTGTACGGCATCGAGTACGACAACGCGAGCGAGACGACCGTCGGCGTCTACGTCTACTCGGGCAGCGGCGCGAACTGGACCTTCATCGGCGCCCCGTACTCCCCGGGCATCGCCGCGGAGGACTGACGCCGAGTCCACTTTCAGGTACTACGATTTCCCGCGTCGCCCTGTGACTGGAGCGGCTGGCGCGGGAGGAAGTCGTGGATTCGGTAACCCTCTGGCCGTTGACCGCACGAGTCGGCCAACTGGAGAAGTTCACCCGGGTGTGGGCCTCGCCGCGTTGCCGGTCCGTCGTGGTGGGCGGCGCGGCCGGCGTGGGCAAGTCGCGGCTGGCCGAGGAGTTCGCGGCGCGGGCGGCGATCGGCGGGCGGACGGTGCTGATCGGGCGGGCCACGGCGTCCTCGGCGGCGGCCGCGGTGCCGCTCGGGGCGCTCGCCCACCTGCTGCCGCCGGGCAACGACATGTCCGATCCGGTGAACGCGTTCGCCCGGGTCGCGGCGGCGATCCGCAGCGAGGGGCGCGGGCGAGCGGCGGCCGTGCTGGTGGACGACCTGCACCTGCTGGACGCGGTCTCGGCGATGCTGCTGCGCCAGTTGCTCGACGCCGGAGCGCTGCGGCTGATCGCGACGCTGCGCACGGACCTGCCGCGGGCCGACGCCATCAGTGCCCTGATCTCTGGGGACAGCGTGCACCGCATCGACCTGCCCGCCTTCACCATCGATCAGTCGGCGGCCGTCGTGTCGGCCGCGCTCGGCGGTGCGGTGGCCCGGGCCACGGTGCACGAGTTGCACACCGGCTCCGGCGGAAACGCGCTCTACCTGCGCGAGCTCGTGCTCGGCGGCATCAAGGACGGCTCGCTCGGCTGGGACGGGGAGCTGTGGCGGCGCACCGCGGACGCTCCGTCGGCGGGCACGCCCCGGCTGGCCGAACTGATCGAGGCGCGTATCGCCGAACTCGGGCCGGCCGGGCTCACGGTTCTGGAACTGCTCGCCGTCGCGGCGCCGGTCAGCCTGGCCGAGGCACAGGCGGCGTCCGGCGATCCGTCCGTGCTCACCGAACTCGAACTCGCCGGGCTCATCCAGGTGATCGAGGACCGGCGGCGCACGCTCGTGCTGCCCGCGCACCCGGTCTACACCGAGACGCTGCGCGCCCGCATGCCCGTGCTGCGGCGCCGCGCCCTGCTCACCGCGCAGGCCGACCGGATCGCCGCGACCGGGGCCCGGCGCCGCGAGGACGCGCTGCGGATCGCCGTGTGCCGACTGGCCGCGACCGGAGCCGCGGATCCGGCGCTGCTGGCCGAGGCCGCGGTGCTCGCCCGGCACGCCTACGACTATCCGCAGGCGCGCACGATGCTCGAGGCGATGCCGTCCAGCGCGCACACGACCGCGACGCTCGTCATGCTCGGCGAGGTGTTCTGCGAGCTCGGCGACGGTGATCGGGCGCAGTCGGTGTTCGACCAGGCGGACGCGCGGGCCACCGGCGACCGCGAGGTGACCGACGTGGCCCTGGCGCGCGCGTTCGGCCTGTACTGGCTGGCCGGGCGGACGGATCGGGCCTTCGAGGTCGTCGAGGGCGCCCAGACCCGCGTCCGGGACGAGAGCTGTCTCAGGATGCTGCGTCACAGTGCGGGCTCGATGCGGATCGCCTCCGGTGAGCTGTCGACCGGTCTCGCGCTGCTGGAGGACCTGGAGCCGGACGTGCGCAGCGCGCCGGACGCGACGGTCTGGCTGATGGCGGCGGCGATGCGTGCGACGGCGCTCGGGCTGACCGGGAAGACCGAACTCGAAGTCGAACTCGCCGAGCAGCAGTACGAGGCGCACCGGGGGAATCCCGACCAGACGACGACCGGTTTCGCGCATCCGGCGACGCACCTGATCCAGCTGAGCCTGGCGCAGTGCCGCCGCGGCGACATCAATCAGGCCCGTGAGACGGCCTCGCGCGCGCACACCGAGCTGATCACGACGGCGGCCACGTCGCACGCGATGGTGTGGGTCACGCTCGCACTCGGCGACATCGAGTCGCAGGCCGGGCACTACGCCGCGGCCCGCACGTGGTTCGCCGAGGCCGTGGCCCTGACCCGCGCGCGCCGCCTGGTCACGCCGCTGAACCCGGCGCTCGCCGGACTGGCCGTCAGCGCCGCCGCGCTCGGCGATCTCGGAGCGGCGGAACAGGCCGCCGCCGAGGCCGAGTCGTACCCGCCGCTCGGCCTCTGCCACGCGTCCGGATACCTGCTGCCCGCCCGGCTCGCGGCGGCGCGCGGCGACCTGGAACGGGCCCGGGCGCTGCTGATCCGCGGTGCGGAACTGGCCGAGGCCGAGGGGACGGCGAGTTCGGAGGCCATGCTGCTGACCGAGGTCGCCCGCTTCGGCGACGCCGCGCGGGTCGCGCCCCGGCTCGCCGAACTGGCAGAGTCCTGCGACGGCCGGTTCGCCCCGGCCCGGGCCCGGTTCGCCGCCGCGCTCGCCGCCGACGCGCCGGCCGAACTGCTCGACGCGGCCGCGGACCTGGAGGCGGTCGGCGCGGACCTGCTGGCCGCCGAGGCGGCGACCGCCGCCGCGGCCGCGTACACCAGGTCCGCCGACGCACGCCGCGCCACCGCGGCCAGCCACCGCGCCCGCACCCTGCTCGACCGCTGCGGACCGGCGCGCACGCCGCTGCTCGCCGCGAGTCAGGCCACTGCGACGCTCACCGCCCGGGAACGCGACATCGCGCTCGCCGCCGCGCGCGGCGCCTCCAGCCAGGAGATCGCCGCGCGCCTCAACCTCTCCGTGCGCACCGTGGAGAACCACCTCTACCGCGCGTACGCGAAGCTCGGCGTGACGAGCCGCCGGGAACTGGTCGCCACCCTCGCCGACGATCTAGGGCGTACATCGAACGCCTGACAGGCGCGTACTGCCGGCGAGCGCCGATGGCGCAAGCTGCGCGGTCCGGCGCATTAGCGCACCCTGATACGGTTGCGCATCCGGCCGTACCCCGTCCGACCTGCGGAGATGTCGAGCTTCTGGGTGCGGGACCGGTCGGCCGCCGGAAACTCACTCCTTCGAGGGATGGGGCGGGCGATCCCGGCGACCGCAGGATACGGCCGTGCGGACCCGCCGGTCCGCGCGCCTTTTTCACAGGAGGAGAGGGAGTATCCACCGTGATACTTGACCGTTTGCGGCGCGCCGCGCCGGCCGCGGTGACCGCCGTGGCGATGGCGGCCGCTCTGGGCGCGGCCGGCACCGTGCCCGCCGACGCCGCCACCAATCCGTCGCCGCCGTTCAACGAGTGCCCGGCGGTGGGGCAGGCGCACGGCTGCGCGGTGCTCCTGGTGTTCCAGTCGGACGGCACCGTCAGCGTGCTGAGCGACCCGAGCAGCGGGAACCCGTACGACGGCAGCGACGACACCGAGGTCGGCGTGCTCAACGAGGCCGGAGTCGCCATCCCCAACGTCACGCTGACCTCCGGCGCCGACATCTTCGGATTCGACGGGGACGGCATCTGCTCCGGCGGCTTCGCGGGCACCCCGGCAGGATGCCCGTTCGACACCACCGGATACGCCGGCCCCGGGATCAGCTACTCCGGCATCAACGCGGCCAAGACCTCGGGCGTGGTCAACTTCGCCGAGTCCTGCACCGGCAACACCGCCTCGACCTGCAGCGCGTCCTCCGGGCTGAACTCCGGCGCGAGCGCGTTCTTCTCGCTGGAGAACAACCTGACCGGCGCCTCGATCGTGATCCCCAAGGCGAGCCCGGTCATCTCCTCGACCACGGCCTCCCCGAGCACGGCGGTCGGCGGCACCATCTCCGACTCCGCGGTGCTGGCCAACGGCAGGGTGCCCACCGGCTCGCTCACCTTCCATCTCTACGGACCCGGTGACACGACCTGCCAGACCGCCATCAGCACCCTGACGGCGACGGTCAACGGCAACGGCACCTACTCGTCCGGCACCTTCGTCACGACCACGCCGGGCACGTACGACTGGACCGTCTCGTACGGCGGCGACGCCAACAACAACGCGGCGCCGACGACAGCGTGCGGCAGCGAGTCCGTCACCGTGACCAAGGCCAGTCCGACGCTGACCACCACGCCCTCCGCCTCCGTCCCGGTCGGCGGCACCGTCTCCGACTCCGCCGCGCTCGCCGCCGGATACCACCCCACCGGCACTGTCACCTTCCGCCTCTACGGTCCCGGTGACACGACCTGCCAGACCGCCATCAGCACCCTGACCGCGACGGTCAACGGCAACGGCACCTACAGTTCAAGCGCCGTGACGGTCAGCAGCCCGGGGACGTACAGCTGGGTGGCCGGCTACGGCGGCGACGCGAACAACAACACCGCCGCGAGCACCTGCGGCAGCGAGACCGTCAAGGTGACGCCACAGACCCTGACCGGCCGCGCCTACGGCCTCACGGCCAGCGCCACGGCGGCCGGACTGCAGCTGCTCACCGTGAACCCGACCCCTGATACCGGCTCGATCGCGACCACCACGGCCGAGACCGTCGCCCCGCCGTGCGTCGCGAAGCTGTCCGGCCTGATCACGTCGAGCACGCTGTGCGCCTCGGTGACCACGTCGCTCAGCCCCTCGAAGTCTGTCGCCCAGGCCTCCGTCGACAGCACGTCGATCGGCCTGCCCGGCGTACCGGTGATCACGATCGGCGCGGTTCAGTCGCAGTCCACGAGCACCTGCCAGGCCGAGACCGGCAACACCACCATCGCCTACCTGAGCGTCGGCGGCACCGTGGTGATCTCCAAGCCGACCGCGATCGCCCCGAACACGAAGATCAGCGTCGCGGGCGTCACCCTCGTGCTCAACGAGCAGATCGCCGGTCCGGGAACGCTCACCGTCAACGCGGTTCACGTCGAGATCAACGCCCTGGGCCTGAGCCTGGTCACCGCGAACACGGTCCTCGCCTCCGCCACGAGCGACATCGAGAACTGTCCGTGACCCGTTGACCGAGCAGCCTTGCCCCCGGCGAACGTCGGCCGGGGGCAAGGCATTACGTCACACGTGTTCCCAGCGCCAGTAGCTGCCGTTCTTCTCGCACTTGATCGCCTCGCCGTTGGCGTCCGTGCCCGTCATGCCGTGGTCGGCTGTGCTGCAGAACTCACCGGCCTTGTAGCAGTTTCCGCTGCTGGAGCGCGGATGGCAGCCCGCGGCGGCCGTCGTCGGTGCGGGCTTCTGCGTCGTGTGGACGGGCGCGGCCGAGGTGTGCACCACCGGGGCGGCCGTCGTGTGGACGGGGGCGGCGGCGTGCGTGGTCGGGATCGCGCTGGGGGAGGCCGAGGTCGGCGACGGGCTCGGGCTGGCCGAGGTCGGGGCGGCGGCGATCGTGATGGCGGCTGGGCTGGAGCTCGTGGAGCTCGCTGCGCCCGAGGAGGTGTCCGCGGCGGCGGTCGTGGTGTCGGGACTGGCGCAGCCCGCCGCGAAGGCGAGGAGGACCGCGATCAGACCGACGAATCCACTGAGCCCGCGCTTCGTCTTCTTCGAAGAAGCAGTGGATGTGATCACGGTTAGGCACATTATCGTAACGTAGTGAGTCGCCGTGGCCGTTTCGGGAAAGTCGTGGCGCGGTACCCGACTTCCGGGTACCGC
>DATJIF010000073.1:0-3865 GCA_035493475.1 Actinospica sp.
GAACACGACCGGGTCCAGCGACGGCCCCTCGATGCGGCTGAGCCATCCCTCCCGCACGGGCGGCAGGTCGGCGTCGTGCCCCTGCTCCAGTCCCGCCTCTACGCGCGCCTGCCGTGCCGCCTCGGCCCGCTGCGCGCTTTCGAGCAGCAGGTCTTCCGGCTCAGGCGGCGGCATGATCCCGAAGCTGCCGAGGCGCAGCCGGGTGGCCCGCAGGCGGCTCAGCGCGGCGTCGACGTTCACGCGGCGGCCGCCTTCAGGTCGGGCTGGCACTCGGCGAGATGGGAGCGGATCTCGGCGCAGTGGCACTGCCGCCGGTCCCACTTGCGCCCGCACCTGTTGCAGACCCACCAGTCGAGGAACTGGTGCGTGCCGAGGATCTTTCCGACGCTCATGCTGGCCTCGCCTCGACTGCCGTGGCGTGCCCGGTCGCCTTCGTGTGCTTCTCCGCACTGCGGTCCGGGTCGCCTTCGGGCACCCACGCGCAGACCTGGCAGCGGGCGGAGGCGGTGAGCTTAACCACGGCGTGCCTCCAGCGGCCAGCCGAGGCCGGGCGCGCACCTGCCTGCGTTCCGCTGCCGGTACTGCTGCGGCTGCTTGGCGGCGCGGCGGACGGCAGCGCAGGCGGGGCACGGCCGCTCGCGGTTGTACCTGTGCTGGTACCAGCCGCGCAGGCTGCCGTGCTCACGGGGCAGCGCCTGCCTACCCACGGCGCGGCCTGCGCGGCGTCGGGCGGCCCTTGCAGCCGTACAGTTCCCGGCCGGCCCCCGTGCGCTCGCCGGAGCGCAGCGCCTTGTGCCAGGCGCGGCGGCGCTGGCGGGGCGTCAGGTCGGACTCGCGGTCCACGTAGCCGTCGACCTCGCGGTCGAGGGCGAGGTAGCGCTTCAGGCGCGCCTTCAGCGGCACCGGCTTCGCTGTGCTCACGTCTCTCCTAGGGGTAGCGCCTCCGCCCGGAGGGGTGGTCCAGGCGGAGGCTGTCTCGGGGGTCAGGCGGCAGCTGGCTTGCGCCAGACGGTGGTTCCCTTGCGAATGCCCGGCGCGGACTCCACCTCGCCTGCGTCGCGCAGCTCCCGGAGGATGCTGGCGAGCACGTTGGTGCGCCCGTAGCCGTAGCGGGAGGCCGTGAGGGGCGGCTCGTGCAGGTACTGCTCGCGGATGACGCGGGCTAGGTCGTGGGCGGAGAACCATATGCCGGAGTAGAGGGACAGGTGGTCGCGGACGAACGCCGTCAGCAGCTGCCGACGCCCGGTGAGCCAGGGGTTCACGCCGCAGCGGCGCTTGGCCTCAGCCACCACTCACCCCCGGCGTCACCGCGCGGGCGACGGCCTCGGCGAAGCGCTCCGCCTGCTCGCCGTCCAGCTCGATTTCCTCGGGGCCCACCTTGATCAGCAGTGACGAGTTCGTCCGGCTGACCTTCCACGGGGTGCCGAAGAAGTCGGCGCCGGAGTCGACGGTCACGGGGTTACTCACCGGGCTCGCCGTCCTCGCGCGGGTCGCTGGACATCATGGCGTCGGCACGGAGACCGTCAAGGCCCACGGAGTCAAGGCCTTCAAGGGTGTCAGCGACCTTGCGGCCTTCCTCTTCGGTCCAGTCCTTCGCGGACTTGCGGGCGACCTGCGAGGCGACGCGCACGCGATTGCCTTCCTCGACGCCTAGCTCGGCGAGGCGCGCCTCGATCCGCTGCCAGGTCGCCTCGGTGAGGGTCCCGCCCGCGGGCTCCGGGGGGGTGTTGTCCGCAGCCGCGGACGGGGGTTGCGGCTGCTCGCCCGCGGGCGGGACGTCTGGGGTTACCGTCTCGGCGACGGCGGTCACGGTTCGGGGATTGCGTTCCCTGGCCTGGGCGGCGGTGACACGCGGACGGTAGCCCGGTGCCTTGACGGCGGTCCAGGCGTCTAGTTCCTCGTCGGTCATGTCCTCGGGGCGCTTCGCGACGGCCGGCATCGTGTCGGACATCTCGATACCGCTGTAGTCCTGCGGGAACGCCTTCCTGTAGGCGTCGGCCTCGGTGCACTTCTCCAGCATGTGCACGGGCTTCTGGCCCCACTGGGCGATGAGCTTGCCGTCCTTGGACTGGGCGTACTCAGCGAAGCGCAGGACGGACGTGTAGGGCGTCTCGCTGCCGCCGGCGTCGATGACGGTGTAGGTGACCTCGCACGCAACGGGCGGCTGCGGCTTGACCCAGACCTTGTACTCGCTGCCCTCGTTGTCGTAGTAGGTGAACCGGCTCAGCTTGCCGCGCACGCCTGCCTTGCGCTCGGCGCGGTCGCGAATAGTGCGCCAGCCCTCGATGCCGGTCTGTATCGTCCACTTCGTCTTGTAGGTGTCGACCCACCTGTCGCCGCGCTTCTCGCTCTTCTTCTCGCTGCGCGGGATCATGTAGATCTGCCTGGCGAACGGGTCCAGGCCGGTGCGCTGAGAGACGTGCAGGAAGACCATGCGGTCGCCGTCGGGCGCGTCCTCCAGGCCGAGCTGCCCGAGCGCGGCTTCCTGCATGGGCGTCCAGCCGGTCTGTCCCGCCTCGATGGCAAGCGCCCCGGACTGCCGTTCGGCTGGAATGTCGGTGCGTACTGCTATGGCGTTACCTGTACCAGTCATTGATTTCCTTCTCGATCTGCTGCACGCCGTAGCGGGGCAGCTCAAGGTCTTCGATCTCTTCGGAGTAGCCCGGCCACACGTCGGCCTTCTGGCAGTCGCGGAAGCGCTCGCGGGCGATGCGGTTCTGCTCGCGGCCGAGGCCGACGTGCTCGGGCTTCACGTGGTAGGTCGCCACGCAGTAGGGGGCTTCGGTCTCGACGACGGCGAACACGAAGTCGACGTCCTGCCAGTCGCAGCCGAGGAAGGACGCCCAGAGCTCGCGGTACCAGGGGTCCTGGCGGTGGTAGCCGAACTTGTAGGCCGACTTCCCGAACTCTTCCGGCGAGGCGTCTGCGGTCGTCTTGAAGTCGACGATCGTGGGGAGCCCGTCGAAGTAGGTCATGTAGTCGGCGCGGCCCCTGAGCCAGATCCCGAACTCCGGGTCCTTCGCGAACATCGACACTTCGGCGTCGCCGTCGGTGAAAAGGCCTCCCGTGGTCGGGTGGGCGAGCACCGCGGCCGCGATCTCCTGCGCCTCTTCCCACTCGCGCGGCTTCGTGGGGATCTTGCCGCTGGCGATTGCCGCGTCACGGGCGGCCTTCGCCTCGCCTGTGCGGTACTCCTCGTACGGCAGCAGCTCCAGGTGCTCTTCGCCTTTGCCGAGCACGATGGCGTGCACGCGGGTGCCGAGGTCCATCGACTTGGTTGACTTGCTGCCGTTCCTGCGGGCGTAGTCGAACTTGGCCGGGGCCTGCAGCAGCAGCTTCGCGCCGGAGACCGACAGACTCCCTCCCGTGACGGGATCGGCGTGGTACCAGTCCTCGTCGATGTCCGGGTGGATGCACGGCTCGGTGATGACGGGCCTAGCCACGGCTCGCCTCCTTGGCCTCGCAGAGCCAGCTCCCGCACGCTGCCGCGCAGTTGCACTTGGTGCGGTCGACGCACGCGTGGGTGTCGCACCACGGGCAGACCTCCGGGTCGGCCGGTCCGGCGAAGCGCCGCTCGGCCTGCAGCAGCCGCTCGTGCGCGGCGTCGATGCTGGCCCGCGACCCGTACGCGGGCGGCCGGGGGCGGCGCACGGCCGTGAGGACGATCAGGGCCACGTAGGCGACGGCGAAGAGGCCGACGACGACCCACGCGAGCACCTGCCACCCGGCGCTGGCGACTTCCAGGCTGCCCGTCTTGGCGATGAACTCGATGTCGGCGGCGGTCACGCTCCTGCCCTCCTGGCGTAGCGGCCGGCGCTCTTGTGGTGCTCGGCGTGCCAGCAGGGCGGGCAGGTGAAGCGGAGGT
>DATJIF010000074.1:0-38238 GCA_035493475.1 Actinospica sp.
CTTGGTGATGACCTGCTGGTACGCGGCGGCTAGGGCCGAGGCGGAGCCGCACGAGGTGCCGAGTTCGGTGCCGTTGTAGCCGCCGAAGGTGACCGCGACGTCGCCGCCGGCCGCGCGGATGGCGTTGTCGTCGGCGAGGACGGCGGTGTCGCTGGAGACGAGTTCGCTGGTGCTGCCGTCCCACGCGGGGGTGCAGCCGCCGGAGTCGAGGACGAAGGAGAGGTTGAACTCCTTCTCGCCCGAGCCGGAGATGATCGAGGAGATCGACTGCGGGTTGTTGTCCAGCGGCATCCAGTAGACGGGGTGGGTCCACGTGCCCGAGCCGCCGGTGGAGGTGCCGGTTCCGGTGGAGGTGGGCGTGGGCGTCGGCGAGCTCGACGCGGTCGGGCTGGAGGAGGCGGTGGGTGTCGGCGTCGGCGTGGCGGACGTCGTCGCGGAGGCGGACGGGGTGGGACCTGCGCCGGACAGGGCCAGGTCGTCCGCGTAGTACGTGCCCTGGGCGTACCAGCCGTGCGTGTAGACCTGGATCGAGGTCTGCGACGCGCCGGTGGTGAACGTCGTCGAGAGCTGCTGCCAGCTCGTCGCCGAGGGGGTCCAGGTGCTGCTGCCGCCGGTGACGCCGAGGTAGACGTAGGCGCCCTCGACGTAGCCGGAGAGCGTGTAGGACGTGTTCGCCTGCACGGAGACGGTCTGCGTGCACTGCGCGTCGTCGGAGGAGGTGGCGGCCCCGGCGAGCGCGTAGCTGCCGGAGTGCACGGGGCTGGTGACGACGGAGCCGGTCCCGGCGTCGCACGTCCAGCCGCTGAGGCTGCCGGATTCGAAGCCGGGGTTCGTCAGCAGGTTGACGGTCGCGGCGCCGGCGGAGTCGGAGAGCACGCTGACCGTCGCGGCGCCGCCGAGCACGAGGGCGGCGGAGACGAGTATCGCGAGGCGCCCGCGCGGGGCGGGCGCCGAGGGCGTGGGTGTTGAGCGCATGCCGAGAATGTGGTCCAGACCAATGGGAGTGTCAAGGGTCTAGACCAAAGTTCGGGTCAAGCCCGCGTTAGGCCGCCTTAAGCTACGCGGCCGCGCGCACCGACCCGGCCGCTACCTGCGCCGCGTGCGCACGCCGGTACCCGCCGGGGGCCTGGCCGTACTCCCGCTTGAAGGCCTTGGCGAACGCGAACTCGGAGCCGTAGCCGGTGCGCGCCGCGACCGCCGCCAGCGGGGAGTCGGTCTCGCGCAGCAGCCGGGCCGCGGTCGTCATCCGCCACCGCGTCAGGTACGTCAGCGGCGGCTCGCCGACCATCGTGTTGAACCGCTTCGCGAACGCGGCCCGGGACAGGCCGGCGCGCGCCGCGAGGGACTCCACGGTCCACGAGTCGGCCGGGTCGGCGTGCATGGCGGCGAGCGCGGGCGCGATCGCAGGGTCCTTCAAGGCCGCGGCCCAGCCGCCGCTCCGGCTCGGGCGCTCGTCCATCCACGCGCGCAGGATGTACAGCAGCAGCGAGTCGATCAGCGCGGGCACTATCCCGCCCGAGCCGATGCGCGGGCCGTCGAGCTCGGCGCGCAGAAGTTCGACGGCCGAGGTCAGCTGCGGGTGCCGGCCGCCGCCCGTGCGCAGGTGGATCAGCTCGGGCAGTTGGCCCACCAACGGATGCGGCCGCGCCCGGTCGAGGCGGTACTCGCCGCACAGCAGGCTCGTCGGCTCGCCCTCGCCGCCGAGGTCGTACGTGCCGATCAGCCCGTCCTCACGCAGATACTCGGGGTCCGCGGGCCGCGCCGGGGCCGCCGGGCCGTCGGCGAGCACCTGCTCCGGTCCGGTGCGCAGGAAGGCGACGTCGCCCGGACCGAGCCACACCGGTTCGCCGGGAACCGCGCCCAGCCTCGGGATCAGCCAGCAGCCGCCGTGCAGCACGACGTGGAATCCGGCCCCGGCGGTCGGCGGCAGCCGCAGGCCCCAGGGCGCGCGGCCGTCCACGCGCACCGCCGCCGGACGGTCGGTGCGCATCGAGGCCAGTGCCTCCGTCAAGACGTCCACGATCTTGCCCTTCCCCCGATCCTGGAACCGGATTCGCACATTGGCTGAACAGTGGGCGCGAACCGGCCCTCAGCTGCGGAAGATCGGGCTGCCCGGCTCGACGATCCACACCCCGGCCTCGCGCAGTTCGTGCTCGACCTCCTTCTCGATCGTCTCCGCGGACCGGCCGTCCGTGTCGTACGTGGCGTGCGCGCCGTGGATCAGCCGCACGTCGTAGCCGAGCCGCCGCGCGGTCAGCGCCGTCGCGCGCACGCAGTACTCGCTCGCCAGCCCGGCGAGCAGGATCCTCGAGCCGGCCGGGATCAGCTCGGCGAGCGGGGTGTCCGCGAAGGCGTCCATGCCGAACTTGTCCACGATCGCCTCGCCCTCCACCGGCACGTGGTACAGCTCCCAGCCGGGCGTTCCGGGGAAGTCGAGCTCTTCCTCGGCGCCGTTGTTGCGCACGTGCACGACCGCCGCCCCGACCGCCCGGGCGCGCTCCAGCAGCCCGTGCGTCAGCACGATCAGCTGCCGGGCCACGGGCACCTGTTCGGGTGGCTCCAACATGTTCCGCTGCAGGTCGATCAGGAGGAGTGTGGTTGCCATGACTCCACTTTAGCTCAAATGTTCGAACGGAGCGCACGATTCGCCGACCATACGCCGACGACTGTTTCGAGGCTCGGCTGGGCCCTCAGCTGCGCGCCCAGCTCGCCGGCCCGCGCCGCGTAGGACGGGTCGTCGAGCACTGCCAGCAGCGCGGCGGCGACCTCCTCGGCCAACGCGGCGAGCCGGGCCCGGTCGGCGGGCTCGGCGGCGACCGGCATGCCGTGCTCGCGCAGCTCCTCGGTGTCGACCTGGATTCCGGCGCCCGCGGCGGAGATCAGACTCGCGTTGTGCGGCTGGTCGGAGAAGAGCGGGAAGAAGACCGACGGCAGGCCGGCGGACAGCGCCCCATACGCGGTGCCGGATCCTCCGTGCTGCACCACGGCCTTCGCAGCGGCGAAAGCGCGGTCCTGCGGCACCCACTGCTCGACACGCACGTTGCCCGGAACGGCGCCGAGCGTCGCGGGATCGAGTGCACGGCCCGTCGTGAGCAGCACGCTGATCTCGGGGCGAGAGCGTCGCAGCAGCGCGCAGGCGTCCAGCAGCACGCGGTACGCACCCGGCGACCACTGCGAGTTCCCGGCCAGGCTGCCGAGCGTCGCGTAGACGTCCGCGGCGAACTCGCCCTCGGCGGAATCGGCGGAGGGCTCGGCGGCAGGCGGCTCAGGGACCTGATAGCGGACAGTCCGCGGGAACTCGCTCGGGTCCAGGCCTTCGGGCAGCCGCGTCACGTACGGGGCCTCGGCGATGATGCGCACGGCGTCCGGCTCGAACGCGGGCAGCACCTCGGCCGCGTAGCCGTGCAGGCAACCCCATTCGATCCAGGCGAGGCCGATCGCGATCTGCACGTGCGGGATCCCGGCGCGGTGCGCGGCGATCGGGGACGCGTAGTCGCACGCCTCGTGCACGACCAGGTCCGGCTTCCAGCTCGCGCACAGCTCCGCGGCTACCGGGAGCGTCGCCTGCGTGCACAGGCGTCCGAAGTAGTCGCGGTTCATCAGGACCTTCGCCGCGCCCGGATCCCGCGCGATCGCGTCCTGGATCTGCCGGTACTCGTCCGGATCCGGCGGCGCGCCCTCGTGCACGGCGAACCCGGCCTCCTCGACGGCGCTTCGGGCCGCGGGGGGCACCAGGAAGAGCACCTCGTGGCCCAGGTCCGCGCACGTGCGCGCGATCGGCAGCAGCGGGCCGTAGTGGCCTGCGAGCGCCGTCGAGCTGAACAGGATCCTCATTCGGCCGAGTCTAGGTCGGCGGCCGCGGTATCACACCGCAATAAACCGCCGCGAAAGTGACGGCCCCGTCCTGCCGTGAGATGGCGGCGGGACGAGGCCGGCGGCGTGGGTCACACGCCTAGGAGGGATGCGCGGGGTCAGCGACCGCTCCTAGTTCAGGGACAGCCGTGAATCAGCTGTAGTTCTTCCAGGTGTCGGAGAAGGTGCCGCCCGAGATGGAGCCCGGCTGCGCCTTCGTGTCCGACGACCCGGCCATCACGATCTCGGTCGGCGAGTAGCTGCCCAGCGAGGTGCCGTCCGCCTCGGAGTTCGTGAACGTCACGGTGCCGAAGTTCGACAGCTTCGCGATCGAGCCGTTGACCTCGGTGGCCTCGGCGATGACCTCGGCCGAGGAGTCCTGGTAGCCGGAGGAGCCGGACTTGGTGGTGGACTTGGACCAGCCCTCGGTGGAGTCGGTGAGGTTCATGGTGAAGGTGCCGTTGCCGTTGTCCACGACGCTGGCGGTGAGCGAGTCGCCCGCCTTCACGGTCACCGAGTACGCGCTCTCGGCGGCCGGCAGGACCTCCCACCAGGCGCCGTACGTGGCCTTGCCGCCGATGCAGTCGGCCTCGGTGCCGGTCTGCTCCAGCGCCGAGTTGCTGTATCCGTCGAGGCCGACCCAGAAGGACGAGTACGTGGTCTTCGACGTGCAGGTGAGGGTCGGCTGGACCCACGAGGAGGAGACCGAGGTGAAGGCGCCGCTGCTGCCGGTGGCGGCGTAGCCCGACCAGTTGCTGGACGAGACGGTGGTGTTGCTGCGGTGGCCGAGGGCCTGCAGGCCGTGCGTCTCCTGGTGCGCCTGCGCGGCGGTGACCTGCAGCGGCGCGGCGGTGGCGGCCGGGGACGCGGCGAACGCGGCGGGGGCGGCGAACAGCGCGGCGGCGCCGGCCGCGCCGAGCGCGACGATGCGGACGGTGGTGGTCCGGTGGGACATGCGGAACTCCCTGTGGGTAGCGGGGACGCGGCCGGGCGGGGCGGGAACGGGGCGTCCGCCCGGCACGCTGTTACGCGCCGCACCGACGTGTGTGGGCAATCGGTGCGGCCGTTGCTCAGCTTGCTTGTGGGGCGCGCGGGCCGACAAGGGCCCAATTGCCGTTTAGACTTGAGCGAATTGCCGGTCCGTCCCTACAATTCAGGACATAGCAGGGCACGAAAAAGGAAGCGTTTACCGTCCCGGAACTTAACCGGGCCCCGACGCGAAGATCAACGTAAGGTCACGATTGGGAGAACTCCTGAGGAAAGCCCTCACTGTTCCGGGGGCGACGACCGGTACGTTCTGAGCTGAAGGCGACGCCGTGCGACCAGCCGGGAGGACATCCGAGATGTATCCGAGTCCGGTGGAACCGACGGCACCGCGCGGCGGCTCCACCGACGGGGAACGGGTCGAGGCTCGGCTCACCCGGCTGCTCAACACCGGACCCTTCGACGAGGCGCTGCGCACGGCCGTCGCGGCCAGCGGGCTGAGCCTGGACCGGATCCAGGACCGGCTCAAGCGGCGCGGCTCGCGGATATCGGTGGCCACGCTCAGTTCCTGGCAGTCCGGCCGCTACCGCCCGGAGCGCCCCGCCTCGCTGCTGGTGCTCGCCGAACTCGAGGAGGTCCTCGGGGTCCCGCCGAAGTCGCTGTCCGCGCTCATCGGCCCGCCGCGCCCGCGCGGCCGCCGGCTGGCCGCCGTCACCGACAACCGGGGGCTGGCCGCGTTCAGCGCGGGCAACATGGAGTCGGCGCTGCGCGAGGTGGACACCCGCTGGGACGAGGCGCTGACCCGGCTGAGCACGCACGCCCGGCTGGAGCTGGACGCGCGCGGCCGGGAGCGCGGGATGTACAGCAGGCAGCTGCTGCGCGCCGAGGTGGACGGCCCGGACCGCTGGATCACCGGCTTCCAGCGCGAGGATCCGGGCCCGCCGCCGCGGCTGCGGGTCGAACCGCCGCACCGGCTCGGCAAGGTGGTGGAGAACCCGGAGATCGGCCTGATCGTGGCCGAGATCCTGTTCGACCGCCCGCTCAGCCGGGGCGACATCATCATCCTCGAGTACACCCACGAGAACCGCACGCCGCGTCCGTACTCGACGACGATGGAGACGGCGCTGCACGTGCCGGTGCGCGAGTACCTGATGGAAGTGCGCTTCGACACCACGGCACTGCCGGAGTCCTGCTACTTCTACCGCACCGCCGAGCTGGACGCGGACTCGCGGCCGCAGGAGCGGCTGCTCAAGCCGGACGCGATCGGCTCGGTGCTGGCCGTCGCGCTCTCGGCCGGTCCCTGTCGTTTGGGAATCCGTTGGGACTGGGGTGACTCGGCACCCCTTACAGTGGGTCCATGACGTCAGGACAGAACACTGAGATCACGACGGAGGACCTGCTCGCCGCCGCGGACGAGGCGCTGATCGAGGCGGGGTTCCGGACCGGCGAGTTCGCGGAGGCGCAGCGGCTGGTGCGGGCGGCCGCGCACAGCGCCGAGCAGCACGGGGACGAGGCGGGCGCTGCCGCCGCGGCCTGCCTGCACGGCTACGTGCTGCACTACCGCAACATCACGAGCCTGATCGCCGGCGAGCAGCCGGAGCAGGCCGTCGTCGAACTCGAGCAGGAGCAGTTCGCCGCCGCGCTCGCCGGGTTCGAGAAACTGGGCGACGAGGCGGGGATCGCGCACGTCGAGTTCGGCCTCGGCGTGTACGTGCAGGTGCTGAAGGACGACTTCGACGGCGCGATGACGCACTACCGGCGGGCCGAGTCGCTGATACCGGCACTGGAGGCCGCGGGCGACCTCTACACCCGCTCCGAGATACACCGGCATCTCGGCTTCTACCACCTGGTCGCCGACAAGCAGGTGGGCACGGCCGTGCAGCACCTGCAGATCTCGCTCGACCTGCGCGAGGAGCAGGGCGAGCAGCGCCGGATCCCGAGCGGCCTGGTCGCGCTCGCGTGGGCCGAGCGGGAGAACGGCAATCCGCGCCGCGCGGCCCTGCTGGCGCGCCGGGCCGTCGAACTCGCGCGCGCCGAGGGCCTGCTGCCCGCCCGGATCGCCGACGCCGAGCGGGAACTGGCGGCGGCCGAGGCGGCGCTGCACGCGGAGCAGTCCGCCGAGGGCTGACCGCACGGCCGACTCGGCGCGAGGGCTCAGCCGTCCCCGGCGAAGTCCTGCGTCATCCAGACGGTTCCGTTGCTGTCCCGGGTCACGGCGATGCCGACCTCGGTGTACGAACTGCTCAGGATGTTGAGCCGGTGGCCGTCGTCCGGCGGCTGCTCGGCCAGCATGCTGTTGGTCAATGACACGGCCATGCTGGCGATCGACGACTGCGTGTTGCTGACCGGCCCGCCCTCGCCGATGTTCTCGCCCGCCGACGTCCACTGGACCCCGGCGGCGGTCTCCCGGTCGCCGAGCGCGGCCTCGCCGGAGCACTGGTGGGACAGGCCGCAGCCGTCCTCCATGCGCGTGTTGTGCGCGCTCGCGCTGTTGATCAGGTCCGTGCTCATCGTGTACGGCTTGAGCCCGTTCTGCTCGCGCGCCTTGTTGATCACGTCGAGCACCTGCTGCGCGGCGGTCTGCGAGTTCGAACTCGCGGCCGTCGAGGTGGTCGCGACCACGGCGGCGGCGCTCGTCTTCGGCGCGCTGGTGGTGTGCCGGGCCGTGGTCGGCGCGACGGTCGGCTTGCTGGAGGTGCTCGGCGCGCTCGCCGACGGTGACGCGGAGATCGTGGGGACGGTCAACGCAGTCGGCGAGGCCTGCGCGCTGGAGGCGATCGCGGAACTGGTGGACGTCGTCGTTATGGCGACAGTGTTCTGCTTCGGGTGCAGCCCCTCGTAGGCCACGGCGCCGACCGCGACGACCGCGATCGCCGCGAAGGCTATGCCGAGCGGTTTGGCCGCGGCCATCCCCGTCGCCTTGCCGCTGCGGTGCGCTCCGTGCCGCCGAGGCGCCTTCGGCTGCTCCACATCTATTACTACTGTCGAGGCGCGCAGCGAGGCGTACGCGGCGGGGATCGGCAGCATCGCGATCCCGACGAGCAGGCGCTCCGGCGGTATCAGGTCGCGCGTCGCGGCGTCACAGTGCGGACATTCGCGGATGTGCCGGGCGAATCGCTTGCGCCACACGGAGGACGCGACGCCGTCCCACTCGAAGGCCATGTCGTCCAGGCCCCGGCAGCGCGGCATCCGCGTGAGGACGCGCACGATGCCGCGCGCCGCGTCCAACTGCTCCTTCATCCGGCTGACGCGCACCGCCACGTGGTGCGGGTCGCCCTCCAGCGCGTCGATCAGCTCGGGCCGGGTCAGATGCCCGGAGGCCTCCAGCCACCACAGCGCCAGCAGATCCTGGTGGTCCGGGTCGAGCCACTGCGCGGCCTGCTGGGTCTCGCGCCGCTGCCCGGAGACGTCGAGCTGGATCAGCGTGTAGTCGACGAACTCGCCGCCCGGATCGGGGATGTCCAGCCGCTCGTCGAACGGGGCGGGCGCGCGCACGGCCGAGCGCTGGTGGTCCCGGATCTGGTTCACGGTGATCGCGACCACCCAGGCGCGCAGCCGCTCCGGATCGCGCAGCGAACCGACGCCGCGCACGAGCTGCAGCATGGTCTCCTGCACGACGTCGTCCACGTCCGCGCTGTGCCGCAGCGAGCGACGCACGATGTTGTAGACCAGCGGCAGGTACTCGGCGACCACGGCGTCGAGCGCCGCCGGATCGCCGGCCCGCGCGGCGCGCACCCACGCCGTGTCCATCTGTAGGGTCACGCCCGAACCACTCCCATCGCTGCCACGCGTACCGCGCGAATCCGCCGTCCTTCTCTATCGGAGACGTTCCCGGACCGGGTGAATCACGGAAATCTCGGAAGTTCTCGACCGGGCCATCACACCACGGCCTTGGTAAAGCCGTGGCAAGCTGGACCCCATGTCTGGGAAGCTCACACACGAACCAGCGCTGGACCGGCCGGATCTGCTGTCGCAACCAACCCTCGACGCCCTGGCCAAGCTCGGCCTCGCGGACCGCGTCGAGGTGGCACAGATCGACCCGACGCTCGCGGAAACCGCGGCGTTCTGCGCGGAGTACGGCGTCGGCCTGGAGGAGTCCGCGAACTGCGTCGTCCTGGCCGGAAAACGCGCCGGCGAGGTCTTCTACGCAGCGTGCATGGTCCTGGCGACGACGCGGGCGGACGTCAATGGTCTGGCACGCCGGCAGCTCGGCGCCCGGAAGGTGTCGTTCGCGCCGATGGACGACGCGGTCGGACTGACCGGAATGGAATACGGCGGGATTACGCCGATCGGGCTGCCCGCCGACTGGCCGGTGCTGGTGGACCGCGCGGTCGCCGAGGCCCCGCGCGTGGTGATCGGCTCCGGCATCCGCGGCTCGAAGCTCTGGCTGCCCGGCGGCGTGCTGGCCGAACTGCCGAACGCGGAGCTGGTCGACGGGCTCGGCGTCCCGGTTTCCGCCTGATCAGCGGCTTGCGTGGGCCGGATCTTCCCACCTGATCCGGAAAAACTGGCCTGCCGTCGGAACGAACCTGTACAAAAGATTCCATGAGCGAATCCATGATCAGCGCACCGCCCACCCGCGAGGAGGCGGAGTCCGTCCTGCGCCGCCTCGCCGGGGAGTCGGCGCGGCTGCGCGAGGATCAGTGGACGGCGATCCGCGCGCTGGCCGTCGAGGGGCGGCGGGCGCTGGTCGTGCAGCGCACCGGCTGGGGCAAGTCGGCGGTCTACTTCGTGGCCACCGCGCTGCTGCGCTCGCGCGGCGCCGGGCCGACGATGATCGTCTCGCCGCTGCTCGCGCTGATGCGCAACCAGGTCGAGGCGGCCGAGCGCGCCGGTATCAGGGCCCGCACGATCAACTCGGCGAACCTGCACGAGTGGGAGGAGATCCAGGCGCGGATCGCCGAGGGCTCGGTGGACGTGCTGCTGATCTCCCCGGAGCGGCTGAACAACCCGTCGTTCCGGGACGAGGTGCTGCCCCACCTGGCATCGACCGTCGGCCTGCTGGTCGTGGACGAGGCGCACTCGATCTCCGACTGGGGGCACGATTTCCGGCCCGACTACCGGCGTCTACGAGACCTGATCGGCTCGCTCGCGCCGGGCCTGCCGGTGCTGGCGACCACGGCGACGGCGAACGCGCGGGTGACGGACGACGTGGCCGAGCAGCTGGGCACCGGCGGCGGTTCGGCGCTGGTGCTGCGCGGCTCGCTGGACCGGGAGTCGCTGCGCCTTTCGGTGCTCTCCCTGCCGGACAACGCGAGCCGGCTGGCCTGGCTCGCCGAGCAGCTGGGCGAGCTGCCGGGCTCGGGGATCATCTACACGCTGACGGTCTCGGCGGCCTCGGAGACGGCCGACTTCCTGCGCTCCCGGGGGTATGCGGTGGCCGCGTACTCGGGCCGCACCGAGGACGAGGACCGGCGGCAGGCCGAGCGGGACCTGCTGGACAACAAGATCAAGGCCCTGGTCGCGACGTCCGCGCTGGGCATGGGCTTCGACAAGCCGGACCTCGGCTTCGTCGTGCACCTGGGCGCGCCCTCGTCGCCGATCGCCTACTACCAGCAGGTCGGTCGCGCCGGACGCGGCGTGGAGCGGGCCGAGGTGGTGCTGCTGCCGGGCGCGGAGGACCGGGAGATCTGGCGGTATTTCGCCTCGCTCACCTTCCCGCCGCAGGGCACCGTCGAGCGGGTGCTCGACGCGCTCGGGCGGGCGCCGAAGCCGCTGTCCACGATGGCGCTGGAGCCGCTGGTCGATCTGAAGCGCTCGCGCCTCGAGCTGCTGCTGAAGGTGCTGGACGCGGACGGCGCGGTCAAGCGCGTGCAGGGCGGCTGGATCTCGACCGGCCAAGAGTGGTTCTACGACGCCGAGCGGTACGCGCGCATCACGGCGGCGCGGGAGGCCGAGCAGCGCGCGATGCTGGAGTACGCGCAGATCACCGGCTGCCGCATGGAGTTCCTGCGCGGCCAGCTCGACGATGCCGAGGCGACGGCGTGCGGGCGCTGCGACAACTGCACCGGCCGCAGGCTCGAGGCGAGCGTGACGCAGAGCGTCGTGGAGGCGGCCGGGTCGCATGCGAAGCGGGCGTGGGTCGCGATCGAGCCGCGTCGGCAGTGGCCGACCGGGATGCAGTCCGTCGGGGTCTCGCTGAAGGGCAAGATCCCGGCCGAGGAGCTGGCGGGCGAAGGCAGGGCCCTGGCACGGCTCACCGACCTCGGCTGGGGCTCGGCGCTGCGCGAACTGCTCGGTACCGGCGCGGTGGACCAGCGCGTCGAGCCGCAGCTGCTCGGCGCGATCGTCAACGTGCTCAAGGAGTGGGCGGCCGACGGCGCCGAGGGCGGGCCGTGGTCCGGGGCCGGGCGGCCGGTCGGCATCGTCACGATCGCCTCGCGCACCAGGCCGCGGCTGCTCGCCTCGCTGGCCGAAGGCGTCTCGGAGATCGGCAAGCTTCCTGTCGCAGGGTCCGTGCACCGCGTCCGGGATGACGCGCACGCGGGCCCGAGTAACAGCGCGTGGCGGCTGCGCGCCGTGCACGAGGCCTTCGGCCTGCCCGCCGAGCTGCGCGAACGGCTCGCCGACTGCCCGGGTCCCGTGCTGCTGGTGGACGACCTGGTCGACTCCGGCTGGACCATGACCGTCGCCGCGCGGCTGCTGCGCCAGGCCGGAGCCCCCGCCGTGCTGCCGCTCGCCCTCGCTGTGGCAGGCTGATCCGACCATGCCGATCATGAAGCCCTATCTCGCGTCCCTGCACATCTACCCGGTCAAGTCCTGCCACCGGGTGGACCTGGAGACGGCCGAGCTCGAACCCTGGGGCCTGGCCGGGGACCGGCGCTGGCTGGTCACCGACGAGCAGGGGCAGATGCGCACCCAGCGCGTGCTGCCCCGAATGGCCCTGATCCGGCCGACGTATGCGGCGGGGGGCGGCCTGCGGCTCTCGGCGCCGGGCATGCCGGACCTCGAACTGCCGCCGGTGGCCCGCGAGCTGGGCGCCGAGGCGGTGACGGTGACCGTGTGGCGCTTCACCGGGAAGGTCGCGGGCGCCGGGCCGGAGGCGGACGCGTGGGTGAGCTCCTTCCTCGGGCAGCCGTCGCGGCTGGTCCGGATGGATGACACCTCGGCGCGTCCGACGAACCCGGCGTTCTCGCTTCCCGAGGACCGGGTCTCGTTCGCGGACGGCTATCCGCTGCTGCTCGCCTCGGCCGGTTCGCTCAGCGCGCTGGCCGACTGGATCGTCGAGATGGGCGGCGATCCGGTGCCGATGACCCGGTTCCGGCCGAACGTCGTCGTGGACGGCACGGCGCCCTGGGCCGAGGACTCCTGGCAGCGGATCCGCATCGGCGACCAGGTCTTTCGCGTGGTCAAGCGGTGCGACCGGTGCGTGCTGACGACCGTGGACCCGGAGCTCGGCCGCTTCGCCGGGCAGCAGCCGCTCAAGGCGCTGCGCAAGCACCGCCGGGAGGACAAGGCGGTGTTCTTCGCCATGAACCTCATTCCGGACACGACCGGGCGGCTCAGTGTCGGGGACGAGTTCGAGGTCCTCGCATGAGCAAGCGTGAGAAGAATGGACGCAGTCTGAATTTCCCACAGGAGTTGTTCGGGGAATTCTTAGCCGCGTCTCGATCGTCCCTGGGTGCCGCCTGGATATCCTCCAGACATGTCAATACCGGACCCCACGCAACCCTCGGCCCCCTCGGGCTGGTACCCGACCGGAGAGACCGGTCCTGACGGCCTCCCCGTGGAGCGGTGGTGGGACGGCGCCGCGTGGAGCGCGATGGTCCGGCCCCTGGGCAGCGGTGACGGCGCGCCGGGCGCCGGCGGTGGTCGGCGCGGCTCGGCCTTCAAGGGCCTGATCGCCGCGGCGGTCGTGGTCGTGCTCGTCGGCGGCGGGCTCGGTGCCTACTTCGCGCTGCGCGGCAACGACAACACCACCTCCACCGCGTCGCCGAACAACAACCAGCCGACCACCGGGCCGACCGGGAACGGCGGCCTCGGCGGCGGCAACGGCGGACTCGGCGGCGGGAACGGCGGGACGGGCGGCCTCGGCGGCGGCACCAGCTCGGCCACCCCGCAGTCCACGGTCACCGGCGGCAGCGGCCAGACCGTCTCGGACCCGATCGACGGGCTGACCATCCCGCTGCCCAGCGGCTGGACCGGCACCTCGGGCTCGACCAGCGGGAACGGCAGCTGGCCGACGCTGAGCACCGGCCCGTACACCTGCCCGAGCGCGCTGGCCTCGGAGAACGGCTCGACCTCCAACAGCAGCTCCACGCTCACCTGCACCCGCGGCGGCGTGAACTTCACCATCGACAAGGGCTCGACCGCGCAGGGCGTGGCCACCGCGGACATCGCGGCGATGGCGAAGGGCAACTACGGCACGATCACCGCGCACACGGTGGTCAGCCAGGGCGCGGTCACCGTGGCCGGGCGGTCCGGCTACCAGGTGACCTGGAGCGTCACGCCGAACTACTCGGGCCCGAGCGGAACGGTCGAGCTGATCGCGATGCCGCTGCCCGGCGAGTCCGGCTACTTCACGCTGATCGACGTCGGCGTGGACCAGTCCTCGCAGGCGCCGACCATCGCCACCGTCAACTCGCAGATCATCTCCGCCATCACCGACTCGAGCGCCGCAGGAGCCTGATCCGCTCCCGGCCGGACAACCGAACACCTCAGCCGCCATCGCGTCCGGCTGCGCAGGCCTCAGAGCTTGCGCAGCCGGACGCGTTCGATTCTGTGGTCGGCGCCCTTGCGCAGCACGAGCGTGGCCCGGCCGCGGGTGGGCAGCACGTTCTCCACGAGGTTCACCCGGTTGATCCGGGCCCAGGCGCCGCGCGCGAACTCCATCGCCTCGTCCTCCGAGACCTCGGTGAAGCGGCGGAAGTACGAGTTCGGATCCGTGAACGCCGTGTCGCGCAGCTTCCGGAACCGGTCCAGGTACCACTGTTCGATGTCGGACTCGCGCGCGTCCACGTAGATGCTGAAGTCGAAGTAGTCGGCCAGCGCCATCCGGGTCCGGCCGTCCTGGCCGGGCAGCGCGGGCTGCAGCACGTTGAGCCCCTCGACGATCAGGATGTCCGGCCGGTGCACGACGGCCCGCTCACCGGGCACGATGTCGTACACCAGGTGCGAGTAGACCGGCGCCTGCACCTCGTCCCGGCCCGACTTGATGTCCGCGACGAAGCGGGTGAGCGCGCGCCGGTCGTAGGACTCCGGGAAGCCCTTGCGCTGCATCAGGCCGCGCCGCTCCAGCTCGGCGTTCGGCAGCAGGAAGCCGTCCGTGGTCACCAGCTCGACCCGCGGGTGCTCGGGCCAGCGCGCGAGCAGCGCCCGCAGCAGCCGCGCCGTGGTCGACTTGCCCACCGCGACGCTGCCCGCGATCCCGATGACGAACGGGGTGCCCTGGGCGCGCCCGGCCTCCGGCGAGTCGCCGAGGAAGGTCCCGAGCGCGCCGCGCAGCCCGTGCACCGCGCCGACGTAGAGGTTCAACAGCCGCGAGATCGGCAGGTACATCGCGCGCACCTCGTCGAGGTCGATCTCGTCGCCGAGCCCGCGCAGCTGCTCGACCTCGGCGGCCGTGAGCGGCAGCGGGGTACGCTCGCGCAGGCCGCTCCAGGTCTCGCGGTCCAGGTCCACGTACGGGCTCGCCGGGGCTAGCTCCCCGGCCTGCGGCAAGATCGGCATCCACCTATTCTGTCCGATGCCCCGGCCGCGGGCGCCACCAGGTCCGCCGGGACAATCTGCGGACGGGCCACCAGAGCAGCGCGACGACCACCGCGAACGGCAGCAGCCAGCCGAGCACGACCAGGATCACCCGGAACGTGGCGACGAGCGCGTGCCAGCCGTCGTCGAGCGCGGTGACGAAGGCGTTGTGGTGGGCGGGGTGCTTGGCCGCGGCGGCCGCGCCGGCGGGCTCGAAGAAGCCGACGGTCACGGTCGCGTAGCCGGTCTCGTCGGCGAGCGCGCGCTGCTGCGCCTCCAGCGACTCGAGGTCCGACTCGCGGCTGGCCAGGGCCTGCTCCAGCGAGATCAGGTCGTTCATGGACGCGGCCTTGTCGATCATCCCGCGCAGCTCGGTGAGCGAGGCCTGCGCGGAGGCGATCCGGCTGCTCACGTCGGCGACCTGGCCGGTCACGTCGGTCTCGGACTGGGTGCGGTAGCTGACGCTGCCGGTCCCGGCCAGCGCGGTGAGCACGGAGTCGAGTTTGGCCGGCGGGACGCGCAGGAGCAGCAGCGCCTGGTCCGAGTTCGGCACGGCGCTCGGACTCGGCAGCGTCAGTGGACTGACACCGGTCTCGCTGCTCTCCGTGGCGTCGGCGGTGGTGTTCGCGCTGGGCAGCACCTGCGGCCCGGCGCCCTCGGAGACGCCCGCGACGTAGCCGCCCGCCGCGAGGACGACCTGCTCCGCGTTCTGGGCGGACTGCTCGGGGCTCTTCACTCCGAGTTGCAGGCCCGCGAGGACGACCAGGTTACCGGTGTCGGTGACCTTCGTGGTCTTACTGGAACCGGCGGAGTTCGCGCCCGCGGCGGCGCCCGCCTGCCCGTTCGTGACCGCACCATACGAGCCGCTTCCGGCGGGCGCCTTCGCCGCGCCCGCGGCTGTGGAGTTCGACCCGCTCGACGAGCTGCTGTCGCTGCATCCCGCGATCAGCCCGACTCCGGCTATCCCCAACGTGGCCAGCAGGATCATTCCGACCGTGCGTGTCATACGTCTGCGTGTTCTCGACATCCGAGTTCCCCATCCCTCTCCTGCGTGTTCGGCGGAGCTTGGATGCGAATGCTCTTCACTTGGTTCCGCTAGCGTGGCGACATGTTCGAGTTCGAAGTCGTACCGATGACCGACGCGCACGCGGACGCGGTTCTGGCGATTTACCAGGACGGTCTGGACAGTGGGAACGCCTCGTTCCAGACCGAGGCGCCGGACTGGTCGGTCTTCGACGCGGGCAAGCTGCCGAACCACCGCTTCGTCGCGGTCGCACAGGACGGCGTGGTGCTCGGCTGGGTGGCGGTCTCGCCGGTTTCGAGCCGTCCGGTCTACGCGGGCGTCGTCGAGGTGTCGGTCTACGTGGGCACGAGTGCGCGCGGCGGTGGCGTGGGCCGGACGCTGCTTGACACGGTCATCGAGTCCACCGAGGCGGCGGGCGTCTGGACGCTGCAGGCGGGGATCTTCCCGGAGAACGCGGCGTCCCTCGCGCTGCACGAGCGCGCGGGCTTCCGGGTGCTGGGCGTGCAGGAGAAGATCGGCCGGCACGGCGACCGCGGTTGGCGCGACGTCGTGCGGCTGGAGCGGCGCAGCCCGAACGTGCTCTAGAGGATCCCGAACGCGATCAGGCCGCCGAAGACGAGCAGCGTGACGGCGGTCAGCAGGTTCGCGCGGCGTTCCATCCACGGCGCGGTGAGCCGGGCCACGCCGAGGGTCGCGGCGACGGTGAGCCCGACGATCGTCGCCATCGTCACGCCCGCGAACACGGCGAGCGCGCCGACCGCCGTGGCCCCGCCGAGCGCGCTGGCCGCGAGGAACACCGGAAGGATCGTCAGGTCGGGCGAGGCGGCCGCGCCGAACGGCACCGCGAGCGCGACCGCCGCACGGATCCGGCCGCCGCCGTGTTCGTGGTCATCATGGTGGTGATGCTCGTGGCCGTGCTCGTGCTCGTGCTCATGATCGTGGGAATGGTCGTGTCCGTGCCCACGACCCGTCAGTTCCAGCACCAGGAAGACAGCGCCGGTCGCCAGCAGCAGTCCGCCGACGACGTAGTCCTCGTAGCGCACGACCGTCGCGCGGAAGCTCAGGCCGACCCCGATCAGCAGCGCGCCGAGCAGCAGCGAGACCACGACGTGCGTCCCGGCGGCAGCGGCGGCGCGGCGCACGACGCGGTGCAGCGGGTCCTTGCGGCTGCGGCTGAGCACGGCCAGCGGGGCCCAGTGGTCGGGCAGCACGGCGTGGCCGAAGCCGACTCCGGCCGCGGCGAGGACGAGCGCGGATGCTGAGTTCACCCGGCCACGTTAGCACGTCATCTTCGCAACAGTGAAGATGAGAAGGTAACTGCGGACGGCTCCTTCCTGCGAGAACTTCGCAGATGAGAGGATGAGGCATGGCCCACTTAGCCGTCCCCGGCGAGCGACCGGCGGAGCACCACGGATCCGCGCTCGGCCGGACCCTGCCCGACGCCCACGTGCACACCGCCGTCGGCTACCTCGACATGCTCGCCGAGCCGACCCGGCTGCGGCTGCTCTGGGCGCTGCGCGAGGGCGAGCTCGGCGTCAGCACCCTGGCGGAGACGGCGGGCTGCTCCCCCACCGCGGCCAGCCAGCACCTCGCGAAGCTGCGGCTCGCCGGGCTCGTCGACCAGCGCGCCGAGGGCCGGGCCCGGTACTACCGGCTGCGCGGCGACCACATCAAGCGGCTGCTGGACGAGGCGCTCGGCCAGGCCGAACACGAGGTCGAGGGCATCCCGCACGCTCCCGGCGCTTGATTCACGCGCCGAGGAAGTCCGCGGTCTGATCCACCCAGCGCCGGTCCGGGTCGCTGGTCCACGGGCTCCAGATGACCACCCCCGCGCACAGCGTCTGCGCGGTCTCGAGCTCGTAGCGCCAGTGATCCGGCGTCAGATAGCGGCCGGCCAGCTTGGTGCCGTCGTGGTACTGCGGCCAGAGGTACGCGAAGACGGGCTTGCCGGGCGCGACCTTGGCGGCCTCGGCCATGATCCGCACGAAGCGGGTGCGCCACGCGGGGCGGTTGTCGCTGAACGTGTAGAGGCTCGGGAACAGGGCGTCCTCGCGCTCGGCGAGCCGCCGCTCCAGCTTGTAGTACCGCGGGTTCGTGTTGCCGAGCACGCCGTAGTAGCCGACCGTGCGGCCGGGTACGGCTTCGTGCGCCCATTCCAGGAGCTTGCGCAGTTTCTCGTAGTGCCGCTGGGCGACGACGCGCGGACCCTTGAGATAGAGCGTCTCGAAGTCGAGGACGACGGGGCCCGGATGGCTGGCGGTGCGCTGCACGTATGCCTCGTAGTCAGACTTCGCGGGGAGCGCGAGCTCGGCGCCGCGCGGCCGGGCGCCGCGGAAGTTCTTCGGATTCTGACCCGCGAGCTGGGCGACGGGCGCCTCGTAGATGACATTCGACTTCACCGCGCCGACGCGTTCCAGGTTCACGTTCCAGTAGAAGGTGTTGTCGTAGACGGGGAATCCGGATCCGCCGCCCGCGTCGGCCGCGGCGGCGCCTCCGCAGGCCAGGGCTATGGAACCGGTGAGCGCGAGAGTGAAGATATGACGAATGATCACAACGGGCCGCTACCCGGGCCCCTCCGGCGGACACCGAAGGTCCCCCGTTCGCCGCCGCCCGAACCGACCGAACGGCGGGACGCCGCGACGGCGGGAATTTGTCGGGGGTCGGTGGCAGAGTGGCACGGGTAGGAGCGAAACATCCCGAAAAGGCGATCCATCCCAAGGAGGCCGAGAACCATGCCCGACTCCACGCTCCCCCACCCGGAGGGCTCCGTCGCGTGGCTCGACACGCTGCTCACCGGGCAGCAGGAGTACCTGCGGTTCTACCAGCCGCTGTTCGGCTGGAGCGGTGAGCCCGACCCGTCCGACGAGGTCGCGCGCTACGCCCAGCAGCGGGTGCACGGCAAGGCCGTGGCCGGGATCGGCTACATGTCCGAGGAGCACCCGATGATGCCCTGGACGGGGTACTTCTCGGTGCGCGACGCCGAGGCGACGGTGGCCCGGATCCCGGAACTCGGCGGCACGGTGATCTGCGAGGCGATGAACGCCGGGAACAACGGCCGCTTCGCGCACGGCGTGGACCCGGGCGGCGCGCACTTCGGCCTGTGGCAGGCGCTCGACTTCCCCGGCTTCGAGGTGTACGGCGAGCCCGGCTGCCTGGCCTGGTTCGAGCTGGTCACGACCGAGGGCAAGGCCTCCGCGGACTTCTACGGCGCGCTGTTCGGCGCCGAGGTCCAGGCCATGGCGGAGATGGCGGACTCGTACTGGACGCTGCACATCGGCGGCGAGCCGCGCGCCGGGATCTTCCGGGTGGACGAGGTCGAGACGCCGCACTGGCGCCCGTACTTCCAGGTCGCGGACGTGGACATCGCGGTGGCCGCGGCGCTGGCGGCCGGGGCGCACGTGACCGAGCCGGTCGCGGACACCCCGTTCGGCCGGATGGCGGGGCTGACCGACCCGAACGGGATCGAGATCAAGGTGATGACGCCGCCCTGGTAGGTCGATCACCAGCTGACGAGCGTGGCGCGACGGGCCGGGCCATCCACCCGAGGGGTTTTCGGCCGGACTGACCGGTTCGGCCCGTCGCACAGCTGCCCCCCGGCCACCAGGCGGGTCTGGACCCGAGCAGGTGCGAGCGCGACCGGCGCCCCTCCGTCGCCGCCCGTGCACCGGTCCAGCATGCCGGGCGGCGGGTCGCCATGGGAGACCTCCGCCGTGGCGGAAACCTGCCGTGGCGCAACTACGCCACCGCGCGAGCGGTTTCGGTCACGCTGCGTGACATTGCCCGGGCCGGTGCTCCAGCCTGGCCACGTACGCCGCGGTGTGGGTAGTCTGACCTGCCGTCAGTTGCGATCACTGCCGCGGGAGGGCGGGCATGGACGCGCGGGAAACGCCGACGGACGAGCCGGAGAACGAGGCTGTACGAGGGGAGCCACCCCGGCGACCCACCCTGCTCGGCGAGTTCGTCCGGGTGGTGCGCGCCCGGCCGGACTGGCTCTACGGCCTGCTGTGCAGCTGGGGCTTCGGGTACGGCTTCCTCGCGTACATCGTGCTGTTCACGCACCCCGACCTCACCCACGACCCGAAACCGACGGTCGTGCTCGTCGTGCTGAGCGCCGTCGCGGACGGCTCGCTGACCAACCAGCTCGCCGCCGAGCCGGTGTGGGCGGCCGACCTGCTGCGCTCGGGCGAGGACCCGGCGCGGATCCTGCGGGTGCGCAACCTCATGCTGTTCGTCTGCGAGCTCTTCTTCGTGGGCACGGTCGTCGCGATCGTGGCGCGGCTCGGCCACTCGGACGCGTGGATCCCGCGCGCGCTGCCGCAGCTCGCCGCGCTGCCGCTGGCGCCGATCGCGATCGGCAACATCACCTCGGTGCTGGTGCCCACGCCGTTCATGCGGCTGAGCTGCCGCTTCCAGGCACCGGGCACCTGGCTGCGCTGGACGATCTACGTCACGATCCCGTTCGTGCTCAGCTCCCTGTCGCTCGCGCTCTACCTGGTGCCCTCGAAGGTGGAGGCGCACTACGAGCCGAAGGTGCTGCGCTCGGTCGGCTCGCTCAAGCACATCACCGTCACGCTCGCCTCGGCCACCCACGTGTACGTCGCGATCTGGCTCGTCCTGATCCCGCTCTGGCAGCTCGGCGTCTGGCTGGTCTCGCTGCGGCTCGCGGACGGCATGGCCCGGATGCGGCGGCACGGCCTGGCCCGGCTGATGGACCGGCACACCGAGCTCGCCGACTCGCTGCCGAGACTCTCGCTCTACCAGTCCACCCGGCAGCTGCCCGAGCGGGTCCGGGAGATCCCCACCGACCTGCGCGCCGAACTCAAGGTGATCGGCTCCGAGCTCCTGGAGGCCTCGACGACGCTCTCCCGGCTGTAACGGCTGACAGCGGGGTACGGGCTGTGGCAGGGTGGCAGCCAGTACTTTCTCCGTCGCACCGAGGACGACGGGGGCACGACGTGGGGATAAGGGCGCGTGAACAAGGGCACCATGGGGCGAAGTGGACGAATACGCGTGCCCCGGCCCCTGATCGTGCTCGGCGCGGTGCTGCTGCTCGCGCTCGGTGCCGCCGCGCTGGCCTCGGCGAAGGGCTCGGCCACGCACGAACCCGGCGTGCTCGGCCACCAGTGGTGGCTGTTCGCGGCCGCCGCGCTGGCCGTCGGGATCACGGCGATGGTCAAGCTGCGCGAGCGGATGTCGGCCACCGAGCCGTCCTCGACGGCCGGAGCGAGGCTGCACCGCGGCGTGCTCGCCGTCGCGGCCGTGCTCACCGCCGCCGTTCCGGTCGCGCTGTTCCTGGTGCGCACGCAGCCGCCGGCCACGCAGACCGCGTGCCTGACCGAGTGCATCAACCTCCTGTCGACCAGCAAGCCCTCCGCCCAGCAGGAGACGACACGGCCCCTGGGGCTCAATACGGCGCACCACAGCACGTTCAGGCTGCCGCTCGGCCTGATCCTGGCCGTCCTCGGCATCGGGCTGGCGATCCTGATCGCCGCCGCCGTGATCGCGATGCTGCTGCGGCTGCGTAGGGCCACGGAGACCGACATCACCGGCGCGCCGGCGCCCGCGCTCGCCGAGGAGGCCGAGGACGAGTCCGCGCTCGGCGCCGCGATCCTGGCCGGCCGCGGCGCGCTCGAGGGCGAGGCGCGGGCCGCGATCATCGCGTGCTACGCCGCGATGGAGGAGTCGCTGACCCAGGCGGGCGTGCCGCGGCTCGAATCCGACAGCCCGGCCGACCTGCTCACCCGGGCCACCCAGCGCGGCGTCGTGGACGGACCGGCGCCCCGGCGGCTCGCGCGGCTGTTCCGCGAGGCCCGCTTCTCCACGCACCCGATGACCGACGAAGACCTCGATCACGCCCGCGAGGCGCTGGACGCGATCGTGGCCCAGCTGGGGGTGGCCGCGCAGTGACCGTGTTCGAACGTCCGCCCGTGCCGCGGGCCCGGGTGCTGCTGGCGATCCTCGGCGCGGCGGCGCTCGGCGTGGAGACCGCGCTCGCGCTGGTCGGCGGCTGGCTCGCGGCGGGCATCGGGCTCGCGCTGCTGGCCGCGCTCGGCATCGGGCTCGCGGGCTACGTCGCGGGCGCCGAGGTGCTGGACGGCCAGTACCGGCGCCAGCTGCGCATGGTCAAGCAGCGCAACCTGAGCATGCTCGGCTGGACCTCGCTGGTCGCCGCGGCCCGCTCGTCCTCCGGCAACTTCCAGCACGCGGTCAAGCCCGAGCTGGAACGCCTCTACGCGGTCCGGCTGGCCGACAAGCACGGCATCAGCCTGCACGCCGAGCCGGAGCGGGCCGCCGCGCTGATCGGCCCCGAACTGTGGCCGTGGATCGACCCGCGCCGCTCGCCGGCGCCGCCGTCCGCGAAACCGCCGCTGCAGGCGCTGGACCGGCGCAGCGCGGCGCCGCAGCAGCCGCCGCCGGACGCCGTGCTGAACGCGCTGGTGGACCGGCTCGAACAGCTCTGACCCTTCGAACGACGACCAGGACCGAGGAAGAGCCCACACATGACCGACGAACTGACGCCCCAGCAGGCGGGGCAGGCCGCCCGGACCGTGCTCGACGAGGTCGAGCGCGCCGTGGTCGGCAAGCGCCACGCGCTGGAACTGGTGATGATGGGCGTGCTCGCCGGTGGCCACGTGCTGATCGAGGACCTGCCCGGCCTCGGCAAGACGCTGCTGGCCCGCTCCTTCGCCACCGCGCTCGGCCTGGATTTCACCCGGATCCAGTTCACCCCGGACCTGCTGCCCTCGGACGTGACCGGCGCGCCGTTCTACGACCAGCGCACCTCCGACATGGTGTTCCGGCCCGGCCCGGTCTTCACGCAGCTGCTGCTCGCCGACGAGATCAACCGGACGCCGCCGAAGACGCAGGCCGCGCTGCTGGAGGCGATGGCCGAGGGCCAGGTGACGGTGGACGGCGTGACCCGGCCGCTGCCGCAGCCCTTCGTGGTGATCGCGACCGAGAACCCGATCGAGTACGAGGGCACCTACACGCTGCCCGAGGCGCAGCTCGACCGCTTCCTGCTGCGCACGCGGATGGGCTACCTGCCCGCCGCGGACGAGACCGCGATGCTCAAGCGGCGCCTGGACCGCGCCGCCCCGGAGGCCGTGCTCGAGGCCAAGACCGACCCGGCCGAGGTGCTCGCGATGCGCGCCAGCCTGGAGAAGGTCGAGGTGGACGAGGACCTGCTCGGCTACGTCATCGCCCTGATCACCGCGACCCGCGCGCACGCGCAGGTGCAGGTCGGCGCCTCGCCGCGCGGCGGTCTCGCGCTGGTCCAGCTGGCCCGCGCGCACGCCGTGCTGCGCGACCGGGACTACGTGGTGCCGGAGGACGTGAAGGCGGTGGCGGTGCCCGCGCTCGCGCACCGGATCACGCTGCGGCCCGAGCTGTGGGTGCGCCGGATCAACTCCGACGACATCGTCGCCGGGATCGTGCAGTCCGTGCCGACGCCGCGCACCACCCCGGGCAAGCCGGGCGCATGAATCAACGTCTGCAGCGCGCCCTCGGGCGTCCCGACAGACCCGACGAGCCCCTGGAACCGCCCAGCGAACGGCCCGTCGGCTGGCGGCTGTCCGAGCGCGCGCACCGGCTCGGGCTCGTCGCGGCGTGCGCCCTCTTCGGCGCGCTGCTGAGCGGACACGCCTGGGCCTTCGCGCTGGCCGCCGGGCCGGTCGTGTGGCTGCTGCTCGCGGCCACGCCCGGGACCAGGCCCGACCGGATCGAGGCGCACGCGACGATCCCGGTGCTCCGCTGCTTCGAGGGCGAGCCGATGACCGCGCGGATCGAGCTGTCGTACGCCGGTTCCGCGGGCGGCCTTGACCCGGCCGTCTACCCGGGCCCGGGCGTCGAGCTGATCAGCCTGGAGCAGCACGGCGCCGTGCTCGACCTCGAATTCACCGCGCGCCGCTGGGGCCGCTGGAGCCTGGGCACCGTGGACGTCGACGTGTACGACCGCGGCGGCCTGGCGCGGCAGACGGTGCGGGTCGAGCTCGGCGAGTGCGAGATCTTCCCGCTGCCGGACGAGAGCACGCTGACCCCGATCCCGACCCGGCTGCCGAACCGGCTCGGCGAGCACACCTCGCGGCAGCGCGGCGAGGGCCTGGAGTTCGTCGGCGTGCGGCCGTACCGGTGGGGCGACCGGCAGCGGCGGATCAACTGGGCCGCCACCACCCGGCGCGGCTCCGTGCAGATCGGCGAGTTCGCGGCGGAGCAGGCGACCGACGCGGTCGTGCTGCTGGACGCGTTCGGCGACGTGGTCGGCACGCACGGCGGCAGCACGCTGGACGACTCGGTCCGGGTCGCCGCCGGGATCGCCCGCGCCTACCTGCGCAGCCACGACCGGGTCGGCATCGTCTCGCTCGGCGGCCGGCTGCGCTGGCTGACCCCCGGCACCGGTTCGACGCACCTGCTGCGGATCGTCGAGTCGGTGCTCGACGTGCGCCGCGACCTGGGCTACCAGACCCCCGACCTGGACCGGGTGCCGCCGCCCGCGCTGCCGAACGGCGCGCTGGTCTACGCGGTGACCCCGCTGGCCGACGACCGCTTCGTGGACGCGCTGCAGGACCTCGCGCTGCGCGGCAACCCGGCGGTGGTGGTGGAGATCCCGGCCGGCGAGCCGCGGCTGGACCCGGAGGACCCGGGCGCGCCGCTCGCGCTGCGGCTGTGGCGGCTGGACCGCGAGGCGCTGCGCTTCAGCCTCACCGAGCGCGGCATGCCGGTGGTGGCCTGGGACGGCGAGAGCACGCTCGACCTGGTGCTCGCGCCCCTGCTGCGGCAGCCGGTGCACGGGAGGACGCGGTGAACACGCTGCTCGACGCGCTGCCGACGCGGATCCTCGGCGCCCTGCTGCTGGTCGGCGCGCTCGATCCGGCGCGCTGGCCGGACCACCTCAGCCCGCAGTGGTTCTCCGGCGCGCTCGCGCTCGCCGTCGGATTCCTGGTCGGCGCGCCGATCGTGGACCGTCCGGAGATGCGCTCGCACCGGCTGCGGCACCAGCTCCTGAGGTATCGCAACACCCTGCTCGCCGCCGCGGCCGTGCTGATCGCCGCGTTCCAGAGCCCGCCGGCCTGGCTGATGGCGGTCGAACTGGCGCTGCTGCTCACCTACCTCATGCTGGTCGACGCGGGCACGGCCCCGGCCCGGCCCGCGGACCAGCAGCTCAACCACGCAGCGTACGCGTACGCCGGGTCGGCTCTCGTGCTGGTCGCGGCCCTGGTCCCGGTCAACGGCGGCGGCTGGGGACGGATCGTGGCCGGGATCGCCGTGCTCGGCACGCTCGGCCTGCTGCTCGGCGCGCTGCGGCTGCGGTACGCGGCGGGCTACCGGCGCGGCGAGACCGATTCGGCGGCGCGGCGGCACTAGAGCGACCGAGGATTGAGGGCCGGATCAGGGAGCGGGTCGAGGGCCGAGTCTGGCAAGGCCGAGGAGGGAGCCACCCTGGGTTTGGGTGGCGACCGACGAGAACGCCGCCAGGCGAGAGCCATCGGCCCGCGAGCCCGGCCCTCAATCCTCGGTCGCTCTGAGGTACCCGGTCGATCCGGGCTCCTCTGAGGTAGCCGGAGGCCCTTCCTAAGGTAGCCGCGGCCGCCGGAAAGGGCCGCGAGTTCGGGAGTTCGACCGATCCGCCGGGCCTACCTTGGACGGGATTCTTGAGTCACCGGGGAGATCCCCCGGAGCAGGACTCGAGGAGATCCCGATGACCCAGCAGCCCATCAGCTTCGGATACGCGCTCGCCGCCCAGCGGAGGGCCGAGCTCGAGACCGCCGCCCGGCGCAACGCCATGGTGCGCGAGGCCAAGCGCGCCAGGCGCGAGGCCAGGCGCGCCGACGGCGCGGGATCCGCCGAGGGCCGGATCCCGCGGCAGCGCAGCGCCGCCCAGTGCGCCGCCGACATCGGCTGAGCAGCGCGATGGCACACAGCGCGACGCACGAGGCGCGGATAATCCCTCTCCCCTTGTCGGAACCGCATGGCAGACTCACAGGTGTGGCGAGGTCAGTGAGTAGGGAGTTCATCGGCCGCAAGAGCGAGCTGAACCGGCTGCGGGCCGCCCTGGAGCGGTCCGCGGCCGGGTCCCCGCAGACGGTGCTGCTCGGCGGCGAGGCCGGGGTCGGCAAGACCCGGCTCGTCGAGGAGTTCGCGCGGCGCAGCGGGGTGCGGCTCGTGGTCGGCTCGTGCATCGAGGTGGGCGGGGACGGCGTGCCGTACGCCGCCTTCACCGGCGCGCTGCGGGTGCTGGACGAGGCCGGGCTGATCACCTGCGCCGGCTGGGAGCGGGACGAACTCGCCCGGCTGCTGCCCGAGTTCGGCGCCGCGCCGCCCGCCCGGATCGACGACCAGTTCGCCCGCTCGCGGCTGTTCGAGGCGGTGCGGGCCGTGCTGGTCTGCTCCGCCGCCGAGCAGCCGCTGATCCTGCTGATCGACGACCTGCACTGGGCCGACCGCGCCACCCGCGACCTGTTCGGCTACCTCGCGCGGGTGCTGCGCAACGACCGCGTGCTGCTGATCGGCACCTACCGGGACGACGAGCTGCACCGCGGCCACCCGCTGCGCCCGCTGGTCGCCGAGTTGGCCCGGGTGCGCGACGTGGAACGGGTGGACCTGTGCCGGTTCAACCGCCGGGAGAGCGCGCTGCACCTCGCCGCGCTGCTGAGCACGCCCGTGACCGAGGCCGTGCTCGAGGACATCTACTGCCGCGCCGAGGGGAACGCGTTCTTCACCGAGGAGCTGGCGTGCAGCATCGAGTGCGGGACCGAGGACGAACTGTCCTGGACCCTGCACGACCTGTTCCTCACCCGCGTCGAGCAGCTGCCGGAGCCGACCAAGGCGCTGCTGCGGCTGATCTGCTGCGCCTATCAGCCCACGCATACGGCGCTGATCGCCCGGCTGGCCGGCCTGGACGAGTTCGAGCTCATCGAGCGGCTGCGCCCGGCCTTCGACGTGCACATCCTGATCCGCGACGAGGACGAGGACGCCTTCCGCTTCCGGCACGCGCTGATGCGCGCCGTGCTGCGCGAGGACCTGCTGCCCGGCGAGCGCGCGCGGATCTGCCGCAGGCTCGGCGAGATCCTCGAGGAGGACCCGGACCTGGTCTGCGAAGAGGCGCGCGACGTGCAGATGGCGCACTACTGGTACCGCGCGAACCAGCCGGACAAGGCTCTCGCCGCGTCGCTGCGTGCCGCCAAGGTCGCGAACGCGCGCTTCGCCTTCGCGGACGAGCTCGCGATGCTGGAATGGGCCCTGGAACTGTGGTCGGCGGTGCCGCACGACCCGGCCGATCCGGCCGACGAGGTCTACTGGATGTACCGCGCTTCGCTGGCCGCCGGACGCGCCGGGGTGCACGACCGCGGCCTGTCCTTCGCCGAGGGCGGTCTCGCCGCGGTCGACCAGCAGGCGCGGCCCACGCTCGCCGCGCACCTGCACGACCAGCGCGGCGTGCACCGCGCGCACCTCGGCCGGATCGAGTACGACGACTGGTACCGCGCCGTCGAACTGCTGCCCGCCGACACGTACCCGGCCAAGCGCGCCTTCATCCTCGCCCGGCTCAGCTCGAAACTGTGCATCAACGGCCGGATCGCCGAGTCGGTGGCCGTGGCCGTCGAGGCGCTCGAACTGAGCGAGGAGTTCGCGGACCGGGAGGACCTGATCATGGCCCGCTCGTCCTACGCGTCGGCGCTGTTCCACACCGGCGACTGGGAGCGGGGCCTCGCGCTGCAGTACGCGGCGCGCGACGAGGCGCTGAAGATGGGTCAGACCCCGACATTGCTGTCCCGGATCGAGATCTGCATCTCCGACGAGCTCTACAAGGTCGGCGAGTACGCGGACGCGGCGGGCATCGCGGAGAACGCGCTCGGCACCGTGGCCGCCTCGAACCGTTCGCAGCGCGGCCTGCTGCGCAACAACATCGCCGAACCGCTGATCGCGGCGGGCCGCTGGGAGGAGGCCGCGCAGCAGATCGACGCGGACCTCGACCACAGCCTGCCCGGCATCCAGGACCCGAGCCTGCTGCGGCTGCGCGCGCTGCTGCAGATCGCGCGCGGCGAACTGGACGCGGCGGAGCTCTCGCTGCGCAACGTCGTGCAGCGGCGGCACGCGCAGGGCGCCGACGAGGAGTTGCAGCACCGCATCCCGGACCACACCGCCCTGACGCTGCTCGCCACCGCGCGCGGCCGGATCGACGAGGCCCGCGCCGCGACGCGCGCGATCTTCGAGGACGGAGTCCGCGAGGGCTTCGAGTGGTGGGCCTGGGATCTGCTGCACGCGGCCGCCGTCGCGGAGGCCGAGCTCGGCGGCGACGAACCCGGCTCGATGGTCGGGATGCTGCGTGACGCGGCGGAGAAGATGCCGCGGCGCGCACCGATCCACGAGCTGTACGCGGCGCTGGTCGAGGCCGAGCTGAACCGTGCGGCGGCGGACTGGACCGCGCTGGCCGAGCACGCCGAGCGGATCGGTGCGCCGGTGTACCTCAGGGCGCAGCTGAGGCTCCGTCAGGCCGCCGCGGGCCTCGGGACACCGGGGCGGCGCCAGGATGCCGCCGATGCGGCGCGTGAGGCGCGGGAGACCGCCGTACGCCTGGGTGCGACCGTGCTGCTGGCCGAGATCGACGAGCTGGCCCGCAGCGCGCGGCTGATGAGCGTGGTGCCCGCCGTGGCGAGCGAGAAGGCCCCGAGCGCCCCGCAGCTGACGGCCCGGGAGACGGACGTGCTGCGGCTGGTGTCCGAGGGCCTGTCGAACGGTCAGATCGGCGCGCGGCTCTACATCACGACCAAGACCGTGTCCGTGCACGTGTCGAACATCCTGGCCAAGCTGGGCGTCTCCTCGCGCACCGAGGCGGCCGCCGTCGCGCATCGGGACCGCCTGCTCGACGACGTGGCGTGAGCGCGGCGGTCCCGGGAGAACTCGTGAGGCTGAGGGCTACGGCTTGCGGCCGACCGCGCCGGCGATGCAGCGCTGGGCCGAGGTGAGCGGCTTGAGCTGCGGTCCGTCCGGCCACCAGTCGGCGCAGCGGACCAGGCCCGGCTCCACCAGCTCGAGGCCGTCGAAGAGTTCGAGCAGCTCGGCGTGCGTGCGGAAGGTGCCCGAGCCCATCGGGCTGTGCAGGAACGCCTCCTCCGCGTCGCGCGCGGTGGTGCTGTGCTCGTTCTCCGGGTCCAGGAAGTGCGAGATGCCGACGAACGAGCCCGAGGGCAGCGCGTCGATCAGCACCCGCATCATCTCCTTCGGCGCCTCGCGCGGGCCGTTGTAGTGGTGCAGCGTGCCCATCTGGAACAGCGCGAGCGGCTTGTCGAAGTCGATGAAGTGCCGGATCTCCTCGTTCTCCAGGATCGACTTCGGGTCGAAGATGTCCGCCGCGACGAAGCGGCAGTACTCGTTCTCCTCCAGCAGCGCGCGGCCGTGCGCCAGCACCACCGGGTCGTTGTCCACGTAGTTGACCTTCGCCTCCGGGCGCACCCGCTGCACCACCTGGTGCACGTTCTCGGCGGTCGGCAGGCCCGAGCCGAGGTCGAGGAACTGGTCGAGGTCGGTCTGCGTGGCCAGGAAGCGGCAGACCCGGATCAGGAAGCCGCGGTTCTCGAAGGCCAGCTCCTGGGCGGAGGGCATGTGCTCCTGAACCTGCTTGAGCACCGCCCGGTCGATCTCGTAGTTGTCCTTCCCGTTGAGGAAGGCGTCATAGACCCGCGCGATGCTCGCCCTCGTGGGGTCCACCCCCACCGGAGTACGCTGAGTTGAGTCGGAGGGAGTTGGACTGACCGTCATGAGTTCGCTCTCCTTAACCGGCTATGGTTTCCACGGCTCGGCACTGGCGTTCGGGCGCAACGTAACTTAGCGTAGAACCCTGTACCACGTTCGCAAATCAGTGAATCCTGATTCGCACCGAGGAAGGATCGAGGATGACGGCCGCGGAGAGCAACACCGGACGCGCCGGACCTTCGGTACGCCGGCTGATCCTGGGCAGTCAGCTGCGCCGGCTGCGCGAGAAGGCCGGAATCAGCTGCGCCGAGGCCGGATACAGCATCCGCGGCTCCGCATCCAAGATCAGCCGGATGGAGACCGGCCGGATCAGCTTCAAGGAGCGGGACGTCGAGGACCTGCTCACGCTCTACGGCCTGATCGACGAGGAGGAGCGCAGGCAGCTGCTCTCGCTCGTCGCCCAGTCCAAGCAGACCGGCTGGTGGCACCGCTACAACGAGCGGATGCCCAAGTGGTTCGAGGACTACGTCGGCTTGGAGGAGGCCGCGGCGCGGATCCAGAGCTGGGAGCTGCAGTTCATCCCGGGCCTGCTGCAGACCGAGGAGTACGCGCGGGCCGTCGTCTTCCACGGCCACCCGCAGGCGCCGGCCGAGGACATCGACAGCATGGTCGGCCTGCGTCTGCGCCGGCAGAAGATCCTCAACGGCACGAATCCGCCGCGGCTGTGGATGGTCGTCGACGAGTCGGTGCTGCACCGCACGCTCGGCAACGCCGCGATGATGCGCAAGCAGATCGAGCGGCTGCTCGACGTCACCCAGCACTCGCACGTGTCGCTGCAGGTGATCCCGTTCGAGCGCAGCGGCTACGTGGCCGAGGGCGCGTTCTCGCTGCTCCGTTTCGCCGAGGTCGAGCTTCCCGACATCGCGTATATCGAACACCTGACCGGGGCGCTGTACCTGGAGCGGCCGGACGAGATCGAAGTCTACGGCCGTGCATTCGACCGGCTGGTCGTGGACGCGGAGACCCCGCGTGGCAGCCGTCAGCTCCTTGAGAAGCTCCGGCTGGATCTGTAGCACAGAACATATTTGTGCATCACTGGGACGTGTGATTTCGACGGATCGCCGTTCACTGTCACCTGCCTGCGTGCTACCGTTCGTGCACGAAGCACATGCAATTGCAGAACTACGGTGCACGCGAACCATCGAAAGGCTGCTGACATGAGCAAGAACACGACGAAGATCGCCGGCTGGCGCAAGAGCTCCTACAGCGGCGCCAACGGCAACTGCGTGGAGTTCGCGCCCTTCGGCGAGGACGTCGTCGCGGTGCGCAACTCCCGGGACCCCGAGGGCGCGGTGCTCTTCTTCGACCGCGCCGAGATGGCCGCCTTCCTGGCCGGCGTCAAGAACGGCGAGCTCGACAGCCTCGGCTAGGCCGCCGCCCCACCCCTACACCCACTCCCACCACGATGTACGTGTGCGAACGGTAAAGGCCGCGCTCTCCGCATCACCCGACGACGCGGAGGGCGCGGCCCTGTTCATACTGGCACGCCGCGGCGCCGCTTGCCACGACCCGTACGCATCAGTATTCGAAATCAGTACACGCAGTCGGCGCGCGGTCAGTGCGCGCACGCCCAGGACGCGCCCCCGGTCGCCTTCTCCGCCAGGGCGCGCAACTCGCGCACCGCACGGTCCCGGTCCTCGGCCGCGTACACCGCGGAACCCGCGACGAACACGTCAGCCCCGGCGTCCGCGCAGCGCTCGATCGTCTCGGCCGACACGCCGCCGTCCATCTGCAGCCAGATCTGGCCGCCGTGCCGCGCGATCGCCTCGCGGGTGCGCCGCACCTTGGGCAGCACCGACTCCAGGAACCTCTGGCCGCCGAAACCGGGCTCCACGGACATGATCAGCACCATGTCGAGCTCCGGCAGCAGGTCCTCGTAGGGCTCGATCGGCGTCGCGGGCCGCAGCGCCATCCCGGCCCGCGCCCCGGCCGAACGCAGCGCCCGGGCCAGCCGGATCGGCGCGGCCGCCGCCTCCACGTGGAAGGTCACCGAACGCGCGCCCGCCTCGGCGTACGCGGGGGCCCAGCGGTCCGGGTCCTCGATCATCAGGTGGCAGTCCAGCGGCAGGTCCGAGACCTTGAGCAGCGACTCGACGATCGGCAGGCCGAGAGTCAGGTTGGGCACGAAGTGGTTGTCCATCACGTCCACGTGCACCCAGTCGGCCGCCGGTGAGATGGCGGCCACCTCGTCCGCGAGACGGGAGAAGTCGCTGTTGAGGATGGAGGGCGAGATCTGTACGGCCATGGACTCATTCTCTCCTAAGCAGCGCCAGGTACATCGCATCGGTGCCGTGTACGTGCGGCCACAGCTGCACGTCCGGTCCGTCACCGAGCTCGGGAACCCCCGGCAGGTACGGCCGCGCGTCGATCTGCCGCACGTCCTCCCGCTTGCGCAGCACGTCCTCGACCACGATGCGCGTCTCGGCCAGATGCGGCGAGCAGGTGACGAATCCCACGACACCGCCGGGCCGGGCCGCGTCGAGCGCCGAGTTGAGCAGCTTCTTCTGCGTCTCCGCGAGCAGCGCCACGTCCTTGGCTTCGCGCCGCCAACGTGCCTCAGGACGACGCCGCAGCGCGCCGAGCCCCGTGCACGGCACGTCCACGATCACCCGGTCGAACTCCCCCAGCCGCCACGCGGGCTCGGTCCCGTCCGCCGTGATCACCTTGTGCAGCCCCGGAATCGGCTGCAGCGCACGCTTCACCAGCCGCGCACGATGCGGCGCCAGCTCGGCGGCCAGCAACCGCCCACCGCGTTCCGCCGCCGTCGCCGCCAGCAGCGCGGCCTTGCCGCCGGGCCCCGCGCACAGGTCGAACCAGGACTCGTCCGCGCCCTCGATCGGCACCTCGGCCACCGCGAGCGCGACGAGCTGGCTGCCCTCGTCCTGCACGCTCGCCCGACCGCGCCGCACCAGCTCGACCCGCCCGGGATCGCCGTGCGGCAGATAGGCGGCCGTCGGCGCGAACCGCCCCGGCTCCGCGCCCTCGTCGAGCAGATCGTCCATGGTCGCGAGCCCCGGCCGAGCCACGAGCGTGACCCCCGGCCGCTCGTTGTCCGCCTTGAGCAGCAGGTCGATCTCGTCGTGCGCGACCTTGCTCCCCCGATGCGCCGCTAGACTGTCCCAGAGCGCTGAGACGATCCAGCGCGGGTGCGCCCGGTAGAGCGCGAGGTAGCCCTCGGGATCGTCCTGCGGATCGGGCGCGATCCGGTCGATCCACTCGTCGAAGTCGGCCCGGCCGACCTTCCGCAGCACCGCGTTCGCCATCCGTGCCGCACCCTCGTGCAGCACCTCCCGGGCCAGATCCACGGTCGCGGCCACGGCGGCGTGCGGCGGGATCCGGGTCGCGAGCAGCTGGTGCGCACCGAGCCGCAAGAGGTCGAGCAGCTCCGGGTCGAGCTGAGCGAGCGGGCGGTCCACGCATTCGGCCAGGATCGCGTCGTACGTGCCCTGCGCGCGCAGCGTTCCGTACGCGAGCTCCGTGGCCAGCGCCGCGTCCCGTGCGTCCAGATCGCGCTTGGTGAGCAGCCCCGGCAGCACGAGGTTGGCATACGCGTCGTCCGCGGAAACCGCGCGCAGCGTGTCGTAGGCGGTGCGCCGCGCCTTGTCTTGAGTCCCGGCCATCAGATGATCTTATTCGAATCGGGCAGCGTCATCGCTCAACCTCAAACCGCGCGCCCAATCTGCGGCGCTCATCCGCTTCTTGCCCTGCGGCTGCACGTCGCCGAGCCGCACCACGTGCCCCGACCCGGTGCCGACCGTCATCCCGCGCTTGTCCAGCACGATCCGCCCCGGCTCCACCTCCGAAGCCCCCGGCAGCGGCGACAGCGGGAACAACTTCACCCGCTCCCCGCCCAAGGTCGTCCAGGCCCCCGGCGCCGGAGTGCAGGCCCGCACCAGCCGGTCGATGTGCTGAGCAGGCGTCTTCCAGTCCACCCGGGCGTCGTCCACGGTGATCTTGGGTGCGAGCGAGATCCCCTCGCCCGGCTGCGGCACCGCGTGCAGCGTCCCGTCCTCGATCCCGTCCAACGTCGCCACCAGCAGCCGCGCCCCGTCGACCGCCAGCCGCTCCAGCAGATCCCCGCTGGTATCCGTACGCCGGATCTCCTCAGTGATCGTCCCGAACACCGGCCCGGTGTCGAGCCCCTCCTCCAACTGGAACGTGCACGCTCCGGTGATCTCGTCCCCCGCCATCACCGCATGCTGCACCGGAGCCGCGCCGCGCCAAGCCGGCAGCAGCGAGAAGTGCAAGTTAACCCACCCCCGCGCCGGAATCGCCAGCGCCGCGGGCGGAATCAGCCCCCCGTACGCCACCACCGGACAGACATCCGGCGCCAACTCCGCAAGACGGGCGAGAAACTCCGGATCCCGGGCCCGCCGCGGAGTCAGCACCTCCACCCCGTGCTCCTCCGCCACCTTCCGCACCGGCGACTGCTCCATCCGCCGCCCCCGCCCCGTAGGCGCGTCCGGCCTGGTCAGCACGCCCACGACGGAGTGCCGCGAAGACCCGAGCAGCGCTTCGAGCGAGGGAACGGCAGGCTGCGGCGTACCCGCGAACAGAACGCGCATCAGCGGGCCCCGCCGAACGTCGGATGCGGCGACTGCTTCACGCGCACCGTCTGCCCGGCCCACTCCGCCTGCCGGATCGCCCGCAGCGCCGCCTTCCGCTGCTCCCGGTCCAGCCGGTCCACGAACAGGATGCCGTCGAGGTGGTCCGTCTCATGCTGCACGCACCGCGCCAGCATCTCGCTCCCCTCCACCACGATCGGATCCCCGTACTCGTTGAACCCCTTCGCCACCACCCGCAGCGCCCGCGTGCACGGGAACCGCAGGTCCGGGATCGACAGGCACCCCTCGTCCCCGTCCTGCGTCTCGTCCGACAGATCGAGCGTCGGGTTCACCAGGTGCCCCAACACCCCCTCGACGTTGTACGTGAACACCCGCAGCGACACCCCCAGCTGCGGCGCCGCCAACCCCGACCCCGGCGCGTCCACCATCGTCTCCGTCAGGTCCTTGACCAGTACCCGCAACTCCTTGTCGAAGTCCTTGACGGCCTCCGCCGGAGTACGCAGCACCGGATCGCCGAAGAGCCGGATCGGTCGGATCGCCACGGTTCAAGCCCCTTAAGCCGCGCTGGACGTTGTTCCGCCCAAGTTTACCGGCGGGTCGACCACCCCAGACCCCGCCCAGCCCGCTCCCCGCGTTCGCCCCTACCTCCGGCGCGGCGCTGCGCTCGTTCCTCGCTCCACACCACGCCTATGTCCGGGGCGATTACCTACTACTTACCCCGCCCACCCGCCCCAAGCCTTCGGCCCGCTACGTCCGCGAGCCTGCGGCGTTCCTCATCGGCTGCGGTGGCTGCTACACACCAGGTGCGAACACGCAGAACTCGTTGCCCTCGGGATCCGCCATCACGTCCCACACGATCTCCTCGTCGTGGGCACGGACGAGCGTGGCGCCGAGGTCGAGGAGTTCCTGCACGTCGCCGACGACGTCGTGATGCATCCGGTTCTTCAGCGACTTCGTCTCGGGAACGCGATTGATCCAAAACAGTGGTCCGGCGCCCGTGGGATCCTCGATCGCGCCTCGCCACTGCCCGGCCTGCGGACCCTCCGTCTCGAAGACCAGGCGGTAGTCCATCGCGGTGCACCACCACTCGGCCAACGCCCGATCGTCGGCCGCGTCCAAGCAGATGTCCTTGAAGCGTGCGGGCATCACATACTCCTTCGTATGGGTCCTGAGAAGACGGATCCAGACAACCACTCGGCATAGATCAGATCGACCGATTTATCACCAGCCGATTCCCATGGACCGCAGCAGGTAGGAAACGCCGAAGGCTAGGGCGGGTGGGCGGGCGCCCGGACGTAGGAGCCGGCACGGAGCGAGGAACGAGCGCAGTGCCGGCAACGTAGGTAGGGCCGGTTGTTACGCCAGATCCACCGGGTCGATGCGGAGCCAGACGGGGTCGGTGCCGTGTTTGGCGGTGCGGACGCCTAGGGCGGCTTTGAGGGACTTGGCCAGTTGGGTGCCGTCGGTGCGGGGGCAGCGGACGAGGATGCGTTCGGTTTGTTCGCCTGCGCGTTGGACGGGGACGGGGCCCAGGAGCTGGGCGGCGTCGGGGAGGTCGGCCAGGTCCAGTATTTCGCGGAGGGCGGGGTAGGGGCCGGTGAGTTCGGCGATGCGGGCGCTGGGGGGGTAGCCGAGTTCGGTGCGGTCGGCTAGTTCGCGGCGGGCGAAGGCTGCCGGGTCCCAGCGGAGTACGGCCTGGGCGGCGGGGAGGGTGCCGTCGGCGCACAGGAGTACGGTGCCGCCGCGGGTGGTGGGGCGGACGAGTGCGGCTGCTCCGAGCCAGCGGCGTACGGCCTGTTCGGCGGCGCGGAGGGTGGGGAGGTTGAGGATCTCGGGGGCGTCGAGCAGGAGGGCGGCGGCGTATCCGCCGTCGGCCAGGGGTTCGGCGCCGGGGGTGGCGAGGACCAGGGCGGGCTCGCCGGGGACGGTGTCGAGGACTCCGCGTGCGGCGTTGCTTTCGCGGACTCTGATGCCGGGGAAGGCGCGGCCCAATTCCTCGGCGCTGCGGTGTACGCCGGTGGCGCGGCTGCGGAGTCTGACGCCGTGGCAGTTCCGGCAGCTCCACGGGGACGCGGTGCGGCCGCACCAGCCGCATTTCGGGTCCTGGCGCGGGCCGGGTTGGGACAGCGGGCCGTTGCAGTGGCCGCAGCGTGCGGTCTCGCGGCATTGGGCGCAGGCGAGTCTTGGGCGGTAGCCCGAGCGCGGGACTTGGACTAGGACGGGGCCCTGGGTGAGCGCCTCGCGGGCTACCCGGATGGCCTGCGGGGGGAGGTGGCTGGCGGCGGCGCCGGGGTTGAGTTCGTGGTCGCGGCCGCGCTCCTCGTTGAGGGCGAAGACGCGCGGAGTGTGGTCGCGGACGACGGCTCGGGGGGCGGTGAGCGGGCGGGCCCAGCGTCGCTGCACGAGGTGGGCGGCCTCGGCGGTCGCGGTGTAGCCGGCGATCAGCGCGCCCGCCTTGGCCTGGTGGGCGCGCATCAGCAGGACCTCGCGGGCGTGCGGGTACGGGGCGAGGCGGGCGGCGTGGCCGGAGTCGGCGTCGTCCCAGATCGCGACGAGGCCGAGGTTCTCGATGGGGGCGAACTGCGCGGCTGCGGTCCCGACGACGGCCCGGACCTGACCACGGCTGAGGGCTAGCCAGCGGCGGTAGCGTTCGGCTTGGCCTAGGTCGGCGGTGAGTGCCACGTGTCGGCCCTCGCCGAGGGTCTTCGCCAGCGCTAGGTCGATTCTCGCCACGTCGCGGCCGGTGGCGGCGATGACGACCGCTCCCCTGCCGCCGGCGAGCGTGGCCTGCACGGCTGCGGCGAGTGCGCCGTACGCGTCGGAGTTCGGCAGTACGGTCCACACCGCTCGGGGCGCGTGGCCCTGGGCGAGTGCGTCGAGGTATTCGGCGCCGCCCGGATACGGGGACCACGGCGTCGGATCCGGCAGTTGGATCGGGCCTTGCGGACGCGCGGGGGCCTGCTCGGCCTCGGTAGCGGCGTGGCGCGGCGGGATGACGAGGCGTAGGACGTCGGCGAGGGTGCCGCCATAGGCCTCGGCTACCTGGCGGGACAGGGCCAGCAGCTCGGGGCTGAGCACGGGTTCGGGCGACAGGACGCGTGCGATGGGTACGAGCGAGCCGGTGAAGTCGGAGCTGTCGAGGCGTTCGACGAGGAAGCCGTCCACGAGGCGGCCGGCGAATCTGACCCGCACGCGCACGCCGGGCTGCGCCGCGTCGGCCAGCTTGGCGGGGACGGCGTAGTCGAAGTAGCGGTCCAGGTGCGGCGGTTCGAGGTCCACCGCGATCCGGGCGACGGGTCGGTCCTCGGCCGGGAGCACCGGTTTCGGCGGCGCGGACACGCGGGCGCGTACCAGCGCCAGCTGTTCGTGCACGGTGCCCTGCTCCACGAATCCCCATTAAACAGCCGACCGCCGACAACCCCGGGGAGGGGCTGTCGGCGGCGGGTTCCGACGAATGCTCAGCCTTAGGCGACGGCGGCCTTGAGCGCGTCGACGCGGTCGGTGCGCTCCCAGGTGAACTCGGGCTCGGTGCGGCCGAAGTGGCCGTAGCGCGCGGTCTCCGCGTAGATCGGCCGCTTCAGGTCGAGGTCGCGGATGATGGCGGCCGGACGCAGGTCGAAGACCTTGCCGACGGCGGCCTGGATCCGCTCCACCGGCACGGTCTCGGTGCCGAAGGTCTCCACGAACAGGCCCACCGGCTCCGCCTTGCCGATCGCGTACGCAACCTGCACCTCGCAGCGGCTGGCGAGGCCCGCCGCGACGACGTTCTTGGCGACCCAGCGCATCGCGTACGCGGCGGAGCGGTCGACCTTGGACGGGTCCTTGCCCGAGAAGGCGCCGCCGCCGTGGCGGGCCATACCACCGTAGGTGTCGATGATGATCTTGCGGCCGGTGAGGCCGGCGTCGCCCATCGGACCGCCGATCTCGAAGCGGCCGGTCGGGTTGACCAGCAGGCGGTAGCCCTCGGTGTCCAGGTTGATGCCGTCGTCCAGGAGGGCCTTGAGCTCCGGCTCCACGACGAAGTCGCGGATGTCGGGGGTGAGGAGGGACTCCAGGTCGATGCCGCCGGCGTGCTGCGAGGAGACGACCACGGTGTCCAGACGGACCGCCTTGTCACCGTCGTACTCGATGGTGACCTGGGTCTTCCCGTCGGGACGCAGGTAGGGGACCACGCCGTTGTTGCGGACCGCGGACAGGCGTGCCGCCAGCCGGTGCGCCAGCGTGATCGGCAGCGGCATCAGCTCCGGGGTCTCCCGGCAGGCGTAGCCGAACATCAGGCCCTGGTCGCCGGCGCCCTGGCGGTCGAACTCGGATGCGCCCTCGCCCTCCCGGTATTCAAAGGCGTCCATGACGCCCTGGGCGATGTCCGGGGACTGGGCG
>DATJIF010000075.1:0-29600 GCA_035493475.1 Actinospica sp.
GCCGTAGAGCCGGGAGACGCGGGTGTCCGCGTACAGCCGGGCGATCGGGTACTCGTTGATGTAGCCGTAGCCGCCGTGCAGCTGCAGGCACTTGTCGATGATCCGGCCCGCGGCCTCGGTGGTGAAGATCTTCGCGGCGGCCGCGTCGGACGGGGTGAGCCTGCCCTCGTCGAACAGCTCGATCGCCCGGTCGGTCAGCGCCTGCGCGGCCTGGTAGTCGGCCTCGCAGTCGGCGAGCACGAACTTCGTGTTCTGGAACGAGGCGACCGGCTGGCCGAAGGCCTTGCGCTCCTTGACGTAGTCCACGGCGAAGCGGATCGCGGCGGCGGCCTGCGCGGTCGAGCCGACCACGATCGCGAGCCGCTCCTCGACCAGGTTGTGGGTCAGGTACTTGAAGGCCTGGCCCTCCTCGCCGAGCAGGTCCTCGACCGGCACCTTCACGTCCTGGAAGGACAGCTCGGCGGTGTCCGAGGTCTTCAGGCCGATCTTGTCCAGCTTCTTGCCGACGGTGTAGCCCTCGGCCTTGGTGTCCACGAACAGGATGGAGAGACCGCCGCGGCGGTTCTCCGGCGTGGCCTGCGAGGTGCGCGCGACGACCAGCACCCGGTCGGCCAGCACGCCGCCGGAGATGAAGGTCTTGGCGCCGTTGAGCACGTAGTGCGTGCCGTCGGCGGAGAGCTTGGCGGTGGTGGCGATGCCGGCCAGGTCGGAGCCGGTGCCCGGCTCGGTCATGGCGAGCGCGCCCATTATCTCGCCGCTGATGAAGCCCGGCATCCAGCGCTGCTTCTGCTCCTCGCTGGCGAAGGCCAGCAGGTAGGGGCGCACCAGGTTGACGTGGATGCCCGCGGCGCCGAAGGTGACGCCCGCGCGGGCGGTCTCCTCCATGATGATGGCCTCGAACTTGTACGAGGTCTCGCCCGCGCCGCCATACTCCTCCGGCACGTGGATGCCGAAGACGCCCAGGTCGCCGAGCTTGTTGTAGAAGCCGCGCGGCGGGTGGCCGGCCTGCTCCCACTCGTGGTACTCCGGCGCCACCTCGGACTCGATGAAGTCCCGGATCATGGCGCGGAACGCCTCGTGGTCCTCGTTGTAAATGCTCCGGAGCACCGCCGAACCCCTATCCTGTGTCTCGCAAAGTCAACGAACGCTCGTTAAGCTACTCGCCAGTAGCACCAGTTGTCCATCCTTGGAGGCAGTCACCGTGCCGGCTCGTCCCGCGGGCCATCAGGCCCTGCTCGCCGCCGCCTCGGCCCAGTTCGCCGACCGGGGCTTCCACGCCGTCTCGATCCGGGAGATCGCCGCGGCGGCCGGGGTGAGCCTGTCCGCCCTGTACCACTATTACCCGAGCAAGCAGGCTCTTCTCGCCGCGTTGCTGCACGAGGGGATGGACGACTACCAGGCGCGCTGCGCGGACGCGCTCGGCGAGGCCGGGCACGATCCGGCCCGCCGGCTCGCCGCCGTGGTCGGCGCGACCGTGCGCTACCGGGCCGAGCGCTCGGAGGCCAGCCTGCTGCTGATGAACGAGGCGCGTGCGCTGGAACCCGAGGAGCGGGAACGGTATCGGGACCGCCAGCGCGAGGCCAGCGCCCGGTTCCGCGAGCCGATCGACGCGGGGGTGGCCGCCGGGATCTTCACCACCCCGTACCCCGACGACGTGCGCCGCTCGATCATCGCCTCGTGCAACGCCGTGGCCCAGTGGTACCACCCGGACGGCCCAGACTCGCTGGACGATCTGGTGGAGCACAACATCTATCTGGCGTACACCCTTCTGGGTTACGAGCGGCGTACCCCGGTCTCCCGGGCACGGCAGCTCAGCCGTCTTCGAGCAGACGACCGAGCGTGACCATGCCCAGGTGGTGCATCACCGGATTGGTCTCTAAGTAGTACCAAGCGAGACCCATCGCCTGCTGGAACGCCCAGGCCCGTCCGCGCTGCCATTCGAGCTCGCCGCAGCCGAGTTCCGCGCGCAGCTTCCGGCGCGGTCCGCTCTCCAGCAGGTGCCACGCGCCGACCAGATCCAGCGCCGGATCCGCGGGACCGAAGCCGCCGACGTCCAGCACTCCCACGAGCCGTCCATCGGCCACGAGCACGTTCCCAGGGATCAGGTCGCCGTGCGTCATCACGTCCGGCGACTCCCGCGGCAGCTCACGCAGCTCCGCCCACATCGCGCGCAGCCGCGGGACGTCCAGCAGATCGCCGCTGTTCGCGAAGCAGGTCTCCATCCACGCGTCGTGCGTCTTCAGCTCCCCGCCGCGCCCACTGCCACTGAAGGTACGTCCGCGAACGTCGATCGCCCGCACTCCGCCGATGAACTCGGCCAGATCACCCGCGTACGCCATCGAGTCGGCCGGGGTCTCCGGCGTCGCGATATCGCCCGGGACCCACGTCTGCACCGACCACGGCAGCGGATAGTCGCCTCCAGGCTCACCGATCGCCACCGGCTCCGGCGTCCGGAACCGGGTACGTCCGGCCAGCTCACGCGCAGCCGCTGCCTCCCGCTCCAGCACGGCGACATCCACCGGTTGCAGCGGCAGCCGCGCCGCGAGCCCGTCCCCCACCCGGAAGATCGCGTTGACAGTGCCCTGAGACGAAATGGCGCGGACCGGGAGTCCGCGCCATTCGGGGAACTGCGCGCCGATGAGTCCGCGCACTGTCTCAGTCGTGACCGCCACTTGATCGTCATGCATCCGCACGGCCACGATCGTAACGTCAGACGCGGAAGAACTCGCTGGTATTAGCGTCGGGCAGCCGGCCGTCGTCGCCGCGGCGGGCGTTGCGCAGCTCCTCGAGGTTCTCCAGGCTGAGCGTGCTGTTCGCCTCGGTGAGGGTCGCCTCCTCGCCGGTCCTCGACTCGGACTCCGGCGTCGGCACGACCCGCCCGACCGAGTACGCCAGCGCCGCGGCCACCCCGGGCAGCCAGCCGATCAGCGCCCCGACCAGCGCGATCGTCGCCGCCTGCAACGCGAGCACGTCGCCGGTGTGCGTCGCCGTCACCGAGAACACCACGCGGGACCCGCCCGCGTGGTCCACCAGCCCGGCCGCGAGTCCGGCGAAGGCGCCGGTGAGCGTGGTCACGCTCCAGACCCCGACGATCAGCGAGAGCTTGGCCCGGCGCAGCGCGAGCCCGCCCGCGAGCGCCCGCGTGCCGATCAGGATCAGCAGCGGCCACACGAGGTCCAGGACGAAGGCGGCGATCCACGGATCCGTGCCGCCGAGCTTCGCGCTGCCCGTGGTCCAGTGGAAGACCTGAAGCGTGCTGCTGAGCAGCGGTACGGACTTGAATCCGGCGTCGTTCGGCAGACCGCTGATGGCGTGGAAACCCCAGGGTTCGCCGAGTCCCGCCGTGGCGGCGAGCGCGACGCCGGCCGCCGCGGCGGCGATGCCCCAACGGCGGCGCGGGGAGAGCGTCGACAGGTAGGTGCGTGCCATGGCGGCGAGCCTGGCACGCACCCCCTACCGCTACAAGGTGTTGACCGGAGCCTTTACCAAAGTATTGAGTAACAGGGCGGTCACGTTACGACATCGAACTCAGGTACGCGCTCACGGTGCTCTCGAAGGCGTAACCGTTGGACGCGTCCCAGTTGATCGACCAGTCCATCGCGCCGCCGATGCCCGGCCAGGTGCTGGTCGGGACGAAGCTGCCGCAGCCGGTGCCCTTCGCGAGGCAGCCGAGCGCGGCGGTCACGACCGAGGGCGACACGTAGCCGCTGCCTGCCGCCGAGGAGGACGCGGGCAGACCGAGGCCGACCTGCGAGGGGTTCAGGCCGCCCTGCAGCTGCGTGCAGGCGAGCGCGGTCAGGAAGTTCTCCGTGCTCTCGCTGTAGACGTTGCCGTCGCAACCGTTCATCGACCCGCTGTTGTAGTACTGCGTGTACGAGATCGTCAGGATGCTCTTGATGTCGAGCGCGAGCTGGAAGTAGTCGGAGGACGTGGACTGCATGTCAATGGTCTGCGGCGCCAGCGTGATGATCAGCGAGGAGCCCGCCAGGCCGCTGAGGTCCTGCAGCGCCTGCGTCATGTACGTGACGTTGAGCCCGTTCTCCAGGTCGATGTCCACGCCGTCGAAGCCGTACTGCTTCATCAGGCTGTAGACGCTGTTCGCGAAGTTCGTCGCGGCAGACGAGGAGGCGACGCTGATCGTGCCGTTCTGGCCGCCGATCGAGAGGATCACCTTCTGGCCGCGCGAGTGCAGCGTGGCCACGTCGGAGGTGAACTGCGCCGCCGTGTAGCCGCCGAGCGCCGAGGACAGGCCCGAGTCGATCGAGAAGGTGACGCCGCCGTCATTGGCCGAGTCCGTGTCGGCGAACGCCACGTCCACCAGGTTGTAGCCGGTCGGCACGCTGGACAGCTTGAGCGCCGTGGCCCCGTTGGTGAAGTCCTGCCAGTAGCCCGCGAGCACGTGCTTCGGCAGCCCGCTGCCGCCGCTGCCGGAGGACCCGGTGGAGGTGGCGGTCGGGGTCGGAGAGGCGGTGGTCGCGGTCGGCGAGGGCGAGGCGCTGGCCGTGGCGGTGGTCGGCGTCGGCGTGGGGCTGGAGCTGGTCGAGCCGGAACCGGCCGCGCCGCTCAGCGTCAGGTCGTCGGCGTAGTAGGTGCCCTGGCCGTACCAGCCGTGTGTGTAGACCGTGACAGAGGTCTGCGACGCGCCGGTGGTAAAGCTCATGGAAAGTTGCTGCCACGAACTCGCCGCGGGCGTCCACGTGTCCGTACCGCCGCTCACGCCGAGGAAGACGTAGTCGCCCTCGAACTCGCCGGACAGCGTGTAGCTGCTGTTCGGCTGGACGGAGACGGTCTGCGTGCACTGCGCGTCGTCGGACGAGGAGGCCGCCCCGGCGAGCGCGTACGTGTCGCCGGAGTAGACCGGCGAGGTGACGACCGAGCCGGTCCCCGCGTCGCAGGTCCAGCCGTTCAGATTGCCGCTGCTGAAACTTCCGTTCGCCAGCAGGTTGCTGGACGCGGCCTGCGCCTGGGTGGCGAAGAAGGCCCCCGCGACGGCGACCGAGGCCGCCGCGGCCACGGCGAGCGCGGCCCGGACCTTTGTATGAGTGGTTTGCTTTCGTGTCATGGGTGTGGGAGGTCCCTTTCCGCGAACAGGCCCGGCGCCACACTGCGCCGCGGTCCCGTACAGCGAAGATTGGACTAGACCATTGGACCCGTCAAGCCCCCCACCCTAAGAGACGGTCAAGCCGGGCTTGCGGAAACGTCAAACCGGACCGACCCGCGGGGGCTAGACTCGTGGCCCGTGGTGGAGATCGAGTCGCTCGCGCAGTTCGACAGGTACGTCTCGCAGCATCCGGGCACCCTGGTGGGATGCCGGATTCAGGCGGTTGATCTCCGAGAACGAGGATGGGAGCTGCGCTCCTCGGACATCGAGGACAGCGCGTTCCTGGGCTGCGAGATGAGCGAGACCGTCGCCGCCGACCTGCGCCAGCGCGGCGCCCTCGTCTTCGAGCCCGCGCCGCACCTGCCCTTCGATCCGTACCGCGTGGGCCTCTACACCCCCGAGGATCTCTATGAGGGCATTGACGTGAAGCCCTACGAGCAGACCCCTGACTCACTCGCCTACCAGTGGGACCAGGAGCCCAGGCGCCGCGAGGACGTGCTCGCCCTGGCCCTGCGCGGCCTGCACGACGACTCGATCCAGGACGCGCTCGACGAATGGACCGAAGGCCGCCGCGTCATCGGCGTCATGGGCGGCCACGCACTCGAACGAGGCACCGACGGCTACACCCAGGCAGCCCTGCTCGGCCGGAGCGTAGCAAGGGCCGGATTCACCGTGGCCACCGGCGGCGGCCCCGGCGCCATGGAGGCGGCGAACCTCGGCGCCTACCTGGCCCCGTACCCCGACGAGGCCCTGACACAGTCCCTAGCCATGCTCGCCGGTGTGCCCACCTTCCGCCCCGACGTCACCCCCTGGGCCCGCACCGCCTTCGCCGTCCGGACGGTCTACCCGCCCACCAAGGCCGGCGACTCCCTCTCCATCCCCACCTGGTTCTACGGCCACGAGCCCCCCAACCCCTTCGCCTCCACCGTGGCAAAGTTCTTCTCCAACGCCCTGCGCGAAGACGTCCTGCTCGACAAGGCCAACGCCGCCCTCGTCATCCTCCCCGGCGCCGCCGGCACCGTCCAGGAGATCTTCCAGGCCGCCACCCCCGCCTACTACGGCACCGCCACCCCCCGCCGCATGATCCTCGTAGGCGTCTCCTACTGGACCCGCACCCTCCCCGCCTGGCCCCTGCTCCGCAACCTCGCCGAGGGCAAGCCCATGGCCAAGACCCTCCACCTGGTAGACACCGTCGCCGAGGCGGGAGTCCTGCTGTCCCGGCCATAGGGCGAATCAGGCCTTTTCAACGCAGGGTGTACCTGTGAAGGCGCAGGCCGGGTGAGCGGCTGCCGCGGATGAGTTCGCGGGCGGGCAGCACCGTGCGCGGGGTCCACCAGCATTGCGAGGGCTTGTGAAGTCCCCAGCCTCCGCCCAGGGTCACCGCCGTGTGCTGGGCGGTGCCTTCGGGATCCCGCCAGACCAGGACGGTGCCCGGCTGCATGTCGTCGCCGCCGGTGCGGGTGGATTCCGTCAGCCAGGTCTCGAAGGGCTCCTGCATCATCCAGGCCTCTGCGGCGCCGTCCACACCGGCGGCGGCCATGACGGTGCCGAAGCAGTTGGGGCCGCTGCCGGAGGGGAGTGTGCCGGCCAACTGCTCGGCACGCGGTAGTGCGCGGGCGGCGGACTTCCATTCGTTGGCCGTGACCGCGCCGTGTTGGCTCGGCGGCAGCGCCTCGCGCCGGCTCACGATCATGCCGATGATCGAATCGTCTACACGCTCGAGCAGGGACTGCCACCACACGAACCGGTGGCCGTCGGCCTGACTGCGCAGTTCAGCGGCTCCGATCGCGTTGGACCACTGCCGCACTGTGGGAACCAGCCCCCGGCGATGCACGACTTGGGCACGCACGAGCCGGGACCGTGCGTCGCGGGGCAGAGCGTGGAACGTGAGTTCGTCGAGCCATACCGCTTGCAGGTCGCGAGCAATGCGCCACGCGGCGAAGGTGTCGCGGAGTTCGTCGCTCATCTGGGCGGATCGTGAGTCGGGGGCGACTCCGCATGCTTCTGCCTGCTCGGCGGAGAGGTAGAACGGCTGGGCCGGTGGCGCGAGCCATTCGCGCCAGCGACGCACCAGCGACGGGTCGACCTCTACTCCGGATATCTGCACGTCGGCAACGGTATCGAGCGTGGTCAAGCCATTTACCGACGGAGCGCCTGGATCAGTTCCCTGACGCTGCAGCTCGCACCAGGGCCGCGAAAAGAGCGGGGTCGTCGCGGGCTTCGGGGTGCCATTGGACGCCGAGGAGGAAGCGGCGGTCGGGGTTCCAGACGGCTTCGACGGTCTCGTCGAGGGCCCAGGCGGTGGCTTTGAGGCCGTCGCCGATGAGGTCTATCGCCTGGTGGTGGTAGCAGGGCACGTCCACGGTCGGGCCGAGCAGGGAGCCGGGCATGGCGGCGGTGTCGAGCCTGACGCGGACGGTGCCGAAGACGCCGGGGGCGGGGCGGTGGCGTTGGCCGCCCGCGAGTTCGGGGAGGTGCTGGACGAGGGTGCCGCCGCAGTGGATGTTGATCAGCTGCATGCCGCGGCAGATGCCGAAGACGGGGAGGTCCGCGCGCAGGGCCTCGGCGAGCAGGGCGGACTCCCAGGTGTCGCGGTCGGACTGGAAGCGTTCGGCGTACGGGTCGGGGGCGGCGCCGTAGCGGACCGGCTCGATGTCGGGGCCGCCGGTCAGGATCAGGCCGTCGAGGGCGGCGACGATGCTGGGCGCCGCGTCGTCCTCGCTGAGCGGCAGCAGCACCGGAACGCCGCCCGCCTGGGTGAGTAAGTCCACGTAGTTGTGCGGCAGCAGCGCGGCCTGGGTGTGCCAAACGCCCCAGGAGGCGTGCTCGCGATAGGCGGTCAGGCCTATCAGCGGACGCCGCTCCGGGGGCGAAAGCTTGTTCACTTAGTGGGTGTTTCCCCACTTGCGCCGGTTTAGGCCCGTCGCCGGGGCGCGCTCACGTCGCGCTCAGTTCGAGGTGACCGCGATCAGCACGATCAGCAGGAGCAGGGCGATCCAGACCGAGCCGGTGACGATGCCCGCGATCGCCATGCCGCGGCCGTCCGTGCCGTCCCGCTTGGTCTGCCGCACCGCGATGATGCCGAAGATCAGCCCGAGGATCGCCGGGATGAGGTACAGGAAGCCGCAGATCCCGCAGACCAGGGACGCGACCGCGAGCCCGTTGGTGCGCCGGACCGGATAGCCCGGGTAGTAGCACGGCATTCCGGGCGGCGGGTAGCCGTAGCCGGGCGGAATCGCGGCGCCCGGCGGGGGCTGGTAGCCCGGCACGGACTGCCACGGGTCCGCGGGCCCGGCGGCGGGCCCCTCCGGCTCGGTCACGGTCTCTCCCCTGGATAGATGCCGAAACGGTCGGCACAGTGCGGACGCCAAGCGTACGATACTGCCCACCCGAACGAGAGAGCGATTTTGCATGGAAGCTCAGGTGGAGGGCGGACGCTCGGTGAGCTGGGCGGCGATCCTGCTGCCGCTGCTCGCGGTGGCGGGCGCGGTGGGCTGTTTCGCGGCCGGGCTGCAGGCCAACGGAACCGGCCACGAGCCGATGCTCAGCTACGTGCTGCCGCTGGTGATCTCGCCGGTGGTCGCGGCGCTGGTGGCGATCGTGGCCTCGGTGGTCCGGCGCGGCACGCTCTACGTGCTCGGCGCCGGGTACGTGCTGGTCGCGGTCAGCCTGGTGCTCGGGCTGATCGAGGCGAGCTCCGGCGGCAGCTGACGCACGACCGCACGACGTACCGGCGACCCTCCGAACCGAGCGGTTCGGAGGGTCCTTCGTCCGAGTGAGTCCAGGCGGGCTCCCGAGGACTCCCGGCTCAGCAGAGTTTCGTGATGGAGCAGGGTCCTGATTGCAGTGCGCTGAGCACGCTGCTCGCCGAAGTGCCGTCCCACGTGGCGCCGGGCCGGTCGCCCGAGTACGGCGCCACGTAGACCGCGAGCTCGATCAGGTAACCGTACGGCGCAGTGAGGTATTCGTGCCAGGTCAGGGTGGATCCGGTGGATGTCGGGATGGTGATCGTGGCCGCGTATCCGGGGCCTTGGTTCACGGCGACGGAGACCTTCGCCCCGGACGCCGCGCACTTGCCGAGGTCGGCGACCAGGTCCGTGTAGAGGCTGAAGATCCCCTGGATGTCGCCGGAGCTCGTGTCGTTGGTGGCCAGGATGGTCTCCACGGCCGACCAGTCGTCCTGCCCTCCGTTGCCGCCGCTGGTCGGCGAGAGTTCGGCCTGCGCGGCCGGGAATGCGCCGAGTTCGGCCTGGTCGGAGCTGCTCAGCGTCAGTTGGCAGTCTTGGACGGCGCTGAGTGCCGGTGCCTTCGCCGACTTGGCGGTGCTCGCGGGCGAGGGCCAGTGGTACGTGGCGTAGAGCGGGATCGCGGACGGCCGGATCCACGCGGCGGCCGGGATCGCGGACGGGATCGACGACGCGGACACGCCCCCGGAACCCGCGGCCGCGGACGACGATGTGGACGCCGCCGCGCCCGGGGACGCGCTCGTCGCCTCGGCCGACGTGGCGGGCGCGGCCGACTGCGTCCCGAGCGTGGTCTGCACTCCCCCGCCGCTGGAGCATCCGGCCAACGCGGCGGCCGCGAGCAGGCACCCCGCCCCCGCCGTACCGATCCTCCTAGTAACCAACGTACTTTCCTCCATTGTCCACGTTCTTGACGCCGGGGACGTTCTGGATCGATCCGTACCGCGAGATCGCGTACCGGACCCCCGCGACGATGTTGTCCACCGGGTTGTAGATGTCGTCGTGCCCGGGCAGCTTGTACTCGTTGAACGTGGTCCCGATGACCTGCATCAGGCCGCGCGACGGGTCGCCCGCCTTGGCGTTGCTGTCCCAGTTGTTGATGGCGTTCGGGTTGCCGCTGGATTCGTGCTCGATGATGAGCAGCACCCCGGCCTTGTCGAGTTCGCTCGCGGGCACCCCGGCCGCTTCGAGCGCCTGGAACGCCTGGTCGATCCACGCGTCCACCTGGGCCTCGTTGGCGTACGTCGCGGGCCCGGGCGGCTGCGTGCTACCACCGCCGCCGGACGAGGACGAGCCACCGCCTGAGGACGAGCCGCCGCCCCCGGACGAGGACCCGTGGTGCGTCGAGGAACCGCCGCCGCCCGAGGTGTGCGTGGACCCTCCGTGCGGCGGTGTGACCGTGCCCTGATGCTGCTTGACGGCCTTGAGCTTGGCCTCGATCGACGCCTCGGTCTCGACGTACGCGGTGAGGTTTATGTCGAGCGACGCCGTGTCCTGTGCGAGCCCCTGCGCGACCTGCTGGGCCGTGGACGCCGCCGCGGCAACTTTCGCGAAGCTCTCGGCCAGCGGCACCTCGCCGAGCAGCCCTTCGAACAGCGCGCTCGGAATGCTGCCCATCAGCTGCTCATGGATGTTCGACAACTGCTTCGATATGGCGTTGAGCTCCTCAGAGCCCTTCTGCCAGGCCTGAATCAGGCTCTTCACCGAGGCGATGTCTACCTGATACTGATCCGTCGCTGCCATGTTCTCCCCCGTTCCCCGTCTAGAAGATTCCCGCGATGGCGTACGCCGCGGCCACTGCGGAGTGCGCCGAGTCGAGCGCGCTCACGAGCTGCGTCACCTCGGACTCCCGCTGCTGTGCACGCGCCCGGAATCCGTCCGCGGCCGCGCCGGTCCACTGCGTCGCCGAGGCCGCTGCCGCCAGCTCCTGCTTGAGCTGATTGGCCTGTTCAGCGAGCTGCTCCAACTCCCGCACGACGTTGCCGAGCCCGGCGTCGGTCAGGAAGTTGCGCAGTGAGCTGAGCATCCCCGCGACGTCCTCGACGGCATCGACCCCCGCCTGGACGACGTCCTCCCCCGCGTGCACGATGTCGCCCGCGGCACCCTCGATGTCTCCCAGAATTCCCATGCGAACCCCCGGTTCCCGTAGTCCAGCAAGCCCCCTTACCACCTCGGACAATAATGCACCGTGCGTGGTCACGGCCACTGTGTACGGCTACTGCGCGGCGGATTCACCCTCTCCGCCGCGCAGTTGACTGCGTTTTCGGTTCAACGACCTTTACGGCAGCAGCAGATTGACGTCCCCGAACTCGTGCCACAGGTAGCCTCCCGCGATGGCCTCGGCGTAGCAGAGGTCGAGCAGCGGCCGTCCGGCGACGGCCTGCAGCATCAGCAGGTGCGAGGCGCGCGGCTCGTGCCAGCCGGTGAGCAGGCCGTCCACCGCGAACACCCCGCGCTCCGGCGTGATGATCAGGTCGGTCCAGCCGTCGGCTTCGCGCACGTGGCCCTCGGCGTCGACGGCGGATTCGAGCGCGCGCACGACCGTCGTGCCGATGGCGATGACGCGGCCGCCGTTCCGCCGCGTTCGCTCGACCAGCTCAGCCGTCGTACCGGGCACCTTGAACCGTTCGGCGTACGGAGCTTCGTGCGCCTCCGGGGACGCGACGCCCGTGTGTAGCGTGATCGGCGCAATCGTCGTACCGCGCCGCTCGATCTCCTTCACGAGTTCGGCGGTGAACGGCCGCGCCGCGCTCGGCATCTCGCTGCTGCCCGGCTCGGTCGCGAACACGGTCTGGTACGCCTCGATCGGCCACTCGCGGTCCACGTAGCCGTAGCGGATCGCCTTGCCGTACCAGGCGAGGTACGCCACGAGGGACAGGCCGCGCGGCAGCCGGATCTCGGCGAACCAGAGCCGGTCGGTGAAGCGCTCGGTCAGCCGCGCGTGCGCTCGGCCGGGCAGCGTGACGACGAGGCCGACCCGTGCGGGCGACTCCGCGGGCTGGTAGTACCGCGCCGCCCCCTCGTCCGGCGCGGGCCTGCGCAGCTCGACCAGGTACGCGCCACGCTCGTTCGGCTCGGCCGAAGAGACGTGCAGCGCGACGGTCCGGCCGTCGACCAGCCGTCCGGTGAGCGCCGCCGGGAGCGTGCCCGAATTGTTGACCACGAGGAGGTCCTTCGCGGTCAGCACCTCCGGCAGGTTCGTGAACTGATGATGCTCGGCGGTCATCGAACCCCGGTAGCCGACGACCATCCGCACGCCGTCCCTGGCCAGGCCGCGCGCCTCGGCGGGCTCGTGCGCGGTCAGCTCGTCGGGCACATCGAAGTCGAATCCGGTTTCCAGCGTGATCGCGGTCATCTCAGACCTCCTCCTTGACGGGCTCGAGCAGGTCGGCAGCGGCGTAGCGGCCGGAGGCGGGGTTCTCTTCGAGCAGCCTGCGGAAGGCCGGCACGACGGTCTCGGGCAGCGGCCGGTCGGAGATGTCCTCGCCGGGGAAGGCGTCGGCGTGCATGCGGGTGCGCATGTCGCCCGGATCGACGGACCACACGGTCACGTCGGGTTCCTCCTGCGCAAGGATCGCCGAGGCGTGGTCGAGCGCCGCCTTGCTCGCGCCGTAGCCGCCCCAGCCCGCGTACGGCTCGACGGCCGCGTCGGAGGAGATGTTGATGATGCGGCCGTGCTTGAGCCGCAGCTGCGGGAGCAGCAGTTGGGTGAGCGCCAGCGGCCCGAGGACGTTGACCTCGAAGGTCTCGAGCAGCCCGACGAGCGGGAACTGCGCGAGCGTCGGCATCGGGGCGCCGTCGAGGTCGAAGCCCGCCAGCGTGGACGCGTTGTTGATCAGCAGGTCCGCGCCGCCGAGCTCGGCCGCCGCGTGCGCCAGCTCGGCCCGGTGGTCGTCGTCGACGACGCTGCCCGCCAGCGCAGTCACGGTCGTGCACCCGGTGACCTCGGCGGCCGCCTTCGCCAGGTCCTCGGCGCCGCGCGCGGTCAGCACGAGCCGCCAGCCCGCCTCGGCCAGGTCGCGGGCGAGCTCCAGCCCGAGCCCGCGGGACGCGCCGGTGATCACGGCGACGGGCCGGGTGTCGCGGAAGGTCTTCTCACTCGTGTTCGTCGTGTTCGTCATGACTCGACGGTCCCGCCGCGGGGTGCGGGCCGTGATCGGGCCGCAGCCCGGTACGTCGCAGGACTTTGGTCCTAGGACCAACGCCCGTACACGGACTGATCCGTTTCGCGGCAGGCGGGCGGTACGGTGAGACCATGTCCGAGAACAGCGCCGGGGCGAGCGCGAGGGCGGCGACCCTGGCCGCGATGAGCGAGCTGAGCGAGGCCGTGCTCGCGGTCACCGAGCATCTGGACACCTCGACGGTGCTGCGCACGATTCTGCGGACGGCGCGCTCCCTGGTCGGCGCCGAGTACGCGGCGCTCGGCGTGCCGGACGGCGCCGGGTCCTTCGCGCGCTTCCTGGTGGAGGGCGTGACGGACGAGCAGTGGAAGGCGATCGGCCCGCTGCCCCGGCAGCACGGCATGCTCGGCGTGATGATGCAGGATCCGCATCCGCAGCGGCTTGCCGACATCATGGCGGATTCGCGTTTCAGCTGGTGGCCCGCGGCGCATCCGCGGCTGCGCGGCTTTCTGGGCGTGCCGATCCGGGACGGCGACGAGATCCTCGGCGCGCTGTTCATGGGCAACACGCAACCGGTCGTCGAGGACGGCGCGTTCACCGAGGACGACGAGGCGGTGCTGAAGATCCTCGCGGCGCACGCGGCGATCGCGCTCACGCACGCCCGGCTGTACGAACGCGAGCGCGAGCTGGCTATCACGACGGAGCGGGCGCGGCTGGCGCGTGAGCTGCACGACGCGGTGGCGCAGAAGCTGTTCGCGCTGCGGCTGACGGCGCAGGCGGCGAGCAGCCTGGTCGAGTCGGATCCGAGCCGGGCGCGCGAGCAGTTGGCGCAGGTCGGAGCGTTGGCGACGGAGGCGGCCGCGGAGCTGACGACGGCGGTCGGCGAGCTGCGCACCCCGGATCTCGCGGGCGACGGGCTGGCCGAGGCTCTGCGCAAGCAGGTCGCGGTGATCGATCGGGCCCGCAGCGCGCACGGCGGTCCGCGCGTGCGCTTCACCTGCCGGCAGACCCAGCCGCTCCCGCCGACGCACGATCAGGTCGTGCTGCGGGTCGCCCAGGAGGCTCTGCACAACGCGCTCAAGCACGCGGGAGCGAGCAAGATCGACGTGTCCATCCAGGCGGTCACGACCGGCCCTGAACGGCTCGTCGGCGGCCTAAGGCTCGTGGTGCGCGACGACGGCAAGGGGTTCGATCAGGCCGCCGCGGGCCGTGGTCTCGGGCTGGTGTCGATGCGCGAGCGGGCCGATTCGGTCGGCGGTCGGCTGACCGTGCAGACGCAGCAGGACAAGGGCACCGTGATCGAGTTGGAGGTGCCGGGTGGCCGGTCGTAGCGGGGCGAGGATTAAGGTCCTGATCGCCGACGATCACCCGATGGTGCGGCAGGGGCTGCGCGTCTTCCTGGAGTTGGAGCCGGACCTCGAGGTGGTCGGCGAGGCGTCCGACGGCGCCGAGGCAGCCGCGTTGACCGCCGAACTGCTCCCCGACGTCGTACTGCTCGACCTGGTCATGCCGGGTGTCGACGGCCTGTCCGCGCTGGAGACGCTGGCCGAGCAGGGCTTGGCGGATCGGGTGCTGGTGGTGACGAGCTTCGGCGAGTACCGCAGTGCACTGCCCGCGCTGAGGGCCGGAGCGCGCGGCTACATCTCGAAGGAGGTCGATCCGGCGGCGCTGGCCACGGCCGTTCGCGCGGTCGCCGCCGGTCACGTGCTGCTCGGACCGCAGGTCTCGGAAGCGCTCATCGCACAGGCCGGTGCGGCGGGCCTGGCGACCGAGACGGCGGGCCCGCAGCTGACGGCGCGTGAGCGCGAGGTGCTGGAGCAGATCGCCGCGGGCCGGTCGAACCGTGAGATCGCCAAGTCGCTCAGCCTCGCCGAGAAGACCGTGAAGACGCACGTCTCGAATATTCTGATGAAACTAGGAGTCGCGGACCGCACGCAGGCGGCGCTGTGGGCCGTCAGGCACCAGGACTGATCAGGCTCCTGAGGAATCCGTCGCCCGCCTCGCTCGCGAACCAGACCGTATGGTCGATCAGGTAGCGGTACGCCAGTTCGGCGTTGCCTTCGTTCTTCGTGACCCCGGCGAAGTAGTCGAGTTCGCTGAGCGCGAAGTCCACGTGGCACAACGGGAGCAACGCAGGAAGCGCGGCCCGCTCGGCGTCACTAAGTCGGCGCACCTCCTCGTAGCCCGCGATCAGCGCACGCGCCGCATCGACGTGCACCGCGCGCTCGCCCTTTTCCGCTAACTCGACCCACTCGATCGCGTTGCGCTCGATCGCCAACGCGAGGTCGTGTACCGCGAATGCACGATCGGCGAGGTTGAAATCGATCACGGTCGAGGCCTCGTCGCCGTGCCACAGCAGGTTCGAAGCGTGCAGGTCGTTGTGAGTCCACAGCGGCTGCAGTTCGCCGAGATAAGGCTGAAGCCGCTCGTAGAACGGCAGATGCCAACGCTCCAGCTCGCCGAGCCATCCGGGACGCCGAGCGAGGAAGACATCCAGCGCGGGACGTGCGGCCACGAACTTCTCGGCGGCGGACAGCGGATCGCTCTCATCGCCGAAGACGGTGAACCCACCGGTCAGCGGCGCGACGGAACGGTTCGGCGCGTCGTATCCGCTGGCTGATTCATGCAACTTCGCCAAGATCCGGCCAGCGGAACGAGCGTGCTCCAGGCTCAGGAACGGCGACCACGAGATCGCGTCGCGGTACACGTCCTCGCCCTCGCCGACGCTGTGCACCTCGTACGTCCACGCGCCGTCGTCACTCACGCCCACCGACGCGCCGTGCACGTCCGTGAGCACGCGCACGACCGGAGCGTCGTGGGCCGCGAGATGCCGCAGGAAGCCGTGCTCCTCGGTCAGGCTTTCCCTCGTTCGGACGCTGACGTGATGCCGCTTCACGAACACGTCCGCAGCATTCGTCGTACGAACGAGGGCCGCGGCCGAGAGCGGCCGCGGCGAACGCCACCGGACCTCGCGCGCGCCGCCCGCCTCCGGGAACGCGGCGAGCAGCGCGTCGAGTTCGGGCAGAGTCAGCGGCGGCCAGTCGGGCTCGGCCGGTTCGGTGCCCATCCCGTGCACGAGGTGCGGAGATCCGGACATCAGGCGCCGGATCCGAGGAGCGTGTCGAGCAGTTCCCGTTCCAGCCGGGCGAACTCGGGCAGGCCGAACGTGTCGGCGCTGCGCGGTCGCGGCAGATCGATCTCGAACCGGCGGGTCACGTGCGCCGGCCGTGGGCTGAGTACGTGTACGGAGTCGGCGAGGAACACGGCTTCGCGGATATCGTGCGTGACCAGCACGATCGTCCAGCCGTGCCGCTGCCAGGTCTCGGCCAGCCACAGCTGCATCTGCGTGCGCGTGAGCGAGTCGAGCGCGCCGAACGGCTCGTCGAGCAGCAGTACGGGCCGGTTCATCGCGACCGTACGCAGCAGTGCCGCGCGCTGCCGCATGCCGCCGGACAGCTGCGCCGGATACACGTACTCGAACCCGCTGAGCCCGAACTCCTCGAACAGCGGCGCCACCTGCTCGCGCGCGGCGTTCTTCTTCACTCCGGCGACTTCGAGGCCGAGGATCGCGTTGTCCTCGATCGTGCGCCACGGGAAAAGCAGGTCCTTCTGCGGCATGTACGCCACGCCGCGCTCGCCGCCGACATGCACCTCACCGCCGCTGGGCTTGTCGAGGTCGGCGAGGATGTTCAGCAGCGTCGACTTTCCGCTGCCGCTCGGCCCGATCACGGCCGCGATCTCGCCCTCGCGCACCTGGAGATCCAGGCCGTCGAGCACCGGCAGCGGCGACTGCCCGGGACGCGCGTACGAATGCGTCAGCCCCTTGGCTTCCAGCAGGTAATCCGTCGTCACTTCGCCGCCTCCCGTCCGGCCCGCTCATGTCTGCGCCACGGCGTGAGCCAACGTTCCAGCAGGTACGTCAGCGCGAACAGCACGACGCTTCCGATCGCGATGACCGCGACGGTCGCGAACACCAGGTCGGTTCGGAAGACCTGCTGCATCTGCTGGAGATAGATGCCGAGCCCGCTCTCCGCGCCTGCGTACTCGGCGAAGATCGCACCGCCGATCGCGTACGTGATGGCGACGCGCAGGCCGGTGAAGAAGAACGGCAGCGCCCCGGGCACCCGCATTGTCCAGAAGATCCGCCACCGGCTCGCGCCCATCGAACGCAGCAGCCGGTCGGCGTCCTCGTCGGCGTTCGCGAACCCGGCGGCAAGGGACGCGGCCAGCGGGAAGAACGTGGCCAGCGCGACGAGCAGGATCTTCGGCCCGATCCCGAAGCCGAACATCACCACGAACAGCGGCGCGATCGCGATGATCGGCACCGTCTGCGAGGCGACCAGCAGCGGGTAGACCGCGCGCCGGGCGGCCGGTGAGAAGTCCATCGCCGTGGCCAGCAGCCAGGCCACGCAGAACGAGAACGCGAATCCGAGTTCGGTCTCGCGCAGCGTCGGCCACGCGTTGTGCGCGAGCGCGCGCCGCTGGCCCCAACCGGCCGACACGATCTGGCTCGGCGAGGGCAGCACTTCGGGATTCTTGACCCAGTACTCGGCGATCAACTGCCAGCCGCCGATCAGCACGACGGCCAGCAGCACCGGCGGCCACAGCATACGAATGAGCCGTTTCAGCGACAGCGTCGGCATCATGCGGTCACGCTCGCCGGAAGATAGTCGTTGGTGAACAGCGTCGACACCTTCGGCGCGGCCTTGATCGCCTTGCCGGACGCGTCGGTGAGGATGCCGTTCTTGAACATGAACTCGGTCAGCTGCTGCCAGCGCAGCGCGCTCTGGTAGCCGATCCGTCCATCGGAGTCTTTGTAGTACTGGCTCGCCTCAAGCTGCGCGCTCTTCATCACGAGCTCGGTCTGCGTGCCGAGCACCGACTCGTTCGCCTGGATCAGCAGGTTCGCCGCCTCCGTCGGGTGGGCCGTCGCGTACGCGTAGCCCTCCTCGATCGCGGCGAGGAAGCGCTTGGCCACGTCGGCGTTCCCGGACAGGTAGTGGTTCGAGGAAGCGATGATCGCCGAGTAGATCGCCGGGAAGCCGTACTCGGTGACGTCGAACGTGCGCAGCGGCTTGCCGACCATCGCGGCCTGCAACACCTCCCACGTCGGCTCCGGCATCGCGAAGTCGGCCTGTCCCGCGTAGAGCGCCTGGTAGGCGTCGGTGTTGAGGGTCACGTCGCGGAACTCGCCGGTGCCGCCCGCCGCGCGGATCACGTACTGCAGCATGGGCACCTCCATCGGCCCGCCGTAGCCCGCGTACACCTTGCCGTCCAGCTGCGCCGGGTTCTTGATCGCCGAGTCCGCGCGCACGCCGATGCAGACGTCCGTCTTCTGGGTGATCGCGAAGACCGACAGGATGTCGCCGCCCGCCACCGCCGCCTCGGTCAGCCCGTCCTGGTAGGAGATGCCGAAATCCGCCTTGTGCGTGGAGATCAGCGTCTCGGGGGCCGTCGAGCCGTAGGGCACGATCGACAGGTTGATGCCGCGCTGCGCGAAGTAGCCGAGCTGCTGCGCGACGAAGATCCCGGTGTGGTTCGTGTTCGGCGTCCAGTCGAGCGCCAGCGACACGTCCGCCATCTCGACGCCGTCGTTCGCCGCCTGGGTGGTCGACGTGCCCGAGGTGCGGCCGCCGCCCCACGCGGTCAGCGCCGTCACCCCCGCGCCGACGCCGAGGGCCACCAGCGAGCGGCGGGTGAGGTTGGGCGGGCGGGTGCCCTGATCCGGCGGTGAGTTCACAGGGCGTGATCATACCCGCAGGTACGAGACGGCCTAAGATCGCCGATATGTCCCTGGAGAACGAACTGCGGGCGGCGCTCGGACCCGATCTCGTGGAGTTCGGCGAGGGGACGCGTGCGATCTACGCGACCGACTCGTCGAACTACCGGCAGATCCCGATCGGCGTGGTCTTCCCACGCTCGGCGCAGGACGTGGTCGCGGCGCTCAAGGTGTGCGCGGAGCACGACGTGCCGGTGCTCGGCCGGGGCGCGGGCACCTCGCTGGCGGGGCAGGCGTGCAACGCGGCGGTGGTCTTCGACTTCAGCCGCCATATGAGCCGCATCCTGGAGATCGATCCCGAGGCGCGCACGGCACGCGTCCAACCCGGCGTCGTGCTCGACGATCTGCGCCACGCCGCCGGCGCCCACGGTCTGACGTTCGGTCCCGATCCGGCCACGCACGCCTGGTGCACGCTCGGCGGGATGATCGGCAACAACTCCTGCGGAACGCACGCGCTCTACGCGGGCAAGACGGTCGACAACGTGCTGCGACTACGCGTGGCCTGCTACGGCGGCAGCGAGTACGAGTTCGGCGAATACGACGAGGCGGCGTACGCGGCTCTGGTCCGGTCCGGCGCTCCCGAGGCCGGGATCCTGGGCTCGCTGCGGGAGATCGGCCGCCGCAACGCCGACCTCGTGCGCGAACGGTACCCCGACATCCCGCGCCGCGTGTCCGGCTACAACCTCGACCAACTGCTCCCCGGCCAGCCCCTCAACGTGGCACGGCTGCTCGTCGGCACCGAATCCACCTGTGCGCTGGTCACCGAAGCCGTCCTGGCCCTCGCGCCGAGCCCCGGTCATCGCCGCCTCGTCATCCTCGGCTACCCCAGCGTCTACGAGGCCGCCGACGCCGTCCCCTCCCTGCTGCCGCACCCACTCCTCGGCCTCGAAGGCTTCGACATCACCCTCGTCCGCCAGATGCGCTCGCGCGGACTCAACCTCGACAGTCTGCCGCTGCTCCCCGACTTCGACGCCGCCCTGGCCGCCCAATCCGGCGGCTGGCTGCTGGCCGAGTTCGGCGGCGACACGTCCGCCGAAGCCGACGAGGCCGCCCACGCGCTCATCGCGTCCCTCCCCGAAGGCGTCTCGCACCGCCTGCTCACCTCTCCCGCCGAACAGCGCGGCGCCTGGTCCATCCGCGAATCAGGCCTCGGAGCCACCGCCCTGCGCGAAGACGGCGGCCACAACGTCGAAGGCTGGGAGGACGGAGCCGTCCCGCCCGAACGCCTCGGCGAATACCTGCGCGGCATCTCAGCGCTCTGGGACGAATACGGCTACTCCGGCGCGTGGTACGGCCACTTCGGCCAGGGCTGCGTGCACACGCGCAACAACTTCGACCTGCACACGACCTCCGGCCTGCGGAAATACCGCGCCTACGTCGAGCGCGCCGCCGACCTCGTCGTGTCGCTCGGCGGCTCCCTATCCGGCGAACACGGCGACGGCCAGGCACGCGGCGAACTGCTGGAGCGCATGTACGGCCCGGAACTCGTCGACGCGTTCCGCCAGGTCAAAGCCGTCTTCGACCCGCGCGGCCGGATGAACCCCGGCAAAGTCGTCGACCCGTACCCCCTCGACACGAACCTCCGCTACGGCCCCGACCACGCCGCCGCGCCGCCGACGCCCCACGCCTTCTTCACCATCGCCGCCGAAAACTGCGTCGGCGTGGGCCGCTGCCGCCGCGACGACGCCGGGGTGATGTGCCCGTCGTACCGCGTGACCAGGGACGAGAAGCACTCGACGCGTGGCCGGGCGAAGCTGCTCGTCGAGATGTTCCAGGGCGAGGTCACGCGGCGTACGTGGCGCAACAAGGAGGTGCGCGAGGCCCTCGACCTGTGCCTGTCCTGCAAGGGCTGCGCCGTCGACTGCCCCACGCACGTCGACATGGCCGCGTACAAGGCCGAATTCCTCGCCCACCACTACCGCCGCCGCCTGCGTCCCCGAGCCATGTACGCCCTCGCGCTCACCCCGTGGATGGCCCGAGTCGGCGCGAGATTCCCCAGACTCGCCAACAAGGCCCTGGGCACCGGCGCCCCTTCATCCCTCCTCAAGCGCCTCACCGGCGTGACCCGCGACCGCCCCACCCCGTCCATCGCCAAGACCACCCTGCGCCGCAGTCTCAAGGCCGCGGACCTCCCCGACCTGCCCACCGTAGTCCTGTGGCCCGACACCTTCACCGACGCCTACCGCCCCGAGCTCGCGCAACAGTGGCGGCGGATCTTCGAGTCCGTCGGCGAACGCGTCGCCGTCCCGACCGACTGGGCCTGCTGCGGCCGACCGCTCTACGACGCCGGAATGCTCAAGCTCGCCCGGCGAACCCTCCGTCATCTCCTCGACGTCCTCAACGAATACATCGCGAACGACATCCCCGTCGTCGTCCCCGAACCGAGCTGCCTCGCCGCCTTCCGCGACGAACTCCCCGCGCTCCTCCCCGACGATCCGCGCGCCGCGAAACTCGCCTCCCTGGCCCGCTCCCCCGCCGAGCACCTCCTGCGCCTCGACCCCGACGACCTCACCCCGCTCACGCCCGACGACGCCGACACGGACGCCCGCATCGTCGTCCACCCGCACTGCCACGCCCGCGCCACGCACGCCTCCGACGCCGACCGCCGACTGCTCGCACAGCTCGGCTACGCGGTCGAGATGCTCGACGCCGGCTGCTGCGGCCTGGCCGGCTCCTTCGGCTTCCGGGCCGAGCACGAGCCGCTCTCCCGGCGCATCGGCGAGGAGCAGTGGCTGCCGAAGATCGACGCGGCGCTCTGGGCAAGCCGGGATCCGGGCGATCAACAGGGTGCGCAGGAGAGTAGGGTGGAGTTGTTGATCGACGGATTCTCCTGCGCGACGCAGTTCTCGCACCTCGCGCACCCCTCGTCTCCTCGGCCGTCCACGCTGGCCGAGCTCATTGGGAGGACCTGCACCTGATGGCCCGTTTCAAGGTTGGCGTCCAGCTGCGCCCGCAGCACTGCACGATGGACCAGCTGCGTGAGGCGTGGATCGCCGCCGACGCGCTCGAAGTCGACACGATCTGGACCTGGGACCACTTCTACCCGCTGTTCGGCGAGCCCGACGGCCCGCACTACGAGTGCTGGACCATCCTCGCCGCCATCGCCGCGACCACCAAGCACGCCCGGTTCGGCGCGCTGGTCAGCTGCAACACGTACCGCAACCCGGAACTGCTCGCCGACATGGCCCGCACCACGAACGAGATCAGCGGCGGCCGCGCCATCCTCGGCATCGGCTCCGGCTGGTTCGAGCGGGACTACACCGAATACGGCTACGAGTTCGGCGACGCCCCCGGCCGACTGCGGGCCCTGAAGGAGGCGCTGCCCCGCATCAAGTCGCGGCTCGCCAAGCTCAACCCGTCCGCCCCCGACCTGCCCATCATGATCGGCGGCGGCGGTCCCAAGGTCACGCTGCGGCTGACCGCCGAGTACGCCCAGCTGTGGAACGGCATGGGCGACCCGGAGACCTTCGCCGAGAAGGTCGGGATCCTCAACGACTGGTGCGCCAAGATCGGCCGCGACCCGAACGAGATCGACCGCACCGTCATGATCAACAACGACGGTCTGGACAAGGTCGACGAGTACCTCGCGGCCGGTGCCACGCACATCATCCTCGGCTCCGACGCCCCCTTCGACCTCGAGCCCCTCGAGCGCCTGATCAAGCTCGCCCGAGGCTGAGCAGCACGCCGTTGTCGGTGGCCTCCCCTAAGGTCGGTCGTAGCGATCACAACCGACCCGCCACGAACACACCCCCGGGAGGCCACCGTGACCGGCCGTCTGATGAAGTTCACCGCCCACCCGGGCCAAGGCCCCGAACTCGCCGCGCTGCTCCTGCGCGTGGCCGAGAGTCTGCGCGGCTTCCCCGGCTGCGAGGTCTACGCCATCGCGCAGGACGCCGCCGATCCCGACGTGGTCCGCGTCATCGAGGTCTGGCACACCGACGAGGCCGCGCAGTCCGCTCTCGCCTCGCCCCCGAAGGACGGCGTCCCCAAGCCCGCCGACGTCCTGGCCCTGCTCGCCGCCCCTCCCGAGCGCACCGACCTCACCGTGCTGGGCGGCGTCGGCATCCCGTAGACCGCAACCCGCGATGCTCATCACCGCCCTGGCCTGGACCCTGGCCGCGCTGGTTGCCCTCTACGCCCTCTTCCTTATCGTGGCCCACGCGGTCCACGACGCGGCCGCCTTCCCCGGCGCAGGCCACCTCACCGAGACCCCGGTCCCCACTAATTTCACCCACGAGGACCTGCAAATCCCCGTCGGCACCGACGCGGGAACCGCCCACGCCTGGTGGATCCCCGCAGCTACACAGCCCCGCCCCACCCTGCTCTTCTTCCACGGCAACGGCTACCCGCTGGAAGAGACCGCGGATCTGGAAGCCCCCACGCTCGCCCAGGCCAACGCCAACCTGCTCCTCATGGACTACCGCGGCTACGGCACCAGCAGCCACCTCAAGCCGAGCGGCACCAGTACCGCCGAGGACGCCCGTGCCGCGATCCGCTACCTCACCGAGCAGCGCGGCATCCCGTTCGCCGACATCTGGATCTGCGGCCGATCCATCGGCACCGCGGTAGCCGTACGCCTGGCCGCCGAGTTCCCGACCTGCGCCGGACTGATCCTGATCAGCCCCATCACCAACACCGTCGACGTGAAGCCCTTCGGCACCGTCCTGCGCCCGCTCCGCTGGCTGGGCCTGGCCGAAGCCTTCGACTCCCGGACCCGAATCAGCAGGCTGCGCGTCCCCCTGCTGATCATCACCGGCACCGAGGACACGATCGCCACCCCCGCCATGGCCGCCGAACTCCACCGCCGCGCCCTCGGCCCCAAGCAACTGGAGCTCGTCGAAGGCGCCGAGCACAACACCATCTGGACCGTCGCCGGTCCCCGCATCCCCGCCCTCATCGCCGAAACGATCGGCCGGTAGCCCGCTAGTCCTGCTCCTCAGACACCGGCTTCGACTTCCGCTTCGGCTTCTCGGGCTCGTCCTCGGGGACGGGGGCGAGCGCGGCCGCGGCGGCGGAGAGGGTCATGGGTTCGGTGAGGAGGGCGACGGTGTCCTTGAGCAGCGAGCGGAACTGCGCGAGCGGGGAGCCCGGCTGAGCGGAGCCGCTGCGGACGGCCACGGCGATGTGCCGGGTCGGCGGGTCGGTCTTGATGGGCAGGATGCGCACGGTGTCGGGGACGATGCGCGGCAGGCCCAGTCTGGGGATGACGGAGACGCCGAGACCGTGGCCGACCATGGCGACGGAGGCGGCGAAGTCGGTGGTGTTGTGCGCGGCACGGGGCTGGAATCCGGCCACGGCGCACGCGGCCATGACGATCTCGTGCGTGGAGGTCCAGTGCCGGCTGAGCACCCAGGGTTCGTAGGCGAGCCTGCTGAGCCGGTCGAGCTCGTCGAGGGCGCCGAGGGGGTGGACGGCGGGGACGACGGCCCGGTAGTCGTCGGCGAGCAGCGGTTCGAGGCTGATCCGGCGGTCGGCGAGCAGCGGGCGGTTCGGCGCGATCATCACCACGGACAGGTCGAGCTCGCGGTCGAGGAGCATCGCCATCGACTCCTCGGACTCCACCTCCTCGATCTGGATGCTCCAGCCCGGATTGCGGTGCAGCGCGGTGGACACGGCGTCGGCGACGAAGCACTGCAGCGCGCTGGAGAAGCCGCCGACCCGCAGCACGGCGGTGTCGCCCTGCTGGTAGCTGCGCATGTCGCTCTCGGCCTGCTCGAAGCGCTCGAGGATCGCGTCCGCGTGCTCGAGCAGGATCTTCGCGGGCTGAGTCAGCACCACGCCGCGGCCCCGCTTCTCCAGCAGCGTGCAGCCGGTGGTCCGCGCCAGCGAGTTCAGCTGCTGGGAGACGGCGGACGGACTCAGATGCAGCGTCTCCGCCGCGGCGACGACCGTGCCGTGGTCGGCGAGAGCTCGAAGCGTCCGCAAGTGGTTCGGATCTATCATGCAGATCACCTTGATGGTTTCATGCAGAACTATTCGCTGGACGTGCAGATTACCGGACCGGACGGACCACGGTCCAGGCACGTGCCAGCGAGTTCGTATGCTGCGATGACACCGAGGGACGCCGCCGGGCTTCGCCGACCACTGACACCGCCCGCGCGCGCAGGCCGGGCGGTGTCGGACGTTCGTCAGACGCCGGCGGACTCGAAGCGGGTGGCGAGTTCCTTGGCGTGGGCGGCGGCGTCGGCGTGGCCCTTGGCGCGCAGTTCCTGGGCCTGCGGGATCAGGTCGGCCATCGCGGGGACCCGCTCGGCGAGGGTGAGCTGCACGGTGACGAAGCGGACGTCGAGGCCGAGCGCCTTGCCCAGCACCGTCTCCAGGAACGGCTGCACATGGTCCCAGCCGTCGCGCGGGGTGCCCGGGAAGTAGCCGCCGCCGTAGCTGGCCACGACGGTCGCCGGCCGGCCGGCGAGCGGCAGCGGGTCGACGCCGATGAGCCGGCCGTTCACCAGGATCTGGTCGAGCCAGGCCTTGAAGGCGCCGGGCACGGCCCAGTTGTACATCGGGACGCCGAACAGGAAGGCGTCCGCCGCCTCCACCTCGGCCACCAGCGCCTCGCGCCGGGCGAGCGCGGCCTGCTGCTCCGCCGAACGCTGCTCCTCGGGCGTGAAGGCGGCGCCGAGGGTGAGCGCGTCGAGAGCGGGGACCGGCTCGGCTCCGAGGTCGTGGTAGGTGACCGTGCCGCCGGGGTGCTCGGCGGCCCAGGTCTCGCGGAAGGTCTTCGCGATGTCCTTCGACACGGAGTTCTGCGAGAGCACGGACGAATCCACGTGCAGCAGGTGGGCCATGAGTTGCTCCTTAGATCGTCTGATCGACATCTCGTCTCGATGCAAGAATGTCTGTGTCACAGATTATTTGTCAAGCCAGCCCAGTGCGGTAAGCTTGTGACATGGCCGAATCCAGCACAGCGCCCGTCCGGACCGGACCCTCGGAGGACCTGTCCTGGCTGCTGGCGACCGCGTTCCGGGTTCATCTCGGCGCGCTGCGCGGGGCGGTGGGCGACCTGCCGCACGGGGCCCGCGGGTACGCCGCGCTGCGCGAGGCGGCCGAGCCGGACGCGCGCAACCAGGCCGAACTGGCGAAGGTGCTGGGCCTGGACCGGACCGTGATGGTCTACCTGGTCGACGACCTGGAGACGGCCGGCCTGGTGGAGCGGGTGCCGGACCTGAACGACCGTCGCAGCAAGCTGATCCGGGCGACGCCCGCCGGGGTGGCCCGGCTGTGCGAGCTGCGCCGGGCCACCGCCGCCGCCGAGGCCGAGCTGCTGAGCGACTTCTCGCCCGCCGAGACCGACCTGCTGCACGCGCTGCTGCGGCGGATCACCGCTCGCGGCTCCCGGTACGATCAAGCGCATGACGAGTGCCAGGCCGCCGAGAATCAGTGCTGAGGAGCTCTTCGCCGTCGCAGCCTCCTGCTGGGGCTACCTCGAGGCGGAGGCGCTGGACGGCTGGGAGCTGCGTGCCGGGGCCGGGTTCACCAACCGCGCGAACTCGGTCTGGCCGATCGGTCCGCTGCGCCGGCCGCTGACGCAGGCCCTTGACGAGGTGCGCGCCTGGTACGCGGAGCGCGGCCTGTCCGCGCAGGTCGCCGTCGAGATCGGCAGCGACTTCGACCTGGCCCTGGCCGAGCACGGCTGCGGCGACGGCCACGACGACGCGTTCCGGCAGACGGCCCCGATCGCGCCCGCCCTCGAACTGCTCGCGAGCCATCAGCACCCGAACGTGCCGGTCTCCACCGCCGACCGCCCGCAGGACCGCTGGCTGCGGCTGTACCGCGCGGGCTCGCTGCCGCCGCAGGCCAAGGCGATCCTCGGGTCCGGCGAGCGGTACCGGTACGCCACGATCTACGACGAGTCCACCGGCGAGCCGCTCGCGATCGGCCGCGCGGCGCTGGCCGCCGGGTCGGAGTCCTGGGTCGGGCTGGCCGGCATCGAGACCGCGCCGTCGGCCCGCCGCCGCGGCCTGGCCCGGCTGATACTCAGCGTGCTGATCTCGTGGGCCGCCGAGCAGGGCGCCGAGTACGCCGTGCTCGAGGTGCGCCGGACCAACGACGCCGCGCTCGCGCTCTACCAGCAGCTCGGCTTCGTGACCGCGCACGAGTACCACTACCGGACGATCGTCGAGGCGGCCACCCGGGCTTGATCGGCTGTCGCGGTGATCCAGTACGCTGGCGCCATGGCGGAGAAGTCGCAGTTCGATACCGAGTCCACGGCGCGGCACTACGCGGCGGCCCGGCCCACGTACCCCTCCGAGCTCTTCGACACCCTCGACGACCTGCTCGGGCACCAGCTCGCCGGGGCCCGCGTCGTGGACGTGGCCGCCGGTACGGGGATCTCCTCACGCCAGCTCGCCGAGCGCGGCGCGCGGGTGACGGCGGTGGAGCTGTCCGCCGCGATGCTCACGGAGCTGGCCGCCTCCTCCCCCGGTGTGCGCGCCGTGCAGGGCAGCGGTCACGCGCTTCCGCTCGCCGACGACTCCGCCGACCTGATCACGTACGCGCAGGCCTGGCACTGGATGGACCCGGACCAGGCGCTGCCCGAGATCCGGCGCGTGCTGCGTCCGGGCGGTGTGCTGGCGCTCTGGTGGAACCAGACGGACCGCTCCACCGGCTGGGAGCGCGAGCAGGCCGAGCGGATCACGGCCGTCGCGGGCACGGACTGGAACCGGTACTCGGCCAGCGAGCTCTCCGCGTTCATCGAACTTCCGGCCGACCTGACGCGGCACTCGTTCACGTTCGACTGGGAGCGCGAGGTCAGCCTCGACACGCACCTGTCGAACGTGGCTTCGAAGTCGTACATCGCCAACCTGGGCGCGGGCACCGAGCCCTTCATCGCGAACGAGCGTGCGCTGCTGCTGGAGCGGTTCCCGGACGGCAGGGTCATCGAGAAGTTCACGACGCTGCTGGTGGCCGCGCTGGTCGGCGAGAACCTGACGATCGCCGCGCGCTCCTAACCCACCTTCCAGGCTCAGCTCTCCGGAAGGCGCCACACCTCGGGCAGGCCCGCCGCCGCGCCGTCCGACGAATAGTCGTGCACGACGTCGAGCAGATCGGCCATGCGGGCCTGCCACGTGACGTTCACCGGCAGTCCCTCGAGTTCGGCGAGCAGCCGCGCGTAGTCCTCGCACTCGATCAGGTGGAAGAGGTCGGTGCCGCTGCGCCAGATCGACCAGCGCTCGGCCCCGGCGGCGCGGATCGCGGCCGTCAGCTCCTCGGGCACCTCGCGGTGTGCGGCCTCGTACTCGTCGATCCGGTCGGCCCGCACCTTGGTGTGCAACGCGATACGCATCATGGACGCGTTTCTACCACAGAGGTCCGAGGTCTCGGCAGGGCGCCGGGAGGGTCGATATTCCGTTGCCCCGCGCGGCGCCGTATGGGTGAATGGAGACCGGCGCGGCTGAGCGTCCGTGTGGTGCGGACCGGCCCGATCATCAACCGTGGACAGGAGGACTCCAGTGAAGATGTCGCGTTCATCCGCGCACCGCTGTCGCAGGCCCCTGACCCGGCCGGGCGAGTAGTTCCCCTACGGACCTCGCCGCGCCCGTCAACGCGGATTGCTCTGCAGTACCCCCTTTCTCTTCCCACGATCCTTGAAGGATTCAGCATGCCCATGCACGAGCTGCCGGGTGGCGGCGACATACCCATCCGGCTGTGGGCCGACCCCGCCTCGATCGAGGAGCAGGCCCTCAAGCAGTTGCACAATGTCAGTACGATTCCGCAGGTCGCGGGCGTCGCGGTGATGCCCGACGTGCACACCGGGATCGGCGCGACGGTCGGCAGCGTCATCGCGATGCGCGACGCCGTATGTCCGGCCGCGGTCGGTGTGGACATCGGCTGCGGGATGACCGCGGTGCGCACCTCGCTGACCGCCTCCGACCTTCCCGACGACCTCAGTGCCCTGCGTGACCGGATCGAGAAGGCGATCCCGGTCGGTCGGGCCGCGCACGCCACGCCGGTCGACGCGGCGAAGCTGGAGGGCTTCGACGCGCTGCGCTGGACGGGCTTCTGGCGCGAGTTCGACGCGCTCGCCCCGGCCGTGCACGCGCGGCGCGAGCGGGCGCTCGGCCAGATGGGAACGCTCGGATCCGGCAACCACTTCATCGAGCTCTGTCTCGACACCGAGGACCGGGTGTGGCTGATGCTGCACTCCGGCTCGCGGAACATCGGTAAGGAACTCGCCGAGTTTCACATCGGGATCGCGCGCGGCCTGGAGCACAACCAGGGCCTCGTGGATCGGGATCTCGCGGTGTTCCTGGCCGGCACGCCGGAGATGTCGGCGTACCGGGCCGACCTGTTCTGGGCGCAGGAGTACGCGCGGTACAACCGGGCCGTGATGATGGCGCTGTTCCAGCGGGTCGTCGCGCGCGCCTTCAAGTCCGCCGAGCCGAGCTTCGAGCAGACGATCTCCTGCCACCACAACTACGTGGCCGAGGAGATGTACGACGGCGAGCAGTTGCTGGTGACCCGGAAGGGCGCGATCCGGGCGGGCTCCGGCGAGTACGGGATCATCCCGGGCTCGATGGGGACGCGCTCGTACATCGTGAAGGGCCTGGGCAACAAGGCCGCCTTCAACTCGGCCTCGCACGGCGCGGGCCGGTTGATGAGCCGGTCGAAGGCGCGCAAGTCCTTCACGAAGAAGGACCTGGAGCGGCAGACCGCGGGCGTGGAATGCCGCAAGGACGAGGGCGTGATCGACGAGATCCCGGGTGCGTACAAGCCGATCGAGCAGGTGATGGCCGCGCAGACCGACCTCGTGGAGATCGCCGCCGAGCTGCGCCAGCTCGTCTGCGTGAAGGGCTAGCGGGACGGCTTCTCCGGCGAGTCGGCCGGCGACCGGGCACAGTGTGGGGATGCCCGGT
>DATJIF010000076.1:0-2182 GCA_035493475.1 Actinospica sp.
CGCCGGGATCTCGATGCCTTCCGCGCTCGCGGTGTCGGCGATGATGTCGCACGCGCCGCCGGAGGCGGTCAGCACGCCAACGCGCCGCCCGCCCGGCCACCGGTTGTAGCCGAGCAGCGCCGCCGTGGACAGCAGCGCCTCCAGGCTGGTCACCCGGATGACGTTGAGCTGGCGCAGCGCCGCGTCGATCACCGCGTCGTCGCCAGCGACGGAGCCGGTGTGGGCGAGCGCCGCCTCCTGGCCGAGCGGGCTTGAGCCCACCTTGAGCGCGACGATCGGCTTACCCGCGGCGTCGGCCCGCTCGGCCATCCGCGCGAACCTGGCCGGGTCGCCGATCTCCTCAAGGAACAGCGCGATGACCTTCGTGGCCTCGTCCTCGATGAGGTACTCAAGGACATCGGTCGTCTTGATCATCGACTCGTTGCCCACCGAGGTGAGGACGCTGATGCCGATGCCGTGCGCCTTGGTGAAGCCCAGCACCACGCTGGCCAGCGCGCCGCTCTGCAGCACGATGCCAACCGGCCCGGCCGCCAGCGGCGGCGGCAGGGTCAGCGCGTAGGGGGCGGACCGGGTGTGCGCGTTGAGGAAGCCCAGGCAGTTCGGCCCGAGCACGGTGACGTCGTTGGCCACCGCGCGGGCGATCATCGAGTCCTCGAGCCGCACCCCTTCCCCGCCCACCTCGCGGTAGCCGGAGGCGAGCACGATGGCGTTCTTGATCCCGGCGGCGCCCATGTCGTCGAGGACGCTCTCCACGGCAGGGAGCGGCGCCAGGATGAACGCGAGGTCGACCGGCTCGTCCAGGTTGCGCAGGTTCGGCACGACCGGCCTGCCGAACGCGGTCTGCGCCTTGGGATGGACCGGGATCACCGGCCCGGCGAAGCCGGTCGTCAGGCCGCTGGTCACGATGAACCGGCCCCAGCCGGAGTTGTCCGACGCACCCACCATGGCGATGCTCTTCGGCGCGAAGAACGACCGCAGCCGCGCCGGGGTCACCAGCGCCCGCGATGCCTGGTAGTTCGCCGCGTGCAGGTCCGTCTGCGCGTTAGCCATGGACACGCGGCTCCTTTGGCAGGCCGAGGGCACGCTCGCCGATGATGTTCCGCTGGATCTCGCTGGTGCCCGAGTAGATGGTGCCGGCCCTGCTGGACAGGAACACGCTCTGCCAGCCGCTGACCGGGTAGCCGTCGCCGTCCGGCCGCAGCAGCCCGTCGCTGCCCTCGATCGCGAGCGCGATCTCGCCGAGCTTCTTGTGGTACTCCGACCAGAACAGCTTGGCCACCGACGCCTCCGGGCCCGGCTGCTTCCCGGCCGCGACCTGGGCGAGGGTGCGCAGCCCGCTGAACCGCATGATCTCGACCTGGGTGTAAGCCCAGGCGAGCTGCTGGCGTACCAGGGGGTCGGTGTCCCGGCCGCGCTTGCGCGCGGTCTCGGCGAGCTCCCAGAACTCCCGCTCGTAACCGAGGTGCTGCACCGTGGCCCGGCCGCCGCGCTCGTTGCCGAGCGTGGTCATGGCGACCTTCCAGCCGTTGCCGAGCCCGCCGATGACGTTGAACAGCGGCGCGCGCACCCCGTCGAGGAAGTCCTCGGCGAACTCCGCGGCCCCCGACATCTGCTTGATCGGCCGGTAGCTGACGCCCGGCGCGGTGAAGTCGATCAGCACGTAGGACAGGCCCGCGTGCTTGGGGACGTCCGGGTTGGTGCGGCACAGCACGAACATCCGGTTGGCGTGCGCCGCCCCGGACGTCCACACCTTCTGCCCGCTGACGACGACCTCGTCGCCCTCGACGACGCCGCGCGTGTCGACGGCGGCCAGGTCGGAGCCGTGGTTCGGCTCGGAGAAGCCCTGGCAGTACCGGTCTTCCCCGCTGATGATCCGGGGCAGGAAGTGTGCCTTCTGCTCGGGCGTCCCGTGCACGATGATGGACGGGCCGACCAGCCATTCGCCCATGCCCCTGGCGATCCGCGGCAGGCCCGCGCGGTGGAACTCCTCGTTGAGCACGGCCACGCGCACCGCGTCAAGACCGCCGCCGCCGTACTCCTCCGGCCACTGCGCGCAGATCAGCTTCTTCTCGACCAGCTTGGCTTCCCACTCGGCGTAGGCCGGGTCGGCCATCGCCGCGGCCATCGCCTCGCCGCGCCGCCCGCCGGCGGTCTGCGGGGCGTTCCAGTCGAAGAGGCTGGC
>DATJIF010000077.1:0-21061 GCA_035493475.1 Actinospica sp.
CGACTCCGGCGGCGGCAACCAACCCATCACCCTCGGGATCTACCACTACATCGGCAACAACGACCAACAATGGAACGCCATCATGGCCACCGCCGTCATCGCCTCCATCCCCGCAACCATCCTCCTCGTCATCGCACAGAAATACGTCGCAGCAGGCGTCACCGCCGGTGCGGTTAAGGACTAACGAAGCCCCATGTCATCACCCTCGACGCCCGGTCCGCGATTCGACATCCGGCAGATCCCCTTCAGCCACTTCGGGTCCTGGTTCGCGCTGTCCCCGGTCACCGGAAACGCCCGCTACGCCGACGACGTACACCTGGTCTCCCATCAACAGGGCATGCACGCCGTGCTCAGCCTGCACCCGACCGCCGAGAGCCGGATCGAGGCCACGCCCGCGTGCCTGAGCTGGCTAGCGGCTGACGGCGGTGGCGGTGGCGGTGGTGACGGTCGCCGCATCGACGCAGCGTACGAATCACCGGACACGCTGCGTCTGCGCGGCAACAGTCTCGGGTTGGAGCTGGCCGTCGCCGCGCCGGCTCTCACACCGTTCACCGGCACGTACCTCTACCGCGATCCGGTCGACGGCTCCTTCGTGTTCACCAGCTACGAGACCGGCAGGCGCTACCGCGTGACCGTGCTCGCCGGGCACGTGACCGTCGAAGGCGACCAGGCACTCGGCGCGTCGGCTCGCTCGCTCACGATCGAGCCGTCACCGACCTGGGAGATCGCCGTCGAGGAGTACCGGGCGGGACGCGCGCCGTACGCAGTGACCGACTCGTTCGACGAGGTGGAGCGACGTGCCGCGCGGGCTTTCGCAGAGTTCGCCGACCGCGTCGCAAGATGGCGCGACGTGCGGACTGCTCCCGCGGCCGAACTCGCCGCGTACGTCCTGTGGTCCGCGACCGTCGGTCCGGCGGGCTTTCTGCCCCGACCGGCCGTGCTCATGTCGAAGCACTGGATGGACAAGGTGTGGAGTTGGGACCACTGCTTCAACGCCCTCGCCGTCGTGGCCGGGGAACCGGAGCTGGCCTGGCACCAGTTCCTGCTGCCCTTCGACCACCAGGACGAGACCGGCGCGCTGCCCGACTCCGTGACCCATTCCGAAGTGCTCTACAACTACGTCAAGCCGCCGATCCACGGCTGGACGCTGGATCGACTCAGCCAGCACACCGGGATCCCGGACACCAAGGACGTCTACGAATCGCTGGAGCGCTGGACCGAGTACTGGCTCGACCGCCGCGCCCCGGGCTCGCCGCTGCCGCACTACCACCACGGCAACGACAGCGGCTGGGACAACGCGACGACGTTCGACGAGGCCCGGATCGTCGAGAGCGCCGACCTGTCCGCCTTCCTCGTCCTCCAGATGCACACGCTGGCCGCACTCGCCGCCGAACTGGGCGACCCGCAGCGTGCCGCGCGCTGGACGGTCCGGGCGGACGAACTGCTCGACGCGCTCCTCGAAACGCTCTGGACCGGCGAACGCTTCGCGGCCCGGATCGTCGAGACCGGCGAACTGCGCACCAGCGGCAGCCTGCTCGACACGATGCCGATCGTGCTCGGCGACCACCTGCCCGAGGCCGTGCACAGCAAGCTCGCCGCGCGCATCGCCGAGCACCTGACCGAGCACGGCCCGGCCACCGAGCACCCCGACTCGCCCGCCTACGCCGCCGACGGCTACTGGCGCGGCCCGATCTGGGCCCCGTCCACGATGCTCATCGAGGACGGACTGCGCCGCGCCGGCCACACCGAACTCGCCGACACGATCAGCCGCCGCTTCCGGCTCCTGTGCGAGACCTCGGGCTTCGCCGAGAACTTCGACGCGCACACCGGCGCCGGCCAACGCGACCGCGCCTACACCTGGACTGCGAGCACCTACCTCATCCTCGCGCGTGCCGCGGTGAAGGCAGGCGCCACTCGCACGCCGTGAACCGCGCGTCCCGCTCACGTGGACCATACGATGGAGTGGAGCCCACCCGCCGCTGAGACTCCTGAGAAGGTCGGACAACACAGTGTCAGGCAGCAGTTCGCAGACGCGTCGAGAGCGGATGGCGCACTTGGTCGCGCGTCTCTACTTCCTGTTCGCCGCCGTGCTCGTGCCGTGGGTGGTGTTCCTCGCGGTGAGCCTGCCCAAGCGGTCGATCTCCGAGCACTACCGGGGCACGTGGGTCGGCTTCGACCTCGCGCTGATCGTCGTGCTCGCGTGGATCGGCCTGTGCGCATGGCGCCGCGCCCCGACGATCGTCATCTCGGCGACGGTCGGCGGGGCGCTGCTGTGCACGGACGCCTGGTTCGACATCACGACCTCCGCCGCCGGCTCCGCCCATCGCGAGGCCATCCTCTCCGCGCTGGTCCTCGAGCTGCCGTGCGCCGCCCTGTGCTTCCTGCTGGCGTACCGGGCGTTGATCGGCCTCACCCACCAGCAGCGGCTTCTCTGACCTCTTCGGTGTTTTCGCCGCCGGACTCCGACTCGGCGTTGGCGTTGGCGTCGGCTTCGGATTCCAGGTGGCGGGGGGCTCGCAGCAGGGCCCCGAGGGCGGCGACGGCCAGGATGGCGGCGGCGACGGCGGTCGCGGCGGTGAAGCCGTTCATGAAGGCAGCGCGTACCGCATGGGTGAGGTCAGCGCCCTGAGGGCCGAGATTTCCGGCGACTTCGAGGCCTGCGGCGGCCGAGTGGCGGACGGCTTCGGCGGCGGTCGCGGGCAGTCGGCTGAGGTCCGGCAGGTGGTTGCGGTACTGGCTGGAGAAGACCGAGCCCATCACGGCGATGCCGAGCGCGGCGCCGACCTCGCGTGAGGTGTCGTTCATCGCGGAGGCCACGCCCTGCCGGTCGGGTCCGAGTGAGGCGACGATGGCGCTGGTGCCGGTGGAGCTGGTCAGGCCGATGCCGATTCCCGCGAGCAGCAGACCGGCGAGGAAGGGGAGGTAGCCGCTGTCGGCGTGCAGGCGGCTGACCCAGAACATTCCGGCGGCCAGGAACAGCAGTCCGCCGCCCATGGTGAGCTTCAGGCCGATGCGTGAGACGAGGCGCGGGGTGAGTACGGAGACCGGCATGACGAGGGCTGCCACAGGGATCAGTGCGACGGCGCTCTTGAGTGGGCTGTAGCCGAGGATGAGTTGCAGGAACTGCAGGCCGACGAAGAAGAACCCGAACACGGCCAGGAACTGCGTCAGGATCGAGATCGCCCCGGCGCGGAATCCCGGCAACCCGAAGAGCCTCGGGTCAAGCAGCGGACGGTCGGTGCGCAGGCCGAAGAACGCGTAGACGACGAGCGCGATGGCGCAGACCACGAATGCCGCGATGACCTGCGGCTTGGACCAGCCCTGGTCGCTGCCCTCGATGATGCCGTACACGAGCGTGCCGACCGCGATCATCGTGGAGGCGACGCCGGGCACGTCGACGGGCTCGGGTGTGGAGCTCTTGGTCTCCGGGGCGAGCAGTAGGGCGGCGAGTGCGGCGACGAGGGCGGTGATCGCGCTCGTGATGAAGATGGACTTCCAGGACCACTGTTCGAGTAGGGCGCCCGCGGCGAGCATGCCGATGATCGCGCCGGCCGCCGCGAATCCGGACCAGATGGCCACGCCGCGTGCCTTGCGTTCGGGTGGGAACGCAGAGGTGATGGTGGACAGCGTGCCCGGCATGATCATCGCGGCGCCGATGCCCATGACCACGCGCCAGACGATCAGGTGCGCGCTGGTGGACGACTCGGCGGCCAGGAACGACGCCACGCCGAAGACCAGGTTTCCGGCGATCAGCACCTTGCGACGCCCGATCCGGTCGCCGAGCGCGCCCAGCGGCAGCACGAGCGCGGCCAGGGCCACGGTGTAGCCGTCGGCGATCCAGGTCAGGTCGGCGTTCGAGGCGCCGAGGTCCACGGCCAGGTCGGGCAGGGCCAGGTTCAGCGCGGAGACCGAGGCGACGACCAGGACGAGGGACAGGCACATGGCGAACAGCACGCCGGTGGTCGTGGAGTTTCGCGTACTCATGCGCCCATCATAAATGATGGATCCATCAGAATCGACTGATCTCATCATCGTGGGCATGCCAAAGGCCGCCAAGCCGACGATGACCAGGCGGTATGCGCAGTGCGGAGATCGCTAGGGGAGCTCGGGAAGGGATCGGGCGGCCAACTCGTGGGCCTCGTCCAATGGCAGGCCGAGCATGCGGAGCACGAGTTCGGCCATCTGCTCGCCGGCGCGGGCGTCGAGGGCGGCGACGGTGTTGAGCTGCAGGAGGCCGATGACGGCGCCGCCGACTGCGCTGAGGGCGATGACGGGGTCGTCGATGCGGAAGCGGCCGGATTCCCGGCCCTTGACCAGGTCGCGCAGTGCGCGCGGGCCCAGGCCGACGTCGGCGTGCACGTACTGGAGGCCGCGCAGCCGCAGGATCTGGGTGATCTCGGGGTGCAGCGCGGCCAGCCGCAGGGTGAGCCGGATGCTGGCGGCGAACAGTTCGGCCGGGTCCTCGATGTCGCCGGTCACGTCGTCGATCAGCTGGCCGTACTCGTCGAGGGCGTCGGCGACCGCGGCGTCGAACAGCGCGGTCTTGGTCTCGAAGTGGTTGTAGAAGCTGCCGAAGCCGACGTCGGCCCGCTCGGCGATCTCCTGGATGCTCGCGTTCGTCTCGCCGGTCTCGGCGAGGATCTGCCGCGCGGCCTTGACCAGTGCGTTCCTGGTGTGCGCGCGGCGGCGCTCGAAGCGGGAGGCGGCGGGAGCGGTCGGGGTCGGCGCGTCGGGCATGCGCTCGATTCTACGCCAATGCAGAACTGATGACTTCCTCAATCGGGCTTGACTGATCGCTTGATCTAGATTGATGATTCCATCAGATACATTGAGGGAGCGGTCATGAGCGAACGTCGCGATCCGCACGCCGACCTGCACAGCGAGCAGGGGGCGCTGGCGGGTGAGCATTCCGGCCGGGCGAGCGATCCGGTCGTGAAGGTGCACGATCTGGCCTGGCTGGAGTTCGAGAAACCGGATCTGGCCGGCGCCGAGCGCTTCGCGCGGGATTTCGGTTTCACCGTCGTGCTGAGCAGCGCCGACGAGCTGCATCTGCGCGGCTGCGACCCCGGCGCCCCGTGCCTGGTGGTCCGGCGCGGACGCCGGTCGCGGTTCGTCGGCACGGCGTTCCGGGCGGCCGCGCGCCGAGACCTGGCACGGCTCGCGGCGGCCACCGGGGAGCGCGTCACGCCGCTGCCGGAGAGCCTGGGCGGCGCCGCCGTGAACCTGCGCGATCCGAGCGGCGGCCTGGTGCGCGTCGTCTCGGACCCGATCGGGCTCGCCCCGCTCAGCGCCCAGCAGCCGCTGCGGTTCAACTCAGGCCACGAAGCCGCGCGGACGAACAGCACGCAGCGCCCGTCGCGTGAGCCTGCCACGGTTCAGCGGCTCGGGCACGTCGTGCTGCAGACGACCTCGTTCCGGCGCACGCTCGACTGGTACCTGGAGACGCTCGGCCTGATCGTGAGCGACTTCCTGTTCTACGCGGGCCAGCGCGAGCGCGGTCCGGTGATGGCGTTCGTCCGCTGCGACCGCGGCCTGGCGCCGACGGACCACCACACGATCGCGCTCACGCTCGGGCCGTCGAACCGCTACGTGCACTCGGCGTATCAGGTCTCGGACCTCGACGCGCTCGCGGCCGGCGGCGAATACCTGCGCGAGGCTGGATACCGGCGCTCGTGGGGGATCGGGCGGCACATCCAGGGCAGCCAGATCTTCGACTACTGGCGCGACCCGGACGGCTTCCTCGTCGAGCACTTCACCGACGGCGACCTGTTCGACGCGACGCTGGAGCCGGGCTGGGCGCCGATGACCGCGTCCGGGCTCGCGCAGTGGGGACCGCCCGCGTCCAAGGACTTCCTCGGCATCAAGCCCGGCGGCGAATCGCTGCGCGAACTGCGCTCGATCCTCAGCGCCCTCCCGAAGAACAACGAATTCGACCTCGGCCGCCTGCGCGGCCTGATGAAGGTGGCCACGTCATGAGCATCAGCATCCTGCGTACGTACGACGCCTGGTGGGCGGTGACCCCGAGCGGCGCCGCCCGCATCGCGACGAGTGCGGCGACGACCGGCGAACTGCTGGCCGACCGTGCCGCGATCGGGGCAGCCGCCATGACACCCGCCGAGGACGCGATCCCGGTCGACCGTCTCGACCTGCTCTCGCCGGTCACCGCGCCGTGCCGCGTCGTGGCTCAGATGACGAACTACGCCTCGCACGCGCTCGATGCTGGGATGGATCCGGAACGCGTGCCGCTCACCTTCTTCCGCAAGGCCTCCGGCTCGATCAGCGGCCCGACCGACGACATCGTCCGTCCCGCGCATGTGAACCTGCTCGATTACGAGGTCGAGATCGGGCTCGTCATCGGCCGCGCGATACCGGTCGGCACCGAGATCACCGAGAACAACCTCGCGGAACACGTCGCGGGGCTCGTCGTCACCAACGATGTCTCGGCACGCGACGTCCAGCTGCCGAAGACCCAGTTCTACGAGTCGAAGTCGTACCCGACCTTCACCCCGGTCGGCCCGGCGCTCGTGCTGCTCGACGCCGACGAACTCAAGCGCCTCCCGGACCTGCGGCTGCGGCTGTCGGTCAACGGGACCGCGCGGCAGGACCGGCTCGCGACCGACATGATCTACGGCCCGCTCACCGCCCTGCGCGCGCTGTCCCGCTTCCAGCGGCTCGATCCCGGCGACCTCGTGCTCACCGGCACGCCGGTCGGCACCGCGCTCAGCGCCCCGCCCAAGCCCGTCGAGCTGATCGGCGCACTGCTGCCGACCGCGCTCAAGTGGAAGCTCTTCTTCAAGGGCCAGGCCAAGAACCCGAACTACCTCCAGGACGGCGACCTCGTCCGCGCCGCGATCGCCACCGACGACGGCGCGATCGACCTCGGCGAGCAGCGCACCGCCGTGCGCTGGACCCGCTGACCCGTTGACCTGCTGACCCACGACCGGCAGACACAGTCCTTCGCAAGGGAGCAATGGACGATGACTGAGCAGGACCCGCTTCTCTGGCCGCGCTACGCCGAGCCCGCCGACATCGCATCGATCGAATCCGTGCCGCTGAGCGAACGCGGCCTGCCCGAGTCGACGTACTCGCTGCTGGTCCGCGCCGCCGACCTGTGGCCGGAGAAGATCGCGCTGACGGTGTTGCCGGAGGCCGCACGCTGGCGGGAGCCACATCAGCGCACGTATGCCGAACTCCTCCGCGAGGTGCACCGCATAGCCAACGCGCTGCGACGTTTCGGTGTCCAGCGGAGCGACGCGGTGGCACTCATGGCGCCGAACTGCGCGGAACTGATCCCCGCGCTCCTAGCCGCGCAGCTCGCCGGAATCGCGTCGCCGCTCAACAGCGGTCTGTCCGTCCAGCATCTCAGCGAACTGCTGCGACGCTCGGGCGCCCGCGTGCTGCTGACGGCTGGTCCCGAACTCGACCCGAGCGCCTGGGAGTGTGCGCAGGCCGTAGCCATGTCCGGTTCGCTCGACGCGATTCTCGTGCTGCGGCCGACCGGCACCGACGCGCCCTCCGAGCCGCTGCCGAGGATCTCCGGCACGCTCGTCGAATACCTGAGCGTCGTGGCGGCCGCGGAGAACGCGAGCGGGTTCGACGGCGTGGCCCCGCGCGCCGACGAGATAGCAGCGTACTTCCACACCGGCGGCACGACCGGCGCGCCGAAGCTCGCCGCGCACACGCACGCCAACGAGATCGCCAACGCCTGGATGCTCGCGGCGAACTCGCTGCTCGACGAGGACTCGGTGCTGTTCGCCGCGCTCCCGCTCTTCCACGTCAACGCCCTCATCGTCACGCTGCTCGCGCCGCTGTTCAAGGGCCAGCGCGTCGTCTGGGCCGGTCCGCTCGGCTACCGCGAACCCGCGCTCTACGCCGAGTTCTGGAAGATCGTCGAACGCCATCGCATCGCGGCCATGAGCGCCGTCCCGACCGTGTACGCGGTGCTGGCCCAATGCCCGCTCGACGCCGATATCAGCAGCCTGCGTCTCGCGATGGTCGGCGCGTCCCCGCTTCCCGACGCCGTCCGCGCCCACTTCGAACAGCACACCGGCGTCCGACTCGTCGAAGGCTACGGCTTGACCGAGGCGACGTGCGCGAGCGCCCGCAGCTTCCCCGATGCCCCGGTGCCCGGCTCGGTCGGACAGCGCCTGCCGTACCAGCGGATCGAGTCCGTGGACGGCGTGCTGGTGATCAGTGGCCCGACCGTCTTCGCCGGATACGTCGGCGACGCCCCACGATCCGACGGCCGCCTCGACACCGGCGACCTCGGCTACGTCGACGCGCAAGGCTTCGTCTACCTGCGCGGCCGTGCCAAAGATCTGATCATCCGAGGCGGCCACAACATCGACCCGGCGATCATCGAGGACACCCTACTGGCGCATCCGCAGGTCACCGGCGCGGCCGCCGTCGGACGTCCCGATCCGCACGCCGGAGAGGTGCCCGTCGCGTACGTCACCTTGGCCCTCAACGCCGAGGTGAGCGAGCACGAACTGCGCGAGTGGGCCGCAGCGCGCGTCACGGAGCGAGCCGCCGCGCCGAAGAGCGTGACCGTCGTCGAGGCGCTACCGGTCACCGCGGTCGGCAAGCCGTACAAGCTCGGCCTGCGTGCGGACGCGGCGCGCAGCGAGCTCACCGACGCGCTCGCGGACGTCGGCGGCATCGAGGACGTGCGCACCTGGATCGAGGACGGATCAGTCGCCGCCGAGATCGTGCTGACCGACTCCGCCGACGAGGCCGAGGTCAAGGCCATCCTCGCCCGCTACGCCCTCACGACGCGGACGGTCGTGCATCCATGAGTACCGACGTCGTCATCATCGGCGCTGGTCCAACCGGCCTGACCGCCGCGAGCCTCCTCGCCCGATACGGCGTCAACTGCGTGGTGCTCGACCGATGGCCCTCGATCTACCCGCAGCCGCGCGCGGTCCATCTCGACGACGAGGTCTACCGCATCCTCGCCCGCATCGGCGTGGCCGACGAGTTCGCCGCGATATCCCGTCCCGGTCGAGGCTTGCGGCTGCTCGACCCGCGCAGGCGCGTGCTCGCGGAGTTCCGGCGCGGCACGGAGCCGGGCAGGCACGGCTTCCCAGCGGCCAACATGTTCGATCAGCCGGACCTCGAAGGCGTCCTGCGCGCGAACCTCAAGCAGCTCAGGAACGTCGAACTGATCGGCGGCGTCGAGGTCACCGCCATCGACCAGGACGAGGACGAGGACCAGGACGACGCGGCCGTGAACGTGCGCTACACAATTACCACCACCGGAGAAACGACCGCGATCCGCGCCCGCTACCTCCTCGGCTGCGACGGCGCCAACAGCATCACACGCACCACGATCGGCTCCTTCATGCGCGACCTGAACTTCGCGCAGCGCTGGCTCGTCGTCGACATCGCCACTGAAGCGGACCCCGGCCATTGGGAGGGCGTGCACCAGGTCTGCGACCCCACCGGCGCGGCGACGTTCATGCGAATCGGCGACGCCCGCTACCGCTGGGAATTCCAACTATCTCCCGGCCGAAGCGCGGACGACTACCGAGACCTGGACCAACTCAGACCGCTGATCGCCCCGTGGACGATGCACGTCCCCGACGAGCACCTGAACCTGATCCGCGTCGCCGACTACACCTTCCGCGCCCAGATCGCCGACCGTTGGCGGGACCGCCGAATCTTCCTCCTCGGCGACGCCGCCCACCTGACGCCGCCCTTCATCGGCCAAGGCATGGGCGCCGGACTGCGCGACGCGATGAACCTGACCTGGAAACTCGCCGCGGTGATCGGCGGCAGCCTGCCCGAGAGTGTCCTGGAAACCTACGAGACCGAACGAAAGCCACACGCCCGCGCGATGATCCGCCTGGCCAAACTCGTAGGCACCGCCATGACACGCGGCGGCAGACCCGGTAACGCACTGCGCGCACTGATCGCACCCCGCCTCCGCCACGTACCCGGCATCAATGGCCTGATCCTGAGCAGCAAGACCCCCGCCCTGCGCCGCTCCGAACTCGTAATCAAGCCACGATTCCCCGGCAACCTGCCCGGCTCCCTGGTCCCCGCCACCCTGCTCCCCGACGCACCGGACGCCAGATTCACCCTCGTCACCAACCTCCATCCCTCCAGCCAACAGCACGCCGTCGCCGGACAACGCGGCATCGTCGTCCACACGGCACGCCCCGGAACGCCGCTCTCCCGCTGGCTCCGCTCCGGCCGCACCCACGCCGCCCTGGTCCGCCCCGACGGCACCGTGATGTGCACCGGCCGAGACATCGAGGAGGTGATCAACGCACTGCCCTGACCGGAAAAGGCAATCACCCCGGGGCGGCGAGGCGCCGGCCCGGGGTGATCACGCTACTGCCTAGATGTCGTAGTACAGCTCGAACTCGTGCGGGTGCGGGCGCAGGCGGATCGGGTCGATCTCGGCGGACTGCTTGTAGGCGATCCAGGTCTCGATCAGGTCCGGGGTGAAGACGCCGCCGGCGGTGAGGTAGTCGTGGTCCTGCTCGAGGGCGGCGAGGACGGCGGGGAGCGAGCCGGGGACCTGGGGGACGGCGGCGTGCTCGTCCGGGGGCAGCTCGTAGAGGTCCTTGTCGACCGGGGCCTGCGGCTCGATCTTGTTCTTGATGCCGTCCAGGCCCGCCATCAGCATCGCGGAGAAGGCGAGGTAGGGGTTGGAGGACGGGTCGGGGACGCGGAACTCGATGCGCTTGGCCTTCGGGTTGGCGCCTGTGATCGGGATGCGGATGCAGGCGGAGCGGTTGCGCTGCGAGTAGACGAGGTTCACCGGGGCCTCGAAGCCGGGGACGAGGCGGTGGTACGAGTTGACCGTCGGGTTGGTGAACGCGAGCAGGCTGGGCGCGTGCCGGAGCAGGCCGCCGATGTAGTAGCGGGCGGTGTCGGACAGGCCCGCGTAGCCGATCTCGTCGTAGAACAGCGGCGAGCCGTCCTTCCACAGGCTCTGGTGCGTGTGCATGCCCGAGCCGTTGTCGCCGAACAGCGGCTTCGGCATGAAGGTGGCGGTCTTGCCGTGGCCCCAGGCGATGTTCTTGACGATGTACTTGAACAGCATCACGTCGTCGGCGGCGGCCAGCAGCGTGTTGAACTTGTAGTTGATCTCGGCCTGGCCCGCGGTGCCCACCTCGTGGTGCGCGCGCTCGACGGAGATGCCCACGCCCTGCAGCGCCAGCACCATCTCGTCGCGCAGGTCGGCGAAGTGGTCGACCGGGGGCACCGGGAAGTAGCCGCCCTTGTAGCGCACCTTGTAGCCGAGGTTGCCGCCGGCCTCTTCGCGGCCGGTGTTCCAGTGCCCTGATTCCGAGTCGATGTGGTAGAACGACTCGTTCACCTTGCTGTCGAAGCGGATCGAGTCGAACACGTAGAACTCGGCCTCGGGGCCGAAGTAGGCGGTGTCGGCCACGCCGGTGCCCTTGAGGTACGCCTCGGCCTTCTTCGCCACGTTGCGCGGGTCCCGGGAGTACTGCTCGCCGGTCAGCGGGTCGTGGATGAAGAAGTTCACATTGAGCGTCTTCTCCTTGCGGAACGGGTCGAGCCGCGCCGAGGTGACGTCCGGGACCAGCTGCATGTCGGACTCGTGGATCGCCTGGAAGCCGCGGATCGAGGACCCGTCGAACATGGCGCCGTCGGTGAAGAAGGCGGCGTCGACGGTCTCGGCCGGCACCGTGAAGTGCTGCATCACGCCCGGCAGGTCGCAGAACCGGACGTCGACGAACTTGACGCCCTCGTCCTTGAGGTACTTGGTGACCTCATCGGGATTGTTGAACATCCGTCCTCCTTAGCAGGGCCCCGCCACGGAGGAATCCGGGGCCACACTGGTGCTCCGCTCCACTTAGTGTCCGAAAAGTTACGGTGGGGCGGTTACCTTCGAGTGTCCTTGTCGTTTCCGCCATGTTACGCGGCTGATCAGCGGGCCCCGCGCGCGGGGGCAAGCCGAACGGGCGATAACGTGGTGTTATGACTGAGCAGAAGGCCCGCGCCGACGCCCCGGGCACCCCCTCGACCCGCGCCGCGCTCGGCGGCTGGCTGGAGGGCCCGAACCTGCGCGACGGGGTGGAGGGCGAGTACCGCGGCGAGCGCCTCGGGCTGCCGGAGTCCGGCCCCGGCTCGCTGGCCGGGCAGGGCCGCCGGCTCGGCGCGCTCGTGGTGGACTGGGCGATCGCGTACCTGGTGGTCGCCGCGTTCGGCTGGCATCCGGCCTCGGCGCAGGGGCAGTGGGGCGTGCTGGCCATCTTCGCCGCCGAGCACCTGCTGCTGCTGTCCACGCTCGGGTTCACGATCGGCAAGCGGCTGTTCGGGTTGCGCGTCGGCAGGCTCGGCGGGCCGCTCACGCCGCTGAACGTGGTCGTGCGCACCGTGCTGCTGATGCTGGTGATCCCGGCGGTCATCTGGGACCGGGACGGCCGCGGCCTGCACGACCGGCTGGCCGGGACCGTCGAACTGCTGCGCTAGGCGGGGAGAGCAGACGGAGACGGCGAAGGCCCCTGACATCGCGTCAGGGGCCTTCCGCCGTCCGTGGGCCAGTGGGGAACGGGCTACCGCATGCCGCCGCGCTGGATCCGGGCGCCCTTGGGCAGCGGACCCTTCGGCAGGTTGGCCATCGGGCCGGTCTTGGTCGCGATGGCCTCGAGCCGCTTGCTGTACTCCGAGGCCTGCTGGCTGGTCAGGTTCCGCTTGCGGATGCCGCGCCGGGTGAGCGTGGTGACGAGCTTGGGCAGCGGGGTCTGGCCGGCGGCGGCGTCCGGGCCGACCACGATCTCCTCCACGGCCACGTCCGGGCCGAGGTAGCGGCCGACGGCCTTGCGCTCGTTCGCGATGAGCTGCTTGACCCGGCCGGGGTCGCCCTCGGCCAGCAGGATGATGCCGCCGGTGCCGATCAGCCGGTGCACCATGTCCTGCTGCCGGTTGAACTGCACCATCGGGGTCAGCTGCCAGTTGCGCTTGAACCGGCGGTCCGAGTCGAGCACGGAGTAGGCCGCGCCGGGCTGCCCGTCGATCTGCTTGTACTGGGCCCGCTGCACCCGGCGCGAGAGCGTCGTGGTGGCGGCCAGCACGCCGCAGAGCAGGGCCAGGATGATCGCGATGACCAGGCCGAAGATCGAGCCGCCGACCAGCAGGAAGAACAGCGCGAAGACCACGGCCGCGCTGCCGAGGCTCCAGCCCAGCATGGCGACGGTGAGCTTCGGGTCCAGCCGCTTCGTCAGCTTGTACGCGTAGCCGAACTGCGCCAGGCGGCCGGTGGGCGGCGGCGCGTTGAGGAGGTCATCAGTGGACGGGTTGGCCATAGTGAGAAGGATACGGTCCCGGGTGGGCCCGGTCCTAACCTGGGCCGCTGATCGTGCCCGTAACGAGTCCGGTCGGGCCCGCTCAGAGCTGTCCGTCGTCCAGCGCGGCCCAGGCCTCGGCGCGCTGCCTGGCCCGCTCCCGGTCGTGCTGCACGGCGGCCCAGGCGTTGGCCCGGGCGACGTCCATGGCGTCGCCGCGGAACATCAGCCGCTCGACCGTCGAGAGCGCCGCGCGCACCGCCGCGCGGCGTCCGGACGCGGACGTCGCCGGCATGGTCACCCGGGTCGTGGTCATCGTGGTCATCTTCGGACCCCCAAGTCCTCCGCTCGGTGGCGGTGCCGACCAGCTTAGCCGGATACCGCCCATCATCAACACCGGGAGTTACCGGGCGTGTCGCATCCGGTAACCGGCGGGTTAAGCGAATTCACCTGATGATCAACGCGACCGCGTCGTGGCGTGATCGGAAATTTCTCGCCTTGTCCCCTATTATCGCAGACCGTTTAGCCCGTGCGGACCAATTGTCAGTCAGCTGATGTCAGCGGGCTTGCGCGCCTCGATCGCCTGCTGGTAAAGCCTTCCGGCGCGGTACGAGGAGCGCACCAGCGGCCCGGACATCACGCCGGAGAAGCCGATCTCCTCGGCCTCCGCCTTCAGTTCCACGAACTCCTCGGGCTTGACCCAGCGCTCGACCGGGTGGTGCCGCGGCGAGGGGCGCAGGTACTGCGTGATGGTGATGAGCTCGCAGCCCGCGGCGTGCAGGTCGCGCAGCGCCTGGGAGACCTCCGCGCGCTCCTCGCCCATGCCGAGGATCAGGTTGGACTTGGTGACCAGGCCGTCCTCGCGCGCCCGGGTGATGACCTCGAGCGAGCGCTCGTAGCGGAAGGCCGGCCGGATCCGCTTGAAGATGCGCGGCACGGTCTCCACGTTGTGCGCGAGCACCTCGGGCCGGGAGGAGAAGACCTCGGCCAGCTGCTCGGGCACGGCGTTGAAGTCGGGGATCAGCAGCTCCACGCCGGTGCCGGGCACGGCCGCGTGGATCTGCCGCACGGTCTCGGCGTACAGCCAGGCGCCGCCGTCCTCGAGGTCGTCGCGGGCCACGCCGGTGATGGTGGCGTAGCGCAGGCCCATCGAGGCGACCGACTCGGCGACCCGGCGCGGCTCGTCCCGGTCCAGCTCGGCGGGCTTGCCGGTGTCGATCTGGCAGAAGTCGCAGCGCCGGGTGCACTGCTCGCCGCCGATCAGGAAGGTCGCCTCGCGGTCTTCCCAGCACTCGAAGATGTTCGGGCAGCCGGCCTCCTGGCAGACCGTGTGCAGGCCCTCGTCCTTCACGAGCTGGCGCAGCGCCGTGTACTCCGGCCCCATCTTCGCCCGGGTCTTGATCCACTCGGGCTTCTTCTCGATCGGCGTCTCGCTGTTGCGGACCTCGAGCCGGAGAAGCTTTCGGCCTTCGGGGCTCACCGTGGTCACTGGATCCGTCTCCTCGCAGCTCAGATTCGAAATACAGCCTACGCCGCGGCCTTGGCGCGCACGCGGTCGGTGGCGGCGCCCTTGGGCTCGGTCAGCAGGTGCAGGTGGCGCTCCACGATCGGGACCACCTCCTCGACGGTGACCCGGCGGCCGAGCTCGCGGCTGAGCGTGGTCACGTCCGCGTCCGGGATGCCGCACGGGATGATGCGCTGCGTCCAGCCGAGGTCGTTCTCGCAGTTGAGCGCGAAGCCGTGCATGGTCACGCCCTGGGCGAAGCGCAGCCCGAGCGCGGCGACCTTGCGGTCCTGCTCGCCCTCGTTCTTCGCCGGCACCCACACCCCCGAGCGGCCCTTCACGCGGTCCGTCTCGAGACCGAGCTCGGCGCAGACCTCGATCAGCACCTGCTCGACCCGGCGCACGAAGTCGACCACGTAGACGCCCTCGGGCAGCCGCACGATCGGGTAGCCGACCAGCTGGCCGGGGCCGTGCCAGGTGATCTTCCCGCCGCGGTCCACCTCGACGACCGGCGAGCCGTCCCACGGCCGGTCCTGCGGCTCGGTGCGCCGCCCCGCGGTGAACACCTCGGGGTTGTGCTCCAGCAGCATGACCGTGTCCGGAACCTCGTCGGCGACCCGGGCGGCGTGGATCTCGCGCTGGGTGTCCCAGGCGCTCATGTACTCGATTCCGTCGGCACCGAAGCCGGCGTGGATGATTCTGGTCTCTCCCACCGTTCCACGATATGACACGCCCGGGACACCCCGTCCGGGGCGTGCTGTGAGCTGCCTGTGGATCCGCCCCCGGAACCAAAGTCCCTTGTGATCTGTATCACCCGGCTGACAGGCTGTCCGCTATGGGGACCTTGCAGTCACTATTGCGGATACCGAGCGGACGCCGGGGGAAGTGGGCGGTGCTCGCCCTCTGGCTGATCGTCGGCGTCTTCGCCTTCGGCACGGCCAGCAAGCTCTACAACGTGGAGCAGAACAACGCCGACGCCTATCTGCCGCACAGCGCCCAGTCGACGCAGCTGATCGACTACATCCAGCACGCCCCGGGCGCACCGCCGAACACCGACACCGCCACGGTCCTGTACGTGAACGAGGCGGGCATCGGGGCGGCGGACCGGGCGCGGGTGCAGCACGACGTCGCCGCCTACCAGAGCACCGTGCCGGGCGTGTCCGGCCAGGTCGGCCAACTGCCCGAGTCGGGCGACGGCAAGGCGCTCGCCGTGACCGTGCCGGTGCGGATCCCGGTGACCGGCAACTTCGACTTCGACCCGGCGGTCAACGCGATCACGGCGGTCGCGCAGCCGGACGGCAAGGTGCAGCAGGGCTCGCTGCAGGTCTACATCGCGGGCGGTTTCGCGCTGGACGCGGCGGCGAACGGCGCGTTCAAGGGCCTCGACACCAAGCTGCTGTACGGCGCGGGCGCGGTCGTCGTGATCATCCTGCTGCTGACGTACCGGTCCCCGTTCCTGTGGCTGCTCCCGGTCTTCAGCAGCGTCTTCGCGCTCCAGCTCGCGCAGGCGATCATGTACGAGCTCGTGCAGCACGCGGGGGTGGTCGTCTCCGGACAGAGCGGCGGGATCCTGACCGTGCTCGTGTTCGGCGTCGGGACGGACTACGCCCTGCTGCTCGTCGCGCGCTACCGCGAGGAGCTGCACAACTACGAGGACAAGCACGAGGCCATGCGGATCGCGCTCGGCCGCAGCAGCCCGGCCGTCATCGCCTCCGCGCTGACCGTCATGCTGGCCACGCTCGGTCTGCTCGTCTCGCAGCTCGCCTCGAACGTCGGGCTCGGCAAGATCGGCGCGATCGGCGTCGCCTGCTCGCTGCTGGCCATGACGACGCTGCTCCCGGCGCTGCTCGTGATCCTGCCGCGCGGGATCTTCTGGCCGAACGTGCCGCGGCACGACGCCGCGGCGCACACCCGCGTCGGCGTGTGGGGACGCGTCTCGGCGCTCGTCGGCCGGGCGCCGCGCCGGGTGTGGGCGTCGACCGCGCTGCTGCTGATCGTGCTGTCCTTCGGGCTGCTGAACCTGCACTCCGGCCAGATCCCGACCGCGCAGTCCTTCATCGGCACCCCGGCCGCGGTCACCGCGCAGCAGAAGCTGGAGACGCACTATCCGGAGCGCGGCACGCAGCCGTTGCAGGTGCTCGCCTCGGCTTCGTCGGAGTCGCAGGTCTCGCAGATCCTGCAGAACGACAGCGGACTGGCCGCGGGCTCGCCGGGCGGGTTCGAGGCCGTGCCGCTCGGGGACCGCGTGTTCTACTCGGTGAGCATGGCGGAGGCCGCGGACAGTCCGGAGGCGGTCGCGACCGTGCACCGGCTGCGCGATCAGCTCTCGGCGATCCCCGAGGCCCACGCGCTCGTCGGCGGGTTCACGGCCGCCAACATCGACGTGGAGTCCTCGGCTGCGCACGACCGCGACTGGGTGATCCCGATCGTGCTGGCGATCTCGTTCGTGATCCTGATGATCCTGCTGCGCGCGCTGGTGGCGCCGTTGCTGTTGCTGGCCAGCGTGATCCTGTCGTTCCTCGCGGCCCTCGGCGTCGCGGCGTTCGTCAGCGACCACGCCTTCGGACGGCCCACGGAGGACAACTCGTATCCGCTGTTCGTCTTCATCTTCCTGGTGGCCCTGGGCATCGACTACAACATCTTCCTGATGACCCGGGTCCGCGAGGAGACGCACCGGCTCGGCACGCGTCCGGGAATCCTGCGCGGCCTCACCGTGACCGGCGGCGTGATCACCAGCGCGGGCTGCGTGCTGGCGGCCACGTTCGCCGTGCTGACGACGCTGCCGCTGACCCAGTTCACCCAGATCGGCTTCGCGGTGGCGTTCGGCGTGCTGCTGGACACGCTGCTGGTGCGCACGGTGCTTGTCCCGGCGCTGTGCTACGACGTGGGCCCGCGGATCTGGTGGCCCTCGAAGCTCGCGCGCGAGGACTCGGGGTCAGTACCGGGCGCCCGGGTGCTCGACGTGGACGCCGACGCCGCGGGCGGCCGCGATTAGCCGCTTGTCGTAGGTGACGAACGCGCTGATCTCGGTGCCGGTGGACTCGGCGACGGTCTGCGCGGTGGCCAGATGGATCGCGTCCAGGCTGCGCAGCAGCGGATCCTGGTACGCCCCGGCCATCGCGCGGATCGCCGCGTTCAGCTCCACGCGGCTGATCCCGCCGAGGATGCGCGGGATCCGGGGCAGCGCGGCCGGATCCACCCGGCGCAGCGCCCGCTCCAGCTCGATCTCCAGCAGCACGCTGGAGACCAGCGACTCGCCCTCGCGCAGGTCGAGCCAGTCGAACAGGGCCTCGGTCTCCCGCTCGTGCCGCGCGAGCTTCGCGACGGCGCAGGTGTCGAGGTAGATCACCAGCCGCCTTCCTCGCGCAGCTGCGAGACCACGTCGGTCGAGTCGATCGAGGAGTCCCCGCCGCGCGGCGGACGGCTGAGCGGCAGTTCGTTGGTGGCCAGGATGACGTCGCCGTGCGCGGCCAGTTCGCGCAGCGCGGCCTCGTCCTCGGAGATGGGGGTCAGCCGGGCGACGATCTTTCCGCTGACGGACACGAGCAGCTCCTCGCCCGAGCGCACGCGCTTGAGCACCGCGCTCGTGTGCTGGTTGAGTTCCCGCACCGGGATCACCTGCGTACTCATGGCAAGAGTGTAGTACGCGGCGTTCTACATGTCAGTGGCCGGAGCGTCGGCGCAGGTCGGCGAGGACCGCGTCGGCCGCGCGGGAGGCCGAGGCGAGCGCGCCCTCGATGTTCGGCAGGCCGCGGTGGTCCCCGCACACGTACAGCCCGCCGATCAGCCGCACCGGCCGGGTGAAGTTGTACGGCGCGTCCATCGCGGCCAGCGCGCGCTCGCAGTGCAGCACCTCGATCGTGCCGAGCGCCCCGGCCGGGACGCCGTGCAGCCGCTCGAGACGCGCGGTCACCGCCCGGTCCAGCGCGTCGAGCTCCTTGCCGTCGTGCCCGGCGACGACCGTGCCGACCAGCGCGCGGCCCTCCGGCGCGTAGCTCGGCGCGACCCGGCTGACCACGGCGGTGCGGGCCACCGGCGAGGCGGGGTCGCCGTCGATGAGCACGGTGGGCACCCGGTCCGGTCCGGTCGGCAGCTCGTCCGCGTCCACGGCGTGCCACAGCGTCGTCAGGGGTCGCATACGCGGCTCGTGCAGGCCCGGGAACAGCGAGACGGCGGCCGCCGGGTCCGTCGCGACGACCACCGCCGAGGTGCGGATCAGTCCGGCGTCGGTGCTCACCCGGTCGGCGTGCACCTCGTGCACCCGGGTGCCGAGCAGGATCCGCTCGTGGCCTGATCGGGCGGCCAGCAGCCGTACCAGCGCGTCGAATCCGCCCTCCGGCACGGCGAACCGGCCGCGCACCAGCATCCGCAGCAGCCAGTCGGTGCCGCGGATCGAGGCGGCCAGGTCCTCGTCCGCGATCAGGGCCGTGAGATAGCGGCGCAGGAAGCCGTCCACCAGGGCCGGCGAGTAGCCGCGCACCGCGAAGGAGTCCGAGCTCGCGTCCTCCCGGCCGGCCAGCGAGGCGTCGATCGGGCCGCGGGCCAGCCGGTAGAACTCCTTGGACAGCCGGGTCTTGTCGGTCACCGTGCCCATCGGCGCGAGCAGCGTGGCCATCGCCTGCTGCGGACGCGAGGGCGCGGCGCCGAATCGCAGCGCCGCGCCGTCCGCGTAGACCCGGATGCCGGGGGAGAAGGACCGCAGATGCAGCCGCGTCTCCCGGGTCGGCTCCGGTTCGGCCAGCGCCCCGAGCGCGGGCCAGGTGGTGTGCGCCAGATGCCCGCCGCCGAGCCGGAATCCGTCGATCTGCGTTTCCCGCACCCGGCCGCCGAGCCGGCCGCCCGCCTCGGCCAGCAGGACTTCGAGTCCTGCCTCGGTCAGCTGCGCGGCGACCGCGAGTCCGGAGAGCCCGCCTCCGACGACTACCACATCCGCGCGCATGCAGGCTCCCGAAACCCGACCGTGAGTGAGATCGAAAAGACAGATGGTCCCCCGGTCGTCACCGACCGTTGGGGACCACCTACCCGAAGCGTGCTGAGCTAAAGGCCTCGGACGCCGACCTTCCGAATCTGTGGCACCACAGATTCCTGACGGACTAGAGGCCGGAGGCGAAGGTGTACGGCTGGAAGCCGACGACCTTGCCGAGGTCCAGCTGGATCACCTCGTGCGAGTTCAGCTTGATCGCCGACGGGTCGCCGGTGACCTTCGAGCCGTTGACGAACGCCGTCACAGTGCCCTTGTACGGGCCGATCTGGGTGGCGGACAGCGGCTGGTTCCACTCGGCGAAGAACTGGCCGAGGGTGTAGATCGTGGTGTTCGGCGACTCGATGTGGATCACGCCGGTGTCGTCGTGCGTGTGCAGGTAGTAGAACGCGGCGCCGGAGTCGACGAACTCGGAGCTGCCGTCCGCCTCGGTGCTCCACGGCTGCTCGATGCCGATGCCGTAGGGGACCGTCTTCTGCGTGCCGTTGACGTAGATCGCCAGGTGCGCGTGGATGTGGTACGCCAGCTGCTCCATCTGGTTGGAGCCCACGCCCTCGATCGTCTGGCCCTTCAGGCCGCTCCAGGTCGGGGCGAGCAGGTTCGACTCGCCGACCGTGGAGTTCGCCGCCTCGGACTGGGCGACCGCGGCCGAGTCCTTGTTGTTGGTGTGTATGGCGAACACGATGAGGCCGCCGATGAGGGCCGCGATCAGCACACCGAGGCTCACGCCCCAGGCCGTCTTGCGGCGCTGTTCGGCGCGTGCCATGGCCGCCTGCTTGGCCGCGAGTTCCGCGCGGCGCTGTGCGGCGTCCTTCTTATTCTGCTGCGTGGCCATGCTTCTCCTCGGATCCCGCGACGTTCGCCGGACAACGATACTTGCGACTGCTGAGAAGACACCAAACGGCGGGTGCGCCGCGATCACAATTGGGTCACGACACGCCCGCCGTCAGTGATATTCCGGGGCGTTTTCGTTACGAAAGCCCCTTTTTCATGCAGCCTAAACGGTTTGCCCCTGCGAGGCTAAAGTCCGAGCTCCGCGTCGAAGTTGCCCTCCTCGAGGCGGGCCTTGACCGCGCTGAGGAAGCGGGCCGCGTCCGCGCCGTCCACCAGACGGTGGTCGTAGCTCAGGGCCAGGTACACCATCGAGCGCACCGCGATGACCTCGCCGAGGGTCGGGTCGCTGACCACGGCGGGCCGCTTGACGACCGTGCCGGTGCCCAGGATGCCGACCTGCGGCTGGTTGATGATCGGGGTGTCGAACAGGGCGCCGCGCGAACCGGTGTTGGTCAGCGTGAAGGTGCCGCCGCCCAGCTC
>DATJIF010000078.1:0-38105 GCA_035493475.1 Actinospica sp.
CAGGTACAGCTGGACGGTCTGCTTCGAGTTGTCGGTCAGCAGGATGTTGGCCATCAGGAACTCGTTCCAGGCCTGGATCCAGCCGAACACGCCGGTGGCCACCAGGCCGGGCAGCGTCAGCGGCAGGATGACCTTGTAGAACGTCTGGAACCGGGTGCAGCCGTCCACCAGCGCGGCCTCGTCCAGTTCGCGCGGCACGTTCGCGATGAACGTGCGCAGCGTCCAGACCGTGAACGGCACGGTGAAGGCCACGTACGCGATGATCACGCCGATCAGCGAGTCGCCGAGGCCGGCCTTGGAGAGCACGTCGTTGAGCGGGAACAGCAGCGCGATCAGCGGCACCATCTGCACGCCCATCACGATGATGATCGCCAGGCCCTTGCCGTGGAACCGGAACCGGGCCAGCGCGAGGGCGGCGAAGAAGCCGACCAGCAGGCTGAACAGCACGGTGGCCGCGGTGATGATCAGGCTGTTGAGCAGGTCGGTGCGGAAGACCTGGTCGTCGAGGACCTCGGAGTACGAGCTGAGCGAGAAGGCCTTCGGCAGGAAGTTCGGCGAGGCGCCCTGCACGTAGCGGGTCGGCTCGATCGAGGTGAGCAGCAGCCAGTAGACCGGGAACGCGATGAACACCGACAGCAGCAGGCCGAGGATGTTCCAGCCGATGGTGGCGCGGCGGCGGCGGACCGAGCCGCGGCGGCGCGGACGCGCGGCGGCGGGTGCGGTGCTGGTGACGGCGGCCATCAGTTCTCCTGCCCGATGCGCAGCAGCTGCCTGATATAGAAGACCATGAAGAATCCCATCAGCAGAACCATGATGATCGCCATGGCCGCGCCGTAGCTGTAGTTGTCGTTGCCGTAGATCGTCGCGAAGGCCTTGACGTACGAGTAGATCCCGAGCGTGTAGTAGCCGGGCTCCGGGTGCGTCTGGCGCAGGATGTAGATCTGGTTGAACACGCCCGTGTCCCAGATGACCGAGAGCGTGGTCACGATGACCAGCAGCGGCCGCAGGAACGGGTAGGTGACGTTGCGGAACGACTGCCAGGCGGAGGCGCCGTCCACCCGGGCCGCCTCCAGCAGCTCCTTCGGGATCTGCGCGAGTCCGGCGCTGAGCGTGACCGCGAGGAACGGGATCGCACCCCAGATGATGATGAACGAGGCGACCTGCAGGCCCTGGCTCGGGTCGGCGAACCAGTCGTGCTGCGCGTACGAGCCGAGGCCGACCTTCGCCAGCGCGTAGTCGACGACGCCGTACTGCGCGTCGAACAGCCAGCGGAACAGCTCGGTGGACACGGTCGTCGGCACCGACCAGACGAACATGAGCACCACGGTCAGGATCAGCTTGACCGTGCGGGAGACCCGGCCCATCAGCAGGGCGAGTCCGAGGCCGAAGAGCAGGGACAGGATCACGTTCGCGCCGGCGAAGATGATCGTGCGCTCGACGGAGGACCAGAACACCGAGTCGGTCAGGACCTTCTGGTACTCGGCGAAGCCCACGAAGGGCGTGCCGGTGAACTTGCTGCTGCTGCCGTTCTTCTCCAGCGACATGATGATCAGCTGCACCAGCGGGTAGCCGATGACGGCGGCGAGCACCAGTCCGGTGGGGATCAGCAGCAGGTAGGGCAGGAGCCCCGCCTCGCGGCCGGCGCCGCCGAGCAGCCTGCGCCGCGGGGGGGCCGGGCTCTCGGAGGGCGGGTCGTCGATCTCGATGATGTTCACAGCGCTCACAGGTCGCGTCCTTTCGTCGCTCGGGTCCGTGCGCCGGTGCCCGCGTCGTGCGGGACCACGAGGGGTCCCGCACGACGCGGGCGGTTGTCAGGCCCGCGGGCCGTTACGGGTCAGGAACCGTTGAGGATGGTCGCGATCTGGGTGTCCGCGGCCTTGGCGGCGGCGTCCACGGACTGCTTGCCGGTGGCGATGGCCTCCAGCATGTTCTGCAGCACGTTCTGGCTCTCGACGTTGGTCCACGCCGGGGTGTTCGGCACGAACCAGCTGTCGGCCGCGGCCTCGCCGGCGACCTTGTTGCCCGCACTGCCGGCCTCGAACGTCGGCATCAGCGTCGTGTTGTTCGGCATGGCGTACTTGGCGAGCATGGTCTCCGACGTGGTGTCGGTGTAGTACTTGATGAACTCGGCGCCCAGCGCGGCGTTGCTGGCGTTGGCCGGGACGGCGAGGTCGGAGCCGCCGACGAAGGTCGGGGTGACGGTGCCCGCGGTGGCGCCGGGGATGGCGAAGGTGGAGATGTCCTTGGCCAGGGCCGGGTTGCCGCCGCCGGTGGACGCGGTGACCGAGGAGGCCTCCCAGCCGGCGCCGAAGATCAGGCCGGTGTGACCCTGCGCCATGACGGCGTCCTGGTCGGTCTCGTCCTTGGTCTGGCCGGCGGTGGAGGAGTTGGCCTCCAGCTTGGCCCAGGTGGCCAGGCCCGACTCGGACGCGGCCGACTCCAGGGTGCCGGTCCACTTGCCGCCGCTGTCGGTGGCGATGCCGCCGCCGGCGCCGAACACGAAGGACAGCGCGACGTACCAGTCCTTGCCCGGGATGTAGTAGGGCACCAGGCTCGGGTCGCCGCCCTTGGCCTTCAGCGTCGCCGCGTCGGCCTCGAGCTCGCTCAGCGTGGTCGGGACGGTGAGCCCGGCCTTGGCGAACAGGTCGGTGCGGTAGATCGCGACGCGGTCGCCGGCGTAGTAGGGGATGGCGTAGAGCTTGCTGCCGTCCGCCGAGGAGCTGGACGCGGTCAGCGCCTTGAGCCAGGTGCTCGAGTTGTCGAACTGGCCCTTGGCCGACGTGAGGTCGTAGAGCTCCTGGTTGGCGATGAAGGACGCGGTGTCGGTGTCGCCGATCTCGACGACGTCCGGCTCGTTGGCGCCGCCGGCCTGGATCGCGGCCTGGATCTTGGTGGTGTAGCCGGACCAGTCGGTCCAGTTGATCTTGACCTTGGCGCCGGTGGCCTTCTCGAAGCGGCTGACGGCCTGGTTGACGACGTCCGGCCAGCCCTTCTGCGCGTCGTTCATGATCCAGACATTGATGGTCTTGCCAGTGCCGGCGGTCGAGAGCACGGAGGTGCTCGAGCCGGCATTGGAGCTCGAGCCGGAGTTGGACGACGATGAACAGGCCGAGGCGACGAGCGCGACGGACGCGGTGGCGCACGCCAGCGCGGCGAGCTTGGAGCGCTTCACAACATTCCTCCGTTGGACGGTGAGCGGTTCGCACCGTTGTCCCGCCCGGCCTCCCTGAGCTGGGCCGGGACTCGGTCCGGTGCGCACACGACGTGGATCGGGCTGGTTCTGCGAGTGGATCGCGTGCGGTGCTACAAATGGTTTAGACCAGTTCGGAGAGTGGCATAGACCAATCCGCACCGTCAAGAGATTCCACTCGGGCTCGACCATCCCGTTATCAAGGCTTCACCGGACGTAGGGTTCCGTTAAGCTTCCGCTCGCGGACCCGGTTGTTGTCGGCTCCGGTACTGAGCAGGGATGTTTGCCGAGGATGGAACCGAGGAGGTGCCGTGGCGTTCGACGAGGATGAGTCGCTCCTCCACGACGAACAGCAGGCTCGGGACGAGGGGTCCGCGGGCGCCGAACCGGTGGCCAGGGAGCCGAAGTACTACCGGCTCAAGCGGCACCTGCTGGCGATGACCCAGTCCAGCCCGCCCGGCACGCCGGTCCCGCCGGAGCGCACGCTCGCCGAGGAGTTCGACACCTCGCGCACCACCGTGCGCCAGGCACTGGCCGAACTTGTGGTGGAGGGCCGGCTGGAGCGGATCCAGGGCAAGGGCACCTTCGTCGCCAAGCCCAAGGTCGCCCAGTCGCTGCAGCTGACCTCGTACACCGAGGACATGCGCGCGCAGGGCCTGGAGCCCACCTCCCGGCTGCTCGAGGTCGGCTACGTCGCGGCTGACGACGACCTGGCCGACCTGCTGCGGATCCGCGAGGGCGCCCGGGTGCTGCGGATCGAGCGGCTGCGGCTGGCGAACGGCGAGCCGATGGCCATAGAGGCCACCCACCTGAGCGCCAAGCGCTTCCCGGGCCTGCGCCGGCACCTGGCGAAGTACTCCTCGCTCTACTCGGCCCTGTCCGCGGAGTACGGCGTGCACCTGGCGCAGGCCGAGGAGACCATCGAGACCGCGCTCGCCACGCCGCGCGAAGCGGCCCTGCTGGGCACCGACACCGGCCTGCCGATGCTGCTGCTGTCCCGGCACTCGATCGACGAGGACGGCGAGCCGGTGGAGTGGGTGCGCTCGATCTACCGCGGGGACCGGTACAAGTTCCTCGCGCGGCTGACCCGGCCGGCCGAATGAGCGAGCTTGCGAGCGAATCAATGAGCGCAGTGAGCCCGCGAACGCGGCCGCCGAGCGCCAGCGAGGTGGTCGTGTGAGTATCCTGATCATCTCGGGCACCGGCACGGAGATCGGCAAGACCGTCGTGACCGCGGCCGTCGCCGCTCTCGCGGCGGCCCGGGGCGGCGGCGTGGCCGTGGTCAAGCCCGCGCAGACCGGCATGGCGCCCGGCGAGCCCGGCGACCTGGCCGAGGTCACCCGGCTCGCGGGCGTCACCGACACGCACGAGTACGCGCGCTACCCGGACCCGCTGTCCCCGGCCGCGGCCGCCCGCCTGAGCGGCCTGCCGCCGCTCTCGCTCAGCCAGGCCGCGGCGGACATCGGGAAGCTGAGCGAGGACCGCGCGCTGGTGCTCGTCGAGGGCGCGGGCGGCCTGCTCGTGCGCTACGACGAGGAGGGCGCGACGCTCGCCGACCTGGCCCGCGAACTGGCCGCGCCGGTACTCGTCGTCGCGGATCCGAAGCTGGGCACGCTGAACCACACCGCGCTGACGCTGGAATCGATGGCGCTGCGCGGAGTCGAGCTCGCGGGCGTCGTGCTCGGCAGTTGGCCGGAGGAGCCGGACCTCGCGATGCGGTCCAACCTCCGTGACCTGGAGACCCTCGCGGCCCGCCCCCTCGCCGGCGCGCTGCCCGCGGGTGCCGGGAAGCTGGATGCGCCGGAGTTCCTGCTCGCCGCGCGGGCCGGGCTCGGGCCGGCACTCGGCGGATCCTTCGACGCGGCCGGGTTCCGCGCCGCCTGGGGCATGTGACGGAGGCCATGCTGCCTGGTGGACGGCGTTCGCACCCCATGAGGCAGAATGGCGCGCGTGACTGAGAACGACACGGTTTCCGCCGAACTCGACATCCTCGCCGTGGCCCGCGGGCAGGTCCTCGACCAGGGCCGCGGCCTCGACGAGCGGCAGCTGCTCGAGGTGCTCGAGCTGCCCGACGACCGGATCGAGGAGCTGCTCGCCCTGGCGCACGAGGTGCGCGAGCGCTGGTGCGGCCCGGAGGTCGAGGTCGAGGGGATCGTGTCGGTCAAGACCGGCGGCTGCCCCGAAGACTGCCACTTCTGCTCGCAGTCCGGCCAGTTCACCTCGCCGGTGCGCTCCGCGTGGCTGGACATCCCCTCGCTCGTGCAGGCGGCGAAGGAGACCGCGGCGACCGGCGCGACCGAGTTCTGCATCGTCGCGGCCGTGCGCGGTCCGGACAAGAAGCTGATGTCCCAGATGCGCGAGGGCGTCGCGGCGATCAAGGAGGCCGTGGACATCAACGTGGCCGCCTCGCTCGGCATGCTGACGCAGGAGCAGGTGGACGAGCTCGCCGAGATGGGCGTGCACCGCTACAACCACAACCTCGAGACCGCGCGCTCGTACTTCACCAACGTGGTCACCACGCACACCTGGGAAGAGCGCTGGGACACGCTGCGGATGGTGCGCGACGCGGGCATGGAGGTGTGCTGCGGCGGCATCGTCGGGATGGGCGAGACGCGTGCGCAGCGGGCCGAGTTCGCCGCGCAGCTCGCCGAGCTGACCCCGGACGAGGTGCCGCTGAACTTCCTCAACCCGCGCCCCGGCACGCCGTTCGGCGACAAGGAGCCGCTGGAGGCCAAGGAGGCGCTGCGCACGATCGCGGCCTTCCGCCTCGCCCTGCCGCGCACGATCCTGCGCTACGCGGGCGGGCGCGAGATCACCCTCGGCGACCTCGGCACCGAGCAGGGCCTGCTCGGCGGGATCAACGCCGTGATCGTCGGCAACTACCTGACCACGCTCGGCCGGCCCGCGACAGCGGACCTCGAGCTCCTCGACCGGCTCTCCATGCCGGTCAAGGCGCTCTCGGCCACGCTGTAGCGGGAGAGTTCCGCGTCGGCGCCCTCCCCTCCCGGCGGGCGCCGCCGACGGCAGGGGACCGGCGGAGTGTCGTGGGCTCCACCGGTCCCGCACAGCCGATACCCCGGGCCGGTCCGCCGTTGCGCGAAGGGAAGAAAGAACAACGGCCGGCTGCGGCCCGTGCACGCTGGCGGGCGCTTCGCGTGCACTCGGGTACCTGGTGAAGAGCATTCCGCAGCCGCCTACCGCGCGACTACCGCGCCGCTGTCGCGCGGATGATCTTCCTTCGTGAAATCCGTTCCGGTCACGCACCGCATCGGGCTACGATCTGGCTGTCGCGTGCCGGGGACGGGTGGGTCCCCGCGACGGCAGACGGCTGGAAGGACGTTGCGTTGCGTTTCGCATTGCTCGGTCCCGTGCAGGTGCGCGGTGACGACGACGGTCCGGTGGAGATCCGCGGAGCCCTGCGACGCACCCTGCTCGCGGCGCTGCTGCTGCACCGCGGGACCGTGGTCTCGGCCGACCGGCTCGGCGAGCTGGTCTGGGGCGGACGGCCGCCGGCCTCGGTCACCACGTCGCTGTACAACCAGATCATGCGGCTGCGGCAGGCCCTCGGCGACGACGGCGACCTGATCCGCGCCGTGACCCCCGGCTACCTGATGCACATCGCCCCCGGCGACCTGGACCTGACCGAGTTCACCGACCTGTGCGCCGAGGCCCGGCGCGCGGCGGCCGCGGCCGACTGGTCCGCGTCCGCGAAGCTGTACGGCGCCGCGCTGGCCCTGTGGCGCGGCGAGATGCTGGCCGACGTGCCCGCGCTGCACGACCACCCGGCCATCCACCAGCTGAGCGAGGACCGCCTCGTGGCGTTGGAAGGGCGGGTCGAGGCGGACCTGAACCTCGGCCGGCACGACGAGCTCATCGGCGAACTGAGAACCCTGACCGTGTCCCATCAGCTGCGCGAGGCGTTCCACGCGCAGCTGATGCTCGCCCTCTACCGCGCGGGCCGCCAGGCCGACGCCCTGGGCGTCTACCGCGACCTGCGCCGGGCGACCCGCGACGAACTCGGCGTCGAGCCGGGCCCGGCGATCCGGGGCCTGCAGCAGCGGATCCTGAGCTCGGACCCGGCGCTGACCCCGCCGCGCCCCGACCCGGACCCGGCGTCCCCCGCCACGCCCCCGAACGCGGCCCGCAGCACCCCGAATCAGCTCCCTGCGCCGTTTTCCGTAGCCGCGGACTCCCCCGACACCCCGGCGGCGCACCTGGCCGACCTGCTGGCCCTCGCCGAGGCCGCGGTGGACGGCGCGGACACCGGCATGGTGGTGATCTCGGCGGGCGGCGGCGCGGCCGACGGCGCCGGTGTGGGCGTGGGCGTCGGCAAGACCGCGCTCGCCGTCCGCGCCGCCCACCGGCTCGCCGGGCACTACCCCGACGGCCAGCTGTTCATCGACCTCAAGGGCGCGACCGCCCCGCTCGCCGCCGAGGCCGCCCTCGACCACCTGCTGCGCTCCCTCGACGTGCCGCCGCACACCATCCCGGCCGACCTCGACGAGCGTGCCGCGCTGTACCGCTCCCGGCTGGCCGGAACCAGAACCCTGATCCTGCTCGACGACGCGGCCAACACGGCCCAGGTCCAGCCGCTGCTGCCCGGCACCCCCGGCTGCCTGGTGCTGATCACCAGCCGCAACCGGATGATGGGCCTGGACGACGCCCACTTCTTCGCCATCCCCACGGACCGCCCGGAGAGCTGACGTGCACTTTTCACTCCTCGGCCCGCTCCGGGTCAGAGCCGACGGCGCCGACGTCCCCGTCCGCGGCACCCTCCGCCGCACCCTGCTCGCCGCCCTCCTGCTGCACCCCGACACGGTCGTCTCCGCGGACCATCTCAGCGAACTGCTGTGGGGTGAGGGCGCGAAGGCCGTCCCCACCGCGCCGCTCTACAACCAGCTGATGCGGCTGCGGCAGGCGCTCGGCGACGACGGTGACCTGATCCGCGCCGTCCCGCCCGGCTACCTCATCCACGTGGCGCCCGCCGACCTCGACCTCACCGAGTTCACCGACCTCTGCGCACAGGCCCGGGACGCCGCAGCCACGTCCGACTGGCTCAGCTCCGCCAAGCTCTACACGTCCGCGCTCGCACTCTGGCGCGGCAGGATGCTGTCCGACATCCCGGCCCTGCACGGTCACCCGGCCATCCAGCAGTTCGCCGAGAACCGCCTCGTGGCGTTGCAAGGCCGGATCGAGGCCGACCTCAACCTGGGCCGCCACGGCGAGCTCGTCGACGAACTCAGGGCCCTCACCGACACGCACCCCCTCCGCGAGGCCTTCCACGCCCAACTGATGCTCGCCCTCTACCGCGCGGGCCGCCGAACCGACGCCGTCGACGTCTACCGTGCCCTCGACCGCGCCACGATCGAAGGGCTGGGCGTCGAGCCCGGGGCCGCGATCCAAGCCCTCCACACTGCGATCCTCAACTCAGCTCCCTCGCTCGACCTGGACCGCCCACGCCCCTCCGTCCCCGCCCCCCGCCAACTCCCCGCCGACACGCGCCTGTTCACCGGTCGCCACACCGAACTGGACGAACTCACGTCGCTCGCGGCCGAGGGGAGCGCCGCGTCCGGCACCGTCGTCATCTCCGCCATCAACGGCATGGGCGGCGTGGGCAAGACCGCACTGGCCGTCCGCGCGGCCCACCGCCTCGCCGAGCACTACCCCGACGGCCAGCTCTTCATCGACCTGCACGGCTACTCGGCGAACCTCGACCCCGTAGCACCGGAGGACGCCCTCGACTACCTGCTGCGCTCCCTCGGCGTACCGCCGCAGTCGATTCCGGGCGACCTCGACGCCCGCACGGCCCTGTACCGCTCCCGCCTGGCCGATACCAGAACCCTGATCCTGCTGGACAACGCCGCCGACGCGTCCCAGATCCTCCCGCTGCTGCCCGCGGCTCCCGACTGCCTCGTCCTGGTCACCAGCCGCAACCGCCTGACGAGCCTCGACGAAGCGCACATCCTCGCCCTGGACGTCCTCCCGCACGCCGACGCCGTGGCCCTGCTGCGCGACGTGGCCGGCCCCATTCGCGCCGCCGAACTCGACGCCCACCCGAACGCCGTCGCCGAGCTCATCACCCTCTGCGCCCACACCCCGCTGGCCATCCGCATCGTCGCCGCACGCCTGCGCCACCACCGTCACCTCAGCGTCGAGTCCCTCAACGCCGAACTGCGCGAGGAAGCCGACCGGCTGGCCCACATTCAGGACGGCGACCGCGACCTGACCAGCATCTTCAACGCGTCTCTGCGCAACCTGCCCGCCCCCGCCGAGCGTCTCTTCCGCCTCCTCGGCCTCATCCCCGGCCCCGACTTCGACGCCTACGCCGCTGCCCATCTCGCCGCCACCGACCTCCGCACCGCCCAGTACGACCTGGACACCCTCCGCACCCACAACCTGCTGATCCAGCAGTCCCCCAACCGCTACCGCCTGCACGACCTCCTCCGCGCCCACGCCCGCACCCTGGCGGCCGAGGACCCCACCGCCGCGGCCGCCGTCACCCGGCTCGGTGCCTTCTACGTCGCCACCGCCAGCGCCATCGAGCAACTGGTCAACAAGGGAGCCAGGCCTCGGGTAGCCTTGGCGCCGGCCGCGACCGACCCCGTCATTGAGATCACCCGGATACCGCAGGCTCGGATCTGGCGGGACACCGAGCGGGCGAACCTCCTGGCGTTCATCACGATGCCCGGAGTCGACGTCACCCAGCGCGACATGATCATCGAGGCGATCACCGGGTATCTCAACGGTCAGGGACCGTGGAGCGTCGCCGCGGACCTGCAGCGCATGCTCATCGAATCGGCACGGCGGCAAGGTGATCGGGCCGCCGAGGCGAACGCGCTCAGCCAGCTCGGCGGGCTGCACGGAAACATGGGCAACTTCGACGATTCCTTCAGGTGCCTTCGCGCGGCGCTTTCGGCCTTCCAGGAGCTCGGGGACGAGAGCGGCGTGGCTCGCACACTGAACTCCATCGGAGACGGCCAGTTCAAAGTCGGCGAAATCCAGCCGGCTCTGGAAGCCAAGGAGAAGGCCGCGGCCGTCTACCGCGGAATCGACCAGCCCCGCTCGTACGCGGACACGATCTTCGGGATCGGTGTGCTCCGGCACGGCTTGGCGGACAACGCGGCAGCCCATGATGCCTTCAGCGAAGCCGCCGCCATGTACCGGGAACTCGATCTGCCGCTGGGCCAGGCGAATGTCATGCTGATCGACAGCCGCACCGCCTACGCGCGCGGCGACTTCGACGCCGTGCAGCCGATGCTCCACCAAGGTCTGGCTCTGGCCCGGATAACGTCGAACAAGATGGCCTCGGCGAATCTTCTGCAGGAGATCGCCCGTCAGCAACTTCTGGTCGGCGAATACTCCGACGCGAGCCGCCTGCTCGACGACGCGCTGAAACTGCATCTGGAGCTGGGCTTCACGCTCGGCGAGGGAAACGTCTACTGGGAACGGGGGCGGATCGCGTTCGCGCACGGCCGCCATCGGGACGCGAAGGCCTGGTTCACCAGGTCGCTCGAGATCTTCGTCGCCCTCGGCACCGCCATGCCCTTGGCGGACGCCAAGCGGGAACTCGCGCGGGTTCACCACGTGACCGGAGATCTCGCCGCCGTGCAGCCGCTCCTCGACGAAGCCCTACGGCTGCACATCGGCGCCGAATACCCTGTCGGCGAGGCGGAGGTGCGCAACGGGATCGCCGGGTTCCGGGCCGACGTGGACGGGCCTGAGGCGGGGCTCGGGCTGTATCAGGAGGCCTTGGCGGTCGCGGTGCGGGCGGAGCATCCGCTGGAGCGGGCGCGGGCGTTGGAGGGGATGGGGCGGTGCGAGGTGCGGCTCGGCGCGGTCGAGGCGGGGAGCGGGCATCTGCGGGAGGCCGTGGAGCTGTACGGGCGGATGCGCGTGGTGGAGTACGCGGCGGCGGCCGCGTATCTGGCCGGGCTCGAGTCAGCGGCGGCGGGTGAGGAGCAGGACCAGCAGGCCGATCAGTAGCAGGATGCCCACGGCGAGGACGGCGACCACGGGGAAGTTCGAGCCGTGGTTGGTGGGGTCGATGGCGGCGGGTGCGTACATGGCGGGGCCCCCGAATCCACGATTTGTGTTGCTACGCCCGGGAGTGAGGCTATCCGATCGGTGCGCCGGGTGACGCGGACGGGGGCTGCGCGGGCTGGATCTGGAGGGTCTGCAGGAGCGGGGCGAGGACGAGTTCGGCGGCTCCCAGCAGGGCTGCGCAGTCGAGGGTGGCGGGGACCACGGGGACGGGGACGGCGCGTTCCAGGAAGGAGCGTTCGGTCATCTCGGCGGCGATGCGGGGCGCGGCGAGCTGGTAGAGCCGGGCGAGCAGGCCGCCGAGCAGGATGCGGTCCGGGTCGAGCAGGTTGATGAGCCCGGCGATGCCGCTGCCGAGCAGGGTGGCCACGTGGTCGACGGCGGCGGTCGCGGTGGGGTCGCCGCGCTCGGCCGCCTCCATCAGCACCCTGGCGCGGTACTCGATGCCGGTGACGGGGTCGTCCGGCAGGTACGCGGCGCGCATCAGGGCCCTGGTGTCGGCGACCAGCTCCAGGCAGCCGCGGGAGCCGCAGGAGCAGCGCGGGCCGTCCGGGTCGGCGGTCGTGTGGCCCACCTCCATCGCGTAGCCGCGCGCGCCGCCGAAGACGGTGCCCTCGGTCACCAGCGCGCCGCCGATGCCGATGTGCTCGGTGGTCAGGTAGAGCATCTGGTGCGCGCCGCGTCCGGCGCCGTGCCGGTGCTCGGCGAGGGCGGCGAGGTTGGCGTCGTTGCCGATGTGCACCGGCCACGGCTCGTCGAGGCCCTCGCGCACGAGGTCGCGGGTGGGGACTCCGGCCCAGGCGAGGTGCCGGGGTTCGAGCGCGTAGCCGTCCTCGCTGCGCACGGGGGACGGCATCGATACGCCGACGCCCGCGATCGGACGTCCGGCCTCGCGCCCGAGCTTGCGCAGCAGCCTGGTGATGCGCAGGAAGATCGAGGTGACGTCCGGCCGAGCCTCGACCGGTTCGCGTTCCACCCGCAGCGCGCGGCCGCCGAGTTCGACGACGGCGACGTCGAGGGTGTCCACGCGCAGGTGCACGGCGAGCGCGACCGGCGACGTGGGCGCGATGTGCACGTGGTGGGACGGGCGGCCCGGCCCCGAGTCGCCGCGGCGGGCGGTGGGGCGGTCGTCGATCCGGACCAGTTCGCGGTTGACCAGATCGGTCAGCGCGTACCCGGCGGCGGACCGGCCGCAGCCGAGCCGGGCGGTGAGTTCGGCGCGCGTGGCCTCACCGCCCGCGTGGTGCAGCAGGCTCAGCAGCCGCGAGGCGTTGTTCGCCGAATCGTTGCCGTTCGGACCGATGATCGAACTGGACACGGGTGGGGTCACTCCTCGATTATGTATTTGTACAGCGATTGCACAAAACTGGAGGGGGAAGCCCGTGAACACCGCCATGCTCATCGGTCTCGTGGCCGGCTCGATGACCACCGCGGCCTGGCTGCCCCAGGTGGTCAAGGCCTTCCGCACCAAGTCCACCCAGGACTTCTCCTGGAGCTGGTTCGCGATGTTCGGGTTCGGAGTCGCGTTCTGGCTGGTCTACGGCTTCGCGATCTCCGCGGTCGCGGTGATCCTGCCGAACGCGCTGACCTTCCTGCTGGTGCTCAGCCTGTTCACGTTGAAGGTGCGGCACGTGCGCACGCTGTGACCCAATTGAAATGCACTGGTTCCGTGGCAAGCGGCCTGATCGCAACTAACCTCCGAAGAGATACCCACACCCTGTGACGTAGCTCTCACCCAGGAGGTGCCCATGGCCGGGGGAACCACCACCCCACCCGGCATGATCACGCCGCTGCGACTGTTCGCGACCTTCTGCGTCCTCGCGCCCACCGTCGCCGTGATCGCCGTCCCCACCTACAATTCCGCGACGCCCAAAGTCGGCGCGTTCCCGTTCTTCTACTGGTACCAACTGATCTGGGTCGTCCTCACCGGCGTCCTGATGGTCGCCGCGTACTGGGCCATGAAGATCGACGAACGGCGGCGCAAGGAGTTCCGCGCCGCCGCGAAGGCCGCCGGACAGGCCGCGGGCGACGGGGAGGCGGGGGCATGAGAACCCTGGCTTCGTCCTCCGGCGTGCACGGGGTCGAACTCGGCGTCGTGACAACGTTGTTCCTGCTCGTGGCCGTGCTCGGCTTCCTGGCCGCGCGCTGGCGCCGCTCCGGGGACTCGAACCACCTGCACGAATGGGGACTCGGCGGTCGCTCGTTCGGCGGATTCATCACCTGGTTCTTGATCGGCGGTGATTTGTACACGGCCTATACATTCGTGGCCGTGCCCGCCAGCCTGTTCGCCAGCGGCGCCCTCGGCTTCTTCGCGGTCGGCTACACCATCCTGGTCTGGCCGCTGGTGTTCATCTTCCTGCCGCGGCTGTGGTCGGTCTCCCGCAAGCACGGCTACGTCACCCCGGCGGACTTCGTCGGCGGCCGGCACGGCTCGCGCGCGCTCTCGCTCGCCATCGCCGTGACCGGGATCGTGGCGACGATGCCGTACATCGCGCTGCAGCTGGTCGGCATCCAGTCCGTGCTGTACGTGATGGGCGTCGGGTCGAGCAGTTCCTCGTTCGCGCAGGACCTGCCGCTGTTCGTCGCGTTCGTCATCCTGGCCGCGTTCACGTACACCTCCGGGCTGCGCGCCCCGGCCGCCATCGCGTTCGTCAAGGACCTGCTGATCTACATCACGATCCTGGTCGCGGTGATCTACATCCCGATGCGGCTCGGCGGCTGGACGCACATCTTCAGCGCCGCGAGCACCAGGCTGGCGACCAAGAATCCGGTGACGCACCTCCCGGCCGGGTCCACGCTGCTCGCGCACGGCAACTCGCTGCCCTTCGCCACCCTCGCGATCGGCTCCGCGATGGCGCTGTTCATGTACCCGCACGCGCAGGTCGGCGTGCTGGCCACGAAGCAGCGCAGCACGGTGCGGCGCAACGTCTCCGCGCTCACGGTCTACTCGCTGATGCTCGGCTTCGTCGCGCTGCTCGGCTACATGGCCATCGCCGCCGGGTTCACCACCAAGAGCCTGGGCAACAACGCGCAGCACGCGGTGCCCGCGCTGTTCGACGCGATGTTCCCGTCCTGGTTCGCCGGGATCGCGCTCTCGGCGATCGTCATCGGCGCGCTCGTCCCGGCGGCCATCATGTCGATCGCCGCAGCGAACCTGTTCACCCGCAACATCTACGTCGACTTCATCAAGCCGGACGCCACGCCCAAGCAGCAGACGGACGTGTCGAAGTGGGTGTCGCTGCTGGTGAAGTTCGGCGCGCTGGCCTTCGTCCTCGGCCTCGACGCGACGAGCGCGATCAACTTCCAGCTGCTCGGCGGCGTGCTGATCCTGCAGACCTTCCCGGCGATCGTCGGCGGGCTCTACACCCGCTACTTCCACCGCTGGGCGCTGCTGCTCGGCTGGGCCGCAGGCATCGTCTACGGCGCGGTCGTCGCCTGGCAGCAGTCCTCGGCGACCCAGCACCACTTCGCCTCGCAGGTGGCGCTGATCCCGTGGACGCATCAGAAGGCGTACATCGCGGTCACCGCGCTCGTCGTCAACCTGGTCGTGCTCATCGTGTCGAACTTCGTGCTCAAGGCGGTCAAGGCCCCGGCCGGGGTGGACGCCACTTCCGCCGCCGACTACGACCACGACGCCGAGCACGAGGAGCCGCTGAGCGTCACGGAGGCCGCCGCGTAAGATCGCGCGTATGGATCTGGTGGTGCGCGAGGCGCGGGAGTCGGAACTCGAGCGGATCGGCGAACTGACCGCCGAGGTGTACGAGGCCGACGGCCTGGCCGGACCGGACTACGTGCGGGTGCTGCGCGACGCGCGGGCCCGCTTCCAGTCCCCGGCCACCACCCTGCTGGTCGCGTTCGACGACGGTGCCGAGGAGGCGGACGACCTCCTCGGCACCGTCGTCTACGCCGCGCCCGGCTCGCCCTGGCAGGACCTGGCGACGGGTGACGAGGTCGAGTTCCGGATGCTGGCCACGGCGGCCCCGGCGCGCGGCCGGGGCGTGGGCGAGGCCCTGGTGCGCGGCTGCGTCGAGCGCGCGAAGAAGGCCGGTGCGCCGCGCCTGGTGCTCTCGACCGGCCCGCAGCACGTCGCGGCCCACCGCCTCTACGACCGCCTGGGCTTCACGCGCGTGCCGGACCGCGACTGGGCCCCGCACACCGACCTGATGCTGCGCGCGTACGTATTGGATCTGTGACTACGGCGCCAGGTCACCGTGCGCCGAGCAGCGGGCGCGGTAGCCGGTGGGCAGCACCTGGACGATGAGACGCCTGCGGCACTGCGGGCAGTAGCGCGGCGGTTCGAGATCCAGGCGGGCGGCGCAGGCGGGATGCGGCGTCGGGGCGGGCTCGCCGCAGTGGCCGCAGTAGACGACTTCCTCGGCGGCGTTCGCCACCGTCTCCGCGCGGGCCGCTTCGCTCATAGCCCGAACAGTACCAACACCGTCCGCGGGCCCGGCTAGGTCGTGTTTGAGAACTATCGTCGGGTCCGCGGCGCCTGCCACGCACGCTCGCGGCGTTGCAGGGACGGTTACAGACGACCGAGTATGCGCCCGCCCCTGCGCCTTGCGAGCGCACGCGTCAGACGCCACGGCCTGATCCGACGCTACTTCTCAAACACTCCCTAGTCGACCGGGACGAGCCGGGTCAGCGCCTCGACCGCGCGCGGGTCGTAGGGGTCTCCTATCCCGCGCCGGATCCGGGCCAGGGCGCTGACGTGCGCGGTCGGGCCCGGTTCGGCGGTGCGCAGGTCCTCGAAGTCGTTGGCCACCCGCAGGATCGCGGCGGCCCGGCGCTCGCTCTCGTCCCCCACGGCCTCGTCGTCGCCGACCGCCGCCTCCGAGACGGCCAGCTGCGCGCGGTACGACAGCGGCTGGGCCTCCAGCACCCGGGCGACCCGGTCGAGCACGCCGGTCTGCCGCACCACCTCCGCGCCGCGCGCCGCCACCTCGGCCGCGACCCACGGCGTGGCCAGCACGGTCGCGCCGCCGGGCAGCGGGTCGGCGAGCGAGAGCTGGCCGATGTCGTGCAGCAGCGCGGCGTATTCGAGGTCGAGCAGTTCGGGCTCGGTGAGGTCGAGGTCGCGGCCGATGGCGAGGGCCAGCCGGCACACGCGGCGGGCGTGGCCCGGGTCGGTGTATCCGGCGAGGTCGGTCATCCGGGACAGCGCGCGGATCGTCTGCTGGTAGGTGGCGCGGATCGCCGAGTAGCGGCGCAGCGCCCGCTGCATGACGAGGACGGGGGCGGCCGCTATCGGCAGCACCCACAGGCCGAGCGGGTCGGAGGCGAGGGCGACCGCGACCGAGAGCGCGGCGACGGCCGGGCAGATCCGCGCCGTGGCCACGCACTCCTCGAACCAGGTGTCGAGCAGCCGCCGCAGGCTCGTGCGCGGCGCGGCGACCTGTTCGGCGGCGCGTCCGTGGCCGAGCGAGGAGTCCCCGTACTCGGAGTTGCCGAGCAGCGAACCGGTCGCGTAGTACCCGGAGGAGGTGGCGAACACGGCCGCCAGCAGCGGATCCAGGAACAGCGCGAGGATCGCCATGCCGCTCAGCAGCAGGAGCAGTTCGGTGTGCGTGGCCGACGCGACGGCGGACGACAGGGCCGAACGGAGGAGCCACGCGATCATGCCGGTCACACCGATGCGCCGAACGAGGTACCCGATCGGCGCGGGCCGGCCGGCGATCGCCTGCGGCACCGAGCCGATCGCCGCCGCGACCGCCACCACCACGATCACCTGCACGGGCCCCCACAGCGCGGGCCGTCCGCCGATCGCCGTGGTCAGCGCGTAGCCGAGCGAAGCGGTGGCGGCCAGCGGCGCGTTCTCCCGGCCGCCCGGCAGCGTGATCCGCAGCGCCTCGCCGAGCACGATGACCGCGCCGAACGCGAACGCGTCCGACACCTGCACCGGACCGTGCACGAAGAGCTTGAGCACGGCCGCGAGCACGCCCGCGATGAGCAGGCAGCCGAGCAGCACGGGCGTCGCGACGAAGTGGTGCCGCGCGCTCGCCTGCGTACGCGAAGGACCGGTCTCGGCCCGATAGCGGACGAAGTGCCGCGTGCTGCCCGCCTTCTTGGTCGGCGAATCGCTCATCGGCCCTCCGTCTCAGGGCCCGTGTTCGTCGGCGTGTCGCGCTCGATCTTCGGTTCCACCTTCGCCTCGCGCTTGGCCTGCACCGGGAGGCTCAGCTCGGGACGGAAGGGGCCGAGCCGCAGCTCCTCCCCCGCGCCGCCGGCCGACTCGTCATCCGGCGGCTCCTCGCCCAGTTCGATCGGGCAGGGCGGCGGTTCGGTGCCGGGGGCGTAGTCGTCGGTCTTCGGCTTCTCGGTGCCCTCCACGTCCACGGCGAGGATCTGGTACGCCGGGTCGTCGTGGTCGAACTGGGCGACGACCGCGCCGGGCGGGAGTTCGGCGAGTTCGGGCTGACCGCCGCGGCCGCCCTCGTACGCGGTGCCGTCGCCGCGCCACGGACGTCCGGCCAGCTCGGCGCGGGACAGCGCGGCCGCGATCGCGTCCACGATCGCCGGGTCGAACTGGCTGCCCATGTTGGCGCGCAGCTCGTTCAGCGCCTCGTCCGAGCCGCGGGCGCCGCGGTAGGAGCGGGTCGAGGTCATCGAGTCGAAGGCGTCGGCCACCGCGATGATGCGCGCGAACGGCGGAATCCTCATACCGCGCAAGCCGCTCGGGTAGCCCAGTCCGTCCATCCGCTCGTGGTGGTGCAGGATCGCGCTGTACGCCTCGTCCAGGAAGGCGATGTCGCGCACCACCTCCACGCCGCGCGAGGGGTGCAGCCGGATCTCCTCGAACTCCTCGTCGTCGAGCCGCTCGGTCTTGCGCAGCAGCCGGGTCGGCACGCCGAGCTTGCCCACGTCGTGCAGGGTCGCCGCGTAGCGCAGCACCTCGACCCGCTCCGGGGGCAGCCGCAGCTCGTCCGCGATCATCTCGCTGATCCGGGCGACCCGCTCGCTGTGCCCGCGGGTGTACAGGTCCTTGATCTCGACCGCCTGGACCAGGGTCCTGATGATCGCGTCGTGCGCGGTGCGCTGCTCCTCGTACTGCACCGTGGCCCAGCGGGTGACGACCACCGGGCCGAGCAGCACGAGCGCGGCCAGCGCGTCGTAGGACACGCTCCAGAGCACGGCGGTGAGCAGGCCGACGAGGGCGTAGGCGATGTTCCGCGGCGCCATCCGGAAGGTGAAGTCGCGCAGCGCGGCCCGCCGCGTCTGCCGCCCGACCTGCACCAGGAAGGTCTCGATGATCGCGGCCGGCACGACGCTGAGCACCAGCACGGCCAGGCCTATCGGGACCAGCGCGCCGGGGAAGTCGGAGCCGGTGAGCACGGTGTGCCCGTCCGCGGCGTGGTAGACCTCGCCGGCGGCGGCCGCGGTCAGGAAGGCGACGGCGCAGGCGAAGGCCACCCGCAGCGGGTCGGCGCGGCGCAGCACCATGCAGGAGGAGGAGACGGCGCCGGTCAGCGCGGCGGCGCCGGGCGGCAGCAGCACGATGGAGGCCAGCAGCACCGAGACCATCGCGGGCCCGGCCGGGCTCTCCTGCGTCTCCGGGAGCCGGATGGTGAGGTTCAGCAGCACCTGCAGCAGCAGGAGCACCAGGAAGGGGGCGCGCGGCACGTGCGTCCAGTCGGTGCCCGGCAGCACGCAGGCCGCGGACACTCCCGCCGCGGCGATCACGGCGGTGAAGAAGTACCGTGCGCGCTGCGGCATCCGGCCCGTCCTCGCCAGCCCCGTCGATCGGTCCCTCCGATCGGACTACCGGCTAAGCGTACTGAGCATAGACGCCGCGAGGGGGCGTAGTCGTGAGGAATTCATTTCATCGAGCGAACGTAGAGAGCGCTGGTCGGCGCGTCGTGAGCACTCGGTCACCCCGGCGTCACGGTACGGCGCCGAACGACGCCGGCCCGACCACCGACTCAGGACGCTGAGACGAATCGCACGCTACTTCGCGACGGCGGCCGAGACGTCCTTGACCGTGCCGCCCTCGGGGGCGCACCCGGCGTCGGCCGCGGCGCCCGCCTGCACCTGGCGGATCTTGGAGAGCACCTTGGCGCGCAGGTCCTCGGGGGCCACCTCGGAGCAGCACCGGTGCACCAGGGACTTGACCGCCTGCTCGAGGCCGTACTCGGCCAGGCACGGGCTGCAGTCGTCGAGATGCTGCTTGACCGTGGCGAGGTCGTCGTCTGCCATCTCGTGATCGATGTACTCGTAGACGTGTTCGAGCACCGACGCGCAGTCGTCGTGCGGGTGTCCGCAGCTCATGACACGGTCTCCTTCTCGCTCTCGCCGCCGAAGCCCCTTTGCTTCGCGTAGTCGGCCAGCAGTTCCCGCAGCTGGCGGCGTCCGCGGTGCAGTCGGGACATCACCGTGCCGATGGGTGTACCCATGATGTCCGCGATCTCCTTGTACGGGAAGCCCTCGACGTCGGCGAGGTACACGGCCATCCGGAAGTCCTCGCCGATGGACTGCAGCGCCTCCTTGACGTCCGAGTCCGGCAGGTGGTCGAGCGCCTCGACCTCGGCCGAGCGCAGCCCGGTGGAGGTGTGCGACTCGGCACGGTGCAGCTGCCAGTCCTCGATCTCGTCGCTGCCGGCGGACAGCGGCTCGCGCTGCTTCTTCCGGTAGCCGTTGATGAAGGTGTTCGTCAGGATGCGGTACATCCAGGCCTTGAGGTTGGTGCCCGGCCGGAACTGGTGGAACGACGCGTAGGCCTTGGCGTACGTCTCCTGCACCAGGTCCTCGGCGTCGGCCGGGTTGCGGGTCATCCGCAGGGCGGCCGAGTAGAGGGCGTCGAGGTACGGCATCGCGTCCCGCTCGAACCGGGCGTCGCGCTCGGCCGGGGTCTCCGACTCGGGCGACGTCTCCTGTTCGGCGGCGGCGAGCGTGTCCTCGGCGTCCTCCGACGTGGTCGGACGGCCGTGGTCCGCGATCATGCCCACGCCTGCTGCAACCTCCGTGTCCAGCACAAGGCCACGGTGCTCCCAACCGGCACCGACCACCTTGGCTCCACCCGACTCTAGCCGCTGAGGGGTCGGGTCAACGAGTCGAGGCCTCGTGAACAGGTCACGGTCCGACTGCTGGGCGGTTCTCGTCATCAATCCAGGCACGTGGTCTAGAACAGCGTCCCCGGGTCGGTTAATTCCCGGATCAGCTCGGGGCCGTTGTTGCGCACGTTGCCCACCTCGGGACCCACCGGACGGGTGTCCCACGCGGGCACGCTGGTCAGGTCGAGCAGCGAGCGCACCCGGTCCGCGTCCCGGACGTCCCGGTCCAGCCACACGTCGAGCAGGTCGCGGGCGACCGTCAGCGGCATCCGATCGTGGATCTCGGCGTACCGGCCGACCGCGGGGCCGGTGAGCACGGAGACGGAGTAGAGCGGGCGGCCCTCCGCGTCGTTCCAGCGCTCGTAGAGCCCGGCGAGGGCGAGCTGGCCGCCGTCCGCCGCGTGGATGAACATCGGCTGCTTGCGGCCGCCCTCCTTCTTCCACTCGTAGTAGCCGTCGGCGGGCAGCACGCAGCGGCGCTTGGCGAAGGAGTCGCGGAACATCGGCTTCTCGGCGGCCGTCTCGACCCGCGCGTTGAACGCCCGCACGCCGATCGACGGGTCCTTGGCCCAGTACGGGACCAGCCCCCAGCGGGCCGCGGCCAGCCGCCGCTCCCCCTCGTCCTCGCGGCGCTGCCAGACGACCGGTACCGGGTCGGTGGGGGCGACGTTGTAGCTGGCCGCGTACTCCGCGACGAATTCGTCCCCTGCGACGGCCCGAAAGTCCAGCTCCATCTGCCGGTACGGCGTCGCCACCACATATCTCCCGCACATGTTCCCCATCATCCCCGATACGCTTGGGCCATGAGCAGAGACGAGCTGTGGGACGCACCGGTCGCCGCCGAGCCGGTCCGCGCCCAGGTCACCGTGCCGGGATCGAAGTCCGCGACGAACCGGGCCCTGGTGCTGGCCGCGCTGGCCGACGGCCCGTCCACGCTCTATCGGCCGCTGCGCAGCCGGGACTCGCTGCTGATGGCCGGGGCCCTGCGCGCGCTCGGCGCCCGGATCGAGGACGGCGCGGACGGATCCTGGCTGGTCACGCCCGCGTCCCCGGTGACCGGCGGCACCGAGGTGGACATGGGCGCGGCGGGCACGGTGATGCGCTTCGTGCCGCCGATCGCCGCGCTGGCCGACGGCCCGGTCCGCTTCGACGGCGACCCGCGCTCCCACGAACGCCCGGTCGGCCCGCTCGTCGAGGCCCTGCGCGGACTCGGCGCCGAGGTCGACGACGCGGCCAACCCCGGCCACTTCCCGCTGACCGTCCTCGGCACCGGCGGCCTGCGCGGCGGCTCCGTGCAGATCGACGCGTCCGCGAGCTCCCAATTCGTCTCCGCGCTGCTGCTGAGCGGCGCCCGCTTCGCCGAGGGCGTCGACGTACGCCACGTGGGCGGCCGGCTCCCCTCGCTGCCGTACATCGAGATGGCCGTCCAGATGATCCGCACGGCCGGCATCGAGGTGGACGACTCCCAGCCCGAGCGCTGGATCGTCCGCCCCGGCGCCGTCAAGCCGGTCACCCAGACCATCGAGCCCGACCTCTCGAACGCCGCCCCCTTCCTCGCCGCGGCCCTCGTCACCGGCGGCACGGTCACCATCTCCGACTGGCCGCGGCAGACGACCCAGCCCGGCGACCGCCTCCGCGAGATCCTCACGCTGATGGGCGCCACCTGCGAGTTCACCGAGGCCGGGCTCGAGTGCCGAGGTTCCGGCACCATCCACGGCGTGGACCTGGACCTGGCCGACGAGGCGGAACTGACGCCGACCATCGCCGCCCTGGCCGCCCTCGCCGACGGCCCCTCCCGCCTCAGCGGCGTCGGCCACATCCGGCTGCACGAGACCGACCGCCTCGCCGCGATCGCCACCGAGATCAACGGCCTCGGCGGCAAGGTCAAGGAACTCCCCGAAGAGCTCCTGATCGAGCCCGCCCCGCTGCACGGCGGCACCTTCCACACGTACGAGGACCACCGCCTCGCCACCGCGGGCGCCGTCCTCGGCCTCGCGGTCCCCGGCATCCAGGTGCAGGACGTGGCCACGACCGGCAAGACCCTCCCCGACTTCCCCGGCCGCTGGTCGGCAATGCTCGCCGGAACGGACTACGCGGCGTGAGTGGCGGCGGCGTGCGAACCGGGACCCCTGGCAATGCTCGCCGGACAGGACGCTGTAACGATCTTCATGGCGTGAGTGGCGGCGGCGCGGGGGTTCTGCCTTGGTGAGGCGCGGCAGGGACTTCGACGAGGACGACGTCCGCGTCCGGGCGAACCCGCGCGGCTCCCGTCCCCGCACGAAGATCCGTCCCGCGCAGGAGGACGCCGCCGACGCGATGGTGCTGGCGGTGGACCGCGGCCGGTACACCTGCCTCGTGCAGTCCGGCGAGCGCGAGGGCGCCGAGGTCACCGCGATGAAGGCGCGCGAGCTGGGCCGCAAGGGCGTGGTCGTGGGCGACCGGGTGTCGCTGGTCGGCGATCTGCGCGGCGGCCCCGACTCGCTCGCGCGCGTGGTGCGCGTCCAGCCCAGGCAGCACGTCCTGCGCCGCACCGCCGACGACACCGACCCGGTCGAGCGCGTCATCGTCGCCAACGCCGACCAGCTCGTCATCGTCACCGCGCTCGCCGACCCCGAGCCGCGGCCGAGGATGATCGACCGCTGCCTGGTCGCCGCCCTCGAAGCGGGCCTCACGACGGTGCTGTGCCTGACCAAGGCCGATCTCGCCGACCCCGGGCCGCTCCTGGCGCAGTATCAGCCGCTCGGCGTGACCGTCGTGGTCACCGAACGCGGCGGCGACCTGACCGAACTGCACCGCGACCTGGCGGGCAAGACGAGCATCCTCGTGGGCCATTCGGGTGTGGGCAAGAGCACCCTGGTCAACGCCCTGATCCCCGGCGCCGACCGGGTCACCGGCGTGGTCAACGACGTGACCGGCCGCGGCCGCCACACCTCGACCTCCGCCGTGGCCCTGCGGCTGCCGGAGACCGACGAACTCGACGGCGGCTGGGTGATCGACACCCCCGGCGTTCGCTCGTTCGGCCTAGCCCACGTCTCCCCCGACGCGGTCGTGGCGGCCTTCCCCGACCTGGCCGCCATCACCGCCGAATGCCCCCGCGGCTGCACCCACATGTCCGACGCCCCGGACTGCCTCCTCGACGAGACCGAAGGCGTGGACCCGGCCCGCCTGGACTCGCTCCGCCGCCTGCTCACCGCCCTCACCGCGGGCGACTGACCCCCCGGTCCCCGATCCTCAGAAGTCGATCCGCATCACGACGCGGCGTTCGGTGGGGCGGCTGACTTCGCGGAAGCCGGCGGCCACGAACATGCTGCGGCTGCCCACGTAGAGCTCGCCCCAGGAGAACTCCTGGCCGGGCTTCGGGGCGATCGGGTAACCCTCGACGGCGCGGGCACCGCGGTCGCGGGCGAAATCCACCGCGGCGGCGGCCAGGGCCTTGCTGACGCCGCGTCGGCGATAGCCCGTACGGGTGACGAAGCAGGTGACGGCCCAGACGGAGTCGTCGGTCTTGGACTCGTCGCGGCCGGACCAGGGCACGCGGCTGCCGAGCAGGCGGGGGTACTCGCTGCGCGGCTCCACGGCGCACCAGCCGACCGGTTCGTCGTCGAGGTACGCGATCAGCCCGGTTGTCGTGTCGGCGTCGGCGTATCCGCACTCCGTCTGGGCGCGGAGCTGCTCGGCGCGGTCCTCCAGCGTAAGCCCGCGCCACTGTGCGGCGGGGATCTTGAACCACTGGCACTGGCAGCGGTGCGCCTCGCCGCGTTCGCCGAAGACGGTCTGCAGGTCGTCCCAGGACGCCTCGTTCGCGGGGACGACGGTGATCTTTGCGTTACGGGCGGCGGCGGTGGTCATGTGCGCTCCAATCGGAAAACCATGATCTCGCGGCCGGACGTGGCACGCACCCGTCTGTCGTATTCGTCGTACGCGGGCCAGATGTCGAGGAGTTGGGACCAGGCGGCGGTGCGCTCGTCGCCGGTCAGCAGGCGGGCCCGGACCGGGATGCGCTCGGCGTTGAGCACGACGACGGCTTCGGGGTTCGCGCGCAGGTTGAAGGACCAGGCGGGCTGGCTCGGTTGGCCCCAGTTCGAGCCGACGACGAGGAAGTCCGTGCTCGACGGCGACGTGGCGAACGTCAGGGGTGTGACGCGCAGAGCGCCGCTTCGGCGGCCGGTGGTCTCCAGGAGCATCAGGGGCATGCCGAAGGCGCCGGCCAGCGAGCGGCGGCCGTGCGTGGCCCGCTGGATGGCCTTGTCGGCGCGCGGGAAGACGCGTCGGCTGAGGGCTGATACGAGCGGATTGCCGAGTACCCGCTTGGGGATCCACCGCGTGATACGCATTCGGGGATTCTAGATGGTTGATTCGGGGGTAGGCCGGTAAGCCACGTGCGCTGGAGCCCACGCTGACCTGTGAAAGCCATGGGGCACGGCGAAACGGCTCAGCGGCAAGCCTGGCTGCATGCCGCGACCCCACGCATACTCGGTCGTCTGTACGGGGTCGCGGCGTGCGGCCAGGCGCCGCCGATCAGGCGTTTCGCACCGGCATACCCCCGAATCAGCCATCTAGTCCTCGGGGCGTCTGGTGGGGCCGGTGATCTGCGCCGAGGCGATCTTGCGGAAGGCGGCGACCAGACGCGAGCGGTCGTCGGCGCGGGTGGCGAGCACGACGTGCACCGGCTCGACGCCCTCCAGCGGAACCGCCGTCAGATCGGGCCGCAGGCCGTGCCCGCTGCCGCCGGCGCCGATCGCGATCGCCTCGCCCGCCGCGACGACCTCGAACTTGTCCTCGAGGGCCTCGATGTACGGCCCGTCCGGCGCGCGGCGGCCGTCCGGTCGCGGCTCGATCCGCCAGAACGCCGCCCACGCCGGGTCCGAGCCGCGCATGCGGGGCATCGGCTCGTCGGCGATGTCGTCCAGCGTCACGTGCTCCTTGCCCGCCAGCCGGTGGTCCAGCGGCATGATCACGACGCGCTGCTCGTCGTAGAGGATCGTCACGTTCAGCTGGTCCGTCGGGAAGGGCAGGCGGCAGACCGCGACGTCGACGCGGTGGCTGAGCAGCGCCTCCCGCGTCTCCATCCAGTCCACGTGCACAGTGTGCACGTCGGCGTCAGGATGCTGCCGCTTCAGTTCGCGGACCGCCGGGGTGACGATGAGCCCGGTCAGGTAGCCGACCGTGATCCGGCTCGGCGAGGCGGCGGCCCGCGCGCTCGCCGTGGCCTGCGCGGCGGACTTCAGCAGCGACCTGGCCTTGGGCAGGAACACCTCGCCGGCCTCGGTCAGCTTCGTGCCCTGCGTCGTCCGGTCGAACAACCGCGCGCCGATCGTCTGCTCGAGGCGGGCGATCTGGCGGCTGAGCGAGGGCTGGGCCACGCGCAGCTCCTCGGCGGCGCGCCCGAAGTGCAGCAGGTCCGCGACGACGGTGAAGTAGCGCACCAGCCGCAGGTCGAGGTCCGATGACGAATCGGTCATACGGGGATGGTATCGCGACTCCCCAGGCTGATCGTCCTAGTAGTGGCCTTGAACTGGAGTGATACCTGTTTCGTATTGACCGTCTCGGAACAGGACTTGGACGCGCGCGGCTCCCGGCGCGCATCGTGGAAGGGCAAGGACAGCTCTTCAGCGATCTTCATCGAGGGAAGAATCATGCGCGTATTCGTCACCGGCGCGACCGGCTTCATCGGTTCCGCCGTCGTCCGCGACCTGCTCGACGCGGGGCACCAGGTCGTCGGCCTGGCCCGCTCGGACGAGGGCGCCGCCAGTCTCGCCGCGACCGGGGCCGAGGTCGCCCGCGGCACGCTGCACGACCTCGACGTCCTGCGCACGGCGGCGGACGCGGCGGACGGCGTGATCCACACAGCGTTCATCCACGACTTCGCGAACTTCGCCGCCTCGGCCGAGACGGACCGGGTGGCCATCGAGACGTTCGGCGAGGTGCTGGCCGGTTCGGATCGGCCGTTCGTCGTCGCGTCGGGCACCGGCCTGATCAGCCAGGGCACGCTCATCACCGAGGAGACGGACGCCCCGATGCCGCCGCTGACCCCGCGCGTCTCCGAGCAGACGGCGCTGGTTTTCGCCGAGCGCGGCGTGCGGGCCACGGCCATCCGGCTGGCCCCGAGCGTGCACGGCGAGGGCGACCACGGCTTCGTCCCGCTGCTGATCCAGTTCGCGCGGGAGAAGGGCGCGGCGGCGTACATCGGCGAGGGCGCGAACGTGTGGCCCGGCGTGCACCGCTTCGACGCCGCCCGGCTGTTCCGGCTCGCGCTGGAGTCCGCCCCGGCCGGTCGGCGGCTGCACGCGGCCGACGAGCAGGGCGTCCCGTTCCGCCGGATCGCCGAGGCCATCGGCGCCGGGCTCGGCCTGCCGGTCAGGTCCCTGAGCGGCGACGAGGTTCAGGAGTACTTCGACTGGTTCGCGCACTTCGCGGCCATCGACAACCCGACGTCCAGCGCGCTGACCCGGGAGTGGCTCGGCTGGCAGCCGGAGCAGGCCGGCCTGATCGAGGACCTCGAGGCGGGCCACTACTTCAAGTAGCCAGCCGCGGCGGGACACGGAGTCGGCGGCCGGGTGCCAAGGAGGGCCCCGACCGCCGACACGTCGTCACCAGCGCTTGGAGACGCCGCGGCCGATGCGGGTGCTGACGCGGCGCGGCACCAGCTTCGTGGCGCCGACGAGAGCCTTGTACTTCACGCTAGGCACGCTGACCGTCAGGCCCTTGCGGAGGTCGTCGATGGCGGCGTCGACGACGTGCGTGGCGTCGAGCCACATCCAGCTCGGGATCTGGCCCGGGTCGATGCCCGCGCGGTCGTGGAACTCGGTGTGCGTGAAGCCGGGGCACAGGGCCATGCAGCGCACGCCGGTGCCGCTGAGCTCCGCCGCGACCGACTCGCTGAAGGTCACCATCCAGGCCTTCGCCGCGCTGTACGTGCCGCGCGGCACGAAGGCCGAGACCGAGGCGACGTTGATCACGGAGCCCTTGCCGCGCAGCACCATCCCGGGCAGCGCGGCGTGGGTGAGCCGCAGCGTGGCGCGGATGTGCACGTCGATGAGCCGCTCCTGGTCCTCCAGCGTGCTGCTGCGGAAGGAGTGGCCGAGGTCGAAGCCCGCGTTGTTGACGAGGATGTCCACCGGCCGGTCCTGCTCGGCCAGCCGCTGCTCGACCAGCGCGCGGCCCTCGACCGTGGCCAGGTCGGCGCTGAGCGTCTCGACCCGCACCGGGCCGTGCTCCGCCTCCTGCGCGTCGCGCAGTTCCGCGGCCGCCGCGTCGAGCCGTCCCTGATCGCGCGCGACGAGGACGAGGTCGTAGCCGAGCGCCGCGAACTTGTCCGCGAACGCGCGGCCGATGCCCGCCGTGCCGCCGGTGATGAGAGCGGTAGTCATGCGGCGATCCTTCCACCGCGGGCCCGGCCGCGTCGAGTGACGTCGCTCACGCTCGGTCACTCCCGCCGCACGTACGGCACCCCGTCCGGCCGCGCACGGGCCTGGCGTGGGCCAGCGAATTGGCCCGAATGGACCACGCGTAGCCGTCATATGACCTAGCGTGAGGATCGTTTCGCCCGACCAGGACACCCTGACGAGGGGACCCACGGATGCCGACGCCGTTCGACCCACGCTTGATCCAGCAGTCGTTCGCGCTCGTCGAGGGCGAGGCGGACAAGCTGGCGAGCCACTTCTACGCGCTGCTGTTCCTGGAGGATCCGGGGCTGCGCGACCTGTTCCCGCCGATGATGGACGCGCACCGGGACCGGCTGATCACCGCGCTGGTCACGCTGGTGCACCGGGCGCACGACACGGAGGCGCTGGACGAGTACGTGCGCCAGCTCGGCCGGGACCACCGGCGCTTCGGGGTGCGCCCCGACCACTACGCCGTGGTCGGCCAGTGTCTTCTCAGCACTCTGCGGCGGTTCGCCGGGCCGCGCTGGACGGCCGAGATGGACGGCTGCTGGTACGCCGCCTTCCAGCGGGTCGCCGGGCTGATGGTGGAGGCGGCGAACGAGGCGGCCCGCACCGCGCCGCCGTGGTGGGCCGCGCGCGTGGTCGGCCACGTGCGTCCGAACGGCTCGACGGCCGTGGTCACGCTGGAGCCGGATTCGCCGTACCCGTATAAGTCCGGCCAGTACGCGTCCGTGGAGACGCTGCGCTGGCCGCGCGTCTGGCGCCCCTACTCCATAGCCAACGCGCCCGGGCACGACGGCCTGATCTCGTTGCACGTCAAGGCGATAGACGCGGGTTGGGTGTCCTCGGCGCTCGTGCACCACACCTATGTGGGGGACACCGTACGTCTCGGTCCCCCGGTCGGCTCAATGGTCTGCGATCCGCGTTCGCAGCGCGACATCCTGCTGATCGGCGGCGGCACCGGCCTCGCCCCGATGCTGGCGCTCGCGGAGGAATTGAGCCGTTGGAATGACCACCGCCGGGTTCATCTCTACTTCGGGGTACGCCGTGCGGAGGATTTGTATGCCATGGAACGGCTCTCGACGCTGGTCCGCCGCGACCCGTGGCTGCGCGTCGTGCCCTGCGTCTCGGAGGACTACCGCTTCCGCGGCGAACGCGGCACGATCGCGGACGTGTTGCAGCGTCAGGCCGTCGAGCACGACAACTGGACCCGGCACGACGTCTTCGTCGCGGGCTCGGGGCCCATGGTCGCGGGAACCGTCGCGCGGCTGCTCGACCTCGGCGTGGACGAGCGCCGCATCCGCTTCGACTCCTTCGACCAGCAGTCCGGCGTGATCCTCGACGTGCGCCGGCTGGCCTTGGCGCGCTCCGCCTGAGCCGGAACCGGGAGACGGTCAGGCGTCGAAGTCGAGGTCGACCGTGTCCGCCGTCGGCAGCGACTGGCAGGTCAGGATGAAGCCGGCCGCCTTCTCCGCGTCCTCGAGCGCGTAGTCGTGCGTCATCTGCACGCTGCCGCCGGTCACCTTGGCGCGGCACGTGCCGCAGGCTCCGGCGGTGCACGAATACGGCGCGTCCGGGCGGTATCGCAGCACGGCGTCGAGCACGCTGACGTCGTCGGGGCGCATCGAGGCGACACTCGTGCGGCCGCCGAGGGTCACGTTGAGCGTGGCCGCCGGGGCGTCCGCGGGCCGCGATTCGGGCGACGGGGCGCGACGCGGGCCGCTGTCGAAGAGTTCGAAGCGGACGCGCGCGGCGCCGAGGCCGTCCAGCACCTCGCGGGCCGTCTCGACCATCGCGGTCGGGCCGCACAGGTAGTACGCGTCGTCCGGGGTCGCGTCGACCGCGGCGAGCAGGCCGGGCAGCCGTTCGCCGTCGATCCGGCCGCCGAGCAGCGGAATCCCGCGCTCCTCCCGGGACAGCACGTGCAGCAGGTTCAGCCGCGCGCCGTAGCGGTCCTTCAGGTCGGCGAGGTCCTCCAGGAACATCACGTCCCCGGTGGTCCGGTTGCCGAAGACGATGCTGACGCGGCTGGCCGGGTCGTGCGCGAGCCGGTCGGCGAGGATCGCGTACACCGGCGTGATCCCGCTGCCCGCCACGATCGCGACGTGGTGCGTGCCCGGCTCGGGGTACGCGTGGAAGCGGCCGGTCGGGGTCAGCGTGTCGAGGACGTCGCCGACGGCCAGCTTGCGCACCGCGTAGTCGCCGAAGCCGCCGGGCACCGAGCGCTTGACCGCGATCTGCAGCGTGCGCGGCGCCTGCTCGCTCGGCGGCGCGCACAGCGAGTACGAGCGTCGCAGCTGGCTGGTTTCGCCGTCAGGACCCTGCGACTCGAAGCGGATGGTCACGTGCTGGCCCGCGATGTAGCGGTACGCCTCGGCCAGCTCCTCCGGGACTTCCAGGACGATGCGCACCGAGTCGGGCGTGAGCGGATCGAGCACTGCGACGCGGAGCGGGTGGAACTCAAGACTCACGTGGCCACCTCGCTGGCGCTCGGTGAGCCGTTCGCCACTGTGCTCATTGGTTCACTCGCAAGCTCGCTCACGCCCGAACCGCCGGAAAAGGCTCGGCACACGAGGAACAGCGCCGCAGCTCCTGGCAGGGGCTCGCGCCGAAGCGGCTGAGCAGCGCGGTCTCGATGCTGCCGCAGCGCGGGCAGCGCACGCCGAGGGTGAGGGACACCTCCGACGACGGCGCGTGCACGACGTGCGGGGGCGGGGCGATGCCGGCCTCGTCGAGTTTGCGGCGGCCCTCCGCGGTGATCGACGCGGGAGTCCACGGCGGATCCATGCTGAGGCCGACGGATTCGACGCGGTAGCCCTCCGCGCGCAGTGCCTGCTCGGCGTCGGCGCGCATGGCGTCGATCGCCGGGCAGCCGAGGTACGTGGGGGTCAGCTCGACGCGCACGGACTTGCCCTCGCCGCACACGACGCTGCGCACGATGCCGAGGTCGCCGAGCGTGACCCACGGCATCTCGGGATCGGGCAGGTCGGCGACGATCTGCCGGGCGGACTTCTCGGTGCGGGTGGCGCTCACGGTCGTCACCAGCTCGCCCCGGGGTGCGCGCGGTGCACCGACTGCATCTCGGCGAGCAGGTAGCTGAGCGCCTCGGTGTGCACGCCGTTGCGCCCGCCGCCGGGCCGCCACGTGCCGCTGGGCGCCGTGCCGAGCGTGGCCTCGGCGAGGATCGAGGTGACCTGCTCCATCCACGAGCCCTGAATCCGCTCGGGATCGGGCACCAGGCCCTCGGCCGCGAGCGCGGTCACCAGGTCGTCGCCCGCGAACAGCTCCGCAGTGTACGGCCAGAGCTCGGCCAGCGCGGCGACCGCGCGGTCGTGGCTCTCCTCGGTGCCGTCGCCCAGCCGCAGCGTCCAGCTGGCGGCGTATTCGTAGTGGTAGTCGACCTCGACGCACGCCTTCTTCGCGAACCCGGCGAGCTCGCCGTCGGTGGACTCGCTCAGCGTCGTGTAGAGCTGCCGCTGGTAGGCGCTGAAGAACAGCAGCCGCAGTATCGTGTGCGCGAAGTCGCCGTTCGGCAGCTCGACCAGCAGACAGTTGCGATACTCGCGGTCGGTGCGCTGGTATGCGAGTTCGTCCTCTGTCAGACCGCTGGAGCGGCCCGCGTAGCCGAGCAGGAACCTGGCCTGGCCGAGCTGGTCCAGCGCCACGTTCGCGAGCGCGACCTCCTCCTCCAGGTCGGGGGCGCGGGTGAGCCACTCGCTGAGCCGGTGCGAGGAGACCAGCGCGTCGTCGCCCAGGCCGAGCACATAGGCGTCCAGCGGTTTGAGCGTCCGGGCCAGCGCCGTAAGGGCGCGCACACTACTCACAGGCCTCGCACCTCCCTAGGCAACTCATAGTAAGTCGGATACCGGTAGTCCTTGTCCCGGGCGGGAGTGAAATAGGGCTCTTTTTCCCCGGGATCGCTCGCGGAAACCGCGCCGGCCGGAACCACCCAGATGGACACGCCCTCGCCGCGCCGGGTGTACAGGTCGCGGGCCCGGCGCAGCGCCACCTCGGCGTCCGGGGCGTGCAGGGAGCCGACGTGCTGGTGGGACAGTCCGCGCCGCGCCCGCACGAAGACCTCCCAGAGGTCCAGGCCCTGCTGCTCGCTCGCCGTCATCGGTGCGCTCCCTGCCGCTTGGCCTGGTAGGCGGCGGCCGCGTCGCGGACCCACTGGCCCTCGCGGTGCGCCGCGGTGCGCCGCTCGATCCGCTGCCGGTTGCACGGGCCGTCGCCGTCCAGCACGGCCTTGAACTCGGACCAGTCGATCTCACCGTACGCGTGGTGCCCGGTGGCCTCGTCGAGCCGCAGTTCCGGGTCGGGCAGCGTGAGCCCGAGGATCTCGGCCTGCGGGACGCAGAGGTCGACGAAGCGCTGCCGCAGCTCGTCGTTGGAGTGCCGCTTGATCTTCCAGGCGCTCGACTTCGAGGAGTGCGTGGAGGTGGAGTCGGGCGGGCCGAACATCATCAGCGAGGGCCACCACCAGCGGTCCACCGCGTCCTGCGCCATCGCGTGCTGCTCGGCGGTGCCGCGGGACAGGGCGAGCAGCGACTCGTAGCCCTGCCGCTGGTGGAAGGACTCCTCCTGGCAGATCCGGACCATCGCGCGGGCGTACGGGCCGTAGGAGCAGCGGGTCAGCGGGATCTGGTTCACGATCGCGGCGCCGTCCACCAGCCAGCCGATCGCGCCGACGTCCGCCCAGGTCAGCGTCGGGTAGTTGAAGATCGAGGAGTAGCGCTGACGGCCGGTGTGCAGCGCGTCGAGCAGCTCGGCGCGGCTCACGCCCAGGGTCTCGGCCGCCGCGTACAGGTAGAGCCCGTGCCCGGCCTCGTCCTGCACCTTGGCCAGCAGGATCGACTTGCGGCGCAGCGAGGGGGCGCGGGTGAGCCAGTTGCCCTCCGGCTGCATGCCGATGATCTCGGAGTGCGCGTGCTGGGCGATCTGCCGGATCAGCGTGGCCCGGTACGCCTCGGGCATCGCGTCGCGCGGTTCGACCCGCTCGTCCGCGGCGATCAGCGCCTCGAAGCGCGAGCCGGTACCGACTCCGGTAACCGTGCCCGTCTCGGCGAGCGTCGTCATGCCCAGGCCTCCTAACCGACCGAACGTTCGGTTCAAGTGTCGCCGAGCCGAGCCGGAACGTCAACAGATCCGTGGCCGAGGTGTGACCCAACCGAGTGGCGGCACCGGGAGTCTCTCTCGGTGGGCGCGTGGGTACGCACAGTGGGAGCGGAAGCCGCCTTGGGGAAGGGAGTGGTTCATGAAGCACGGACTGCACGTTCTCTCGGCCGCCGGGATAGCGGCCGGCGCCATGGTCCTGTGCGCGGGCTGTGTGGGCAGCTCGACGCCGAGCACCGGAGCCGGCGGCACGGCCTCGGTCACGGTCGCGAGCAGCGGCACTGGCACGTCGGGCAGCGGCAGCGGCACCGGCACGTCGGCCGCCGGCGGGACCACCGCCGCGTCGACCGGCAACGGCAACGGATCCAGCGTGAGCAGCAGCACGAACACCGGTTCCAGCAGCGGCAACTCGTCCGGCTACGCCACCTGCACCGCGCGCTACCTCAACGGCACCGTCAGCGGCGAGCAGGGCACGGCCGGATCGATCTACGTCGACATCGTGTTCAAGAACCTGAACAACAAGCCGTGCACGATGTACGGCTACCCGGGCGTCTCCTTCGGCGCGGGCACCCCGGTCCAGCAGGTCGGCCAGCCCGCCGGGCGCAACCCGCAGGTGAGCCCGAAGCTGATCACGCTTCAGCCCGGCGGCCACGCCTACGCCGTGCTGCAGATCGGCGACGCGGGCAACTGGCCGTCCACCACGTGCCAGCCGACTCCGACCACGTATCTGCAGGTCTATCCGCCGAACACCAGCAACCTGCTGTACGTCGCCTACAACTCGACCGGCTGCAAGGGCAACGTCGTCACCCTTCACGTCGAGGCGGTGCAAGCCGGTACCGGGGCGTAGGAGCGTCTGGGGATTGATGGCCGGATCAGGGAGCGGGTCGAGGGCCGAGTCTGGCAAGGCCGAGGAGGGAGGCACCCTGGGTTTGGGTGGCGACCGACGAGAACGCCGCCAGGCGAGAGCCATCGGCCCGCGAGCCCGGCCAGCAATCCCCAGACGCTCCTTCACGGTAACTTGGAGTCGTGACGGGATACGACGACGACCTCAGGCTCGCGCACGTGCTGGCGGATCAGGCAGATTCGCTCACGACGCAGCGGTTCAAGGCGCTCGACCTCAAGGTCGAGACCAAGCCGGACCTCACCCCGGTGAGCGACGCCGACCGGGCCGTGGAGGAGCTGCTGCGCACCGCGCTCGGGCGGTCCCGTCCGCGCGACTCGATGCTGGGCGAGGAGTTCGGCACCGTCGCGGGCCGCGCGGACGGGCGGCGCACCTGGATCGTCGACCCGATCGACGGCACCAAGAACTACGTGCGCGGGGTGCCGGTCTGGGCCACCCTGATCGCGCTGATGGAGGACGGCAAGCCCGTCGTCGGCGTGGTCTCGGCCCCCGCGCTCGGCCGCCGCTGGTGGGCGTCCAGCGGCGGCGGCGCGTACACCGGACGCTCGCTCTCCCAGGCCAGCCGCCTGCAGGTCTCGCAGGTCAAGGAGCTGAAGGACGCCTCCTTCGCGTACTCCTCGGTGATCTCCTGGGAGGAGTACGGCAAGCTCGAGGGCTTCCTGAGCTTGTCGCGGTCCTGCTGGCGCACCCGCGCCTACGGCGACTTCTGGTCGCACATGCTGGTGGCCGAGGGGGCGGTGGACATCGCGGCCGAGCCGGAGCTGTCACTGTGGGACGTGGCGGCGCCCGCCGTCATCGTGACCGAGGCGGGCGGCCGGTTCAGCGCCGTGGACGGGGACCCCTCGCCCGCGGCCGGGTCCGGGATGACCTCGAACGGACATCTGCACGAGGCGCTGCTCGCCTATCTCGGGGACGACACGGGGGAATGAGATGCTCAACACGATCATCAACCACCTGCTGATCTTCAGCGGCTGGTCCGCGCTGGCGCTGGTCTTCGTGCTGCCGGCGCTCGAGTCCTCGGTGTTCCTGGGCTTCGTGATCCCGGGCGAGACCGCGGTGGTGGTCGGCGGATTCCTCGCGTACGAGCACAAGGTCTCGTTCCCGGGCGTGCTCGCGGCGGCGATCCTGGGCGCGATCATCGGCGACTCGATCGGCTTCTGGGTCGGCGAACGCTGGGGGGACACGCTGCTCGCCAAGCTGCCGCGGCGGCTGATCAAGCCGGAGCACGTGGAGCAGGGCAAGCAGTCGATCCACCGGCTCGGCGGCCGCGCGGTCTTCGCCGGACGCTGGGTCTCGGTGCTGCGCGCGCTGGTGCCGGGCCTGTGCGGGACCAGCCGGATGAAGTACGGCACGTTCCTGCTGTGGAACGCGATCGGCGGCGTCACCTGGGCCACCGGCTACATCCTGCTCGGCTACCTGGCCGGCTCGGCCTGGCAGCGCGTGGAGCACTACACCTCGGTGGTCAGCTACTCGCTGTTCGGCGCCATCATCGCCGCGATCGTCGCCGTGGTGCTGCTCAAGCGGCGCCGGCAGCACGCCCGGGACGTGGAGACGCTTCAGGAGATGGACGAGGAGGAGCGGGCCGAGTCCGCCCCGACGTCGTCAGAGGTCTGACCCGGCCCGTCGTCCGCCGGGATCTCGGCGAAGCGGGCCAGCGCGAGCGCGCCGCCGACCGCGAGCAGGAAGCCGAACACCCCGACCACGCCGTAGCCCGGGCGGGCGCTGTCGCCGAGCAGCGTCAGCCCGATCAGCGCGGGCACGGCGGTCTCCCCCACCACCAGCGCGGCGGCGGTCGCGTTCACCGAGCCGCGCTGCAGGGCGGTGGTGAAGAACAGGAAGCCGGTGACCGAGGCGATCACCGCGGCGTACGCGGCGGGGTCGGTCACCAGCCGGTCCGGCGCTATCGACGGCAGGATGCGCACCGCGATCCCGAAGACCCCGAACAGGAAGCCGGCGACCGTGCCGAGCAGCGCCGGGTGCGCGCTCTTGAAGACGTTGCCGAGCACCAGCGCCGCGACCGCGAGCAGCAGCGAGACGCCGAGCAGCGCCCAGCGGCCGGCACCGGAGAAGGTGCCGGTGCCCTCCGGACCCGCGGCGAGGCCGAGCAGCACGAGCCCGCCGACCACCGCGCCGATCGCCGCCTTGTCCCGCGCGGTCAGCCGGATCTTCAGCAGCAGCCCGGCGAACACGGCGGTGACCGCGAGGTTGGTGTTGACGATCCCCTGCACCTCGAACAGCGGCAGCCCGCGCAGCGCGAAGAGGTTGAAGACCAGGCCGAACGCGTCCATCGCCGTGCCGAGCAGGAACGGCAGCGAACCGAGCACGCGCATGAGCAGGCGCGGGTCCACCCCCTCGGACCCCTCGACGCGGCGCGCGCCCATCGCCTGGAAGACGGTCGCCACCCCATAGCAGAGGCAGGCGACCAGAGCGCCGGCCAGTCCCCAACTCACGTCAGACTCCCTTGCCGGGATTCCACTGATTCCTTAAGGATTTCAACTCTAGCGAGCGGCGCGGTCGGCCGGACGCAGGGCGCATGACCTATCTCACGTGGCGTCCCGGGCGCGGACCGTGCATGCTGAATCAACTCAGCAGCGGAACGCATGGCCCGGCCCCGATCGGGGCAGAATCCAGCGATACCGCGTAATTCACTCCCTCGAGTGGGGCGTTGTGCGAGAACGCTCCGCCATCCGACCGTAGCCAACTCGCCGTTTCCGCGTACCCGCGGACGGCGCCGTCATCCGTGAAGGAGTCCGACCGGTGCCCACCCTCGCTCCGTCGCCCGCCTGCCATGCCCTCGAGGCCCCCCGAGTACTCGACCTGATCGCGGCGGACGTCGCGCGGGTCGCGACGCTGATCGCGGAGGCGGACCCGGACCGCCGGGTCCCGTCCTGCCCGCGCTGGACGCTGGCCGACCTGGTGGAGCACCTCGGCGAGGTGCACCGCTGGGTGGCCGCGATCGTCACCCGGCTGCCGCTGCAGCGGATCGAGCTCGGCACCGAGGAGGTCGGCTTCCCGAAGGACTCCTGGTCCGCGGCGCCCGAGTGGTTCGCCGCGGGCGGCAAGGCGCTGGTCGAGGCGCTGGGCAAGGCCGACCTGGACGCGCCCTGCTACACCTGGGGCGGCGACCAGCACGTGCGCTTCTGGCTGCGCCGGATGCTGCACGAGACGACGGTGCACCGGGTGGACGTGGAGCTCGCGGTGCTCGGCGAGGCGGGCGCGCTGGACGCGGCGGTGGCCGTGGACAACATCGACGAGTTCCTCGGCAACGTGCCCTACACCAAGCGCTTCCGGCCCGAGGTGCGCGACCTGCACGGCGACGGCGAGACGATCCACCTGCACGCCACCGACCTGGACGAGAGCGACCTGCCCGGCGAGTGGCTGATCACGCTGGAGCCGCACGGCTTCCGCTGGTCGCACGCGCACGTGAAGGGCGCGGCGGCGGTGCGCGGCACGGCCCGGGATCTGGCCCTGTGGATCAACCACCGGACGCCGGACGCGGCGCCCGGCCTAGAGCTGCTCGGCGAGGAGCCCCTGCTGGCCTACTGGAGCGCCAAGACCGCGTTCTGACTCCGGCTGCGTCGGCGCCTCGTACCGCGGGAAGTCCTCCGGCGGCACGAGGCGCCCGTTGCGCACGTGGAATCCGGCCTCGTGCAGATACGTCTTCGCCTGCTCGAACAGGCTCATGATCCGCCAGGAGACGTAGAAGCAGATCACCGCGCAGGGGATCTCGGCGAACACCGCCATCAGCACGGAGACCACCTGGCCGCCGCGGTGCGTGGTGAGCACGTCGAACCACGCGTCGATCAGCAGCATCGTGCCGGTCATCGCCGCCGTGACCGCGCCGCGCGGCGAGCGGGTCATCAGATTGAAGGCGGTGACCGCGAAGCCGAGCACCAGGAAGCAGTCGAAGCCGCCCCACACCAGCGTCCAGCGCGGCTGCACGTTCACCACCCCGGGCACCGTGAACATCAGCACGATCCACGGGATCAGCACCACCGCGCCGCCCAGGAAGAACAGCACGAGCCACCGGGGCAGGATTCTCGAAGCACCGAACTCGATCCGCATCACACACGCTCCCCTGTTCTCGTGCCGTACCGCTTGGGTAGGAGATCCCCGGCGCCGCACCGCAGCATGCATGCTGAACCTTCGGGCAAGCTGGGAAATTCCCGACTAGTCCCTGAGCTTGTGCCAGCACACGGATGCTCGCGCACGGGATGTATGTTGGGCGTCAAGGAGCGTTGTGGATCTGAGACCCTGCCTGGAGGGCGCGTGGTGCGACAGCCGACCGACCGAAGTTCCGACAGCCCCGCCGCGGACGGCGGCTTCCGCTGGCCGGTGCGGCAGTTCTCGTTGGACAACGGCCTGCGCGTGGTGGTCTGCGAGGACCGCACCTCGCCGATCGCCGGGGTGAACCTCTGGTACAACGTCGG
>DATJIF010000079.1:0-51009 GCA_035493475.1 Actinospica sp.
ATGTTGGTGGAGCCCCCATCAGAAACTTCTCAAGGAGGAGAAAATGGGCAAGAAGGGCAAGGCCGAGCGGAAGCCCAAGCAGCGGGCTGAGCAGCAGACCCCCCGTCCCGGCCAGGACGCCTTCGGCGAGCAGAGCGAGCGTTCGGCCCACCAGGGCCAGGCCGCGCGCGGCGACGCCTTCGGAGAGCAGAGCGAGCGTTCGGCGCAGCCGGGACGCGCGCAGCAGCCGAACCGCGGCCAGCAGCAGCCCCGGGCCAAGCGCCCGGGTCAGCAGCCGGAGATGTGAGCAGTCCTCCGGTGGACTGAACGCTGAGTAGTAGGTAGTACCGGGTGTGGGGCACGTCGCGACGTGCCCCACATTCACGTTTTCCCGAGCTCAGCGCGGCGGCAGCGGGGGCCGGCGGCGGTCCGGGCGCGGGGTGGAGATGGGGGGTTCGGCGGCGGCGGGGTGGGTTTCGAGCAGTTCCAGGGCGAGCCGCACGGCCGCGTGCAGCTGCGTGTTGCGGCCCTCGGCCCAGTCCAGCGGGCCGCGCACCACCTCGACGTCCGGTTCGACACCGTGGTTCTCGATGGAGAAGCCGAGGCCGGGGAACCACGCGGCGTTCTTCGGCACGGTGATCTGGGTGCCGTCGACGAGGGTGTGCCGTCCGGTCATGCCGACGACGCCGCCCCACGTGCGCTGGCCGACGACGGGGCCGAGGCCGAGCGCGCGGAACGCCGCGACGATGACGTCGCCGTCCGAGCTGGTGGCCTCGTCCGCGATGGCGACGACGGGGCCGCGCACCGAGTCGCGCGGGTAGCGCGCGGGGCGGCGGTCGCGGGTGAAGTCCCAGGCCAGTACGCGTCGGCTGAGCTTGTCGAGCACCAGCTGCGAGACGTTGCCGCCCGCGTTGCCGCGCACGTCGAGCACGAGGGCCGGGTAGTTGAACTCGCGGCGCAGGTCGCGGTTGAACTGGGCCCAGCCGGAGCCGTTGAGGTCCGGGATGTGCAGGTAGCCGCACCGGCCGTCACTCAGTTGGCGGACCTGGGCACGCCGGTTGAGCACCGTGTCCTGATACCGCACCGGCATCTCGTCGCTCAGCGGGGTGACGGCGATCCGCCGGAGCCGGCCGTCGGCACCCGAACGGAGGACGAGTTCGATCGTCGTGCCACCCGTTCCGCCCAATAGTGGGAGCGGTCCGCGGACCGGATCGGGGACGCGGCCGGCGATCTCCACGATCTCGTCGCCCGGTTTCACGCCGTGCGCGGCCAGCGGCGCGCGGGCCCGCGGGTCGGAGCTCTCCCCCGCGAGCACGCGGTCGATCACCCAGGTGGCCGCACGATCGTTGCCTTCGCGGTGCACGTCCATCGCCAGCAGGCCGAGCGGACGTTCCGGCCGGGTCGGGCCCTCGGCCAGCCGCGCGGGCACGACGTACGCGTGCGAGGTGCCGAGTTCGCCGAGCAGTTCCTGCAGCACGTCGCCGAAGTCGTCCGGGCTGCCGACGCGCTCGATCAGCGGCGCGTACTGCTCGGTCAGCGCGGTCCAGTCGAGGCCGCACATGTTCGGATCCCAATACTGGTCGCGCACGACCCGCGCGGCCTCGCGGTACGCCTGCCGCCATTCCTCGGCCGGGTGCACGGTGTGCGTGATGCGCCGCAGGTCGACGGCGAAGTCGCTGTCCGGGTCCTCGACGCTGAGCAGCCGCAGTTCGCCGTCCGCGAGCAGCACGATCGTGCTGCCGTCGCCGGAGACCGCGAAGCCGTCCACGTCCTCGGCGAGCACCTCGCACTCGCCGCGGTCCAGGCTGTAGTACTCGAGCGCGGGCTGTCCGGACAGGTCGTCGGGGTTGGCGAAGGTCTGGCCGAGCGCGCCGGAGATCGGCCAGCGCAGCCAGACGACGCCGCCGGTGACCGCGGCCGGGTCGGAGTACTTCGAGGCGATGACCGGGAAGGGCACGAGGCGTTCGGCCAGGTCCTGCGGATCGACGCGCATCGCTCCGTCGGGCGGCGGCGAGTACGAGGCGGTGCCGTCCGGCGCGCGTCCCTCGACCGGAGTAGAGAACGGGGCGAGATCGTCGGCGGCCAGCGGAACGAGGTACGGCCGGCAGCCCAGCGGGAAGGCCATGTCACCCGTATGGACATCGTGCACCGGGTCGAAGCCGCGCCAGGAGAGGAAGACCAGGAAGCGGCCGTCGCTGGTGAAGCAGGGCCCTTCGTCCTCGAAGCGGCCGGTGGTCACGTCGTAGATCCGGTCGGTCTGCCCGCAGTCGACGAGCCGGATGCGGCGCAGCGACTTGTTCGCGACCGCCTGGGACCAGGCCAGCCACGCCGAGTCGGGCGAGAAGCCGAGGCCGCTGACCGGTCCGTAACTCGATCGGACCACTTCTCGTACCGCACCTGTCCCGGCGTCGACGAGCAGCAGTCTGCCGTCGCTGGTGGCCACGGCCAGGCGCGATCCGTCCGGCGACGCTTCCAGCGCGACGACGCGGCCGATCGCGCCGGCGGCCAGCACGCGCGGCTTGGGGAATCCGAGTTCGGCGAAGTTGTGCGCGCCGCCGGGCAGCGGGGCGATGGCGAGTTCGTCGTCCCCTTCCGCATCGCTGACCCACGCGACGTGCTCGGTGCCGAGCATCACCGGCATGCGCACACGTACGGAGGGCGAGTCGGCCAGCACGCGCGCCGGGCCGTCATGATGCGTGAGCCAGTAGAGACTGCCGCGCACCAGCACGGCGCTCGCCCGGCCGTCGTGGTCGCACGCGAAGCCGTTGAGGTTGAACGACGCCGGGATCTGATACGCGCGACGCCCGGTGCACGCGCCGCCGAGTGGCACGTCCAGCTTGCGCGGCGCCGGAGCGTCGAGGCTGTCGAGCAGCCACAGGTCGCCGGCGTGCTGGTACACGACGCGCCGTCCGTCGGTGGAGGCGTTGCGCGCGTAGAAGGTGTCGTGGTCGGTGTGTCGGCGCAGGTCGCTGCCGTCGTGGCGGCAGGAGTAGACGTTCGCGATGCCCTCGTGGTCGCAGAGGAATGCGACGCGGGTGTCCGGCCAGTCGCCGATCAGCATCGGGTTCGCCAGGTGCCCGCCGATTCCTTCGAGCAGCCGCGTCCCGTTGAGCCAGAGCCGTCCGGTCGCGCCGCCGCGGTACCGCTTCCAGCCGGCCGGTTCGTGCGGCGGCGTGCCGCTGAGCAGCAGCGTGTGCCGCAGCGTGATCGCGGCGTCGGAGACCGGACCCCAGGGCAGCCGCGCGGGGACGGCGCCGTTCGTCGGCAGCGAGTACGCCCACGTATAGCGGCTGAACGGCTGGTGGTAGGAGGAGACCGCGAGCACGTCGCCGTTCGGCATCCAGCCCAGCACGCGGGTGTCCTCGCTGCCGGACCAGCTCAGCCGCTGTGCCGGGCCCCCGGACGTCGACACGGTCCACGCCTCGGGTGAGGGCGAGAGCCAACTCGTCCACGCCAGGGTGCTGCCGTCCGGGGACAGCCGCGGGTTGCTGACCCGGATCCGGTCGCTGGTCACCCGCCACGCGCGGCCGACCGAACCGTCGTCGCGCAGCGGGGCCAGCCAGACGTCGTCCTCCGCGGCGAAGGTCAGCAGCGAGCCGCGCACGTGCGGAAAGCGCAGGTATCCCGGGACGTCCTCGGCCATAGATCAATGCTTGTGCCGCCGGGGACGCCGGGCAACCCGCCACGCCCGATCAGGGTTTGCGGCCGACTCCCCGTCATCACAGCCCCAAGTACCGTGCGACGTCGCCGCCCCGTCAGCTTCAGGGTTTGCGGCCGACCGCCGCATAGCCCGAATACCGTGCGACGTCGCCGCCGCCGATCGGGTCCGGTTCGCCGGTACTGAGCTCCGGGCGCCAGTTGATGATGTCGACGAGGCCGGGGGATTCGAGCTCGTATCCGTCGAACAGACTGAGCACGTCCGCGTGGCCGCGGAAGGTCAGGCGGTGGCTGGCGCGTTCGTACACGTCCTCGGCCTCGCGCGCCTGAGCGGGCAGGTAGTCGCGGGTGCCGTGGCTGACGACCAGGTAGGAGCCCGCGGCGGTGCCCTCGCGGTACGCGGCGACGACCCCGGGCGCGTCGTCCTCCTCGGGTACGAAGTGCAGCACGGCCAGCATGATCACGCCGACCGGCCGGCTCAGGTCCAGGAAGTTCGGCACCTCGGAGCGGTGCAGGATCGACTCCGGGTCGCGCAGGTCCGCGTGCACGATCGTCGCGTTGGGCACGTCCTGCAGGATCACCGTGCTGTGCGCGACGGCCACCGGATCCACGTCCACGTACGCGGTGCGCGCGTCCGGGTTCAGCGACAGCGCGATGTCGTGCGTGTTCCCGACGGTCGGCACGCCGGAGCCGAGGTCGAGGAACTGGTCCACGCCCCGGCTGCTCAGGTGGCTGACGGCGCGTTGCAGGAAGTCCCGGTTCGCGCGGGCGATCGCGGGCATGTCCGGCCAGGCCCGGATCAGCTCCTCGGCGAGCACCCGATCCGCCGCGAAATGGCACGATCCACCCAGGTAGTAGTCGTACATGCGCGCGGCGGAGGGGCGCTCGGTGTCCACTGTTGAAGGATACGCTGGTCTAGACGACCGGTAGCTCTGGGACCGCCTCCAGCAGCGTGCGCGTGTACGGATCCTGCGCCTCGTGCAACTGCGCGGCGGGCAGCAGTTCGACGACGCGGCCCTGGTTCATCACCGCGATCCGGTCGCTGACCTGGCGTACGACGGCCAGGTCGTGCGCGATGAAGATGAGGGTCAGCTCGAACTCCTCGCGCAGCTCCCGCAGCAGCTTCACGACCTGGGCCTGCGTGGTGACGTCGAGCGCCGAGACGGGTTCGTCGCATACCACGAGCTTAGGCCGCAGGATCAGGGCTCGAGCGATCGCCGCGCGCTGCCGCTGGCCGCCGGAGAGCTGGTGCGGGTAGCGGTGGTAGAGCGAGCGGTCGAGGCCGACGCGTTCCAGCAGTTCGTCCACGGCGGCACGCAGCGTGGCCCGGTCCTTCTCGCCGTGCACGATCAGCGGTTCGGCGATCGAGTCCCCGATGCCGCGGCGCGGGTTCAGCGAGGACGCCGGGTCCTGGAAGATCAATTGCAGGTCGCGCCGGTGTTCGCGCAGCGCCTTGCCGCGCCACGCGTTGAGGTCGCGTCCCGCGAACTCGATCCGCCCGGATGTGGGCTTCTGCAGCCGCACGATCGAGCGGCCGAGCGTGGACTTACCGCTGCCGCTCTCCCCCACGACACCCAGCGACTCGCCCTGGAACAGCTCCAGGCTGACGCCGTCCACGGCACGCGTCTCGGTGGCGCCGCGTCGTCCGGGGAACACCACGTTCAGGTCGCTGACCTTCAGCAGGACGTCGGAGGAGACGGCGGGGCGCACGGGAAGTTCCGCGTCCAGGCGCGGGATCGCCGCGAGGAGGTCCTTCGTGTACGTGTGCTGCGGCTGCGCGAGCACCTCGCGGACCGGGCCGCGCTCGACCTCGGCGCCGTTCTTGAGCACGAGCACGTCGTCCACGTTGCCGCCGACGACGGCGAGGTCGTGGCTGATCAGGATGAGGCTGAGCCCGATCTCCTCGCGCAGCCGGCCGAGCAGCTTCAGGATCTGCGCCTGCACGGTCACGTCGAGCGCGGTCGTCGGTTCGTCGGCCACCAGGACGCGCGGTTCGAGCACGAGCGCCATCGCGATGAGCGCGCGCTGCCGCATGCCGCCGGAGAATTCGTGCGGGTACGCGCGGTACTTGGCGTCCGCGTCGATGCCGACCTGCGCGAGCGCGGCCGAGGCCTTCTTCCGCGCCTCCTCGTGGCTGGAGGCGAAGTGCAGCCGATGCACGGCCGCGATCTGGTCGCCCACGCGGTGGTACGGATCCAGGCTCGTCAGCGGCTCCTGGAAGATCATCGCGAGCTCGCGGCCGCGGATCGAACGCAGCGTCACGTCGTCGGCGGCGTTGACGTCGATCGCGTCCGCTTCGGCGGAGCGCGGCCGCAGCAGGATCCGGCCGCCGACTTCGGCTCTCGTGCCGCGGTGCAGGCCGAGCAGCGAGAGCGCAGCGGCGGACTTGCCGGAGCCGGACTCGCCGACCAGGCCGAGCGCGCGGCCGGGTTCGAGCTCGAAGCTCAGCCCCTGGAGCGCGGTGACCGGACCGAACGCGATGCGCAGGTCCTCGACCGTGAGAATGGGGGTGGTCATTGGATCCTCACACGGGGGTCGAGCACGGCGTACAGCAGGTCGGCGGCGGTGTTCGCGACGATGATCAGGAACGAGGCGAGCAGCGTCACGCCGGTGATGACCGGCAGGTCGATGTTGCTCGCGGAGTCCACCATCAGCTTGCCGAGGCCCGGGAAGCCGAACATGGACTCGGTGAACACGGCTCCGGCGAGCACGCCGCCGATGTCCAGCGCGGCCATCGTCGCGAGCGTCGGCAGGGCTCCGCGCACGGCGTGCCGGGTGACGACGCGCCGTTCGGTGTAGCCGTACGCGCGCAGGGTCCTGATGTGGTCCTGGCCGAGCGATTCGAGCACGCCCGCGCGGGTGAGCCGCAGGTAGTTGCCCGCGAACGTCAGCGCGATGGCGAACCAGGGCAGCAGCATGTTCTCGAACCACTGGCCCGCGTTCTGCGTGATCGGCACGAACGTCGGGAACGGCAGGATCTGGAACCACACACAGAAGATCAGCAGCAGTAGCAGCGCCAGGATGAAGATCGGGATCGAGCCGAAGGTGAGCCCGACGAACGTGGTCACCTTGTCGCGCAGGCCGTTCGGGCGCAGCGCGGCGAACAGGCCGAGGCCGACGCCGAGCGAGAGCCACAGCACCGCCGCGCCGGAGACCAGCGAGACGTCCACCGGCAGCGCCTGCGTGAGCAGTTGCGTCACCGGCAGGTCGCTCTGGAACGAGTAGCCGAGGCAGGGCGCCGAGCACCAGACCGTGCCCACGCCGTTGTCGTAGCCGTGCCCGACGAAGATGGAGCTGATGAAGGTCCAGAACTGCGCGTACACCGGCCGGTCCAGGCCCATCGTCTGCCGCACCTGCGCCAACTCGGCCGCGTTGCAGCGCTTGCCGCACGCGAGGCTCGCCGGATCGCCGGGCATCAGATAGAAGAGCGCGTACACGACGGCGGCGACGATCAGCAGCACGGCGACCGCGGACAGCAGGCGCCGCAACAGGAACGCGGTCATCGGGCCAGCCCCTTCGGATCCACGGCGCGGCGGATCTCCTCGCCGAGCGCGGTGAACGCCAGCACGCACACCAGCAGCGTGAGCGCGGGTACGAGCACGTACTCGGGATCGATCTGGAACCACGTGGTGGCGGTCGAGAGCATCTGGCCCCAGGACGGCGTCGGCGGTTGCACGCCGAGACCGAGGAAGGACAGGCCCGCCTCGGCGACCATGTTCGTCGGGACCATCAGGGCGGTGAACGTCACGACCGGCGCGACGAGGCCGGGCAGGATCTCCTTGCGCGCGATCCGCCACGTGCTCGCGCCGTAGAGCCGTGCGGCGGCGACGAATTCGCGTTCGCGCAGCACGAAGGTCTCGGCGCGCACGATCCGCGCGGTCGGCGCCCAGTAGAGCCCGGCCAGGATGATGCACAGCAGCGCGGGCCGCGGGAAGCTCTGCGGCACGATCGCCAGCAGCGCGATGCTGAGGAACAGGTACGGGAAGGACAGCACGAGGTCGGTGAACCGGCTGAGCAGCGCGTCGGCCCAGCGGTTGCCGAGGCCGGCCGCGAGCCCGACGAGCAGGCCGATCAGCAGCTGGCCGAGCGTGGCGCCGCCCGCGACGAGCAGCGAGATGCGCGCGCCGTAGACCAGCCGCGCGAATACGTCGCGGCCGGTGGTCGGCTCGATGCCGAGCCAGTGCGCGGTGCTGATGCCGCCGAACGGGGCGTTCGGACCGCCGCCGGTCGCCGAGTTGAGCAGGCCGTCGTGGTAGGTGTTCGGGTCCTGCCCCTCCAGCGCGGTGAGCACCGGGGCGAGGATCGCGATGAGGATGATCAAGCCGACGACGATCAACGCGATCCGGCCTCCCGGGCGCGCCCAGAGGCGGGCCCGGAGGGTCGGCTGCGCTTCGTCCACCGGCGCGGTGGCGTTGGACATGAGGCGCTGGCTACTTCACGGAGACCGAGGAGATGTCGTACCAGCCCCGCCACTGGTCGACATACGTGTTCTTCACGTTCGAGCCGTGCAGCACGACGTCGTTCGTCGTGTACAGCGGCACGGTCAGCGCGAGCTTGCCGAGCTGGGCGTCCAGGTCGCCCCAGGCCTGCTGCGCCTTGGTGAAGTCGGTGATCTGGTTGATCTGGTCGATCTGCTTCTCGACCGCCGGGTCGTCGTACTGGGCGAGGTTGAAGTTGCCGCCGCCCTGCACGATGTCCCGGCCGTCGAAGATCGGGGTGAGGAACGGCGCGCCGCTCGGCCAGTCCGCACCCCAGCTGAACAGCGAGAGCGCGGGCTCGGTCTTGGTGTTGGTGACGACGGCGTCCCAGTTCGAGTCGTCGATCGGGTCGAGCTTGAGCGTGATCCCGGCCTTGGCCAGGGCCTGCTGCAGCGCCGACGCGTTCGCCGGGCCGACGTAGCTCTGGCCGTTGTTGTCGTAGGCGAGCGTCACCGTCAGACCGTTGGCATACCCGGCCTGCGCGAGCAGCTGCTTGGCCTTCGCCGCGTTCCCGGTCGCTCCGGCCGGGAAGTAGTCGTACGCGTGGTACGCGGCACCGATGCTCGGCGGTGTGTACGTGGTCAGCGGCGTGGCCAGCTGGCTGCCGCCCTGCGCGTTGATCAGCGCGGTGCGGTCGACGGCGTAGGAGAAGGCCTCACGCACCAACTGGTTGTCGAACGGCGCGGTCTTGGTGTCGAACGCCAGGTACGTGGTGTCCGGGAAGTTGCCGCTGGTCAGCCGGGACTTGAGCGCGGGCTGCGAGGCGGACTTGGCGAGCGTCGCGGTGTCCACGTCGGTGTCGGTGGTGATCGCGTTCGCGTCCTGGCCGATGGAGGAGGCGAGCCGCTGGTCGATCACCGTCTGGGACAGGCCCAGGCTGATGTCGATCTTGTCCGGGCAGGCCAGCCGCTCGCTGTCGGTGCTCTTGCTCCAGTACGTGTTCCGGGTGAGCAGGAGCTCCTTGCCCTTGGTGAACGTCTGGATCGTGTACGGGCCCGAGGAGACCGGGTCGGCGTTGTAGTTCTTGCCGGTGTCCGAGGCCTTGGGCACCGGGGCGAACTGGGTCTCCGCGGCCAGGAACGGGAAGTCGCCCTCGGACTTGCGCAGGTGGAAGACGATCGTGGTCGCGTTCGGCGTCTCGATCGAGGCGAGGTCCGGGTTCGAGCCGTACGGGCCCTGGTACGTGGCACCGCCGACCAGCCAGTCGCGCAGGTAGGGCGGGCCGCCCGCGAGCACCGAGGAGAAGGAGCGCTCGACGCCGTACTTGATGTCGGCGGAGGTGATGGCCTGTCCGTCGGCGTACTTGAGGCCGGACTTCAGGTGGTAGGTCCAGACGGTCGCGTTCGCGCTCGGCTCGCCGGTGTCGGTGGCCAGGTCCGGCACGACGGTGCGGCCGTTCGCCCCGGCCACCGAGTCGCGCGTGGTCAGCGTGCGGAACAGCAGCCGCGGGATCGCGCCGCCGCCGGAGGTGTAGAGCACGGCCGGGTCCAGGCCGGTGTTCTCGGTGGTCTGGTCGAGCACGTCGAGGGTGCCGCCCTGGCAGGTGGCGGCGTCGAACGCGGCGGAGCTCGACGAGGAAGAGGAGGAGCCGCCGCAGGCCGCGGCGAGTCCGCCGACGAGCAGCAGGGCGGAGGTGAGGGCGGCGAGCTTTATTCGTCGTCTGGGCACAGGGATTTCCATTTCGGGGCAGGGTTGAACAACGCGCGCGGGCACGGGGAAAAGTGCAGCGGAAAACGCCGGCACCGATTCGGATTCGAATCGGTCAGCGGAGGGAAAAACACGCGTGGGACCGCGTCATCGCGGTCCCACCAGCGTGTATCAACACAGAATGTCGGCGACGCTGTGCGCGCTCATGCCGAGCAGGACGACCTCGTAGGTCGTCGGCCGGGGCGCGGACAGGTTCATACCGGTGATTCTAAGAGGGCGCTGAAGACAGGGTCAAACCCGGGTCCCGCTCAGTACATCACGGTTTGATCACTCATCACTCGTCGCGAGTGAACGCTCACACAACACGCGGTGACGCCGCGCACTACGCTGCCCGAGGGCAGGTCCGGGGTCGCGGCGGCTTCGCCCCGCCACGACCCCGGACCCGTCACCTCAGCTCAACAACGATCAGCTGGTGATGTACCACTCCTGACAAGCGTTGTCGAGCTGCGCCCACTGCCGGACGACGGTCCCGTTGGCGGTACCGCAGTTCTTGACGTCGAGCACCATGCCGTTGCCGACGTTGCTGATCGTGTAGCCGCCGGAGCTGCCGTCGGCCGTCACGTTCCACTCCTGGCAGAGGTTGCTCAGCGAGGCCCACAGATCGATGCCGGTTCCGTTGCCGTTTCCGCAGTTCACCGAGTCCAGCACCTTGCCGCTGGCCTCGTTGGTGATCGTGTAGCGGCCGTTGCCGAGGCTGGTGAACGCCCAGCGCTGGCAGGTGTTGCCGAGCGAGGCCCAGGTGTCCACCTCGGCGCCGTTCGACGTGCTGCAGTCGTAGTCGTCCGCGACCTTGCCGTTGTTGACGTTGGTCAGCACGTACTCAGTGCCGCTGGCCGGGAAGGTCTGCGAGACCGTCGCGTAGCCGACCGAGGCCACGTTCGCCTGCACCGCGTTGTCGGCCGCGTCGCTCGGCTCGCCGCTGGTGATGACGCCCTCGAAGAAGGAGCCGTCGGACTCGTTGCTGTTGTCGCCGCCGGTGCCGAGCACGATCGCGCCCTCGAGGTGCATCGGGGTGTAGCCGCTCGTGGTCGGCAGGGCGCCGGAGTACCACGTGGTGAGGCTGCTGGAGTTCGCGCTGCCGCCGCGGATCTCGTAGGTCGAGGTGTTGTTGCTCTTCAGCAGCGCGGTCTCGAAGGCGTTGGACTGGCCGCCGGTGTTCGCCGAGTTCGCGCCGTTGCCGCCGAAGAACAGGCCGTTCTCGAGGTCGGCCTCGACCCACGGACCGCTGCCGGCGCTGGTGAACCAGGCCTCGGTGCCGAAGTTGATGGCCTCCATGTGGCCGTTGCCGGTGTCGTCGTTGCTGGTCTCGGCGTTGCCGTAGTCGAAGCAGCAGTTGCCGTCGACGTGCGTGCCGCTGGTGACCATGTAAGCGCCCTGAGCCGTGGAGCCGGTCGGCACGCCGGAGGTCGAGTCGTTGCGGTAGCCGACGCCGGCCTGCACCGACAGGCCGTACACGCTGTGCCCGCCGGCGGTGATGGGCAGCGCGTTGGCGATCGCGGCGTGGTCCGCGGAGCCGTTGCCGCCCGCGCCCTCGACGGTGAGGTTGTTGCCCTTTCCAGACTGGTCGAAGAGTTCGGTGATGTAGCAGATCGTGGAGGCGCAGAAGGAGTTCTGCGTCGCCGCGTTCGCGTAGCCGCCGGTGGTCAGCGGGTAGATGTCGGTCGTGGTCGAGTCCGAGGCGCGTTCGACCTGGTAGAGCGGCCCGTCATACGATGCGTAGAGGGCTCGCACCGTGCTGTGGGCGGCGACGCAGGCGGTGCCGTACGAGGCGTAGACGTCGCAGGGCAGTGAGGTGGCGGCCTGCGCGGATCCGGTGCTCGCGATCAGCACGGTGCCGACGAGTGCCGTCGCCGAGGACGCCGCGAGCAGCACGCGGCGCAGGGAGCTCGTTCGCTTCCGGTGGATCATGGTGGACGACTCTGTCCTTCCGTAGGTATGGCGTGCCCCGGAGCGTGGGCATTGAATTGTGAGCGCTAACATTTCTGTCGGCGCGGCACCCCTCGGGTGGAACCTCGGGGTTGGTAGCCCACTATGACGGCGAACCCGGGGCCCGTCAATGTTTCCGGCGCGGTTCATCGCGCTCTCATGCTCCGCTCATCCGGGGCCGGGCCGGGCTCGCCGCCGCGTAACGCGCGGGACCGGCGGGTAGGGTGGGGCCATGGAGCTGCTGCCTGGACTGACCAGCGGATCGGACGACGCGTCGGCCCCCTGCCTGACGATCGGGGCACGCTCGCTCGGCCGGGAGGGCCTGCTCGCCGCCGCGGGCGCCGTCGCGTCCCGGATCGCCGGCGCCCCGGCCGCCGCGGTGTACGCCTCCCCCACGCTGGAGACGGCGATCGCGGTGCTCGGCGGACTGCTCGCCGGAGTGCCGATCGTGCCGCTGGCACCGGACAGCGGCCGCCGCGAACTCGCCCACGTGCTCTCGGACAGCGGCGCGGTGCTGGTGCTCGCGGGCCAGGACGAGCCCGGCGTGGAACTCGAGGCGTGGACGACCTGCGGCGTGCCGATCGCCTCGGTCTCGATAGCGGAACACTGCGACCGCCCGACCGGCCCGACCCCCGGCCTCGACGGAACCGCGCTGGTGCTCTACACCTCCGGCACGACCGGCGTGCCCAAGGGCGTCCCGGTGACCGGCCGCGCGATCGCCGCCGACCTCGACGCGCTGGCCGAGGCGTGGGCATGGACCCCCGAAGACACACTGGTGCACGGTCTGCCCCTGTTCCACGTGCACGGCCTCGTTCTCGGCCTGCTCGGACCGCTGCGTGTCGGGTCAAGGCTCGTACATACCTGCAAGCCGACACCCGAGGCGTACGCGAAGGCGAAGGGCAGCCTCTACTTCGGCGTCCCGACGGTCTGGTCGCGCATCGCCGCCGACACCGAGTCCGCCAAGGCACTGTCCGGCGCACGCCTGCTGGTCTCCGGATCCGCTGCGCTGCCCGCCCCCGTCTTCGAGAAGCTCGAGGGTCTCACGGGCCTGCGACCGGCCGAGCGCTACGGCATGACCGAGACCCTGATCACCGTCGCGGCCCGCGCGAACGACCCGGACCGCCGCCCCGGCTCCGTCGGGCGCCCCCTCGCCGGGATCCAGACGCGGCTGGTCAGCGAGGAGGGCGAACTGCTCCCGTACGACGGCGCGACCGTCGGCGAACTGCAGGTGCGCGGCGCGACCGTGTTCGACGGCTACCTGCGCAGGCCCGAGGCGACCGCCGCGTCGTTCACCGAGGACGGCTGGTTCCGCACCGGCGACATGGCCGTGATCGAGGAGGACGGCACGCACCGCATCGTCGGCCGCGCCTCCACCGACCTGATCAAGTCCGGCGGCTACCGCATCGGCGCCGGCGAGATCGAGAACGCACTCCTCTCGTATCCCGGCGTGCGCGAGGCGGCCGTCATCGGCGTGCCCGACGACGACCTGGGCCAGAAGATCGTCGCCTACGTGGTCGCCGACAAGCCGAACACAGCCTCAGAACAAGAGCTCATCGACGCCGTGGCCCGCGACCTCTCCGCCCACAAGCGCCCGCGCAAGATCAAGTTCGTCGACGAACTCCCCCGCAACGCCATGGGCAAGGTCCGCAAAGACCAGCTCGGCAAGCACTGATCCGTCAGTGCTTGTACTTGTCCACGCAGAGCACGAACGACGGTGACGAGGTCCAGTAGTACGAGTTGTCGTAGCTGCCGAACTGCGAGCAGCCCTTCGTGTTCGTCGTGCCGTTGAGCCGACCGGTCACGATCCAGGTGGCACGCGAGCTCGAACAGTCCACCTCGTACGTCGCCGAGGAGTTGAGGCAGTTGTCCACACCCGCGCGGCGCGGGCTGTAGTCCCCGGTCAGCGAGTTGAGGCAGAAGAGCGTGTAGCCGTCCGAGGAGTCGCCGTTCTCGAACTCGCTGTCGTTGCCGTTGATCGTGTAGCACTGCGACATGTCGTTGTTGATGTTGCCGGTCTCGTTCTGGAACGCATAGATGATCTTGTAGTCGGCGCCCGAACACCCCGACTCGGTCACCGTGAAATCGCTACCGCTCCCCGACGTGTCGACACACTCGCCGACCGCGTACTGCGGCGTGTACGCGGTGGTCGGCGCCGCGTAGCCGGTATCGGTCGGCTCAGAAGTGTCCCCCGACGAAGCCGTCGCCGACGACTGCGGCTGGACCGTCGCCGACCCCGCGGCCGTGGACGTCGACGTGGCCCCCGGCACCCCGGACGGATAGCCCGGAATCGTCATACTGACACTCGGTTGGGCGACCGAGGCGGGCTTGCCGTCGCCCGAACCGTGCCCCAGCGCGAACACCGCGCCGACGCCGAGCGCCACGACCCCGGCCAGGATGCCGGCGGCTGCGCCCAGCGGAACGCCTGGTCGGCCGTCGTTCGGATCGTACTGCGGAACCCCGTTCGGGAACTCCGGCGGCGTGAAGTCACCTGTTGCGGACACTGGGACGAGCCTCCCCGAAAAGCTTGTCTGTCGCGCACACTTTAGCGAGCACAACGGTGCGTCGGAAACCACGGCGCCGGACCGAGATCCCTTTGCCCAAGCTTGGCCAAGCTGCACGGCCTCAGTGCCTTGACGTGGTTACCGGCCGGTAGGAACTTGTGGACAATTACTTACCCATGAGTAACCTCCGGAGGTCAACGGTGCCCTTCCGCGTCCGCATCCGCCGTGCCCGAAGACCGCGCGCCACCGCCGCGGCCCTCGCCGCGCTCACCCTCGCCGCGTCCGCCACGGCCGCGATCCCCGCCCAGGCCGCCACGACCACAGCCTCCGTCAGCAACAGCAGCGTCACCCTGACCATGCCCGACGGCGTGGGACTCGCGGGCATCCTCACCCAGCCGAGCACCCCGGGCCCGCACCCGGCGATCGTGCTCATCTCCAGCTGGGGCGTACCCGACTTCGAGTACTACGCGCAGGCGCAGCAGTTCGCCGCCGACGGCTACGTGGTCGTCGAATACGACCCCCGCGGGTTCTACAACTCCGGCGGCACCATCGACGTGGCCAGCCCGCAGGACGTGGCCGACGTCTCCACGGTCATCGACTGGATGCTCGCCAACACGGCGGCCGACCCGAGCGAGATCGGCGTCGGCGGCGTCTCCTACGGCGCGGGCCTGAGCCTGCTCGCGGCCGCCCACGACCCGCGGATCAAGGCCGTCGCCTCGATGAGCGCGTGGACCGACCTCGACTACTCGCTCTACCCGAACAGCACGCGCCACCAGGAGTCGACCGACCTGCTGGCGGCCGCCGCCGCGCTGACCGGCAGGCTGAGCCCCGACTTCCAGAGCATCCTGAACGACTTCTACGCGGACCAGAACGTCGACACGATCCTGAAGTGGGGCGCCGTACGCTCCCCGCAGACCTACGTCGACAGCATCAACGCGAACAAGACCGCCGTCTTCATCTCCAACGGCCTCCAGGACAGCCTCTTCGCACCCAACCAGCTGACGCCGTTCTACAACGACCTGACCACCGCCAAGCACCTGATGCTGCAGCCCGGCGACCACGCCACCTCCGAGGCCAGCGGACTGCTCGGCGCCACGAACACGGTGTGGACGAACGTGCACGAATGGTTCGACCACTACCTCACCGGCGCCACCAACGGCATCGACACGCAGCAGCCGGTCCAGATCGAACCCGTCGGCAGCAGCACGTACGAGGGCTACCCGAACCTCAGCGCCCTGAGCACCAGCACCGCGACCTTCAACCTCGGCGCCACCAACTGGCTGGGCACCGGCAGCCTCAGTTACGCCGCCCCCGGCACCTGGAGCACGGGCATCAACGTAGGCACCGGCACCTGCGCCCAAGGCGGAACGCTGGAAGTCAGCGGCCTACTCACCCAACTCCTAGACCTACCCCCGCAATGCTGGCTCCCCGCCGTCACCCGCAGCGCAGCCGCCGTCTGGCAGTCCGCCACCATGACCTCGACCCAAAAACTCCGCGGCGCCGCGACCCTGAGCCTCACCTTCACCCCAAGCGCCAGCACCGGCACGCTCTACGCCTACCTCTACGACGTCAACTGGGCCGACAACGGCAGCCTCATCTCGTACGTCCCCTACACGTACACCAACGCCACGCCCGGCCAGCCGACAACGATCAACACCCAACTCATCAGCGCCGCCTACAACGTCCCGGCAGGCGACAGCATCGCCCTGGTCGTAGGCACCAAGGACCCCCTCTTCCTAGACACCGACCAACCCAACAGCACCCTCACGTTCAGCGGCCCGTCCACCGTGACCCTCCCCCTGAACTGACCAGACATAAATCGCAACGGCTGCGGCAAGGACAAGACGTACAGTGATCACATGGACATCGATCCCGTCCTCGCCGCGGCCCTCGCCCCCCTCCTCCGCGACCTGGAGGCGGGCCACGTCACCGAACCCCGGCTGGCCACCGACTCCCGCTTCTACGACGCCGACGAACCCGCCGTCCTGTTGTACGCCCCCGACGGCTCCGGCTTCGGCGTCCGAGTCCTCCCCGACGCCCCGTACGCCGAACAGTTGGCGCACCTGGCCGACCAGGTCCAGGAGTGGGCCGTCGAGGCTCTCTGGTCAGAGGGAAAATCCGCCGTCTGGCCCCAATGCCCCGACCACCCCGACTCCCACCCCCTCCAACCGAACGTCATCGACGAATACACGCAGCAAGCCGCAGCCGTATGGCAGTGCCCGAAGACCCGAGACGTAGTCGCCAAAATCGGGGAACTTCGCAGCTAAAGGGCCACGCGCCAACGCTTGACCCTCACGCGACGTGATACCGAATACTCGTTGACGTGGAAGTGGAAGAACATCTCACCGTCGGACGCGTAGCCGAACTCACCGGCGTGACCGTCCGCACGCTGCACCACTACGACGAGATCGGCCTCGTGCAGCCATCCGCCCGCACGGCCGCCGGATATCGGGGCTACTCACCAAGCGACGTGGAGCGACTCCGCGAAGTGCTCACATACCGCCGGCTCGGCTTCGGCCTGCGCGAAGTCGCCGATCTAGTCGACGACCCCGCCACCGACACGGTCGCGCATCTACGTCGCCAACGCGGCTTGCTCCTAGACCAGCGCAACCGTGCCGACGGCCTATTAGCGGCCATCGACAGAGAGTTGGAGGCACGTGCAATGGGGATCAAGACGACACCAGAAGACCAGCTGAAGGTATTCGGCGCACAGCTCTACGACGTCATCGGATCCGCCTATCCCGCAACGCGACGCACCGAGCCACGCATCGCCGACCGAATCTGGCACGCACTCGGCGATGCAAAAACCGTCCTGAACGTCGGCGCCGGAACAGGCTCATACGAACCGCTCGACCGCGACGTCACCGCAGTAGAGCCGTCAGCCATCATGCGAGCACAACGCTCGTCCACAGCAGCCCCCTGCATAGCCGCCGCTGCGGAAAATCTCCCCTTCGAAGACCAGTCCTTCGACGCCGCGATGGCCGTCAGCACCATTCACCACTGGCAAGACCCCATCGCCGGACTACGCGAAATGAAGCGCGTAGCCCGCCACGTAGTCGTCTTGACCTACGACGCCAGTTCCATCGGCTGGCAGGAAAGGTTCTGGCTCAGCCGCGACTACCTCCCCGAATTCGACAGCATCGTCGCGCAACAACTGCCGTCACTAGCCGAACTAACCAGCGCGATCGGCGGCCACGCAGAACCCGTCCTCATCCCCTGGGACTGCGCCGACGGCTTCTTCGAGGCCTACTGGCGCCGCCCCGAGGCCTACCTAGACGAACAAGTCCGCCGCGCCGTATCCGTCTGGACCAAGGCCGGCCCCCAAGCCGAAAAACGCGCCGTAAAAAAGCTCAGCGAAGACCTGACCTCAGGCCGCTGGACCAACCGCAACCGCGACCTAGTAGCCCTAGACGCCGCAGACCTAGGCCTACGCCTACTCGTAGCCTGAGGAACCCGAACGATCGCCCGGTCGTTAAGCGTAAGCCGATCCGCTCAACGTCTGACTAGGCGCAACGTGGCGGAGCGGGCTGTCTGGGTGGTCATGGGGTCGGTGTAGGACGGGCCGTAGGAGCGGCAGTTGCCACGTCACGGCTGGAGCAGCACCTTGATGGCGCGGCGTTCGTCCATGGCCTGGTATGCCTCGGCTACCTGGGCGAGCGGGAGGGTGAGGTCGAAGACCTTGCCGGGGTTCATCTCTCCGCGCCAGACCCGGTCGATGAGGTCGGGGAGGAAGGCGCGGACGGGGGCGGGGCCGCCGCGTAGGGCCACGTGGGAGCGGAAGAGTTCGGCGCCGTCGATCTGGACGCCGTGCGGGACGCCTACGAAGCCGACGTTGCCGCCGGGGCGGGTGGAGCGCAGGGCCTGGCGCATGGACTCGGCGGTGCCCACGCACTCGAGGACGCTGTCGGCGCCGATGCCGTTCGTCAGTTCCTTGATGTGCTCGACGCCGTCGTCGCCGCGCTCGGCGACGATCTCGGTGGCGCCGAATTCCCGGGCCAACTGCTGGCGGGAGGCGTGGCGGCTCATGGCGATGACGTGCTCGGCGCCGAGGGCCTTGGCGGCGATGACTCCGCACAGGCCGACCGCGCCGTCGCCGACGATGACGGCCGTCGAACCGGGCTTGACCTCGGCGGCCACGGCGGCGTACCAGCCGGTGCCCATCACGTCGGAGAGCGTGAGCAGGCTCGGGATCAGCGCGTCGTCCGGTCGGCCCGGCGTGGCGACGAGGGTGCCGTCGGCCAGCGGGATGCGGATGTACTCGGACTGGCAGCCGCCGAGGCCCTGCCGGTGCAGGCACGAGGTCTGATATCCGACCCGGCACACCGCGCAGGTGTTGTCGGAGGCGAAGAAGGAGCCGATGACGAATTCGCCCGGCTTGACCGTCGTGACCGCCGAGCCGACCTCCTCGACGACGCCGACGTACTCGTGGCCGAACGGCGCCGGCTCCTTGACCTGGTTCACGCCGCGGTAGCTCCACAGGTCGGAGCCGCACACGCAGGTGGCGACGGTTCGGATCACCGCGTCCGTCGGGTCGACGATCTCCGGCTTCGCGAGTTCCTCGTAGCGGACGTCACCGGGGGCGTGCAGTACTGCTCCGCGCATGGTTCCCTATCTCCCTGTCGGGGGCACTTCAGCGGCCGCGCCGTACGTCTGGACGAGTTCCATTCTGCGCCACCTTCCCGTCTGCTTCAGTCCGTCTCCCGAAGGCGGTGGGCCATCCGGAGGACCTACCGTCGAAGCGTTACCTCGTGCGGACCGTTGAACGGGGCCAGCGACAGCACGGTCGCGGGGGTGCGCAGGCCGGCGTTCTCGGTGAACAGGTTGCGCGCGGCCTCGAAGACGATCTCGTCATCGGCGACCTGCGCGGCCAGATCGTAGAGGTCGTAGATCTCGTCGGTCATGTCGTCGTCGCCGCCCGCGCCGATTCCCCAGATGTCCCACAGCAGGGTCTCGACCCGGTTCACGGCGGCGAGGTCGAGCCGGATGTTGCCCGCGACGAACCATTCGCCGATCAGGCCGCCGTCCGGGAGCCAGAGGCCGAAGGACTTGGCCTCGGCCTGGCCCGAGCGGATGAGCTGCCAGGCCTTGCCCGCCACCAGGAAGCGGTCGCGCGGCACGTCCATCGGGTCGAAGGGGACGACGTGGCCCGCCGTGACCTGCGCGTCGGCGAGCAGCCAGCCGCGCTCGGCGTCCCAGTACTCGGTGACGACGTGGTCGCCGTGGAAGCCGTCGTCGCCGAAGTAGTCGGCGAAGCCGGAGCGGATCCGCGCCGGGATCCCCTTGGCGCGCAGCAGGGAGCAGTGCAGCAGCGCGAAGTCGCGGCAGATCCCGACGAAGCGGTCGGCGTGTTCGCGCGGGGTGTCGAGCGGCGCGCCGTCACGCTGCACGATCAGCTTGAGGATCTCGTCGACGTACCGCGTCTCGGCGTCGTCGTGCAGGCGGTCCTCGGCGATCGGGTGGTCGAACAGGCCGCCCTCCAGCCGGTGGATCAGCAGTCCGCGCACGGCTTGGGCCAGCGCGCGCGGGTCGTCCGGCAGCGCGTCGTAGCGGTCGGCGAGCCCGCCGGGGTCGCTGAACACGCTCTGAGTGGTGTAGAACTCGGACTCGGCGGCGCCGAGTGCGGTGACGGGCATGGTGGAACCCCCAACAATTCGATCACACGTTCGAACCGGTCTCACTGCCCGCCATCGTGCCAAAATTCCCCCGGAAATGTCGAGTGTTTCGCGTGATCCGCGCGGCGCGTCGGGGCCGCGCCGTGGAAACCTGAGGCTCGGCACAGGGAACTGGGTTACATTCGGGCCCATGACGACCACGCGGACGGCGGATGAACTCACGCGGCCCTGGAGCAGTCGCACGCTCCGGGTGAACAACGAGCGGGTGTTGCTGGAGCGGCTGCGGCTGTCCGGCGCCGCGTCCCGCGCCGAGCTCGCGCGGGTCACCGGCATCTCCAAGCCGACGGTCTCGGCCGCGCTCGGCAACCTGGAGAAGGCGGGCCTGGTCCGGGAGACCGGCGAGATGACCGTGACCGCCGGGCGCGGGCGCAGCGCGGTGCTCTACGAGGTGAACCCGACCGCGGGCTACGTCGTCGGGATCGACATCGGCCGCTCCCGGATCCGGGTGGCGCTGGCCGACCTCGAGGGCGAGATCCACGAGCGGCGCGAGGTGCCGAACGACGTGGACGGCGCGACCGGGCCGGAGCCGATCGTGGCCACGGCGACGCAGCTGGCCCGCGAGGTGGTGGCCGAGGCGGGCATGGAGTGGTCGCAGGTCGTGCACACCGTGGTCGGCACGCCCGGCGTCTTCGATCCGGCGAGCAACGAGGTGCGGTACGCGGGGAGCCTGCCGGGCTGGGGGCGCACCGGCGTGGTCGACAGCCTGCGCGCGGAGCTCGGCGAGTCGCTGAGCGTGCACAACGACGCGAACCTGGCGGCGCTCGGCGAGTACGTGTTCGGCGCGGGCCGGGACTGCCCGCTGCTGGTCTTCCTCATGGTGGGCACCGGAATCGGCGCCGGGATCGTGGTGGAGGGCAGGCTGTTCCCGGGGGCGAACGGCGCGGCGGGCGAGGTCGGCTACCTGCCCTTCGCGGGCGGCGCGCCGGACCAGGGCGCCCCGGCGGCACCGGATCAGGAGCCTTACTACCAGCGCGGCATGCTGGACGCGGCGGCGGGCGGCTCGGCCGTCATGGCGCTCGCGGCGGCCGCGGGGATGAGCGTGTCCGGCGGCCCGAAGGAGGTCTTCGACGCGGCGCGCGCCGGGGACGCGGCCGCGCTGGACGCCGTGCGGGCCGAGGCGACCCGGCTGGCGCACGCGGTGGCCGCGATCGCCGCGATGCTCGACCCGGCATTGGTGATCCTGGGCGGCGGCGTCGGCGTCAACGCGGACCTGCTGCTCGACCCGATCTACGAGTCGCTGGCCGCGCTCACCCCGCTGCGTCCGCCGATCGTCCCGTCCGCGCTCGGCGGGGACGCGGTGCTGATCGGCGCGATCGCGACGGCGCTGGGCACGGCCAGGGACCTCGTGTTCGAGGGCAGGCTCTGAGGGTCCCGCGGTGCGGCGCGAGCCCTCGGAGCCTGCCCTCCCTCCCTCATCTCCCTCTTCAGTTGGTCCTGGGTTTCAGCGGAGTCAGCTCACGTTCAGCGCCGTGTCGTCGATGACGAAGCTGGTGGTTCCGCCGTTCGCGTCCGTCTCGGTGCCGGTGAACTTGAGCGTCACCGTCTGGCCGAGGTAGGACGAGACGTCGTACGTGTGCTGCGTGTAGCCGGTCGCGGCGTTCAGGTTGGAGAACGTCCCGAGCGTCGTCAGCACACTGCCGCTGGAGTTGAGCAGCTGCACGGTGAACGTGTCCGGCTTCGCGCTGGACGTGCTCTCGGTGGTGTCGACGTGCAGCCAGAACGAGAGCGACGCGGCGGAGCAGCCGGACGGCAGGGCGACGGTCTGCGCGAGCGTGTCGGTGTCCTTGCTCCCGTTTCCGTCGAACCAGGCCTTCCACGTCCCGGTGTGCGCGGCCTCACCGCTGTCGTTGGTGACCGGGTTGAAGCCGAGCGTCGAGGTCGAGGTCCACGGCGTGATCGTGCTGCCGTTCTCGAAGCCCGGGTCGCCGAGCAGTTGCGCGGCCGTGCACGACGAGCCGGACGTGCCGACCGTGAGCGTGTACGTGGCCGTGTGGCTGCCGGATGCCGCCGTGCCGGTGACCGTGATCGGGTACGTTCCGGCCGCCGCCGACGACGTGGTGGTCACCGTCATCGTGGAGCTGGCGCCGGAGGTGACGCTGCTCGGGCTGAAGGACACCGTGACACCGGACGGGGCGCCGCTCGCCGTCAGCGCGACGCTCTCGCCGCTGCCACTGGAGACCGCCGTGCTGACGGTCGCCGTGGCGCTGCTGCCCGCGGTCACCGAGCCGGAGCCCGCGGACAGCGAGAGCGAGAAGTCGTTGCCGGACGACGAGGTTCCGCTGATCGCGTCCTGCAACGCGCTGGCCAGCACGAGGCTGCCGGACATGTCGAGCGCGGGCTCGCTGGACTGCCACGAGCGCACGTCGTCCACGTACTCACTGCCCTTGCCGGTGAACGTGGTGAACCCGTCGTTCTCGCACTTGGCCATGCCGGTCATCAGGTCGCCGAGGCCGCCGGAGAAGTTCGAGCTCCCGTTCGGTCCGTTGACCACCGCGCCGACGTCCACCGCGCTGTTGAGGTTCTCGATCTGGCCGCCCATGCACTTCGGGTACGTGGTGCCGACGCCCGCGACGAAGCTGGTGCCCCACGCGTTGTCGCCGAGCAGCCAGTCGCGCTGCTCGCCCGCGAACGCCGCGTACTGCGTGTCGCCGCTCGCCTTCTGGTACAGCGCCTCGGTCGAGATGAAGCCGAAGGTGTGCGAGTCCACGTCGAAGTTCGTGTAGTCGCCGCCCTCGTGGAAGATGTCGGATCCGGCCTTGGTCACGGCCGCGGACAGCTGCGCCTTGAGGTTGGCGATCAGGCTCGACGAGCTCACGGCCAGGCCGGACGGGCTGCCCGCGGCCTTGATCGCGGCCACCAGGTCGGCGTGTGCCAGGGCGCTGACGTCGTACAGGTTCAGCGTGTCGTTGCCCGAGTCGGCCGAGATGTAGTCGGACGCCCACGTCGCGGCCTGGGTCAGGTAGCTGCTGTAGCTCGACTCCGAGTTGCCCAGGGCCTGCTCGGCGCGCACGATCTCGGTCGCGGCGAGCTCCATCGCGTCGTGCCAGATGCCCTCGGGGTAGTACGCCTCGGGCAGCGCGGAGGTCAGGTTGTCGTTCTCGGCGGCCGAGGTGTCGGCCATCGCGTAGAGCGACGTGGCGTCGGCGAGCTCGGTCTGCGCGCCGGAGGTGTTCCCGGCCGCCTCGTCCTGCTGCGCGGCGAAGGCGAACGCGGCGGCGACCCGGCCGACCACGTCCGGGGAGATCTTCGCACCCGGCGCCGCGGCCTCGAACACCGGCCGGTGCGCGGCGGCGTAGTAGTCCTCGGAGCTGGTGTCCGAGTCGTCGGCCTGCGGCTGCCGCCACAGGTCGTGGTCGCCGAGGTAGTTCGTCTCGTCGCCCGCGCCGATGCCGACCTGGAGGTAGAGCGTCTTGGTCGACGAGTTCCACATCTTGTTCAGGTACGTGGTGCCGAACTGCGCCTCGTTGGTCAGCGCGGCCGGGGCGGAGGAGCCGAGCGCCAGGTCCGCCGCGTACAGCAGATCGTCGGCGTACGCGGTGGTGAAGGTGAACTTGAGGTAGTCGCCGGCATCGAACCAGCCGCCCTCGACGTTGACCGCGCTCGCGCCGGACACCTTGGCGAGCGAGCCGCTGATCTGGTCGCCGGTGCCGCCGTCGCTGTTCGCGATGAAGGTCGGGGTCTTGTAGACGGTCGCGCTGGCGTCGTTCGTGTGCGAGGCCTTGCGCGCGATCGTGCTGCCGCTGACGAAGCTGGCCCCGTCGCGCTGGTTCTCGAAGAAGTTGACGCCGTCGCCGACCAGCGATCCGTACAGCGTGGACGCGTCGGCGATCTTGAAGGTGTCCGAGGTCGCCGACTGCGAGCCGGAGACGGTCAGGTGGTACGTCCCGGCCGTCTTCACCGAGGAGAAGTCGATCGGGTACACGTCGGGATACGCCGAGTTCCAGGAACCGCGGCTGGTAGAGGTCACACTGCCGCTCGCGACGGCCGCGCCGGATGAGTCCAGCACCTTGTATGTCTCGCCGGACACCGCCGACGTCGCCATGAAGTAGGCGATCTTGGTGTCCGAGGTCGAATATCCGTCCTGGTCGACGCGCAGCTGCGCCGAGTTGGCCGCGAAGGCGGGCGTGCTGGGCAGCAGCACGAGGGCACCGGCGACGCCGAGCCCGGTGACGGACGCGATGACCAGGGACAGGGGACGTTTGCGCATGCGGGCTCCTGATGGTGGGTCCGAGGTGCACACAGCAGAAAGTTAACTTTACTAACTCAGTTGCGGGAACCGTACCGAGTGCCCCCGTCGGCGTCAATACCCCTGCGCGACTAAGTAAATTTTACTTACTAAGTCCTTGCGGCCGCAGCGGGGGCGGCGGAGACTCCAACGCACACGCACCGCTTCTTTCGCCCCCACAACGAGGAGAAGCAGAATGATGAGATTCAAGTACCGCAGAGTCACCCTGGCCCTGGTCGCGATGCTCGCGGCGGTGGTCGGCATGGTCGTCACCATGACCGTGGGCTCCTCCGCCGCGTACGCCGCCTCGTCCAGCCAGAAGGTCTACCTGACCTTCTACGGCTGGTACGACAACACGCCCCCGGGCTGCGCGATCTCGTACCCCGACCTGCACAGCTGCGCGGGCGGCACCGGCACCTACAGCGACCCGCTCACCTTCGCGAGCGACAAGTCGGAGGTCAAGCCGGGCACCAGGGTCTACTCGCCGCGGGTGGAGAAGTACTTCATCATGGAGGACGACTGCACCGAGTGCGACCAGGACTGGACCGGCCAGGGCCCGGACGGCGGCCCGAAGATGTGGCACTTCGACCTGTGGCTCGGCGGCAAGGGCGGCAACGAGTTCGACGCCCTCAACTGCGAGGACGCGCTGACCCAGAGCGACTCCAGCGGCAATCCGCTGATGGAGTCCGTCACGATCAACCCGCCGAGCAACGAGAAGGTCAGCTCCGAACCGCTGTTCAACACCAAGACCGGCGCGTGTTACGGCGGAGCCAAGCCCGACATCGGGGTCGGCACGTACAAGAACAACTCGACCAAGACGTGTCTGACCGATCCGGGCAACAGCGGCTCGAACGGCGCGGCGCTGTCGATGACCTCCTGCGGCAGTTCGACCGACCAGAAGTTCAGCTACAACGGCGCCTTCCTGATGATCAACAACCTGTGCGTCAACAACCCCTCGGGCAGCAAGCTCGACCTCGCGACGTGCTCGGGCGGACCGACCGAGCAGTGGGAGGTCAACCCGAGCGGCACCATCGACGACATGCAGACCAGCACGAAGTGCTTCCGCGCCTCCGGCTCGACCGCGTCCGCCGGAAGCTGCTCGGGCACCGCCGCGAAGTGGACCTACAGCGGCACCTGACCGACCACACCGCACACCCCATGAGCGCGGCCGTCCCCTCCACATGATCCCTGGGCGTGGAGTGGACGGCCGCTTCGGCGTTCAGCCTTCCAGCCTCCGCCGCCTGAGTCCGAACACGTACTCGCTCAGGCGAAGGCGGCGACGGCCTCGGGGATCGGGGTGACTCCGCCGATCAGTTCGAGCGTGAGGCCCGCGGTGCCGGGGTTGGCGAGGAGTTCGGCGAGCACGGCGGCCACGTCGTCGCGGGGGATGGCGCCGCGGCCGGTGTGCTCGGCGAGCAGGACGCGGCCGGTGCCGGGGTCGTTGCGCAGGCTGCCGGGGCGCAGCACGGTCCAGTCGAGGTCGGGGCGGGCGCGCAGGTCGTCGTCGGCGGCGCCCTTGGCCCGCAGGTAGGCGCGGAAGACCGGGTCGCCGTCGAACTGGGAGTCCGCGTCCGCGCCCATGGACGAGATCATCACGTAGCGCCGGACACCCGCCTGCTCGGCCGCGTCCGCGAGCAGCACGGCGGCCCCGCGGTCCACGGCGTCCTTGCGGGCCGCACCGCTGCCCGGTCCGGCGCCGGCCGCGAAGACAATGGCGTCGGCGCCCTTGAGCGCGTCGGCCACCTCGGCGGACCCGGCGGCCGCCTCGAGGTCGAGCAGGACCGGCTCGGCACCGGCCGCGCGCAGGTCCGCGGCGTGCTCGGCGTGCCGGATCAGGCCCACCGGCTCGTCGCCGCGGGCGTGCAGGATTCGGGAGAGACGGAGCGCGATCTGGCCATGACCACCGGCGATGACGGTACGCATAAGTGGAGTGTAGGCGTGTTAGACCCCATTCGCGCCAGGGGCGGGAGTGGTCTTTCGTACATTCGGATGCACGGACAGTGCGGGCCGCTGCTGTTGTGCCGGAACGCGAGCCAGTTTGGGCGACGTGAGCGGCGGGGCGAGCGGGGAGGGCAGGCCCTCGGCGGGCGAGGGTTCCACCGTGAGCCGCGGCAGCGATCGGCCGAGCCAGCGCGGGATCCACCAGTTCCACCGGCCGAAGACGTGCATCGCGGCCGGGACCAGCACCGTGCGCAGGACGAAGGCGTCCAGGAAGACCGCCGCCGCGAGCCCGATGCCGAACTCGCCGATCACCCGCTGGCTGCCGACCGCGAAGGCGCAGAACACGCAGATCATGATCGTGGCGGCGGCGGTGATCACGCGTGAGGTCTCGGTCTGCCCGCATTTGACGGCGCGCGTCGTGCAGCCGACCCGGGTCCACTCCTCGTGCATCCGCGAGACCAGGAAGACCTGATAGTCCATCGAGAGCCCGAACAGGATGGCGATGAGCATCACCGGCAGGAAGGCCTCGACCGGCCCCGCGCCGCCCATCCCGAGGGTGCGGGATCCCCAGCCCCACTGGAAGAACGCGGTCACCACGCCGAAGGACGCGGCGGCGGCGAGCAGGTTCATCACGGCCGCGGTGAACGGGATCAGCAGGCTGCGGAAGGCGAGCAGGAGCAGCAGGAAGCTGAGTCCGACGATCACCGCGAGGAACAGCGGCAGCTTCGCGGTGAGCACGCTGGCGAAGTCCACGTTCGTCGCGACCAGGCCGCCCACGTGCGCCTGGACTCCGGTGCCGCTCAGCGCGTTCGGGATCACGTGGTCGCGCAGGGTGCTGACGAGGCCCGAGGTCGCGGCGGACTGCGGCGAGGTCGTCGGGACCACGTTGATGACGTCGATCGCGCCCTTGCCCTCGGTGACCACGGCCTGTTCCGCGACGCTGGCCACGCCGGAGGTGTGTTCGAGCGCGGTGATCAGCTTCGACACCTCCGCCTGCCGGCTCGAGTTCGAGACCTCGGCGACCACCGTCAGCGGACCGTTGAACCCGGCGCCGAAGCCGTGCGAGAGCATCTCGTACGCCTTGTACGTCGTGCTGCCCGCCGGGTCGTTGCCGCTGTCCGCCGTGCCGAGGCGCAGCGAGAGCGTCGGTATCGCGAGCGCGATCATCAGCACCAGCGCGGCGAAGCTGAACGTGCGCGGACGGCGGTGCACGACGTCGGCCCAGCGGTGCCACAGCCCGCGGGTGACGGCGACCGGGGCGTGCACGGCGGCCAGACCCACCAACGCGGCCCGGGAGTGCCTGCGCGCCTCCTCCTGCGCCCGCCGCTGCCGCCGGGACAGCGCGCGCGGGCCGAGGTAGGACAGCAGCGCGGGCAGCAGCGTGAGCGAGGCCAGCACCGTGACCGCGACGGCCAGCGAGGTGGCGATCGCGACCCCGTCCAGGAAGCCGATGCCGAGCACGAGCATCCCGAGCAGCGCCACGCACACCGTGCCGCCCGCGAACAGCACCGCGCGGCCGGACGTGGTCACCGCGTGCCCGATCGAGGCCTCCACGGGTTTGTGCGCGAGCAGGCCGTTTCTATGTCGGGTGACGATGAACAGCGCGTAGTCGATCCCGACGCCGAGCCCGACGAGCGCGCCGAGCGTCGGCGCGAAGCCGGCTATGGAGAGCGTGTGGCTGAGCAGTCCGACCGAGAGCAGGCCGCCGCCGACGCCCGCCGCCGCGGTGAGGATCGGCAGCAGCATCGAGAAGAAGGACCCGAAGGCGAGGAAGAGCACGATCGCGGCGGCCGCTATGCCGACCATCTCGCTGCTCTCGGACGGGCTCTGCAGCGCGTTCTCCACCGAACTGCCGCCGACCTCGATCTGCAGGCCCGAGTGCTCGGCCGCGTGCGCCGCCGTGATCAGGGACTCGGCCTGGCCCTTGGAGAGCGAGGAGTCCGCGTCGTTCAGGGTCAGCGTCGCGTACGCGGTCTTGCCGTCCGAGCTGATCTGGCCGGAACCCGCGCTGGAGTACGGGCTGACGACGCCGGACACGCTGCCCTGCTTGGATATCGCGCTCAGCGCCGACTCGACCGACTTCTCCACGGACGAGGCCTTCACCGTGCCCGAGTCGACGTGCCATACGAGCGTCGCGGTGTCCCCCGACTGGCCCTGGAAGGCCTCGTCGAGCAGCGTCTGCGCCTGGGTGGAGTCCGTCCCCGACAGCGAGAAGCTGGAGCTGTACGCCGAGCCCTTCGCGAGCGTCCCGATGCCGAGGCCGAGCAGCAGCAGGGCCCAGGCCAGCACGACCAGCAGCCGATGCCGGGTACACCAGAGCGCGAGCGCGGTCAACGGGTCTCCCTGTGGTAGCGGATACCACCACGCGCTCGTGCACAGGGCGGTATTGCGGGGTTACGGGATGTATTGGTGATTCGCGGTGTTCATGGATCTTGTTCGCGATACGTCCGGTTCACCCGGAGCGTTCCTGCAAGGGTGCCATGCTTTTCGGGCACGGCGCACCAATCCAGCCGATTTCTTAGCGTTCTCACGAAGTTGTGACAACGTGATGGTGACCACGTGCTCACACTCGGGTAATTCGTTCCCACTCAAGCCATCGCGTGGGACGGATGGTTCAGACGAGCCTGGTCCCCGGACGCACCCGGCCCCGGCGTCCCGACCGGACCGCGAGACCCACCAGAGCCGTCAGCCCCGCTGTGAGCGGAGTGGCGATCGCGGCGACGAGAGCGACCCGCCCCGGCTGGTTCACGAGACACACGCCCGCCACGAACGCGCCGAAGCCCAACGTGCACGATGTCGACACGAAGAGTCTCAGAACAGTTCCGGGGCGTAGCCAGCGCAGCCTGATCGCGCGGATCCCGATGAACATCAGCAGCCCGGCGAGCACGAAGGAGAAGGACATGAGCGCCCCGCCGATCCCGGTCCCGCCGACGTTGTTCGGGTTCTGGTCGGTGGTCACAGTGACTCCCTGATCACCTGCCGTAATCGCGACGGCCTGCCCCTTCCAGAACTCGACGCGCACCACGGTCGGAGTGAAGTCGTCGCCGACCGCCGCATCGAACGCCGCGTTGCCCGGGAAGTCCGGCCAGAGGTAGTTATAGGAGCCCGCAGGCGGCAGATCGAGCTCCATCGACTCCTCGCCGCCGTCGTCGAACACCCCGCCCGGCGCGGCCACGTTCAGCGTGCCGACGCAGTTCTCCGTCGTGGTCGTCAGATCCACCCCGGCCGCGCACGTCGGCGCGCTCGCCATCGTCCCCGCGTCCGCGTAGCCGCCGAACGCCTGCGCCGTCTCCACGACGAACCCGAGCAGGCCGAGCACGAGGACGATCGAGCACAGCGTGATCCGCAGACCGAGCACCCACGGCCGCGTCGGCCGCGCCTCGGACCGGCGCACGGAGGCCGAATACGCGCGCGGCCGCCCCTGCCGAGCACGCCGCGCGGTCGGCGCGTTGTGCAGGAACAGATCGAACTCGGGCAGCGAATCCTCCGGCACCGAGTCGCCGAAGATGTTGCCGTGCCCCCGGCCACGTCGCCTCATGAAGCGCACACTAGTCCGCGCACGCGAGAATGCGAGCATGGAGATCGAACTGGTGCCCGAATTCGGCGCGCGGCTGCCCGGCGGCGCACTGGTCTTCGGCGCCACGGAGGCCGAGGCGCGTCACCTGTTGGAGTGGTCCGGACAGCCGCCGGAACCGCCGCGGAAGGCGTTCGCGTTCGGCGCGGCCTGGAGCTGGCGAGCCCGCGTCGCCGACCGCTGGGTGCACGCGAGCGCCGGCGGAGACGGCCTGCTCGGCGAGATCCGAGTCATGCGCGCGGCCGAGCGTGCGGACGATGAGGCGGCCGCAGTTCCCGGCATCCCGGTGCGCTACCGCGGAATCGACGTCTTCGCCCTCCCCATCACAGAGGTCGAATTCCTCCTCGGCCCGAACCCGAGCAGTGGCCGCCAACTCCGCCTCACCGGCATCGGCGGCTACGCGCAGTCCGCGACCCTGACTGACCCGACGCGGCCCGTTTCCGCTACGCAGGCTCGGTAAGCCACCCGCCCAACGCGTCCTCGAACACGTCCGGCGCGTCCAACCACGGAAAGTGCCCCGCTCCGGCGATCCGCGCCCGCGTGACCCGCGGCAGCGACCCCGCAAGCGAGTCCACCGCGGAGCGAGGCCGGAGGTCGTCGAGCCCGTCGATGATCAGCACCGGCACATCGAGCGCCCGCGTACGATCTTGGAGTTCGGCCACGTCGTACGCATCGGCCTCGTCGTGCAGCGAGGCGTAGACAGCCTCGTCCTCATCGAAGAACTCGACGACCTGCGTCGCTGCGAGACCGAGAGCCCGCGCCCGATCCGTGAACTCCCCCGCGAGACGCAACTGCCACAGCCGCCGCTCCTGCTCCGACGTGCGCTCCGCAACGGCCTCCAGCTCGGCGATCTCCGCAGCGTACGGCTCGTCGGCGGCGGACTTGTTCGCTGCGAAATCCGCCATCCACGTCTTGCGCCCGAGGCCGATCCCCGCGACGTACACCAGCCCTCGAACACGCGACCGGTACGCGGGCGCGAGCGCGTACTGCAGCACGACCGTGGCGCCCCACGAGTGCCCGAGCAGCGTCACCTCGTCGAAGCCGTAGTGCGCCCGGATCTGGTCCAGGTCCGCCAGAACGCGCGCGACCGTGTACGGCCCCTGCCACTCACTGCGTCCCCCGCCGCACTGATCCCAGCGCACGACCGGCCCGAAGCCCTCCAGCATCCGCGCGATCGGCCCGAGCGTGTCCCAGAACCCCGGCCCGCCGTGGCAGAGCACGAATCCGTGCCGCCGCCGCTGCCCGTGGCGTCGCTGCCGTTCCGCCGCCGAGCCGTCGTCCTCCGGCCCGCTCCGCACCGTCCACAGCCGACACCCGTCGTCCGCCGTGACGAACTCGATCTGCTCCCCCATCTCAGAGCGCGTCCCCGAGCACGCTCCGGGTGAACCCCTCCAGCTTCAACCGCAGCCGCAGCACCTTCTCGGCCGGGTCCAGCGACTCCTCCATCGTCGACGCCGCCTCCGACCGCAGCACGCCGCGCACGTACCGCGAACACTGCAGATCGGAGCAGATGTAGTTGCCCACCGAGTTCCCGGCCCGACCCGCCGCCCCCGCCTTGGCCGCGGCGAAGTGCGTGACCCCCGAGGATGCGTGCACGGTCAGGCAGATCGAGCACATCGAGCTACGCAGCAGACTGCCCGCACGGGCCTTCTGCGGACGGCGCAGCACGATGCCGACCGGGCCACGACCACCGTCCGTCCCCGGAACCACGATGTACGCGCGCAGGTCCGCCTTCGGATCACGCCAGCCCAGGAAGTCGAGCTGCTCCCAGAAGATCTCGTCGAGCGGACCAGGCAGATTGATCCGCTCCGCCTCGCCCTTCGTGCAGTTGACGAACGATCCGCGCACTTCGGCTTCGGTTAATGCCTCCATGCCGCCACCTTAGACAACGCGCGAGTGGATCACGAGCCCATTAGGCGACCGCCCCGATCCCCGCCTCCGACCCGGCACCGGAGGCCGACCCGGACCCCGACCCGCCGCCCAGCGTCACGTCGCCCGCCTTCAGCTTGATGTCCGGCGCCGTCTCCCCGAGGATGATCGCCCCCGGGATCGCCTCGATCAGCTGGCTCGACTCCTCGTCCGTGATCGGCGTGACGTGCGACGTGCAGAAGCTGCACCGCGTCGCCTGCGCCGGAATCGCGCTCAGGCACTCCGGGCACGACCGCTTCGACTTCGCGAGGTCGTGGTACGGGTTCATCGCCTCCGCGATCTTGTTCACCGGCAGCACGATCAGGAAGTAGATCGCCGCCGCGATGAGCACGAACGTGATCACGTCGTTGATGAAGCTGCCATACATGATCTTCGTGCCGCCGATCGTCCAGAACATCTGCGCGAACGCGCCCTGATGCCCCGCGACGATGCTGATGAACGGCGTGATGAACGTCTCGACGAACGCCGACACCAGGCTGCTGAACAGCGACCCGATCACCACACCCACCGCGAGACCGATCATGTTCCCGCGGACGATGAACTTGAGGAACCCGTGCACGGCCAACCCACCCCTGAAGCGAAGGAAGCAGCAAGGTGCTGCTGATACTGCCGGATAAGGACCCGAACACACGACTCGGGCGGGCGCAGTATCTCACACCCCGACGACGCCCCGGCGCGAGCGGCGTGCGGCGCCCCTCACCCCTTCTCCGCCGACGCCTCACCGCCCACGATCCTGGCCAGGGCGAGCGCGAAGAGGATGACGCCGCCGTTGATGGCGAGCTGCCAGTAGTTCGGGGCGTTGGAGAGGTTGATGATGTTCTGGACGAGGCCGAGCAGGACGACGCCGCTGGCCGCGCCGAGCATGGTGCCCTTGCCGCCCTGCAGCGAGACGCCGCCGATGACGGCCGCGGCGAAGACGGTGAAGATGATGCCTTCCTGGTAGCCCTGGTCGCCGGTCACGGAGGAGACGCGGCCCGCCTCGATCAGGCCGCCGAGCGCGGCGAGCATGGAGCCGACGACGTAGACGCCGATCTTGACGCGGTCGACGCGGATTCCGGCGGCGCGGGCGGCTTCGGGGTTGCCGCCGATGGCGTAGATGGCGCGGCCGGTGCGGTGGTAGCGCAGGAACAGGCCCGCGACGATGAAGACGACCGCGGCGACGACGAGGGAGAGCGGGACCTTGCCGAGGTATTCGGTGCCGAGGAAGCCGAAGGCCTGCGGCAGCTGGTAGGGCGACTGGCCCTGCACGACGCCGTTCTGCAGGCCGGCCAGCAGGACCGTCATGCCGAGCGTGACGATGAACCCGTTGAGTCTGGCCTTGACGATCAGCATGCCGTTGACCAGTCCGACTATTGCGCCGATCGCGAACAGCACCAGGATGCCGACGTACGGGTTCACCATGAGCCCTGAACCGAAGGCGGCGCGCGGCACGATGAGCCACGCGGCGACCATCGGCGCGAGGCCGTACGTGGCCTCGAGCGAGAGGTCCATGCCGCCGATGAGCAGGATCAGACTCTCGCCGACGACAGTGATGCCGAGCGCCGAGACCTGCTGGCCGACGCCCGAGATGATGTTGTCGGCCGTCAGGAAGACCGGGCTGATCACCGCGCCCACCACGAGGATCACGACCAGCACGGGCAGCAGGGCGGCCTCGCGCAGGAAGCCGAGCGAGATCTGCGACGACCGGCTGCCGAGGCCCGTGCGGCGCGGCGGCGCGGGCTCGGCGGCCGCGGTGTCGGGTTCGCGGGTCTGGGTCACGGACGGTACTCCCGATTCGTCTTCTGACATACCTGACACACCTGACGTGCCGGCGGACGTGTTCACGCCGCCACCCCCTCGATCGCCGCGATCAGCGCGGTCCGGTCCAGTTCCCCGCCCGGCACCTCGGCGGCGATCCGGCCGCGCACGAGGACGAGCACCCGGTCGCAGTACGCGAGGTCGTCGATCTCGTCCGTCGCGAGCAGCACGCCCGCGCCCGCTGCCGCCGCCTGTCGCAGCGCCTGGAGCAGCAGTTCCTTCGAGGCCACGTCCACGCCGCGGGTCGGGGTGATCGCGACGAGCAGCCGGGGGCCGCGCGCGAGGGCCCTGGCGACGGTGACCTTCTGCTGGTTTCCGCCGGACAGGTCGTCCACGTGCTGCTTGAGCGAGGACGAGACCAGCGCAAGCGACTCGGCCCACGGTTCGGCGGCCGCCGTCACCGCGCGCGGCCGCAGGATGCCGAATTTCCCCGCGCTGAGCTGGTCGGTGACGGACATCGTCATGTTCTCGGCGATCGACAGGCCGCCGACGAATCCCGCCGCACGCCGGTCCTCCGGGATGTAGCCGACGCCCGCCTTCAGCGCGGCCGCACGATCGCCCGGCGGCAGCACGTCCCCGCCCACGACGACGTCGCCCGCGTCAGCCTTCTGCGTTCCGGCCGTGACCCGGCCGAGGGTGACGACGCCCGAGCTGATCAGGCCTATGACACCGACGCTCTCCCCCGGCCGGACCGACAGCGAAACGCCGTTCAGGTCTCCGTAGGGCGACGCGGCGGTCAGTTCGCGCAGATCGAGCACCGTCGCCGCGGACGAAGCGGCCTCCGGAGAACCGGAAGCACCGTGAGCACCCGGGGCGGCAGACGTGGCGATCGTGGCGAGATCCTCCACCGACACGGCGACATCCGGCGTGGCCACCGTCGTGGTCGTCGGGGACGTCGTTCCGTGCACCATCGCGTTCACGAGGTCGTCCGTGCGCAACGCGATGGTCGGCGCGGACAGCACGAGCTCGCCGTCCCGCAGCACCGCCACGTCGTCACAGATATCGAATACCTCTTCGAGATGGTGCGAGATGTAGAGCACGGCGACACCCGAGTCCACCAGCTGACGGACCCGGGTGAACAGCCGCTGCACCGCGTCGTGCTCCAGCGCCGCGGTCGGCTCGTCGAGTAGCAGCACCCTGGTCCCCGCCGCGACGGCCCGGGCCAGTTCGACGATCTGCCGCTGCTCCACGCTCAGATCGCGGCACAGCCCGGCCGGGTCCACGCCGGAGCCCCACTCGCCGAGCACCGCCCTGGCCTGGGCGCGCACGCTCGACCAGTCCACCCGGCCGCGCCGCGTCGGGAGCCGGCCGAGGAACACGTTCTCGGCCACGGTCAGCTCGGGCACGATCATCGAGTGCTGATGGACCGTCGCGATCCGCTCCCGCCAGGCGTGCACGGCGCCGGCCGGCGGCGCGGGCTCGCCGTCGAAGGTGACCGCGCCGGCGTCCGGGCGTTGCAGGCCGCTGAGGATCGAGACCATCGTGGACTTGCCCGCGCCGTTGCGTCCGACCAGGCCGAGGCAACGACCGGGGGCGAGCGCGAGATCCACGCCGCGCAGCGCGCGGGTCGAGCCGAAGCTCTTGTGGATCCCGCGCGCCGCCACGGCGGTCGCCGTCGTGGACGTCGTCATGTCAGGAGCTCGCGCCGCTCGAGCAGACGCCGCCGTGCGCCGCGCCGTACACGTTGCCCCACAGGCTGTTGTCGGTCACCGGCGTGGTGGTCAGCGCGCCCGGCAGGCTGTCCACCGGCGAGCTCAGGCTGAGGTTGAGCGTGCTCGCGGTGACGAACGGGGCGACGATCGGGTCGGCGAGGTTCGTGTCGCCGTTGTACGACACGTTCTGCAGCGTGGGCGCGCCGCCGCCGGGCTGGCCCGCGCTCAGCTTCATGCCCTTCGCCGCGTCCACGGCGTACTGCAGCGCGTACTTCGCGTAGAGGTCGGCGGGCTGCGACTGCGAGGCGTCCAGCGTGCCCTGCTGGATGTCGCACATCTCGAAGGCCACGCCGTCGTCACTGACCGTGATCACGTGGTTGGCCGCGCCGACCTTGCCGTACCCCTTGCTGTTCAGCATCGGCAGGATTCCGGTGTCCGGGCTCGACCACTGCGAGTAGATCGCCTTGAGCTTGCTGCCGTAGGCGTTCAGCGCGTTCTGCGCGTCGGTCACGGCGGTGGACTCGGTCCAGCTCGTCGGGTCCTTCAGCAGCGTGACGCCGGGATCGTTCTGCTGCATGCAGGTGTTGAAGGCGTTCGTCCGGTCGGCGCCGTTGGACGAGGTCAGGTCGCCCTCGAGGTCGAGCACGTAGCCGCTCTTGACCTTCGACGCTATATAAGAGCACGCATCCTGGCCGTACAGCGTGTTCGAGGCGCGCACCACCATGTAGACGTGGCCGGTGCCGACGATCGTGTCCACCGATACGAGCTGCACGCCGTGCGCGTTCGCGTAGGAGATCGCCGGACCGAGGCTGGTCGCGGTCTCCGGGTTCACGATGATCGCCTTAGCGCCCTCGTTCACCAGGGTCTCAATCTGCTGATTCTGCAGCGACGCGTCGGCCTGCGCCAATTCGGGACCGATCAGCTGCACGTTGTCCTGAGCGGCGTACGTCTGCTCATAACTGATGTACGCGGCCCAGAAGGCAGTGTTGTTATAGGTGAGCGCCACACCGATCTTGATCGGCCCGCTTCCGGTGGCGGCACTCGTACTTCCGGATCCTGGAGCCTTGGAAGAACAGCCCGCAGCGGTCAGCGCCGCGAGGGTGACACAGGCCGCGAACAGGCTCGCGCTACGGCGCACACGCACCGGGACCTCCAGCCGTCGGCGTCCGGACCTCTTTATCCGGACTGCTCGCGGGCCACGATAGATCCGATGACTGAGAGCGTCAATGCTCGGCAATGGACTCGATACCAATCGATGACGTCGATTGCCGGACGATTCCTCCGACCTGTCACCGAGCAAAGATCGTTGATCACTGATATGCCCGGTACAGCGCGGTGAACTCCTGATACGCGGCCTCGATGTCGGCCAGGTCGGCGGGTTCCGTCACCGTCTCCGCGGCCAGCCGGTGGATCATCCCGGCCTGCGCGAGCAGCACCGGAAGCTGCTCCTTTCCGCGCGTGGACCGGGTGATCAGCACCAGCGCGTCGAGCTGCCGGATCAGGATCGCGGGCATCCCGGCCGCCGCCTGCCGGACCTTCTCGAAGGCGCGCTGCACCAGCCGGTCGTAGGAGATCGGCGCCGAGATCAACCGGACCAGGCCGTCGGCGTCCCGGCTGATCGGATCGGGATCCCAGTCGCGGGCGATCCGGCACAGGCTCGCGCCCAGCCAGTCGATGCACGTGAGCGCGGTGAACGTGTCGTTGACCGCGGGCGACAGCGCCCTGATGGCGATCTCGACGAGCTGGTCCACGGCGAAGGCCACGTCCTGCGTCAGGGTGCGATGAGGCCCGGTGATGTGCGATCGGCGCAGCCAGCGTTCGATGTCCGGGGCCTTCTCGGCAGGCCAGACGGTCAGGAAGGGGTGGCCGCACACGACGAAGTGCCCGGGCCGGTGATGCAGCTTGATCACGGCGTCGTGCTCGACGGCGAGGTCGATCAGCATGGATCGTCGGACGAATTGCAGATAGCCGCTCTCCGCCGCGGCGATGACCCCGCCGCCGCGCTCCATCATCGAGTGCAGCACCTCGACCTCCGGCGTCGTACGCGAATGCGCCCGGCCGCCCTGCGAACCCATCTCGTGCTCGACGGCTTCCGTGAGGTCGCGCGCGATCCCGGCGATGACCTGCGGCAGCTGGATCATCACGGCTATGTGGTGGATGAAGTAGATCAGCACTCCGACATCGACCATCGTGAGCGCGAGCACGAAGGTGATCGACACGTGCGGCACGAAGTCCCCGTGCGGACCGCTGCCGATCGCGACCAGGTCGAGCATCGCGTAGACGAAGGTGGCCACGAACGTGCCGAGCGTCCACTGCGTACCCCGGTCCCGGATGAAGTTGCGCAGCATCCGCGGGCCGAACTGCGTGGAGGTGAGGGTGAGCGCGACGAGGATGATCGAGAAGACGACGCCGACCACGGTGATCAGCGCGGCGGCCAGCGTCGTGAGGATCTGCCTGGCCGCGTCCGCACTGCCCGCGATCACCCAACCGGGCAGATGCCACCCGCGGTAATAAGCAGCCGAATCCACTGCATGGGTGACGACGAACAGCACCGCGACGGCCAGCGTCTGAGCCGTCGGCACCAGCCAGAGGTTGGTACGCGCGGCCTCGGCCAGCCACTGGGCCTCGGGTCGCACTCGGCGCGGCACGGCGGCGTGCACCTTCTTCCGGGAACTCGAAGGAGGGACCCGCCCGATCGCGAGCCTCTGCCGACCAGACTTCCCGGCGCACCGCCTCCACCCTATCCGCACTAGTCCGACCGGCGGATTGCCGGAAGATCACAGTTCCGGACGCACGGTCACCCTCCGGTGTCACACTCGCTACCCTCAGTGCAACCGAGTCACCGGCGGGGCGCGTCGTGACCTCGTCAGACCAGTCGGGCGGAAGGACACGAGGCGCGGATGGATCGGCGGAACGAGCCCTGGTACCCGCACAACACCGAGCAGCGAGCCGAGCAGCCCGAGCAGCTGTGGCGCCCGCCCACCACCCCCGAGCCGAGCGCGAGTGCGACCCCACAGCGCCGCGCCGCCGAGCCGAACTCCAATACGCGGCACGTCGCGGCCGAACCGACCCCTGGCCCGTCACGCCTCGGCCGAACGGGTGAACACGCTCGTGGTGGTGGCAGTGGTGGTGGCGTCGGTGGCGGTGGTGGTCGCGTCGGTGGCGATGACGGTCACAGCGGTAGCAATGGCGGCAGCAGCGGCCACGGCGCTCATGGCGTCGGTGGCGGCAGCGGTCACGGCGGTCATGGTGGCGGTCGCGTCGGTGACGGCGGCAGCGGCGGTGGCAGCGGTCGCGTCAGTGTCGGTGGCGGTCGAGTCGGCGGCGGCGGTGGCGGGCATGCTCGGGCTGCCGGATCGCCTCGGCTGCAGGCGGGGGGCGGGGGCGGGGCGGCTCGGATCAACGAGGATCTGGACCTGGACGAGCTTGATCCGAGTGGGCGGGCTCGGCAGCGGGCGGCGGTCAAGGCGGCGCGGCTGGCCGTTGCGCATCCGCGGCGCAAGCGGGCGTTCCAGGCCACGGCGGCGATCGGCGCGGGCGCGATCCTCGCGGTGACGGCGCTCGGCACCTACGCGTACGAGCACCTGTTCGGCCAGGTGGACACCGAGTCGCTGGACTCGCTGACGGACCGTCCGGCCGCCGCGCGCGCGGACCGCTTCGGCAACGTCCCGGAGAACATCCTGCTGCTCGGCTCGCAGACCCGCGACGGCCAGCACGGCGTGCACCTCGGCAACTCGAGCAAGCTCGGCACCGACATCTCGGACACCGCGATGCTCGTGCACATCAACGCCGAGCGGAAGTGGGCGACCGTCGTGTCGATCCCGCGCGACCTGATCGTGCCCCGCCCGGAGTGCCGCGGACGGCTCGACCCGACGCAGACCGTCTCGGAGTCGAGCGACGCGATGTTCGACCTGGCGATGAACCTCGGCGGGCCGACCTGCGCGGTGGCGACCGTGGAGCAGATGACCGGGATCCGGGTCGACCACTTCGTCGAGATCACCTTCAACGCGTTCCAGGCGCTGACGAACGCGGTCGGCGGGGTGACGGTGTGCGTGCCGCCGCCGGGCATCAACGACCCGAACTACAGCGGGCTCGTGCTCGGCCCCGGCCTGCACACGGTCAGCGGCCCGGAGTCGCTCGCCTTCGTGCGCGACCGGCACGGCCTGGCGAACGGCACGGACCTGAACCGGATCCGGATGCAGCAGATGTTCACCACCTCGCTGTTCAACAAGCTGGCCAGCGCGGGCACGCTCGGCGACCCGATCACGCTGTACAAGATCGCCGACGCGGTGACCAGCAACCTGACCGTGGACACCGGCCTCGACTCGATCGACGCGATGGTCGGCCTGGCCGGCAGCGTGCAGAGCCTGAAGAGCCACTATATCCAGTTCATCACCGTGCCCTACGGCTTCGACCCGGGGAATCAGAACCGCGTCATCCCCGGCCCCGGCTTCGACGACGTCTGGTCCGACCTGCGCGCCGACACGCCGCTGCCCGGCTCGAACGCCGCCGCCGCGTTCGGCACCGCCCCGAGCGCGCCCCCGACCAGCCCGTCCCCCGCGGCAGCAGCCGGGGCCGGGGCCGGAGCGGCGAGCCCGGGCACGAGCGCCGCCGCCTCGCTGAGCGGCGTGCCGATCGAGGTGTACAACAGCACGATGGTGCCGCACCTAGCCCTCTACGCCACCGAGAACCTCACGGCCATGGGCCTGGACGCGCAGGTCGGCCCGACGAGCAAGCGCTACAGCGGCTACGGCCAGACGGAGATCCTCTACCCGTACGGCAAGCTGCCCCAGGCGCAGGCGCTCCAGGCCCGCATCGTCGGCTCGGTCACGCTGCAGCAGAGCCGCTACGTCAGCGATCTGACCCTCGTCGTCGGCCAGAACCGCCCCGCCGGCCTGGTCGCCCCGCCAGGCGGCACGAACGCCGGCAGCACCGGCGCGGACCCGCAGTCCGCGGCCGATCCGGCCGCCTCGATCAGCGCGGAGAGCCGAACCGGCGACGAAAATATCTGTTCCGACCTCCCCGACACCGTGAAGTTCGGCGGCCACCCCTGATCGAACAGGCACCGTTCTCTTCTCTACTCGGCCAAGGGCAGCCGTACGGTGATCTCGACGCCTGGGCCGCCGTCTTCCGGGGCCGCGATGCCGACCGTGCCCTGATGCGCGGCCACGGTGGCGGCGACGATGGCGAGGCCCAGGCCGCTGCCGCCCGCCGCGCGGCTGCGGCCCTTGTCGACCCGGAAGAAGCGGTCGAACACCTGCGGCAGGGCCTCCGCGGGGATGCCCGGGCCGTGATCGCGCACGGTCAGCAGCGCGGCGGCCCCCTCCGCACGCAGGGTGACCTCCATCGGCGTGTCCGGCGGCGTGTGCATGCGGACGTTGCCGGTCAGGTTCGCCAGCAGCTGCTCCAGTTGGTCCGGTTCGCCGGAGACCCGGATGCCGGGCCGCACGTCGAGCCGCATCGGGCGATCCGGCTGGACCGCCGCGGCGTCTCGGCAGGCCTGGCCGACCAGGGCGCTGAGATCCACCGGCACCCGGTACGCGTCCTGATCCAGCTCCGCGTCGAAGCGGGCGAGCGCGAGCAGCGCCTCGACCAGGCCCGTCATCCGCGCGACCTCGGCGGCGATCCGCTTCATCGCACCGTCGACCTCGGCGTCCGTCATCACTCCGGCCGTGCGCAGTTCGGCGTAGCCGCGGATCGACTGCAGCGGGGTACGCAGCTCGTGCGAGGCGTCCGCGGCGAACTGGCGCAGCCGCGCGGCCGAGGCATCCCGCTCGGCCAGCGCCACGCGCAGCTCGGCCAGCATCCCGTCCAGCGCGCCGACCATCCGGCCGATCTCCGTGCTCCTCGGGTACTCGGGCACGTCCAGCCGGTCCGGCAGCACCTCGTCCGTGGCGGCGAGCGCGTCGGCCTGATCCGCCACCTGGTCCAGCGGACGCAGCTCGCGGCGCACCAGATAACTGCCGAGCAGGGCCATCACGCCGATCGCCGCGAGCGCCTCCAGCGTGACGATGATTCCGACCACGGAGCCCGCATGCTTGAGCCCCGCCATGCTCGTCGCGACGACGATGACCTCGCCGTCCCGCGCCGGTTCGCTGTAGAGACGGTAGGGACCCGTCGAGCCGTCGGCCGAGTAGACGGTCTCGTAGATCGGCCGGTCCGGCAGCGGGTCCGGCAGCTCGGGCTCGGCGCCGGTGGACTTGAAGGAGCCGTGGAAGCGGCCGACGTAGAGACTGTCCGCCTGCAGCAGCCACCGGTCCGCCACCGGCAGCCGCTGATCCCCTTCCTTCATCGCGTCCAGCACGCCGTTGGCCAGCGTGGAGAGCTGGCTGTCCACGCTCGACGAGTACTCCACCCGCAGCGCGACGACGGTGACCAGCGACGCGGTCGTGCTCACGACCATGAACACCGCGACCATCAGCAGCGTGAGCCGCGCCCGGAGGGTCTTGCTGCGCCACCAGCGCGTCAGTCCGGCCCGCATCAGGACTCCCCGATCCGGTAGCCGACGCCGCGCTGGGTGCGGATGAGCGGCGTGCCGAGCGCGTCCACCTTCTTCCGCAGGTAGCTGATATAGGTCGCGACGACCGTGTCGTTGCCGCCGAAATCGTAGTTCCAGACGTGTTCGAGCAGCTGCTCGCGGGTCACGATGCGGCCCGCGTGCAGCATCAGGAACCGCAGCAGCCGGAACTCGGTCGGCGAGAGCTCGATCGGCTGCCCGGCCCGTCGCACCCAAAGGGCCTTCGGGTCCAGTTCCAGGTCCGCGACGCGCAGCACCGGATCCGCGGCCGGCTTCCTGGTGCGGCGCAGCACGGCGTCCACCCGGGCCGCGAGCTCCTCGAGGCCGAAGGGCTTGGTGACGTAGTCGTCCCCGCCCTGGCGCAGCCCGCGCACGATCTCGGCCCTGGTGTCCCGCGCGGTCAGGAAGACCACCGGCACGGCCAGCCCGTCCGCGCGCAGCCGGGCCAGCAGGTCGAAGCCGTCCGTGTCAGGCAGCATCACGTCCAGCAGCACCAGTTCGGGCAGGTACTCCGCGGCCGAGCGCAGCGCCTGCGCGCCGGTCTCGGCGGTGAACACCTCGAAGCCGAGGTGGCCGAGGTAGCGGGACACGGTCTCCCGGATCGAGGGCTCGTCGTCCACGAGCAGCAGCCGCGGCCCCGCCTCCTGCGCCATCCCACACCTCCCGCACCAGTCGTTCTCCGTCCCCTCCATCAGAACACGCGGCGCCGCCCGGACACGCCGCCGAAGCATGGGAGCTTTATGTGAATAGGCCCCCTGACGGCCGAAAACGGGACTTCGCCGGGCATCGCCGACCTAGCGTGAAGAGGTCGTCAACCCCCAGCGAACGGAGGCCGCCGTGGCCGGACTGCTCTACCGGATAGGGCGTTTCGCCTATCGAAGAAGATGGACCGTCGTCGCCGCCTGGCTGCTGATCCTGGTCGCGGCCGTCGGCGCGGACAAGGCCTTCTCCGGCAGCACCAGCGACTCGTTCACCATCCCGGGCATCGAGGCGCAGCAGGCGATGGACGTGGCGAACAAGGACTTCGCCAACGCGGCCGGGGTGGGCGGCAGCCTGGTCTTCCAGGCCCCGTCCGGGCAGCAGGTGACCGCGACCGCGTATCAGAACGCGATCGACGAGGCGACCGCCGAGGCCGCGAAGGTCCCCGGCGTGAAGAAGGCGACCAGCCCCTTCACCGCGAAGACGATATCCAAGGACGGCCGCACCGCCTACACCTCGATCACCTTCACCGCCACCTCCTCCTCGGCCGTCCCCTCATCCGCGCAGCAGCGGTTGTCGGACATCGCGACGCAGGCCTCGCATTCGGGGCTGACGGTCGCGGCGGGCGGCAACGCGGCGACCGGCGGCAAGGTCGGCGGCGGCAACTCGACCGAGCTGATCGGCGTGCTGTTCGCGCTGCTCGTGCTCGCGATCGCCTTCCGCTCGGTCGTCGCCGCGTTCCTGCCGCTGGCCACGGCGTTGATGGCGGTCGGCATCGGCACCATGGGGCTGATGGCGCTCAGCGGCGTGGTCAGCATGAGCAGTTCGGCGCCGACTCTGGGGTCGATGCTCGGCCTGGCCGTGGGCATCGACTATTCGCTGTTCATCGTCTCCCGACATCAGAACCAGGTCCGCGCGGGCATGGATCCCGAGGAGTCGGTCGCGCGCGCCGTCGCCACCTCGGGCAGCGCGGTGGTGTTCGCCGGGGCCACGGTCGTGATCGCGCTGTCCGGCCTGTTCGTGGTCAACATCCCGTTCCTGACGATCATGGGCCTCGGCGCGGCGGGCACGGTCGTCGTGGCGGTGCTGCTCGCGATCACGCTGCTGCCCGCGCTGCTCAGCTTCATGGGCGCGCGGATCGCGAAGAGCCGGGTCTTCCGACGGCCCGCGCCGCAGCCGGAGTCCGGGCGCACGCTCGGGGCCCGCTGGGTCCGCGCCGTGACCTCGAAGCTGCGCTGGCCCGCCGTGGCCGCGGTGATCCTCGGGCTGCTCGTGCTCGCCTCGCCGTCGCTCAAGATGCAGCTCGGCCTGCCGCAGGACCAGACCGGCTCGGCCGCGCAGGCCGCGACGATGATCTCGGACGGCTTCGGCGCGGGCTACAACGGGCCGCTGCTGATCCTGGTCACCGGGGACGACAAGGCCTCGGTCCAGCAGGCGGCGACGCAGACGGCCGCGCAGCTCGAGAAGACCCCGGACGTGCAGAAGGTGGCCAAGCCGGTCTACGCCAAGACGGCGAACGCCGCACTGCTCACCGTCACCCCGTCCAGCGGCCCGAACGACCAGGCCACCACCGACCTGGTCAACGGCATCCGGTCCGAGCGCGGGGCGCTGGAGCAGAGCACGCACACGACCATCGACGTGACCGGGCAGACTGCGATCAACGTCGACCTGTCCGCGAAACTGGCGAACGCGCTGCCGAAGTACGCGCTGACCGTCGTGATCCTCGCGATGATCATCCTGCTGCTGGTCTTCCGCTCGATCGCGGTGCCGGTCAAGGCGATGCTCGGCTTCGTCCTGTCCGCCTTCGCCGCGCTGGGCGCCACGGTCGCGGCGTTCCAGTGGGGCTGGCTGGCCGGCGCGCTCGGCGTGCAGAGCGGGCAGTTGCTGTCCATCCTGCCGACGATGCTGCTCGGCATCCTGTTCGGGCTGGCGATGGACTACGAGGTCTTCCTGGTCTCCCGGATGCGCGAGGAATACGTGCACGGAGCGGAGCCGCTCGACGCGGTCCGCGGCGGCTTCGCGCACAGCGCCCGGGTGGTCACGGCGGCCGCGCTCATCATGATCTCGGTGTTCACCTCGTTCATCGCCTCGAACGAGCAGATGATCAAGCCGATGGCCTTCGCCTTCGCGGTCGGCGTGTTCTGCGACGCCTTCCTGGTGCGGATGACGATGGTCCCCGCGCTGCTGGCCGTGCTCGGCAGGTCCGCGTGGTGGCTGCCGAAGTGGCTCGGCCGCGTCGTGCCGACCGTGGACATCGAGGGCGCCTCCCTGCAGCCGGCGCGGGTGCCCGCGCCTCGAGAGGAGGAGTTCGCGGCCGTCGCGCGGCGCGAATAGCCCCGCCACGCGGATCCGCCCGCGGTGCGCGTCGTCACTGCGGGCGGGCCGGACGGGCCAGCAAAGTAGACGAGTGGACCAGCCCTCAGAGCTCGAAGACGATCTTCCCGACGAGGTCGCCGGAGGCCATCTTCGCGAAGCCGGTCTCGGCGTCCTCGCGCAGGGACAGGACGCTGTCGACGACCGGGCGCACGCCGGTGTTCTCGCAGAAGCGGAGCAGCGCGGCCAGTTCGTCGCGCGAACCCATCGTCGAGCCGACCACGCGCAGCTGGTGGAAGAAGATCCGGGTCAGCGCGGCGGGCGGGTTCGGGCCCGAGGTGGCGCCGGAGATGACGATCGTCCCCTCCTCGCGGACCGAGGCCACCGAGTGCGCCCAGGTCGCCGCGCCGACGGTCTCCATCACCGCGTCCACCCGCTCGGGCAGCCGCGCGCCGGACTCGAAGGCCTGGTGCGCGCCGAGCTCGACCGCGCGGGCCCGCTTGGCCTCGCTGCGCGACGTGGCCCAGACCCGGTATCCGGCGGCCCGGGCCAGCACGATCAGCGCCGTGGCCACGCCGCCGCCCGCGCCCTGCACCAGCACCGAATCACCCGGCCGCAGACCCGAACGGGTGAACAGCATCCGATAGGCCGTCAGCCAGGCGGTCGGCAGGCAGGCGGCCTCGGCGAAGCTCAGCCCGGCCGGCTTGGGCAGCAGGTTCCAGCGCGGCACGGCGAGCCGCTCGGCGAAGGTGCCCGGGTAGCGCTCGGTCAGGATCGAGGCGCGCTCGCCCTCCGGCACGCCGCGGCCGTTCTCGCCGACCACGGCGTGCACGACCACCTCGTTGCCGTCCTCGTCCACGCCGGCGCCGTCGCAGCCGAGGATCATCGGCAGCCGCTCGGCGGGCAGCCCGACCCCCTGCAGCGACCACAGGTCGTGGTGGTTGAGGGCGGCCGCCTTCATGGTGACCGTGGTCCAGCCGGGCCGCGCCGCCAGCTGCTCGGGCTCGGGAAGCTCACCGGTCCCGAGCCCCTTGAGCGGCTCGTCCTTCTCGATGCTCTGTGCGTAAACCGCGTACATGCGGCCTACCCTACTCGCCGGTAACCAGCCCGGACAGGCCTAGCGCGCCGCGCCTTCGCGGCGGCCGGCCCGGACTGCTGCCGCGCGGCGGCCTATGCGCCCTGTTCCTTCACAGCGACCTACGCGCCCTGCTCCTTCGCCGCGGCCGCGACCGCCGCCGCGACGGCCGGGGCCACCCGCGGGTCGAAGGGCGAGGGGATCACGTGCTCCGGGCTCAGCTCGTCCGCGATGACCTCGGCCAGCGCGTCGGCCGCGGCCAGCTTCATCTCCTCGGTGATCTGCCGCGCCCCGGCGGCCATCGCGCCCGCGAACACGCCCGGGAACGCCAGCACGTTGTTCACCTGGTTCGGGAAGTCCGAGCGGCCGGTGGCCACCACGGCGGCGTACTTGTTCGCCACGTCCGGGTGGATCTCCGGGTTCGGGTTCGCCATCGCGGCGATGATGCAGTTCGGCGCCATCGTGGCGACCGCGGACTCCGGCACGGTGCCCGCCGACACGCCGACGAACACGTCCGCGCCGGCCAGCGCGTCCTCCAGCGAACCGGTCAGACCGGCCTTGTTGGTATACGAGGCGAGCTCGCGCTTGACCTCGGTCAGGTCGGTGCGCCCGGCGTGCACGATGCCGCGCGAGTCGGCCACCGCCACGTCGCCGATCCCGGCCTCGACCAGGATCTTCGCGATGGCCACGCCCGCGGCGCCGGCGCCGGAGATGACCGCGCGCAGCTCGCCGAGCGTGCGGCCGGTGACCTTCGCGGCGTTGCGCAGCGCGGCGAGCAGCACGATCGCGGTGCCGTGCTGGTCGTCGTGGAAGACCGGGATGTCCAGCCGCTCGCGCAGCCGCCGCTCGATCTCGAAGCAGCGCGGGGCCGAGATGTCCTCGAGGTTGATGCCGCCGAAGGCCGGGGCGAGCCGCACGATCGTCTCGACCAGCTCGTCGGTGTCCGTGCAGTCCAGGCAGATCGGCACCGCGTCCACGCCGCCGAACTGCTTGAACAGCACGGCCTTGCCCTCCATCACCGGCAGCGCGGCCAGCGGGCCGATGTCGCCGAGGCCGAGCACGGCGGTGCCGTCGGTGACCACGGCCACCGTGTGCGACTTCCAGGTGTAGTCGCGGGCCAGTTCGGGCCGCTCGGCGATCGCGGTGCACACCTCGGCCACGCCGGGCGTGTAGGCGAGCGAGAGGTCCGCGCGGTCGCGCAGCGGCACGGTGGCGGCGATCTCCATCTTGCCGCCGCGGTGCAGCGCGAAGACGGGGCTCTCGAGGTTCGCGGTGTCCATGTCAGACATGTCAGAGAAGTCCGGGGTGTAGGGGCCGCTCGCGGAGCTGCGCGGCGGGATGAGGGTCGGTGCGGTCGTCGTCGCGTCACCGGGCATGGGGGCACATCCTTGGGCGTCGTGGCCGGTGTCCCCGCGAGAAGACGTCGAGGCACCGAAATATGAGGGGACAACGCCATCGTGTGGCTGCGCACGGCGAGGGAGGGTTGGACCGCCGCACGCGGTTGGTGACCCACCTTATGCCACTTCCGGCGAAGGTGCACGGTTATCGGACTGCCACGTCCGCCACGCGGATATGTAGGTATTCGACAAAGAGCGTCCCACGGTCCGATCGCGGCCCGGACACGAAGCGGCGAAGGGCACTTGCCAACGCGGCGTCGAGGCGTACGGTTATGGCACATCACAGCCGGGGACACGCGTATCGCGTACCTTGGTGCAGACCGAATGACCACCGGATAACCGAAACCGCCTTCCCAGAGGGGGCAAACAGACAATGGAACTCGCCTCCTACGCGGACCGCGCCGTCCACCTCGTCAACACGTTCGACCCCTACCGGCGCCGGGACGACCTGACCACCGTGGAGGACGCCCGCGCGCTGCTCTCCCGCCAGGGCGCCTGCGGCCGTCTGACGTCCGCCGACGTGCAGGAACTGCGCACGCTGCGGGACAAGCTGCGGACCATCTTCGACACCGCCGACGCCGGCGGGCAGCAGCAGGCCGTGGACGTGCTCAACGGCCTGTTGGAGCAGTACCCGATCCGGCCGCAGATCTCCGGCCACGACGGCACCGACTGGCATCTGCACCTGGTCGAGGGCATGCCCTCGACGGCCGCGGCCTACGCGGCGAAGGCCTGCATGGGCCTGGCGGTGCAGGCCACCGAGCTGGGCATCGACCGGCTCGGCGTCTGCCAGGCGGCACCCTGTCGGGACGTCTTCATCGACACCTCGACGAACCGCTCGCGGCGCTACTGCTCCGAGCGTTGCGCCACCCGGGCCAACGTCGCGGCCTACCGGGCCCGGCGCAAGGAGGCCGCGCTGGCGGGCGCGGCGAGCTCGGCGGCCTGACGGCACGTCCGAAGCCGGACCGGAAGTCCCGCGGCGTCGGCGGATCGCGACGCGGGGCCACGGCACCGGCCGAAAGCGGGACTGAGGGTTCCGGGAACCGACACACTGTCAGTTCCCGGGCCGTCAGTTCCGCTTCGCCTTTCGCAGCCGCAGCAGCACCCTGCCGAGCACCAGTTCGTCCGGGACGGCGCCGAACTGCCGCGAATCGCCGGGTGCGAAGGAATTGTCCGCGAGCAGCCACCAACCGCCGGATTCCCGCCGGGTGGCCCGTTTCACCAGGATCCGTTCGGGTAGCCGGGGGTCCCGGGCCAGTACGACGTCCCCCGCCCGCACCCGCGCCCCGTAGCGCACCAGCAGCCGGTCGCCGTCGTAGTACGTGGGCACCATGGAAGGACCGCTCACCACGGCGAAACCCAGCATGGCCGCGAGTCTAGATCACACCTTGCCGGGCGGCGGGAATCAGCGGGCAGTAGGCTCGGTTTCGAAGCAACAAGAGTTCACGCGTGAGAAGGAGTCCCCATGCGCATCTTCGCCGCGAAGACCACGGTCTCAGCGCACTGCGACCTGCCCTGCGGCGTCTACGACCCGGCCCAGGCCCGCATCGAGGCCGAGTCGGTCAAGGCGATCCAGGAGAAGTACCAGGGCAACGAGGACCCGACGTTCCGGGCCCGTGCCGTGCAGATCAAGGAGCAGCGTTCCGAGCTGGTCAAGCACCACCTCGAGGTGCTGTGGAGCGACTACTTCAAGGCGCCGCACTTCGAGAAGTACCCGCAGCTGCACACGCTGTTCAACGACGCGGTCAAGGCCGCGGGCGCGGGCGGCACCAAGGCTTCCAACGACCCGGCGACCGGCCAGCACCTGCTGGACCTGATCGGCGAGATCGACAAGATCTTCTGGGAGACCAAGCAGGCCTGAGGCCGCTCGCCTGCGGGGTCCGGTCCGTCCGTCGCGGACGCGCCGGACCCCCCGGCGTAGGTGCGAGACACAGATGGTCCGAACGGGGTAACTTCTACTCACGGAGCGGCGGCGACCGCGTACGATGCGTGCGGCCGTGCGTCCGTCCGGGCCCGGTCACGCGCGTGGGAGGCACAGTGGAACACCAAACGACAGCGGAAGTCGGCCAGGCAGGAGGAACCGCGGTGTTGTCCCCGGACGACTTCGTCGAGGTGAGCATCCCGGCCGACGGGGCGTACCTCTCCGTGCTGCGCACGGCGACCGCGGGTCTCGCGGCGCGGCTCGACTTCACCCTCGACGAGATCGAGGACCTGCGGATCGCCGTGGACGAGGCGTGCGCGATGCTGCTCCAGCACAACGTCCCGCACACCAGCCTGACCTGCCGGTTCGACCTGGCGCCCGCGGAACTCGCGATCACCGTCTCGGCGCCGACCGCGGACGGGAAGGCCCCCGCCAAGGACACCTTCGCCTGGACGGTGCTGACCGCGCTGGCCGGACAGGTCGAGGCGAGCGCCGGGGGGCCGGACAACCTCGTGGCGATCACCATGGTGAAGCAGCGCGGCGGGGCGGAGACGACGGCAGCGTGACTACGGCACAACGACCGATGACCCCGCCGACGACGCCGACCGAGCCCGGCCCCGAAGAGGACGAGGAACTGGACGAGGCCGTGGACGCCGAGGTGGAGGCGGAGACGACCGCCGCCGCGGCCGAGCAGCGCCCCGAGGTCGGTCCGCAGCGCACCGCGCAGACCGCCCGCAGCGCCGCCCAGGCCGCCACGCACGCCGAGGCCCGTGAGCTGTTCCGCCGGATGGCCGAGATGGACGCCCAGGACCCGGCCCGCGCCGGCGTGCGCGACCGCCTCGTCCGGATGCACCTGCCGCTGGTCGAGCACCTGGCCCGCCGGTTCCGGAACCGCGGCGAGCCGCTGGACGACCTGACCCAGGTGGCCACGATCGGCCTGATCAAGTCCGTGGACCGGTTCGACCCGCAGCGCGGCGTCGAGTTCTCCACGTACGCCACGCCGACCATCATCGGCGAGATCAAGCGGCACTTCCGGGACAAGGGCTGGGCCGTGCGCGTGCCCCGCCGCCTGCAGGAGCTGCGTCTTTCGCTGACCGCCGCCACGAGCGAACTGTCCCAGCGCAACGGAAGGTCGCCCACGGTCGGCGAGCTCGCCGCGCACCTGGGCATCAGCGACGAGGAGGTGCTGGAGGGCCTGGAGTCCGCCAACGCCTACTCCACGCTGTCCCTCGACGTCCCCGAGTCCGGCGACGACGAGTCCCCGGCCGTCGCCGACTCGCTCGGCAGCGAGGACGAGGCGCTGGAGGGAGTGGAGTACCGCGAGTCCCTCAAGCCGCTGCTCGAACAGCTCCCGGCGCGCGAGAAGCGCATCCTGCTGCTGCGCTTCTTCGGCAACATGACGCAGTCCCAGATCGCCGAGGAGATCGGCATCTCGCAGATGCACGTCTCCCGGCTGCTGGCCAGGACCCTGACCCAGCTCCGCGAGAAGCTGCTGGTCGAGGAGTAGGAGTAAGGGCTCGAAGGGGCCCTTGCGCAAGGCGCGAGGCGTTGTCCCGCAGGCCGATACGGCCTGCGGGACAACGCCTTTCAGCGGGTCAGCACCCGATGCGAGGCCGGGGCGAAGAGCAGGACGAGGCCGAGGACGCCGTAGCCGATGGAGAGGGCGGCGTAGAGGTCGTAGCCGCCCTGCAGCATCCAGTAGGCGACGCCGCCGATGAGCAGGAAGGTCATCAGGGCGGGGGTGCGGGCCCAGGCCTGGCAGCGGAGCAGGCCCCGGGCGACCCAGCAGACGCCGAGGCCGAGCACGAGGTAGATGGCGCCGAGGGTCTCGGCCATCGAGCGGCTCATCGGATCACCGGTGAGCCCGGCGACGAGCTGGTAGACGCCGTACGCGGTGAGGGCCGCGCGCCGACGGTCAGCGAGCTGGCCGAACACCTGCAGATGAGCGAGGAAGAGGTGCTGGAGGGCCTGGAGTCCGCGAACGCGTACTCGACCGTGTCGCTGGATGCCCCCGACTCTGGCGACGACGACGCGCCCGCTGTCGCGGAGTCC
>DATJIF010000080.1:0-2298 GCA_035493475.1 Actinospica sp.
CGGGGCCGATAGCATGGCATGGCAAGACGGCGCCGTGTGTGGCCTGCGGATCTGAGGGGACGGTAGCGGAGCGATGAACGTGCTCGAGGAGATCATCGAGGGTGTCCGCGCTGACCTCGCCGCGCGCCAGGAGGTCACCTCCCTGGAGGACCTCAAGACCCGCGCGCGCACCCAGCCCTCCGCGAAGGACGGCGTGCGGGCGCTGCGCGGCGAGGGCGTGGCGGTGATCGCCGAGGTCAAGCGGTCCAGCCCCAGCAAGGGCGCGCTGGCCGCGATCGCCGACCCGGCGGGCCTGGCCGCGGACTACGAGCTCGGCGGCGCCAGCGTGATCAGCGTGCTGACCGAGCAGCGCCGCTTCGGCGGTTCGCTGCAGGACCTCAAGGACGTGCGCGCCCGGGTGGACATCCCGGTGCTGCGCAAGGACTTCATCGTCTCCAGCTACCAGCTGTGGGAGGCCCGTGCGCACGGCGCCGACCTCGCGCTGCTGATCGTGGCCGCGCTGGACCAGGACGCGCTGGTCTCGCTGATCGAGCGGGCCGAGTCGATCGGGCTGACCCCGCTGGTCGAGGTGCACGACGAGAACGAGATCGACCGGGCGATCGACGCCGGGGCGAAGATCATCGGCGTGAACGCGCGCGACCTCAAGACCCTCAAGGTGGACCGGGACACCTTCGCCCGGCTCGCCCCGCGCATCCCCGACTCGATCGTGCGGGTGGCCGAGTCCGGCGTGCGCGGTCCGCACGACCTGATCGCCTACGCCAACGCCGGCGCCGACGCGGTGCTGGTCGGCGAGTCCCTGGTCACCGGCCGGGACCCGCGCTCCTGCGTCGCCGACCTGGTCGCCGCGGGCGCCCACCCGGCGATGCGCCGAGGCCGCTGAGTTCTGCCCTAGGATGGGTTCCGTGAGTGCAACCACGTCCCCCCGCGCGGCCGCCCGTCGGCGTCCGTGGTGGCGCCACGCGCCCGCGGGCCGGCGATGGTCGACGGCCGCGATCTGACGTTCCGCGCGCCTGTTCCGACAACTCACCGATCTGAATCCTCGTCAGGAGACGAAGTCCGATGACGGACGCCACTGTCTTTTCCGACGCCTTCTTCGCCGCGTCGTACGCACATTCCTCATCGCAGCCCGACGCCTCCGGGCACTACGGCCGTCTGGGCGGCCGGTTCATGCCCGAGGCGCTGATGGCCGCGCTCGCCGAGCTCACCGAGGCCTACCAGAAGTCCAAGGACGACCCGGAGTTCCAGGCCGAGCTCACGCACTGGCTGCGCCACTACGCCAACCGCCCCTCGCTGCTCACCGAGGCCGAGCGGCTGTCCGCGCACGCGGGCGCCCGGATCCTGCTCAAGCGCGAGGACCTCAACCACACCGGCTCGCACAAGATCAACAACGTGCTCGGCCAGGCCCTGCTCACCAAGCGGATGGGCAAGAAGCGGGTCATCGCGGAGACCGGGGCGGGCCAGCACGGCGTCGCCTCCGCGACCGCGGCCGCGATCTTCGACCTCGAATGCGTCGTCTACATGGGCGAGGAGGACACCGAGCGGCAGGCGCTGAACGTGGCCCGGATGCGGATGCTCGGTGCCGAGGTCGTCCCGGTCGCCACCGGTTCGCGCACCCTCAAGGACGCGATCAACGAGGCGATCCGCGACTGGGTCACCAACGTCGAGCACACGAACTACCTGTTCGGCACGGCCGCCGGTCCGCACCCGTTCCCCTCGATCGTGCGCGACTTCGCCCGGATCATCGGCGTCGAGGCGCGCGCGCAGATCCTCGAGCAGACCGGCGCGCTGCCGGACGCGGTGGCCGCGTGCGTCGGCGGCGGATCGAACGCGATCGGCGCCTTCCACGCGTTCGTGCCGGACGAGTCGGTGCGGCTGTACGGCTTCGAGGCCGGCGGCTCCGGCGTCGAGACCGGCCTGCACGCCGCGTCGATCACCGGGGGAGCGGTCGGCGTGCTGCACGGCGCGCGCACCTACATCCTCCAGGACGAGTACGGCCAGACCCTGCCGAGCCACTCCATCTCCGCGGGCCTCGACTACCCGGGCGTCGGTCCCGAGCACGCCTGGCTGCACGACATCGGCCGCGCGACCTACGAGCCCGTCACCGACGCCGAGGCGATGGACGCCTTCAAGCTGCTGTGCCGCACCGAGGGCATCATTCCGGCGATCGAGTCCGCGCACGCCGTGGCCGGTGCCATCCGCATCGCGCCGAAGCTGCGCGAGGAGCTGGGCCGCGAGCCGGTCATCGTCGTGAACCTTTCCGGCCGCGGCGACAAGGACATGCACACCGCCGCGTCCTAC